>NZ_JBHJYS010000010.1:0-327838 GCF_042270245.1 Streptomyces sp. NPDC055955
GTCTCCGAAGTGAACCGGTCACCCGTCAGCTGCATACCGTCGCCCGAGTCACCCGCAAACCGGATGATCACCCGCTCCAGACGCCGTACGTCCTTGTCGTTCGCGTGTCTGCGCTGCTCTGAGACCACTGCGTCATCGGCCTGCTCGGCCGGGCTACTGACCTGGCTGGTCACTGAACTGGACCTCCCTCGAGGCGGCTCTGCGGGAGTGGCCGGCCGACCGGCCTCTCCATGGCCCACCCTACGTCGGTAAGGGTCGCCTTCCCTGGATGGTTCGCATGGTGGACGCGACAATGAGACACCTCAATGACCTTGTTTGCCATGATTTACCCACCCCCATGACCCCATGTTCGAAGACGCGCCCACTCATCCTTTGGTGCTAGGACCGGTTCAGAGTCGACCCCGGAGCCGACCCCGGAGCCGACCCCGGAGCCGACCCCGGAGCCGACCCCGGAGCCGACCCCTGAGTCGACCTCGGGGTCGAGTCGGGGTCGCTCTGCAATCGACCCTGCGGCCGGCCCTGAAGTCGGCCGGAGTGTCCTGGAGTCCACCGACCGATTCCCGCCATATCTGACAGGGTGTCAGGTCGTTACGAGTTCAGGTAGGTGAGCACCGCAAGAACACGCCGGTGATCCCCGTCACTCGGGGACAGTCCCAGCTTCAGGAAGATGTTGCTGACGTGCTTCTCCACCGCGCCGTCGCTCACGACCAGTTGACGCGCGATCGCCGAGTTCGTCCGCCCCTCGGCCATCAGGCCGAGCACCTCGCGCTCACGCGGGGTCAGCCCCGCCAGCACGTCCTGCTTGCGGCTGCGCCCCAGGAGCTGGGCCACCACCTCGGGGTCGAGCGCCGTACCGCCCTGCGCCACTCGCACGACCGCGTCCACGAACTCGCGCACCTCGGCCACCCGGTCCTTGAGCAGATAGCCCACACCGCGGCTGGAACCGGCGAGCAGTTCGGTCGCGTACCGCTCCTCCACGTACTGCGAAAGGACCAGCACCCCGAGCCCCGGGTGCTGCTTGCGCAGCAGGACCGCGGCGCGCACGCCCTCGTCCGTGTGGGTCGGCGGCATCCGCACGTCGGCGACCACGACGTCCGGCAGCGCGTCCTGCGCGGCCAGGTCGGTGATGGTCTTGACCAGGGCGTCCCCGTCGCCCACGCCCGCCACCACGTCGTGCCCACGGTCGGTCAGCAACCGGGTCAGGCCCTCCCTGAGCAGCACTGAATCCTCGGCGATGACCACGCGCACTCTGTCCTCCACGTTTCTCGGCCCCCCACAGCCCGTCCCACCCGTTCGACAGTCATCAGCATCCCAGCATCCGGACGCTCCTGGGCCGTGGCGCCGGGATTGGCCGGGAAGAGGGAGGACGCGCGTGTGCGGTGCACCCCGCGAAGGGGTGCACCGCACACGCGGGAGCCGGTCCTCAGGCGCGCCGCCACGGCAGTTCCGCCGTGATCCGGGTCGGGCCCGCCGTCGGCGAGTCCACCAGGAGGATCCCGTCGACGGCGTCGAGCCGCTCGGCGAGCCCGGCGAGGCCGGAGCCGGTGGAGGCGTCGGCGCCGCCCACGCCGTTGTCCGTCACCTGGAGCATCAGCCGGTTCTCGACCCGCCACACGTCGACCGTGGCGCGGGTCGCCCGGCTGTGCTTGCTGACGTTCTGCAGGAGCTCGCCGACCGTGAAGTAGGCGATGCCCTCGATGGCCGGCGCGGGCCGCGCGGGCAGGTCGACCTCGACCTGCACCGGGACCGTGCAGCGGGAGGCCACGGAGGACAGGGCCGCGTCCAGGCCGCGGTCGGTCAGGATGGCCGGGTGGATGCCGCGGGCCAGATCGCGCAGCTCCTGGAGTGCCGTCTTCACCTCGCCGTGCGCCTCTTCCACCATGCGCGCCGCCTCCTGCGGGTCCTGCGTCAGCTTCTCCTTGGCGAGCCCCAGGTCCATCGCGAGGTTGACCAGGCGGGCCTGTGCGCCGTCGTGCAGGTCGCGCTCGATGCGCCGCAGGTCGGCGGCGGCCGTGTCGACGACGACGCCGCGGTCCGACTCCAGTTCCACGACGCGCGTGGCGAGCCGTGACGGGCTGAGCAGCCCGCTCACCAGCGCCCGGTCCACGGAGGCCAGCGCCCTGATGATCCACGGCGTCGCGAGCGTGATCAGCAGGCCGACCGCCGCGGTGACGGTGATCTCGAAGGGGTTGTCGAGGTAGACGTTGTGCGCGCCGTCGCCGTAGAGCTGGATCCCGCCCTGGCCGGCGTACATGGGCAGGACCCACTGCCACAGCGGATACGTGAGCAGGGACCAGCCCACCGTCCAGAAGACCAGCGCGACGTTGAAGGCGAAGACCGCCCACGGGAAGTGCACGACCGTGTACAGCAGGTTGCGCCAGGACTCGCCGCTCTTGAGGAGGGCGCCCACCCACGCCATCGGGCCGTGGGTGCGGGGACGCAGGGGGCCCGGCGTGCCGACGTCGACACCGAGGAGCGCGCGCGCCCTGCCCCGCTCCATCGCGGCGAACCCGCGCGCCCCGGCGAGGCCGGCGGCCAGCACCGGGATGCCGAGGAACGTGATCAGCAGGCCGGCGCCGAGCGACACCATCGTCACCGCGTACACGAACGTGATGACGCTGAGCGGGAGGCTCAGGAGCAGATAGCCGAGCTCGCGGAACGTACGGGCCTCGAACGGCGCGCGCAGCCCGGCCGGGAGACGGTGGCGCCGTTCCCCGGCCACCGCGTCGTCGCGGTAGCCGTATCCGTGTCCGTGCTGCGTGGGCGTGGTCATCGGTGGGGTCCGTCCGTTCTGCTCGTCCGCCTGGTACGTCCAGACTCCTCGCGGCGACGCCTCGCGGCCATGGAGCGGGTCGGCGTCTTGGACCGGGGGTTTTCCCTACCCCGCCGGCCGCAGCCGTGCGCTCACGCGGGTGTGCGGTCGCGCCAGGGCAGCTCCGCGGTCACCGTCGTCGGACCGCCCTCGGGCGAGTCCACGACGAACAGGCCGTCCACCGCGCCGAGCCGGTCCGCGAGGCCCGACATGCCCGTGCCCTTGTCGAGGCTCGCGCCGCCGCGCCCGTCGTCCCGCACCTGGATCAGCAACCGGTCCGCGGAGCGCCACACGTCCACCGACGCCGACCGCGCCCCGCTGTGCTTGCTGACGTTCTGCAGCAGCTCGGACACCGTGAAGTACGCGATGCCCTCGATCGCCGCGGCGGGCCGCTGAGGCAGGTCCGCCGTGACCTTCACCGGGACCGTGCAGCGCGAGGCCACGGAGGACAGGGCCGCGTCCAGGCCCCGGTCGGTCAGGACCGCCGGATGGATGCCACGGGCCAGATCGCGCAGCTCCTGAAGCGCCAGCTTCACCTCGCCGTGCGCCTCGTCGACCATGGCGGCAGCGGCGTCCGGGTCCTCGAGGAGTTTCTCCTTCGCGAGGCCGAGCCCCATCGCGAGGTTGACCAGGCGGGCCTGTGCGCCGTCGTGCAGGTCGCGCTCGATGCGCCGCAGGTCGGCGGCGGCCGTGTCGACGACGACGCCGCGGTCCGACTCCAGCTCGGCGATCCGCCGCTCCAGCTCGTCCGACGGTGACAGGAGTGCCCGCGCCATCGCCCGGTCCGCGTTGGCCAGGCCCCGCACGATGAACGGGAGG
Organism: Streptomyces sp. NPDC055955; assembly: GCF_042270245.1. NCBI lineage: Bacteria > Bacillati > Actinomycetota > Actinomycetes > Kitasatosporales > Streptomycetaceae > Streptomyces > Streptomyces sp. NPDC055955. The sequence goes on from NZ_JBHJYS010000010.1 coordinate 3,632, forward strand.
ACCGGCCACAGCACGAAGAGCCCGGTCAGCGTGATGGCGAACGTGAGCACACCCCACGGCAGCCGTATGAACTCGTAGAGCACCGTCCGCCAGCCCACCGGGTCCTTCAGGCCGGACCACAGCCGGCCGAAGAAGCCCTCGTCGCGCCCGCGCGGCAGCGGGCTCGGCTCCTCGATGCGCAGCCCGAGCAGCGCGCGGGCCCGCCCCCGCTCCGCCTTCCCGAGCTGACGTGCGCCGAGCAGGCCGGCCGCGAGCACGGGCAGACCGATCACCGTCACGGCCAGGCCGACGCCGGTGGCCAGCATCGTCACGACATAGACGAAGCCGAGCACGGCGACCGGCAGATTGCTGAGGAGAAACGCGATCTCCTTCCAGGTGTGCCGGTCGAAGGCGAAGCGCGGGGCCGGCGGACGGTCCACGTCCGGCTCTGTGGTGACGATGCGAGCGGTCATACGCGACAGCGTGCCCGGCCGCGCGCCGGGGCGCCATGAGGCGGGCTGCCGGACCCGACGGGGGATAACCCCACCTCAACCCTGGACGCCTGCTTACCGTCTCTTTAACAGGCCCTAGACTCCCGTGCGTACAGATCGTCGAACACCACGGAGCGAGGGGCGGACGTGCCGGAACCGACCATGGTCGCCGCGGGCTACTTCCAGACGTACTCCGTCGTCGGCGTGCTCGCCGCCGTGGGCGTCCTGTTCGTGGCCGTCGCCTTCGGCGCGGGACGGCTGCTGCGGCCGGTCGTGCCGACCCCCGAGAAACTCCTGACGTACGAGTGCGGTGTCGACCCCGTCGGCGAAGGCTGGGCCCACACCCAGGTCCGCTACTACGTCTACGCGTTCCTCTACGTCATCTTCGCCGTCGACTCGATCTTCCTGTTCCCGTGGGCGACCGTCTTCGCCGATCCGCAGTTCGGCGCGGCGACGCTCGTGGAGATGTTCATCTTCCTCGGCTTCCTCGCCGTGGGCCTGCTGTACGCATACAAGAAGGGCGTCCTCACATGGACGTGACCCCCTCGGAGCCCGTGCTCCTGCCGGAGCCCGTCAGCCCGAAGAAGCTGGGTGTGCTGTCCCGCCTGGCCCCCGAGCCGATGAAGGTGGTCCTCAACTGGGGCCGCCGCTACTCGCTCTGGGTCTTCAACTTCGGCCTGGCCTGCTGCGCCATCGAGTTCATCGCGGCGTCCATGGCGCGGCACGACTTCATCCGCCTCGGCGTCATCCCCTTCGCGCCGGGCCCGCGCCAGGCCGACCTGATGGTCGTCTCCGGCACGGTCACGGACAAGATGGCCCCGGCCGTGAAGCGCCTGTACGAGCAGATGCCCGAGCCCAAGTACGTCATCTCGTTCGGCGCCTGCTCCAACTGCGGCGGCCCGTACTGGGACTCGTACTCGGTCACCAAGGGCGTGGACCAGATCATTCCGGTCGATGTGTACGTGCCCGGGTGCCCGCCCCGGCCGGAGGCGCTGCTCCAGGGCATCCTCAAGCTTCAGGAGAAGATCGCGCGCGAGTCGCTCGGCGAGCGCTACGGCGCCGACGCGGCGGCGGGACGGCCGTCGGCGGCCGCGCTCAGCAGCGGCCTCGTGAAGCCGCCGGTCCCGAAGGGCGACGACTCCGGGGAGGGCGAGCGGTGACCGGCTGGCTGCCCCGACCCGTCGAGGAGCTCTTCGGCCCGGAGGCCACGGCCGAGGAGTCGTACGAGGTCCTCACCGTCGACGTTTCCGCGGCCACGTGGATCGCCGCCCTCGAAACGGCCCGCACCACGCTGGGCTGCACCTACTTCGACTGGCTGAGCGCGGTCGACGAGCCCGACACCGGTTTCCGCGTCTGCGCGCACGTCGTGGCCCTGTCTCCCGTACGCCGGCTGCTCCTGCGCACCACCGTGCCGCACGACGCCCCCGTCCTGGCCACCGCGGTCGACGTGTACGCGGGCGCGGCCTGGCACGAGCGCGAGACGCACGAGATGTTCGGGGTCCGCTTCGAGGGCCACCCGCATCTGGTGCCGCTCCTCCTCCCCGAGGGCTTCGAGGGCCACCCCCTGCGCAAGGACTTCGTGCTCGCGGCTCGGGTCGTGAAGGCGTGGCCGGGGGCCAAGGAGCCGGGGGAGTCCGCGGCGGGTGCGGGGCACGGCGGGCCGAAGCGGCGTCAGATGCTGCCGCCGGGCGTTCCGGACCCGAACGAGTGGGGCCCGCTGAAGGGCCAGCTCCCGCCCGCCCCGGCCCGCCCGGCCCGTGGCGCGGGCCGCGCGGCGGGCGACCGTCCGGTGCGGCGCACGCGCACGGCGGGGGAAGGGTCGGCGAGTCAGGCCGCCCCGGCCGGCACGGATGCGGCGGCCGCCGCACCGCCGAGGCGCTCGCGCAGCGCGTCGCAGGGGTCGGCTTCGCAGACACCGGCGACTCCTGAGGCCCCGGCAACCGCGGAGAGTCCTGCGGCGCCTGAGAGTCCTGCGGCGCCTGGGAGTCCTGCGGCACCTCGGACTCCCGCGGCGCCGAAGCCGGACGCCGCGGGCAAGTCCGGTGCCACCGGCGACGCGCCCTGGCACCACGCCCGCCCGGCCTTCGACGAGCCGACGCCGGCCGCGCCGGAGCAGCCCACGCCGAAGCCGGCCGCGCCGGAGCAGCCCACGCCGAAGCCGGCCGCGTCGGAGCAGCCCACGCCTGAAACACCGCAAGCCCCGGACGCTTCCGAGGCCTCGGCCACTTCCGGGACGCCGGGTGCCCCGGCCGCTCCGGGTACCTCCGAAGCTCCGGGTGCCTCCGATGCCTCGGACGCGCCGGACACTTCGGGAGCCCCGGATGCCCCGGGCACTTCGGGAGCCTCGGACGCGCCGGATGCCTCCGAAGCCCCGGGTACCCCGGGCACTTCGGGAGCCCCGGATGCCCCCGGAGCCCCGGGCACTTCCGGAACCCCGGACGCCGCCGAAGGTCCGGACGCCACCCCCGAAGCCCCCGACACCCCCTCAGGAGGAACGGAGTGAACGACGTTCTCGACGTCGCTCTGCGGCTCATCGTCGTCTTCGTCGCCTTCCTCGTCCTGCCCCTGGTCGTCGGCCAGACCGAGCACAAGGTGATGGCGCACATGCAGGGCCGCCTCGGCCCCATGTACGCGGGCGGCTTCCACGGGTGGGCCCAGCTCGTCGCCGACGGCGTGAAGTTCGCGCAGAAGGAAGACGTCGTCCCCGCCGACGCGGACCGCCGCGTCTTCCAGCTCGCGCCCGCCGTCGCGCTCCTGCCGTACCTGCTCGTCCTGCTCGCCATCCCCATCGGCCCGAGCGAGGGCGCGGTCGGCCAGGTCGTCGACGCCGGCATCTTTTTCGTCCTCGCCGTCATGGGCGTCGGAGTGCTCGGCTCGCTCATGGCGGGCTGGGCGTCGGCCAACAAGTTCTCCCTCCTGGGCGGCCTGCGCACCGCCGCGCAGCTCCTCGCCTACGAACTGCCGATGCTGCTCGCCGCCGCCTCGGTCGCGATGGCCGCCGGCACCGTCTCGCTGCCCGGCATCATCGACGCGTTCGCGTGGTGGTGGGTGCCGTGGCAGATCGTCGGCGCCCTCGTCTTCTTCGTGGCGGGCCTCGCCGAACTCCAGCGCCCGCCCTTCGACATGCCGGTCGCCGACTCCGAGATCATCTTCGGCGCGTACACCGAGTACACGGGCCTGCGCTTCGCCCTGTTCCTGCTCGCCGAGTACGCCGGGATCGTCGTCCTGTGCGGCCTCACCACCGTCCTGTTCCTGGGCGGCTGGCACGGGCCGTGGGGCGCCGACGGCCTCGGCTGGGTCTGGACGCTGCTGAAGACCGCCGTCCTCGCGTTCATCGTGATCTGGCTGCGCGTCACCTACCCCCGTCTTCGTGAGGACCAGCTCCAGAAGCTCTCCTGGACCCTCCTCGTCCCGCTCGCACTCGCGCAGATCGCGCTCACCGGAATCGTGAAGGTGGCGATCAACCAGTGACCGAGTCACTCCCGCCCGCCCGGCCCCGCATCCCCGGCGCAGGGCTCGCCAAGGGCCTTGCCGTCACCCTCCGCACGATGACGCGTAAGACCGTCACCGCGCAGTACCCGGACGTCCAGCCCGAACTGCCGCCGCGCACCCGTGGCGTCATCGGACTGTTCGAGGAGAACTGCACGGTCTGCATGCTGTGCGCCCGCGAGTGCCCCGACTGGTGCATCTACATCGACTCCCACAAGGAGACGGTGCCGGCCGCCGTCGAGGGCGGCCGCGAGCGCAGCCGCAACGTCCTCGACCGCTTCGCCATCGACTTCGCCCTGTGCATGTACTGCGGTATCTGCATCGAGGTGTGTCCTTTCGACGCGCTTTTCTGGTCCCCGGAGTTCGAGTACGCGGAGACGGACATCCACGAACTCACCCACGAGCGCGACCGGCTCCGCGAGTGGATGTGGACGGTCCCGGCCCCTCCCGCGCTCGACCCGGCGGCCGAGGAACCCAAGGAACTCGCCGCCGCCCGCAAGGCCGCCGACAAGCTGGCCGCCGCCGCGGAGGAAGCCACCCCCGGCGAACCCGCACCCGGAGAGGAGGGACCCGCATGACCCCCGTCGCAGCGGCCGTCGACGCGGTCACACAGACCCACGGATTCCTCTCGCCGACCGGCGTCGAGATCGCGTTCCTCCTCGTCGGCCTGGTCACCTTCGGCGCCGCGGTCGTCACCGTCACCACCAGGCAGCTGGTGCACGCGGCCCTGTGGCTGGTCGTCGCCCTCGGCGGCCTCGCCGTCGAGTACCTGCTGCTCACCGCCGAGTTCATCGCCTGGGTGCAGGTCCTCATCTACGTGGGCTCCGTCGTCGTCCTCCTCCTGTTCGGACTGATGCTCACGAGGGCGCCCATCGGCCGCTCCCCGGACGCCGACTCGGGCAACCGGTGGGCCGCGCTGACGGTCGCCGTCGCCGCGGCCGCCGCCCTCGTCTGGGTCGTCGTGGACGCCTTCCGCGCCACCTGGGTCGACCTCGACGGCGCGCCCCAGGGCACCACCGCGGTGACCGGATCGATCCTCTTCCAGCACTGGGTGCTGCCCTTCGAGGCCCTCTCGGTGCTGCTGCTCGCGGCTCTCGTCGGCGCGATCGTCCTGTCCCGCAGGGCCACCGGGGCACAGGACACGGACACCGGGGCACAGGACACGGACACCGGGGCACAGGGCACGAACACCAAGGTCCGGGAGGGGAACCGCTGATGCACCTCGCCTACCCCGCCGTCCTTTCCTCGCTGCTCTTCTGCACGGGCCTGTACGGAGTGCTGGCCCGCCGCAACGCGATCCTGGTCCTGATGTCCGTCGAGCTGATGCTCAACGCCGTCAACCTCAACCTCGTCGCCTTCGACGTCTGGCTCAGCAAGGCGGCCCGCGACACGCTCCACTCCGGCCAGGCGCTGACCCTGTTCACCATCGCCATCGCCGCGGCCGAGATCGGCATCGGGCTCGCGATCGTGCTCGCCGTGTACCGCGGTCGCGGCACCTCCGACATCGACAAGCTCCGTGACACCGCCGAGTCCCCGGACGACGGCGGACCCGACGGCTCCACCCCCGACGGCTCCGCACCGGACGCCGGCGCCGAGGCCGTCCCGGACGAGAAGGCCGAGGCCACCGCGTGACCACCACGACCCTCGCCGTACTTGTCCCCCTTCTGCCGTTCCTCGCCGCCGCGGCGGGACTGCTCCTGGGCCGCACCGCGCCCGGCTTCGTACGGCCCCTCGCCGTGCTGCCGACCCTCGCGGCGCTCGCCCTCACCGTCCTCGTCGCCGTGCGCCAGGGCGGCGGCGGGAGCATCGACGCGGCCACCGAACTCACCCCGACGGGCTCGGTCCCCATCGAGCTCGCCCTGTACATCGACGGTTTCGCCGCGCTCGTCGCCGTCCTGGTCTGCGTCGTCGCGTCGTGCGTGCAGATCTACTCGACGGCCTACCTGCGCGACGACCCCCGCTACCCGTCGTACGCCGCGCTCGTCTCCCTCTTCACCTCCGCGATGCTTCTCGTCGTCTACTCGGGCGACCTGATGGTGCTGCTCGTCGGCTGGGAAGTCATGGGCATCTGCTCGTACTTCCTCGTCGGCCACTACTGGGAGACACCGCAGGCGCGCGCCGCGTCCCTCAAGGCGTTCCTGGTCACGAAGCTCGGCGACGTCCCCTTCCTGATCGGCCTGTTCGCGCTCGCCGTGGACGCCGGGTCCTTCCGCATCACGACGGTCCTCGGCGCCGTCGCGAGCGGCGGCCTCGACCACCCCACGCTGATCGCGCTGCTGCTCCTCGCGGGAGTGGCGGGCAAGTCCGCACAGTTCCCGCTGCACACCTGGCTGCCCGACGCGATGGCCGGCCCCACGCCGGTCTCCGCGCTGATCCACGCCGCGACGATGGTCGCCGCCGGTGTCTACTTCGTCGCCCGGCTCCTCCCCGTCTTCGCCGCCTCCGGCGCCGCCCTGGTCGTCCTCGCCGTCATGGCCGCCGTCACGATGACCGGCTCGGCGCTCGCCGCCCTCGCGCAGGACGACATCAAGCGTGTCCTCGCGTACTCGACGATCGGACAGCTCGGCTACATGACCGGTGCCCTCGCCGTCGGCGACCGCGGCGCCGCCGTCTTCCACCTCCTGTCGCACGGTGCCTTCAAGGCGCTGCTGTTCCTCGGGGCGGGTGTGGTCATCCACGCCGCCGGCACCAACTCGCTCGCCGCCATGTCCCGTATGAAGGGCCTGCGCGACCGCGTCCCCGACGCCTACTGGACGATGACCGTGGCGCTCCTCGCGCTCGCCGCGATCCCCCCGTTCAGCGGCTTCTTCTCCAAGGAGGCCGTCCTCGGCTCCGCCGAGCACGCGGCCACCGGCCACGCCGAGGCGATCCCGTCCTCGGCGGGCTGGATCGTCCTCGTGTCCGGCCTTCTCACCGCCCTGCTCACCGCCGCGTACGCCACGCGCCTTTGGCTCCTGGCCTTCCGGGGCCACGGCGCCGAGGCCCCCGACCACGGCAAGCAGCCCGTGGTGATGAACGCCGTCCTGTGGGTCCTGGCGATCCCCTCGCTCGCCTTCGGTCTCACCGTCGGCGTCGTACCCGACTGGTTCGACGGCCGTTCGCTGGCCCCGACCCTCACGACCTCCGTCCTCGGCACGGGCGTCGCCCTCGTCGGCGGGCTCGTCACCTACGCGGCCTGGCGCCACACCACGGCCCTCGCCGCGGGCGCCCCGCTCGGCGCCGTGGCCGCCCACCCCGAAGCGGACGGCGGCGTCGTGGAGGCCGAGGCCATCGCGACCCACGCGGCCGCGTACGGGGACGTCGCCTACGCCCCCGATCCGGCGGACCCGGGCCGTCTCCTGCTGGGCCCGCTGCACCGCCACGCGGCCACCGGCTTCCACCTGGACGCCGTCTACGCGGTCCTGTTCGTCCGCCCGGTCACGGCCGCGGCCTCACTGGTCCGCTTCCTCGACCGCGAGGTCGTCGAGACCTATGTGCGCGGCGCCGCCGCCGTACCCGACTGGCTGGGCCGGGCCGTCCGCCGTGCCCAGACCGGCAACGTGCAGACCTATCTCAGCGCCCTGCTCGCAGGGACCGTCGTCCTGGCGATCGCCGTCGTCCTCGTCGCCACCGCCGGAGCGTGAGCAGCCGTGATCGATATCAGCGAATCCGTGATGCAGTTCCTTCTCGCACTGATCGTCGTCGGCCCGCTCGTCGGCGCCGCCGCCGCTCTTCTCCCGGCCCCGCCCGGGCTGAAGGGGAAGTCCCCGGACCAGGCCGTGCTCCGCCACGGCGTGACCGTGACCGGCGTGATCCTCGTCGCCGCGATCGTCCTCGCGCTCGGCTTCGACCATGACCACCCGTCGAAGATGCAGGCCACGACCGACATCAGCTGGATCCCGGCACTCGACGTGCGCATCCACCTCGGCATCGACGGCATCTCGCTCCCCCTCCTGGTCCTGACCGCGCTGCTGACCTTCCTGTGCGCGCTGTACAGCTACTTCAAAATGCCGAAGGGCCCGTCCCCCAAGGCGTTCGTCGCGCTGATCCTCCTGCTCGAGTCCGGCACCCTCGCGACCTTCGCCGTGCTCGATCTGCTGCTCTTCTTCCTCGCCTTCGAGATGGTCCTCATCCCGATGTACTTCCTCATCGCCCGCTGGGGCGGTGAGCAACGGGCCGCGGCCGCCTGGAAGTTCATCCTCTTCACGCTCCTCGGCTCCGTCGTGATGCTGCTCGGCATCCTCCTCATCGGACTCAAGTCCGGCACCTTCGACATGGTGGCACTCGCCTCTGACAACGGCCGGGGCCTGAGCACGTCCGTGCAGGTCACCGCGGTTCTGGCGATCGGGATCGGGCTCGCGGTCAAGACGCCGATGTGGCCGCTCCACAGCTGGCTGCCCGACGCCCACACCGCCGCGCCCACCGTCGGCTCGGTCCTCCTCGCCGGCGTGCTGCTCAAGATGGGCACGTACGGATTCGTCCGGATCCTGCTGCCGATCACGCCCGACGGCATGCACACCTTCGCGCCGTACCTCGCCGCGTTCGCCGTCGTCGGGATCATCTACGGGTCCCTGGCCTGCCTCGCCCTCGCGCGGCCCGGCGCCAAGGGCGACCTCAAGCGCCTCATCGCGTACTCGTCCGTCGGGCACATGGGCTTCGTCCTGCTCGGCATCTCGACGATGTCGCCGACCGGCGTCAACGGCGCGCTCTTCGCGAACATCGCCCACGGCCTGATCACCGGCCTGCTGTTCTTCCTCGTCGGCGCCCTCAAGGACCGCACGGGCAGCACGGACCTCGACACGCTGTCGTCGCCCGACCGCCACCTGCCCAGGACCGGCTCCGCCGCGCCCCTCGGCGACGGCATGGCGCTCTACGGCAAGGCGCCCCGCCTCGGCGGGCTCCTCGCCTTCGCCGCCGTCGCCTCCCTCGGGCTGCCGGGCCTCGCCGGGTTCTGGGGCGAGATGCTCGCCCTGTTCGGCGCGTTCAAGCCGGCCGCGGACCTGAGCCGCCCCGCGTTCCTCACGTTCATGTCGATCGCCGCGTTCGGCACGCTGCTCACCGCCGCGTACATGCTCGCCGTCGTCCGCCGGGTCTGCATGGGCCCGCACGAGGCCGAGGCGCCGAAGCTCGCCGACGTCCGGGGCTACGAGTTCGCCGCCTGGACCCCGCTCGTCGCCCTCACCGTCGTCGGCGGGCTCTGGCCCGCGGCCCTGATCGGCCTCACCGACCCGGCCGTGCAGAAGCTCCTCGCAGGAGGCATCCAGTGACCGCCGCCGCCGCGCCGTCCGTGGCGTCCCTCGTCCAGTCCGTCGACTGGCTCGCGATCGCGCCGCCCACCATCACGGCGGTCGTCGCCCTCGTGGTGCTCGTCGCGGACCTGTTCCTCGGCGAGCGCGGGAAGGCGCTGCTGGGCTGGGTCTCCGTCGCGGGCCTGGCGGCCGCCGCGCTCGCGCTGCTGCCCCTTCTGGACGGCGACCGCTCGACCTTCTGCCTCAAGACGCTCAAGGGCGAGCAGGCCGCGTGCAGCTACACGGCCGACCACTTCACGCTCGTCATCCAGTTCCTCGTGCTGGCCGGCGCCCTGCTGACCGCGCTGCTGTCCATCACCGGCATCAAGGACGCGAAGAGCACAACCAAAGCGCTCCCCGAGGGAGAGTTCTGGTTCCTGCTCCTGTCCTCCGCCGCGGGAGCCGCGCTGCTGCCCGCGTCGCGCGACCTGGCCACCCTGGTCGTCGCCCTGGAAGTGGCGTCCCTGCCGGCGTTCGCCCTCGTCGGCATCAAGCGCGACGACCGGCGCTCCTCGGAAGCGGCCCTGAAGTTCTTCCTGTCCTCGGTCACGGCGACCGCGGTCACCCTTCTGGGCGTGAGCTTCGTCTACGCGACGACAGGCACCCTGCACCTCACGCGGATCGCCACCGCCCTGACGCACGTCGACGGGCAGTTCCACACCCTGGCCCAGGCGGGCGTCGCCCTCACCCTGGTCGGTTTCGCCTTCAAGACCGCCGCGGCCCCCTTCCACTTCTGGGTGCCCGACACCTACGTAGGGGCCCCGCTGCCGATCGCCGCCTACTTGTCGGTGATCGGCAAGGCGGTCGGCTTCTCCGGGATCATCCTCGTCACCGTCGTCGCCTTCCCGTCCTACGCCGACGTGTGGGGCCCGGCGCTGGCCGCGCTCGCCGCGCTCACCATGACCGTGGGCAACGTGGCGGCCCTGCGCCAGCAGGCCACGCGCGCGTACAGCGCGGTACGGCTGCTCGCCTGGTCCTCGGTGGGCCAGGCCGGCTACCTCCTCGTCCCGATCGCCGCGGCCGCCTACTCCAAGGACGCCGACAAGGCCATCGGCTCCACCGTCGCGTACGCCCTCATGTACGCCGCCGTGAACCTCGGCGCCTTCGCCGTGGCCGCCCTCGTGGCCCGTACGAAGCCCCTGAACCGCATCAGCGACTACCGAGGCCTGTACCGGTCCCGGCCCCTGGCCGCCCTGGTCCTCGGCTTCTTCCTGCTCTGCCTCGCGGGCCTGCCGCCGGGCATCATCGGCCTCTTCGCGAAGGTCACCGTCTTCTCGGCGGCCGTCGACGCGGGCCTCGGCTGGCTCGCCGTCGTCATGGCCGTCAACGTCGTGATCGCCCTCTACTACTACCTTCAGTGGACGGCGACCCTGTTCCGCTCCGCCGAGGGCGAGCGGGCGGTACAGCGGATTCCGGCGCCGCTCACCGCGGCGATCGGCCTCACCGCCGTCATCGGGGTCGTCCTGTCGGGTGCACCTCAAATGGTTCTCCGTTTTGCATCGACGGGCCTCTTCTAGGCACCCTCGTAGCGACCTCGACGTCGTAGACCAGGGAGACACAGCCGTGCTGAGCGGGTTCAAGGACTTCATCCTTCGCGGGAACATCGTGACCATGGCGATCGGCCTCGCCGTGGGTTCCGCCTTCACCGCGGTCGTCACGGGCTTCAGCACGGCGTTCATCGCCCCGCTCATCGGCCTCGCCACGCGCTCGACCGGTGACTTCAGCGAGGCGCACTTCAAGGTCGACGGCACGGACTTCCCGTACGGCAAGTTCGTCGCCGCGGCGATCGCCTTCGTGATCACGGCGGCGGTGCTCTACTTCCTCGTCGTCGTCCCGATGATGAAGTTCCAGGCCCGCCTCGACCGCGGCAAGCCGGTCGACATCAAGGCCGCCCTGCGCGACTGCCCGCGCTGTTTCAGCCAGATTCCCGCGATCGCCACCCGCTGCTCCCACTGCACCAGCGAGCTCAAGGCCGACCCCGAGGCCCTCGCGCTCGCCGGGCTCCCCGAGCAGCGCTGACCGCCCGGCCGGCGGGCGGCTCTCCACCCGTACGGCCCAGGGGTGTCCGTGCGCACAAGGGAACTCGTCCTCCTCGTCTGGCGTTGACCAGTGCAGGAGGGTCCACTGGATCGTGGAAGCACCCAGCACCAGTGAGCAGAGGGTTCCCCTGCCGCACCACATGGAGGGCGTACCGTGCACCGCCGGCACAACGGGCTGAAGACCGCCGTACTCCTCGGTGGGCTGTCGGCCCTCATCATCGTCATCGGCAGCTTCTTCGGTCGTACGGGGCTGATCGTGGGCCTCGGCATCGCCCTCGCGACGAACGCGTACGCGTACTGGAACAGCGACAAGCTGGCCCTGCGCGCGATGCGCGCGCGGCCCGTGAGTGAGTTCGAGGCCCCCGCGCTCTACCGGATGGTCCGCGAGCTGTCGACGCAGGCCCGCCAGCCCATGCCCCGCCTGTACATCTCGCCGACGGAAGCGCCCAACGCGTTCGCGACGGGCCGCAATCCGCGCAACGCCGCGGTGTGCTGCACCGAGGGCATCCTCCGGATCCTCGACGAGCGTGAGCTGCGCGGCGTCATCGGGCACGAGCTGAGCCATGTCTACAACCGCGACATCCTGATCTCGTCGGTCGCCGGCGCCCTCGCCTCGGTGATCATGTTCCTGGTCAACTTCGCCTGGCTGATCCCCGTCGGCCGTTCGAACGACGACGACGGCCCCGGTCTGCTCGGCATGCTGATGATCATGATCCTGGGCCCCATCGCGGCCACGGTCATCCAGCTCGCCATCAGCCGGTCCAGGGAGTACGAGGCGGACGCGTCGGGTGCCCAGCTCACCGGCGACCCGCTGGCCCTGGCGAGCGCCCTGCGCAAACTCGACGCGGGGACCAAGCAGTTGCCGCTCCCCCCGGAGCCGCGGATCGAGACCGCAAGCCACATGATGATTGCGAACCCTTTCCGTCCCGGGCAGGGCATGTCCAAGATGTTCTCCACGCATCCGCCGATGGCGGAGCGCATCGCCCGGCTAGAGCAGATGGCAGGTCGTCACCCGTGAAGACAATCCTCAACATCATTTGGCTAGTGCTGAGCGGCTTCTGGCTGTTCCTCGGCTACCTGCTCGCGGGTCTGATCCTGTGCATCACGATCATCGGAATCCCGTTCGGCATCGCGGCGTTCAGGATCGGCGTGTACGCGCTGTGGCCGTTCGGCTATACGACGATCGAGCGCCAGGACGCGGGCGCCCCGTCTTGCGTCGGGAACGTGCTGTGGCTGGTCCTGGCCGGCTGGTGGCTCGCTCTCGCCCACATCGTGACGGGCGTCGCGCAGTGCATCACGATCATCGGCATCCCCCTGGGCATCGCCAACTTCAAGCTGATCCCGGTCTCCCTGATGCCGCTCGGTCGCGAGATCGTCCGCACGGACCAGCCGTTCGTATCGCGGTAGACGCCGGCCCGGCGTCGTAGCGGGAGGGGATCAACTCGGCTTTACGGCCGAAGAGTTGTCCCCTCTTTTGCGTAGCCAGGGACCCCGCGTACTCCGTGTGGAAGCATGGCCGGTGCACGGGGGAGGTGGGCAGGCAGGCCCGAAACGTCGTGAAGCCGTGGCCTGCGCGCGAAGATGCAGCACGATTCCGCAAAGAGTCCGGGCAGTCCCGAGAGCGGCCCCGAAGACGGTCCCGAAGGTGACTCCGACGAGCATCCCTTAGGCGGCCCCGAAGGCCGCCCCGTGCGCCTCTTCACGGGCGGCTTCCTCGATCCGGACGCCCTCGGGGACGAGCGCACCGCCACCGTCCTGCTGTCCGCCGCGGAGCGCGCCACCGAGCGCTTGCGCCCCGGCGACGTCCTGTACGCGGCGCTCGACGCCCGCGACCCCGCGGTGCTCCCCGCGTTCGAGGGCGCGCTCGCCGAGGGTGCGGCCCCGCATCACCTCCTGGAGACGGTCGCCGTCTACGCCCCACCCGGGAACGGCTACGCGTTCGACGGCGCGCGCGACCACGTGAGCCCCGAGCTGGCCGCGGCCTTCGAGGAGTTCGAGTCCCGGTGCGCACGGGACGCGGTGGGCGCCGAGGTCCGCCTGGAGCTGCTGCTGGCCTGTCTGCTCGACGCCCCCTCCGCCGACGAGCGGGACTTTCTGACCCCGCTCCTCGATCTGCCCGTGGCAGCCGAGGCGCTGCGCAGGCAGGTCGGGGTCCACGCCGACGAGCCGCCCGAGCTGTACGACGACGCGTCGGGCCGGCTGCGCTCCGAGGAGTTCACGAACGACGCCTGGGCCGTCCTGGAGCTGGCCGCCCAGCGGGCCGCCGAGCTCGGCTACGACCGGCTGCTGCCGCCGCACTGTCTGATGGCTCTCCTGGCGGAGACGGAAGGGCCCGCCGAGCGCCTCTTCCGGCTGCAACTGCCGCTCCAGGTCGGTCTGGTGAAGGCCGTGGAGATCATCACCCAGGCGTTCCGGATCACCGAGCGGGGGAGCCGGACCGCCCCGCGCCTCGACCGCGAGGGGATCGGCGAGTCCCTGCGGGACCTGCTGCACGCGGCGCGCACGACGGCCGCCCGCTGGGACGCGGAGCAGATCGACACCCCGCACCTGCTCGCGGCCCTCCTGGACAGCCCGCCGCAGCGCCTCGCCTCCGTGCTGGCCGCCGAACCGCTGCGGCTCGACATCGAGCGGCTGCGCGAGAGCGTGCGCGACGTGCTCGGCGAGACCCGTTCGACGGCGCCCCGCGAGGTGCCTTTCCGGCTGCCCGCGTTCCTGCCGCCCTCCGAAGACCTCACCTGGCTCGCGCGGACCGGGGCCATCGGGCCGGCCGCCCACCTCGAGGGCTACTTCGAGCCGCTGTGCCGGGCCCTGCACCGTACGGAGAACAACCACGTACTGATCACGGGCCTGCCCGGGATCGGCACCACCACGCTGCTGCGCGAGCTCGCCCGGCGGGCCGCCACGGGCGAGATCCCGTTTCTGCGCCGCAAGCGGTTCCTGCGTGTCGACTGCAAGGACGTCGCGGCGGAAAGCAGCGGCGAACAGCTGACGGCCCTGATCGGCCAGGTCGCGGGCCGCACCGACCTGGTCGTCTGCGTCGACGGGCTGGGTCCCCTGCTGCGCGGCCGGCACGGCGCCGACCACCTGCTGGAGCTGCGCCGCGCGCTCAAGGAGCGCAGCATCCATCTCATCGGGGTGCTCGCCGAGCACGACTACGAGGATCTGGTCGCCGCCGACCACGTCCTCCAGGAGCTGACCTGCCGTATCGACATGGTGGAGCCGGAGCGGGAGGCGGCGCGGGCCATGGTGCGCCTCGCGGCGGACGCGCTGGAGACGGAGTTCAGCGGCATCCGGATCGAGCGCCACGCGGTGGCGAGGGCCGTGGTCCTCGCGGGTGACTTCGTCCGGCACCAGCGGCTGCCGCTGTCCGCCGTCAAGGTCCTGCGCCGCGCCTGCGAGGACCTCGACTACGCGCGCAGGCAGCACGGCGACGCACGCAGCGCCGTGACGCTCGACGAAGTGGCCGACGTGGTGTCCGAGCTGTCCGGGATGCCGCGCGAGCAGATCGCCGGCACGGGCGGTGAGCGGATCGACTACGCGACGGCGCTCGGCGCGGAGGTCGTCGGGCAGGACCAGGCGGTCCGGGTGGTCGCGGACGAGCTGCGGCGCATCAAGGCGGGTTTGGCCGCGGTCGGTTCGGGGCCGGCGTCGGTGCTGCTCTTCGCGGGCCTGACGGGCGTCGGCAAGACCGAGCTGGCCAAGCGGGTCGCCGGTCTCTACTCGGCGTCCAAGCGGCTGCAGACATATCCGATGGAGAACTTCACGGAGCCGCACAGCGTGTCCGGCATCCTCGGCTCGCCGCCGGGCTACGTGGGGCACGAGCGCGGCGGGCGGCTCATCAACGAGCTCAACAGCGACCCGTACTGCGTGTTCCTCCTCGACGAGGCGGAGAAGGCGCACCCCGAGGTGCTGCGGCCCTTCCTCAACCTCTTCGACGAGGGCTGGATCACCGACCAGCGGGGCGTCAAGGCGCACGGCGACCGCGCCATCTTCATTCTCACCACGAACGCCGGGCACGAGATCATCTCGCGCCTCGGCGAAGGCAGTTCGGACGAGGAGATCTCCGCAGCCGTACGCGCCAAGCTCGCGTCCGAGCGCAGCCGGGACGGCACGCCCGTCTTCACCCCCGAGTTCCTGGCCCGCGTCCGCCGCGTCATCGTCTTCCGCCCGCTCGGCGGTGACGCGATGACCGCCATCGGCCGCAAGGTGCTGGAGCGGCAGGCGGCCTTCTGGCGCGAGAAGCGGGAGAAGGAGCTGACCGTCCCCGAGGAGCTGGTGCAGTACGCGGGCGCGCTCGGCCACCGCCTCAACTCCGAGGCGGGCGGGCGCGAGGGCGGCCGCATCATGGCCAAGGTGCTCTCCGACCTGGTCGAGAACCCCGTTCTCGCGGCGGCCGAGGAGCGGGTGGAGGAGTTCCAGGCCTGCGACCGGATCGTCGTCGACTTCGTGCCTCCACCGCCGCCGGGCGTGCGTGACGCCCTGTTCTCCGGCCGGGACGACACCGGAAGCGGTTCCCGTACGCGGGTGCGCTTCCTGTCGCCGGAACCGGCGGGCGGGGTGGAACTGTCCTCTGTGGAGGGCGGGTTGACCAAGTCCGGCGGGAGCGGAGAGGGGGAAGCCCACGATGAACCAGGCCGCACCGGATGAGTCCGACCTGCGCGGGCTCGAGGGCCGGGTGGTCGACGGCCGCTACGCACTGAGCGGCTGGATCGGAGGCGGCGGCTTCGGGGCGGTCTTCCGCGCCGACCAGTACATCCTCGGCCATCCGGTGCGCAGTGTGGCCCTCAAGCTCTCCCGGCGCTCGGGCCTGACCGAGGAGAACGCCGCGGAGCTGTTCCAGGACGTCCTGCTGCTCGCCGAGGCGATGGACACCATGGCGGACGCCGAGGCCCGCCGCCACCTCGTGCACGTGTACGACGGCGGCCTCGCCCAGGGACTCGGTGGCCGCGCCTTCCTCGCCATGGAGTACGTGCCCGGGGCCACCCTCGCCGGCCAGTTCGCCGAGATGGGGCGTGTCCCGGCGCCCCTGCTGGTCAAGTGGGCGCGGCAGATCTGCGTGGCCCTGCGCGGACTGCACCGGCTGGACCCGCCGCTGCTGCACCGCGACCTCAAGCCCGACAACGTCCTTCTGGGCAGCGACAACTGGGTCCGCCTCATCGACTTCGGCCTGGCCGCCCGGATGCTGGAGCTCGGCCACGTCCCGGGCACGGTCGGCACCCTCCAGTACATGGCGCCGGAGACCGCGGCCGGCTCCAGCGTCCCCGAGTCCGACCTGTACTCGCTCGGGCTCCTGATGTACGAGGGCCTGACCGGCCGCCACGCCTACGCGCATCTGACACCGCCGCCCGCGCTGCCCGAGTCGGCGCACGGCGACTGGCTCCAGGAGCAGAAGCGGGGCGCGACGCCCGTACGCCCCTCGGTCCACAACAACCTCGTCCCGCCCGCCCTGGACGCTCTCGTGATGCGCCTGCTCGAACTGCGGCCCGCGCAGCGTTTCCGCAGCGCGGAGGAGGTGATCGCCGCCCTGGACGTGGTCCTGGAGAAGCCGGTCGTGCGGCAGCCGGGCGAGGCCGAGCTGGCGGAAGGGCGGCGGCTGAGGACGTCCGGGCAGGGCCCGGCCGCCGCGACCGTCCTGCGCAGGGGCCTCGAACGCCACCACGTCCCCGACCCGTTACGCCTGGGCCTGCTCACCGAACTGGGGCAGGTCCACGAGTCCGCGGGCGATCACCTGGCCGCCGCCCACTCCTGGGCCGACGCCTGTGAACTCGTCCGCGGGCGCGCCCTGATGCCGTCCGGCGCCGACCGCGCCAGGCTCGCCCGCCGCGCGGAGGAGGCGTTCCGCAAGGCCGGCAACCGTTTCCAGGCGGAGCGGTTCGGGCGTCTCGCCCGCGCCGAGCGGGACCGGGGGTGACGCGTGGAGCCCCAGCGGTCCCTGAGGAACGGTCTGTCCCGGCGCGGCCGACTGGAGAACGCCTGGGCGAGCGCGGTCGACGACGACGATCCGCGCGCCGGCCTCGTGAGCCTGCGCGCGGTCCTCGCGGGCATCGAGGAGTACCAGGACCGCGCCGCCGACCTGTGGCCCTCCTTCCAGCAGTCCTTCCTCGGCCCCCGCTTCCTGCCCCTCGTCGAGGCCGCCGACCTGGACCGGCTCGCCCAGGTCGGCGAGCGCTTGGCGGCACAGGGGCGCATCGGGCTCCACCAGAGCTGGGTCCCGCTCGCCGACGCCGCCGTGGCCCGGTCCGGACCGGGTGACCGGGACTTCGCGGTGTCCCTGTACACACGGCTCTACCGCAGCGCGTTCGTCCACGAGGAGTCCCGTTCCATCGCCGCCACCGCCCTGGCCAGGCTCGGCGCCGACCAGGACGACCAACTGGCCGTCTACGTGGACATCTTCCGGCGGTACGCGACCGTGCCGCCGGAAGTGCACCAGATGGCGGGGAGCCTCCTCGGAGCCGGATTCGCCGACGAGACGGGCCGCGTGGAGCGGGCCTTCGCGTTCGCCGCACAACTGTCCGCGGCGGGCCTGCGCCTCGCCGGCCTCGACCGCACGCTCGGCCTCGGCGCCCTGCTGCTGCACCGCGAAACGGCGGACGCGGCCGACCACTTCACCCGCGCCTGCGGCGCCGACCCCACCGACGGCGAGGCCCTGCGCGGTCTCATCGCCGCCCGCCTGCACAGCGGCGCGTACGCCGAGGCCCTCGCCGCCGTGCGCGGACGGGAAGCCGTCCTCACCCCGCGTGGCGCCGAACTGACCGACCTGTGCCGCATGCTGGAGTGGCTCGAACTGGACCCCGCCCGCGACGGCCCCCCGGGCCCCGCCACCCCGGCCCCGCTGACGGCCGTACGGCTCGCCTCGATCGGCGACGGCGGCGACAGTCGGCCCTGGAGCCGCTACGCCCAGGGCCGCGCCCAGCTCCTCGAAGGCAACGCCGACCTGGCCGCCAAGAACCTCGTCGTGGTCGCCGACGCGTTCCCGGACCGGTCCGACCTCGGCTATCACGCGGCCTGGGCCCAGCTGCTGTGCGGTGAACACGAGGCGGCGGGACGGCGCTGCCGCGCGCTGCTCGCCGACGGCGACGCGCGCGCCTGGCCGCTCGGCTGCCTCCTGGCGGACGCCGATCCCGGCCACCGCGCCACCGACGAGGAACGTACGGTCATGAAGGGCGCGGCACACGCCTTCACGGCGGTCGTCACGGCCCGGCTGAGACTCGCCGAGGGGCAGGAGCCCGGCGTCGACCTGGCCTGGGACCCGCTCGGCGCCGAGGGCGCCACGGTCCCGGAACTCCTGGAGGCCCTGCGCACGCTCCTCGGCGTCGAGGTCGCCGGCGGCCACCGGAACGCGGTCGGCCACCTCACCGAGCTCTCGCTCTTCGGCCGTCTGCCTCTGCCCGAACAGCTGTTGTGGCGCGCCCTGTCGGCCCTCCCGGAAGATCGCGACCGGGCCCACTCCCTGCTCGAACAGGCCCGCGACCAGGGCCACGACCGCGCCACCCTCGTCCTCGCCGTGACCGCACTGAACGCCGGACACCCCGACCGGGCGGCGGATCTGCTCGACGGCGTACGCGGCCCCAAGGCCGAACTCGTCCGTGCCCGCGCCGAACTGGCCCTCGGCCGCACGGCCGACGCCGGGCGGCGCCTCGACCGCCTGCCGACGCCCCGGGCCCGCTACGAAAGCGGTGTACTGGCGCTGCGCGAGGCCACGGCGCTGTGGGCCGGCGGGGAGGCCGACCGGGCCGTGCAGCGTGCCGGGTGGGCGGCGGCGCGGCTCATCGACGCGCGCGTCACGGGGCCAGGCGCCCTCCCGCCCGTCCCCGCCGACGCCGGACGCCTCGCCCGCGCGGCCCGCCTCCTCGCCGAACGCGCGGCACGGCCCGCCGACGGCACGGGCGCCGCACCATGGCGCGTCGTCCGCCATCACCCCCGCACGGCCTGGCTGCTCGGCCTTGGCCAGCTGCTGGTGGCGCCGCGCGGGGCGGAGCCCGTACTGGTGGAGGCGCTGGTGGGGTGGGCGGGGGAGGCCGATGGGCCGACCGCCGCCGACGCGGGCGACGCCCGTGCCGTGGAGGTGCTCGCCATGGCTCTGGGACGGGCCTGTCTGCTGGGCGAAGACCAGGCTGTGCAGGGCGAGTTGACCGAGGCGCTCGCCGCTCTCGCGGAGGCCTGGCCGCTGCCGGTGGTGGCGCGCGAGGCCCGTCGCGCCGCCTCGCCGGCCGGGCCGCACGCCGAGACGGCCAAGGACGCGGATACGGAGGCCGCGGCCGAGGTCAGGGACGACCCGCTGCTGGCCCTGCCCCTCGCGGCGGCCGCGCTCCAGGCCGGCGACAAGGCTCGTGCGGTACGGCTGCTACGGGCCGTGGGCGACGTACAGGACGAGGGTGCCGAAGGCCCGGAGGGCGACGTAAAGAACGGTGGCGCCGAGGGCTCGGAGGACGATGTGGAGGATGGTGGCGCGGAAGGCACCGACGGTGTGGGCGGCACCGAAGGGGCCCATCGCGCCGCCGCGCAGGTCGTCGCCTTTCTCGCCCAGGCCCTCGACGGCAAGCCGCCCGCCGAGCTGCCGTCCGTCGGTGGTGACCCCGCCCTGCACGCCCCGCTCCTCGTCGTCCAGGCGGCCGGTCATCTTCCGGCCCAGCGCGCGAAGGCCGCCGAGGCGCTCACCCTGGCCCTGCGCGATCACGACCTGACCGGCCTGGCCGACGTGGCCGCGACCCTGCCCACGCTCTGCGCCAGGGTGGCCCGCGCCAGGCGGCGCGACGGCCGCGCCCAGGCTCTGGCGGAGGTCGTGCGCCGTCTGGCGGACCGCCTCGCCGAAGGCTCACCGCAAGCCGACGGTGGCGTACCTCTCGATGCCGTCACCCTCGCCCGGTGCGCCGCCGCCGTCGGGGACCACGAAGTCGCCGACAGGCTGTGGCGGCGCGCCCTGAACGCCGATGCCGACGCGGACAGGCTCGCCGCCGAGTACGGGACATACCTGTGTCACCTGGCGGTGGCCGCCAAGGCGGACGGGGACCCGGCACGGGCCCTGGAACTCCTGGGCCGGGCCGCCGGTCATCTCCCCGGGGAGCACCCGGCCCACCGGCGCCGCGACGACCTGGAGCGCAACGACCGCTCCGACGCCCTCCTCAGCCACCTCTTCCCGGACGCGGTCCAGACCTGGGAACGCCCCGGCAGGATCCCGGCCGTGGAAGCCGCGATGGCCGAGCACCCGGTGTGGCAGGCGCTCGCGGCGGACCGAGCGGGCGCTGTGGAGAGGGAGGTGACCCGCTTCTTCGCGCGCAGGGCCGCCCGTGACGACATCCCCGTACTGCACTCGATGGCCGTGGTCTACCGCGAAGAGGCCCTGGCGAAGCTGACCCGCACGGGAGCCGCCGACGAGGACCTGGTCACCGCGACCGTCCTGTGGGTCCTGCTGTTGTGCCACCCGGGATTCTGGGAGGCGTTCGCCGGCCGCCCGGGGGCCGACGGCGCGGGAGTCCCCGGCGCCGACGCGGCGAGCGGTCCCGACGCCGCCTATCTGCGCACCTCCCTGACCGAGGAGCTCCTGACGCTGCATCGCAGCCACGGCGCACGGGCCCTCGCCGAGCACCGCGAGGACCAGGCCCGTCTCCATCTGAACTGCCTGACCGCCCTGCGTCAGGGTGCAGATGTCACCCGCACCCTGCTGGCGGAGGGGCCGCTGGCCGGAGCGCTGCCGGGCGTCGACGAGGACCTCTTCGCCGCCGTCTCGGACCGCGCGGGCGCCCTGCTCGACGACTGGGCCACCGACCTGGTGCGCGCGGCCGAGAAGCGCGTCGACGACCCCGAGCGGGTCCGCGCGCTGCCGGACGGCATCGACAAGGACTACGAAGAGGGCATCGACAGCCTGGCGAACGCCGTCGACCACGGCTTCGCACCCAGGAACGTCCTGTGCACCGTCGTCGCCTGGCACAACGAGTGGCAGAACTGCCTCTACCAGGTGGGCGACCGGGACCACATGCGCACCGTCGTGACCAAGGCCGTGCGGTACGCGGAACTGCTCGCCCAGGGCGCCGTGAAGGGACGCCCGCACCTGCGCGAGAACCAACTGCTCGCCGCCCACTACGTGGACCGCGGACTCCTCGACCGGGACACCGGCAAGGCCGTCGTGTACTTCGAGCTGGCCATGGAGTGGAACCCGGCCGACACCAACGCCCCGCAACTCCTGGAGCAGTACCGCCAGGACGCCCTGTTCAGCACCGCCCTGGAACATATCAAGGCGCGCCGCTACCCGAAGGCCCTCGCCGAACTCGACCGCGTCCCGAGGACGGACGCGACCAGGAAGACCCTCGACCGGCTCCGCACCAGCACCCTGATCAACCACGGCTACGTCCTGCTGGACGCCGAACGGCTCGACGAGGCGGAGCGCTCCGTGCGCGACGCCGAGCGCGTCGCGGCCGCCGGCGACGATCCCAAGATGCGCGAGGAGGCCGCCAAGGCGCTGCGCGCGGTGGCCACCGGGATGAACAACCGCGCGGTGGCCATGAGCAACGCCGCGCTCGGCAACCTGGAACGTTCCGTCCGCATCGGCCCGAACGCCGTGGAGGGCGAACTGCGGGCGGCCGTCGCCCTGTTGCGGCGGGCGGAGCGGATCGCCCCGGAAGCCGCCACCCGGGACAACATCACCCGTATCGAAGACCTCCTGCGAAGGCTGCGCCCATGACGACACTGCCGTCGGCGAACCGTCGGCCCAACCCCTTCCACGTACTCGGACTCCCCGTCGACGCCACCGAGGCGCACATCGTGGAACGCGCCGAGGAAGGCATCCAGACCGCGTCCACCGCCCAGGACCGCGACCTCTACGACTGGGCGATGCGGGAACTGATCCGCAACCCGCGGGCCCGGCTGCGGTACGAGGTGACCGAGCCGCCGGGCACCGACTACCGAGACCGCCGGTGGGACGCGTTCGCCCGCACCCACCGCACCTACCCGGCGGACCTCGGGGGCCAGAACCTGCAGTCCGAGGACTTCGACCTGCCGGAGGCGCTGCGCCGCACCGTCCGCGCCCTGGCGACGGCGCCCGTCGAGGGCGCGGACGACGCCCTGCGTACGGCCCCTGCGGCAGCCCGTGCCCAGGACGAGGAACCGGAACTGGAGGTGCGCGATGTCCTCTTCGGATGAGCCCGACGCCGTGCGGCCCGGCTGGGAGAACTTCGCCGAGCGACCCGTCCCCGAGGTCCACGGCGCGACCACCGCGCCGGAGGCCGAGCTGGCCGGCGTACTGCAGCGCCGCCACGAGGAGCTGGCCGCCGCCCGCGGCGCCTCCGCCTCTGCCGCGACGCGCGTGCACGCCACGCTCTTCGAACTGGCCATGCTCATCGGCACGTTGGAGCAGCAGGTCAACAGGGCGGGGGAGGCGCGCGAGGCCGTGGACGAAAAGCTCCGGCACCGTGAGCTGAAGAACGTGAAGGACCGGATGCTCGACGTGCTGCGCGGCGCCGGCGTGGAGGTGCGCGACCCGAAGGGCCTCGCCGCCGACGAGGTCCTGGACTGGGCGGACCCGGTGCACTGGCTGCAGAGCCCGGAGTTCGACGCCGAGGTCGTGGCCGAGACGAACGAGTACGCGGTGTTCCACGACGGCGCCGTGGTGCGCTTCGCCCAGGTCGTCATGGGAGCCCCCGCCCCTGCCCTCGCCCCCGTCCCCACCCACGCGCCCGCGTCCCAACCCGAGCCCGAGCCCGAGGCACCCCCCGAGCCGGATCCCCGGGTGAGGAAGCCCGAGCCCGACGCCGAGACGCCGCCGGGACAGACACCTGCACCCACGGACACCTGAACGAGCAGGCCAAGAAGGAGCGGTCACCCCACATGAGCCAGCAGATCGTCAGCAAGGCCGTAGGCATCGACCTCGGCACGACCAACAGCGCCGTTGCCGTGATGAACCCCTCCGACAGCGACATCGTGATCCACCGCGATCCGGTCTCGAAGTCGTACACGACGCCCAGCTGCGTCTGGCGCAGCCCGGCCGGCGGTGAACTGGTCGTGGGCCGCAAGGCGTTCGCCCGCAAAGGCAGCACCCCGGAGCCGGTCACCTCGGTGAAACGCCTGATGGGCAGCCGTACGACCGTCGACCTGGCCGGCGAGGAGTACACCCCGGCGCAGGTCTCGGCGGCGATCCTGGCCGAGATGAAGCGCCGGATCGAGACGGACGTGGCGGCGTTCGACAGCCCGGACGTCCGGTGGATCGTCGACCGGGCCGTGGTGACCGTCCCGGCCTACTTCGACCAGCCGCAGATCGACGCGACCCGCAAGGCCGCCGAGCAGGCCGGGCTCGAAGTCCTCGGCCTGCTCCACGAGCCGACCGCCGCCGCCAGCCACTACTGCTGGCGCACCACCACCCGTAACGGCACCTTCCTCGTGTACGACCTCGGCGGCGGCACCTTCGACGTCAGCGTCCTGCGCTGCACGGAGGGCACCTTCGAGGTGCTCGGCATCAGCGGCAACAACCGCCTGGGCGGCGACGACATCGACGAGGCCTTCGCCCGCCACCTCCAGAAGATGCTCCAGGCGGACGGCTACGCCCTCGACCTCGACCCCGAGAACAACCCCGAGGACCGGCTCCGCTTCAGTCAGCTGAAGATCCTCGCGGAGGGCGCGAAGAAGGCGCTCACGGACCAGCCCGACTACATGCTCCGCGACACCGGGCGCCTCACCGACCAGGACAAGCGGCCGGTCGTCATCGACGCGCTCCTGGAACGGCCCGAACTGGACGCCATCGCCCGCCCGTTGATCGAGCGGACCTTCGCCTACTGTGACGAGGCCCTGCGGCGCGCCGGGGAGCGGGCCGGCATCACCCTCGCCGACGTCGACCACATCATCCTGGCGGGCGGCTCGACCCATATGCCGCTGGTCAGGGAGATGGTGACGCAGGAACTCTGCGCGCACCCCGAGCCCGGCTCCGCCCGCCAGGTGCGCGCGGCCTGCGAGGCGCCGGTCGTCGAGCACGCCGACACGGCCGTCGCGCTGGGCGCCGCGGTGCGCGCGGCGGCCGTCGGCGGCCTCGCCGTCTACGACGAGGCCCGCACCGTGCGCGTCTCGTTCCACGGCTTCGCCGCCACGGGCTCCGAGGCCACCCATGTCGGCGGCACCGTCCAGGCGCTCGCCGACGGCCTCGACCTCTCCGGCGGCCGTGTCCACCTCACCACCACCGGCTTCGAGGACGAGGCGGACCTCTCCGACGAGGGCGCCTTCGCCTTCACCCAGGTCCCGGTGCAGCCGGACGCGGAGAGCCTGCTCACCTTCGAGGTGTACGACGCCGAGGGCGACGTGGTCGCCACGGCCGGCCGCGCCCTCGCCCACAGCGCGCGGCCCGGCGGGGGCGGGGGAGGAGCGGCCATCACGGCCAAGTCGGTCCTCCTGGAGGTGGACCTGGGCGACGGGCGCACCGGCCGCCGCGAACTGATCCCCGCGATGCAGCAGCTGCCCTTCGAGGCCGACTTCGACTTCGGGCACCCCGGCCGGGAGCAGGTCGAGCTGCGGCTGTTCCAGCAGGCCGTGCCGATCCAGGTGATCAAGGTCGTGGTCCCCTCGTCGACGCCGCGGGGGACGGCGATCCGGATGAACGTGGCCATGCAGGAGGACGCGTCCATCACTGTCCGCGGCTCGATCGGTGAGGACACCACCTTCGACGCCCTGCTCGAAGTGCCGGTGGACCCGCCGATGCCCGACGCGTCGGTGGTCGAGGAGCTCTACCACCGCTTCGAGGAGAACGTCGGCTATCTCGCCACGGGTCCGCAGACCGTGGTCCGCGCCAAGTGGACCAAGGCCCGCCGCGCCTTCGAGGAGGCCCGCGACCGGGGCGACGTGGCGGCTGCGGTGCACGAGTTCCGCGAGCTGGAGGAGATCGTGGCCGTCCTGGGCGAGGCCGACCAGGAACTCCAGCCGCCCAAGCGGGAGTTCGATGCCCTGGTCGACGACTGCCTGCGGCTGCACGCCCATCTCTGCGAGTCGGGGCCCGCGGGCGACAAGCCGTTCGACGGCCCCGAGGTGATCCGCGCGATCGAGGCCCAGCGCGCCGAGGGCGAACGCGCCCACGCCGCCGGTGACCAGCGCAGGTACGGCGAGGCGATCGCCCAGCTGCAGGGCCACTTCACCTACCTGAGGGGGCTGCTGCGCTCTTCCTCGGACGGGGGCCAGCTCTCCGCGCAGGAGCGCGCCGAGGGCCTGCTGCGCTTCGGGTTCCAGCGGGCGGAGGAACTGAGCCGGGTCGCCGTGGCCACCGGCAGGACCTCGGAGGAACGCGACCTGGCCGACGTCAGGAGCAGGCTGGAGCAGCTCGTCCCCCTCCTCGCCACGAACCCGGAGCAGGTGGGCCAGGACGCGGGCAAGCTGGTCGCACGACTGCGCCAGCTCGGCCAGATCCTGCTCACCGAACGGGCCGAGGCCGTCGGCATCCCGGTCGACAACCCCGGGAACCGGTCCGCAGGGGGGACCTGGTGACGCCGGACCCGGGCCGGCTGGCCTGCCCCCTGCCGCGCTGCCGGGCCGTCAACAGCGCGACGGCGGAGACCTGCCGGTCCTGCGCCACTCCGCTGCGCGCGTGGGCGCGTCTGAGGGCCCATCCGGCGAAGCTCTTCAACGCGGGTCTCGAGGCGGCCAGAACCGGCCGCACGGCCACCGCACGCGACCACTTCGCCGCCGTCGTCCACTGGTGCCCCGGCGACGCCGAGGCCCGCAGCGCCCTCGCGCTGGCCTGCCTGCTCCTGGACGATCCGGATCAGGCCCGCGACCACTGGCACCAGGTCCTCACCCGCCGCCCGAACGACGCGACGGCGCTGAAGGGCCTGGCCCACCTGGCCTCCCGGGTCACGCAGAGTCCGGATCCCGCGCAGGCTTCGACGCCCCCGCAGAATCCGCGGAATCCGCAGAATCCGAAGCCGCTGAAACCTCCGGAGAAGAAGCGGCCGAAGCCTCCGGAGAAGGAGCCTCCGGAGACGGAGCCGTCGGGGGAGAAGCCTGCAACGACTGAATGACCAGCTCCGGCGCCACCCCCAGGCGCCGCAGCATCGTCCGCGCCGTGGAGTCCTCGTCGGTGAGCATCGCTATCAGCAGCGTCTGCTCGTCGACGGGTTCCCGCGCCCCCCGGCAGGCCTCCTGCACCTTGGACAACGTCCGCGAGGAGAACTCCCTCGGCTTGGGATTCCCGAGCCCGGCCAGCTTCCGGAACGCGGCCACGCCGTCCTCGCCCTGCGCGGCGAGCGCCCCGCGCAGCGCCTCGCTCCCGACGACCCCGAACGCGCGCAGCATCATGTACGTGCTGATCTTCTTGCGCTGCACCGAGGCGAGCAGCCGCGCGCACTGCACGGCGGCGGCCGCGCGCGGGTCGAGCACCCCGATGTCCACACGCTCGTCGTCGCTCTGCGCGGGCGCGTCCGAGTACGGCAGCAGCAGCCGCTCGGGTGCGACCCCGATGAGCTGCAGCAGTTCGGCGCAGCTCCCGCCGCCCGTCGCGAGGAACGCCAGGGAGATGTCGTCGACGCCGATGTCCCGCCCGGCCTCCTGAGCCCGTGCCTCGGCCCCGTCGAGGACCCTGGTCACGGTGCCGGACAGCCCGATCCGCGGCCGGTGCCCGTTCACCGCGGTGAGCGACGCGCTGCTCGCCCCGGCCTGGGTGCCGCTCCCGGCCGGTGTCTGCCCCTGGATCTCGCGCAGCACCTTGGCCAGCAGATCCATGCGCTGAGCCCCGATCCGGGCGGCGGCCCGGTCCCGTACCTCCTCGTCCTCCAGCAGGGCCATCAGCAGGTCGACGGAGGTGACCAGACCGCGTGCGGCGGCGAACTCTCTCGTCCTGCGCAGGAGTTCGGCGGCCTCCGCGGTGAACTCGGGCCGCTCCGGAGCCGGCGGCGGCGGGGCGGGTTCGGCCGCGGTGGAGATCCGCACCTCGGGATCCCCGTAGAGCACGAACGACGCCCAGGCCCGGTCCGCCCGCTGCTCCAGATCGGCCCGTGCCTGCCGCATCGCGGCCCCGGCCGTGATCTGCTCCTGGAGCTGGCCGTAGAAGGCCTCGGCGAAGCGCAGCGCGCTCGCGTCCCCGACCGGCGTCCGGGTACCGACGACGGTCTTGGCCCCCATGACCATGAAGGACATGCAGGCGCTCATGGTGAGCGAGGCCTCGGCGAGCGCGCGCGAGGCCGGTTCGAGCGCGGGGTCGGCGGACGCGCAGCCGTTGATGAAGACGACGGGGGGCGCCCCGAGCCCGGCCAGGGGCTGGAGGGCGTCCAGGTCGATCAGCTTCCGGTTGTGCACCATGAGCCCGGCGGCCCCGGAGACCCCGGACACATGCCCCGAGTAGTGGAAGAGGTCGTAGGGCTCCTCGTCCTCGGCCAGCTCCTGGATCACCCGGACCAGGGTCGCGTCCCGGCCGATGAGGACGGTGCAGGCGACGCCGCGCCCCTGAAGCCAGGCACTGATCCGCTCGGTCTCCTCGCGGGCCGACGGCAGATCCCCCAGGGTGTCCCCGACGATCAGCGCCCGCCGCACCTGTGTGCACTCGCGCCCGCCCACGACCGGTCGGCTGACGACGGACCGCCGGCCGAGCTCGTGCACGAGGCCGAGGAAGTTCTCCCCGTCGTGCAGCAGTTCCCAGGGCACCAGGGACTCGTTCGTGCTGACCAGGAGCGATCCCGTCGACTCCTTCAGCTGACGCACCATCTCACCCGAACCGGCACGCGGAAAGAGCGAGTTGAAGAGGAGTCTCCCCTTCTGTCTGAGCACTCGGCCCAGCGTCGGATCGTCGTCCCGGGCGTCCTTGAGCGCCTCGTCGATGTCCTTGCACAGGTCTTTGACCAGGTCCTGGCTGACATCGACGGCGTGCTCCTGCTCCAGCGGCCCCACCACGGACCCGCCACCCGACTTCAGCCCGTACGCGTACTGGGTACGCCCCGGACCGTGCGCCGAGGTGCGTACGTCGAGGGTGGTCATCGTCCGTCCTGCCGATGCAGGTCCAGAAAGCGCGCGATGGCATCGCTCTGCGCGCGGTCCGACGGATACGTGATCTCGAGACGCTGGTCACCGATGGTGATGACGACGGACGGGACCACGTCGTCCGCGCCGGCCGGGACGGGCTGCCGCGCCGCCGCCTCCCGGCGCCCGGCGAGCCAGCCGCGTACGGCCTCGACGATCGACACCACGTCCACCGCCCCGCCGACGAGCAGCGTGCAGACCTGGACCAGCTCGGCGACCCGCTGGTCGGAGGAGGGCGCGGTGAGTCGTACCTGGTCGACGCTGGCGGCCCCCGCGGCCGTCAGCGCCTCGTGGAGGGCGGCCAGTTCGGGTCCCGGATCCGGCCCGTGCAACGCCAGTTCGAGGGTGGAACCTGGGCCGACCGTGGGTTCTGCCGCCACAACAACCTCCAGTGCCCTGTGGGCAGCGGGAATCTGGTCCCACCAGCCTCGCACCGGGAGCGGCGGCAGACCATCACGTCAGGGCAATTGCCTCTGCTTCAGCGACAGTTGCAGTCACCCGTCGTCCCTACCGGTAGTTCACGAACTGCAGCGCGAAGTCGAAGTCCTGGCCCTTCAGCAGCGCCTGCACGGCCTGGAGGTCGTCGCGGCTCTTCGAGCTGACCCGCAGCTCCTCGCCCTGCACCTGCGCCTTGACGCCCTTGGGGCCCTCGTCGCGGATGATCTTGGCGACCTTCTTGGCGTTGTCCTGCGAGATGCCCTCCTCGATGGAGGCGAAGATCTTGTACTCCTTGCCGGAGAGCTGGGGCTCTCCCGCGTCCAGCGCCTTCAGTGAGATCCCGCGCTTGACCAGCTTGGTCTGGAAGACGTCGAGGATCGCGTTGACGCGGTCCTCGGAGTTCGCCTCCATCAGGATCTTCTCGCCGGACCACGAGATCGAGGCGCCGACGTTCTTGAAGTCGTACCGCTGCGAGATCTCCTTGGCGGCCTGGTTGAGGGCGTTGTCGACCTCCTGCCGCTCGACCTTCGAGACGATGTCGAAACTGGAGTCGGCCATGTCCTGTGGCTCCTTGTATCGGGTGGTGAAACGGCTTGCGTCGGAATGCGTAACCCACGGCCCTCGGTCCCCGGGCCGCATCCGCAAAGCCTAGCCACCAGCCCGCCCCAGGGTGCCGATCAATCGGGTGGCGAAGCACCCCCGTCCATCAGGTATCGTTTACGTCGTTGCCACGGAGCACCGCCCCAAAGCGGAGATCCAAAGCAGCAAACCCATGGCGGTGTGCCCGAGCGGCCAAAGGGAGCAGACTGTAAATCTGCCGGCTCAGCCTTCCCAGGTTCGAATCCTGGCGCCGCCACATGGTGGAGAACCCCCTCCGAACTGCGGAAACGCAGTTCGGAGGGGGTTCTTTGTATTCCGGGGTCCCTGCGCGCAGGTACGAGACCGCCTCGGACGGGCGGTCTCGTACCTGCGCCCCCAGGCAGGCCCTAGGGCGCGACGGGGAGTTGGCGCTTGTGGTCGGTGAGGCGGTAGCGGTGGACGATCGTCTCGAAGGCCTGCCCGTCCACCGGCTTGCCCTCCAGGAAGTCGTCGATGTCGTCGTACGTGACCCCGAGCGCGTCCTCGTCGGCCTTGCCCGGGTCGAGGGTCTCCAGGTCGGCCGTCGGGACCTTCCACACCAGCTCGGCGGGCGCACCCAGCGCGTCCGCGACGGCGCGCACCCGGCGCTTGGTCAGGCCGGTGAGCGGGACGAGGTCGGCGGCGCCGTCGCCGAACTTGGTGAAGAAGCCGGAGACCGCCTCGGCGGCGTGGTCCGTGCCGACGACCAGTCCGTTGTGCGCGCCGGCCACCGCGTACTGGGCGATCATGCGCTGCCGGGCCTTGATGTTGCCGTGCACGAAGTCCTGGTGAGCCTCGTCGCGGAAGCCCACGCCCGCGGCCAGTGAGGCCTCGAGCGCGGCGTCGCTGGCGGGCTTGATGTCCACGGTCAGGACGTGGTCGGCCCGGATGACGGAGAGCGCGAGCTGGGCGTCGTGCTCGTCGGCCTGGACCCCGTAGGGCAGCCGCATCGCGTAGAACCGCGCGTCGTGTCCGGCGGCCCGGGCCCGCTCGACGGCGAGCTGGCACAGCCGGCCGGCCGTGGTGGAGTCCACACCGCCGCTGATGCCGAGCACGAGGGAGCGCAGCCCGGTGGAGGTCAGCCGTTCGGTGAGGAAGGCCACCCGGCGTTCGATCTCACGCTCGGCCTCGAAGGTCTCGGCGACCTGGAGCTCCCTGGCGATCTCCTGCTGCAGGCCGTTAGACGCCGACTCGCTCACGTCTGCTCCTTGCTCCGGTTCATGAGGTGTTGTCGCATCCACCCTACTGGGGGTGTCCGGCGCCTCGGAGGGAGCGGGATCTGTGCGGACGGGGCGTGGGCGAGGCCCGTGGCGCAGACTGATCACATGTCCGTACCGTCGGCGTCTCGCCGCAGAAACTGCCCCGAGTGCCGCCGCGACATCGCCGTCGTGGCCGGCCGCTTCGCCCGCCACGACCCGCCCGGGGCCCGCAGCGCGGGTGAGCTCGTGTCCTGCCCCGGCTCCCGCAGGCCCGCGCAGCTCGGAGCCGCGCAGCCGTCCCTCGACGGCTACGTGGTCCCGGTCGTGCCCGGCCAGCTCCCGCTCTTCTGAACCGCGCTCAGTTTCCCGCGATCGCCTTGACCGCCACCGTCACCGGCGCCGACCCGGAGACCAGCTCCAGCGTCAGCCCCGCGGTGGCGGGCGTCTCCAGCAGCTCCGCGAGCACCGCCGCCACGTCGTCCCGCGGCACCGGACCCCGCCCGGTGGACGCCTCCAGGCGTACGAGTCCGGTGCCGGCGTCGTTCGTGAGCATCCCGGGACGCAGGATCGTCCAGTCGAGACCGGTCCGGGCCCGTACGGACGCGTCCGCCTCGCCCTTCGCCCGCAGATACGCGTCGAAGATCTCGTCCCCCTGATGGGCCGGGTCCGCGCCCATCGCCGACACCATGACGTACCGCCGTACCCCGGCCCGCTCCGCGGCGTCCGCGAACAGCACGGCCGCGGCGCGGTCCACCGTGTCCTTGCGCCCGGCCGTGCTGCCGGGCCCCGCGCCGGCCGCGAACACCACCGCGTCCGCGCCCTCCAGAAGCCCGGTGACCTCCTCCACGGACGCCGATTCCAGGTCGCACACAAGGGGCTCGGCCCCGGCGTCCCGCAGGTTGTCCGCCTGCTCGGCACGGCGGATGATGCCCGCGACCTCGTCTCCGCGTGCGGCGAGCAGACGCTCGAGCCGCAGCGCGATCTGACCATGACCCCCAGCGATGACAATGCGCATGCTTCCGACCGTACGCCGGGCCGCCCCTGTTCGCCGCGCAACCTTGTCCGCGCCTCGCGGGTCTCCTCAGCGACCCGTGCCGCCGACGGCCGCCGGGTCTCTCATCGGACCTCTGCGGGAGTCAGACATCAGCGCCATACGCACCACCACCCTCACCGCGGC
This sequence comes from Streptomyces sp. NPDC055955, assembly GCF_042270245.1. NCBI lineage: Bacteria > Bacillati > Actinomycetota > Actinomycetes > Kitasatosporales > Streptomycetaceae > Streptomyces > Streptomyces sp. NPDC055955. Next base: position 35,303 of record NZ_JBHJYS010000010.1, read on the forward strand.
CGGCTGCGCCGCACTGCTGCTCGCGACCACCTCGGCCTGCGGCACCGTCGAGAACCTGACGGCAGGTCAGAAGATCGATCGTGCCGCCGACAGGCTCGGCGAACAGAAGTCGCTCTCCTTCGAGTTGGGCCTCGACGCGAAGCCGGACGCGCTCATGAAGCTGGCCGGTGGCCAGGGCGACGAGGCCATGCCGCCGGCGATCGCCAAGACCTTCGCCGGCGCCCACGTCACCTTCTCCGTACGGTCGAAGAAGCCGCTGTCCGCGTCGGGCGAGAAGGACTTCGTGGGGATGGGCATGAAGGTGTCGGTCCCGGGCGGCACCCTGGCCGAGTACCGGCTCGCCGGAGACTTCGTCTACTTCCGCCTCGACATGCAGAAGACGTCGGAGCTCATGGGCTTCCCCGTCCCCTCGCCGAAGGACCTGCCGAAGGGCGAGGAGGGGGTCGCGAAGGCCCTCGAAGGCGAGTGGGTCAAGGTGGACCTCTCCGACGTCAGGAAGAACGCCTCGGGCAAGGGGGCGAGCGACTCCGAGGGCTCCGGTGGGCTCGACGAGAAGACTCGGCGGAAGGTCCTCAAGGCCCTGCGCGGCGTCATCGCCGACGACGTCACCCTCCGCAGCGCCGGCACCGAGGACGGCACGGAGCGCATCGTCGCCAAGGCGTCCTTCCGCGAGCTCCTGACGGACCTCTTCGACAAGCTCGGCCCCCTGAAGGACGAGCTGCCGCCCGGCGCCGGATTCCCCACCGCCAAGGACCTCAAGGACGCCCCGGCCAAAAAGGTCGCCGTCGACTTCTCGATCACCAACGGCACGCTGTCGAAGATCTCCTTCGACCTCGCGGCCCTCGCCGACGGCAAGAAGGGCGGGAAGGTCCCGCTGGTGCTCGAGTTCGGCAAGGCCGGAGACATCAGTGCACCGTCCGGCGCGACCGAGATCCCGCTCGGCGAGCTCGCCGACGGCAACCCGTTCCTGTCGGGTGCCGCCATGGGCGGCTTCTGACGGTTCGCCAGTTCGTCAATGCCGCGCGTGGGGGCGGCAGATGGGCCGATCGGAGCTGAAGGGGCAGAAGGGCCGGCAGGAAGCCGAAGGGTCCCGCCTGCGGGCGGGCCTCTTCAGCCCCGCCCGCCGCCCCCGCCCTCCGACGGCTTCCCCGCCCGCCCCTGCCGCGGCAGGTCGAGCGCCGCCGAGTCGCAGTACTCGCGCACCGCGCTGGTGCGCGCCACCACCCGCCCCCAATGCACCACGATCCGGCTGTACGCCAGGGAGAGGGCGCCCGCGAGTTCGTCGCCGCGTACGGCGATGAGTTCCGCGGGAAAGCCCGCCTCCACCCGCACCTCGGGCAGCCCGAGCGCGGCCCGCGCCGCTCCGCTGACGCAGTCGTACGCCTCCTCGGGGCGCAGCCCGTAGCGCGAGGCCAGCAGGTACGCGGCCTCCAGGGGATCGCCGCGGCCCACCGGGTTCGCCACGTCCCGCAGCGCCCCGCTGCCCGCGGCGACCCGCACCCCGGCCGCCCGCAGGAGCCGTACGGGAGCCGTGCCGCGCCGGTCGACGCCCGCGCAGCCGCCCTGCGGCAGGCAGACCACCGTGACGCCCGCGGCGGCGAGCTGGTCGGCGGTGCGCGCGGCGACTTCGCGCGGCAGCCGCCCGAGCCCGCCGCACGGCCCGATCGTGACGCCGGGACGCAGCCCTCCGGTCATCGTCGCGATCCGCCCGAGCCGGGCCGGATCGCCGCCGTCCGTATGCAGATCCACCGCGCAGCCGTGCTCCGCCGCGACCTCGAGGACCGCCTCCACGTAGCCGGTCGGGTCGGGGTCGAGATCCGGGCAACCGCCCACCACGCACGCGCCCATCTTCACCGCGTCCCGCAGCATCGCCAGGCCGTCGGCCCCCGCGAGGCCCGTCAGGAGCCGGGGCATCGCCACGGTCCGCAGATCGGTCAGGCCGCGCAGCGACCGCCGCGCCTGGAGCACCGCCTCCATCGGGCCGAGGCCCTGCACATCCCCGATCCGCACATGCGCGCGCTGCGCGGTGGCCCCGTGCCCGAGCTGGAGCAGCGCGGCCTCGGTGGCCCGCCGCTGCACCTCCGGCCCGTCGTACGACACCGGCCCCTCGGCCTCCGCGGACAGCGCCGTGTCGCCATGGGTGTGGGGTTCGGCGGGGGCGGGGAGCAGGACGTAGCCATAGAGGTCCACGCGCTTGGCGCGGGCGGTGAGGCTGCCGGCCGTGCCGACGGCCTCGATGAGCCCGTTGTCGAGCCGCACGTCCACGGTCCGGCCGTCGGTGAGCTTCGCGCCGCACAGGAGGAGGGCGGAGGTCTCGGCGGTGGAGTCGTTGCCGGGGGAGTGGGGGTGCTGCGGCTGGCTGTCGGGCATCGCGCTCCTGAGGTTCGGGGGCGGCGGCCGCGTGGGCGGGGCCGCCCCGGACCGGGGCGGGCCGGAAGGGCGTACAAGATCACGCAGCGCGGGTCGAGCCTAGAGCTGCGGCGGGCCCGCTTCGCGGAGGAGCGCAATAGTCGTACCGCTGTGGTGCGCGGTGCCGATGAGGTGGCCGTGAGCGGCTGTTGCGGCTCCGGAAGGGCCGGCACCCTGCCCCTGGGCGGTGGCCGCGAAACGGATTTGGGCGATCGGCGGGCGAGCGTGTAATGTCTTCATCGCTCGCCCCAATAGCTCAGTCGGTAGAGCGTCTCCATGGTAAGGAGAAGGTCTACGGTTCGATTCCGTATTGGGGCTCTGGTGTGAAGTTCCCTCACCTTCGGGTGAGGGGCATCGCATCAAAGCGGTGTAGCTCAGTCGGTAGAGCAAGCGGCTCATAATCGCTGTGTCACCGGTTCAAGTCCGGTCACCGCTACACACAGTAGCCGATTGTGGGGTCGGTCCTCCGGTCGGCTACTATTCATGCGTTCATCCGTCAACCGTCCGTCCAAGGAGCACTCACGTGGCTGCCACCGACGTCCGCCCGAAGATCACGCTGGCCTGCGTGGAGTGCAAGGAGCGGAACTACATCACCAAGAAGAACCGGCGTAACGACCCGGACCGTCTTGAGATGAAGAAGCACTGCCCGCGCTGCAACCAGCACACGGCGCACCGCGAAACGCGCTGACTCAGGCTCGTACATGAGGCCGTCCCCTTACCGAGGGGGCGGCCTCATGTCGTTCTCACGTGTGTGCGGCCGGCCGTAAGATCCGGCAACATCCGGCAACAGCGCAAATCCAGGAGGTGCCGAGTCCATGGCGCTCGACCAGTCCTTCGTGGGACGGTCCTACCCGCCCACCGACCCCTATGAGGTCGGCCGGGAGAAGATCCGTGAATTCGCGGAGGCGGTGCGGGACACCAATCCCGTCTACGTCGATCCGGAGGCGGCCAAGGCGCTCGGCCACTCCGATGTGATCGCTCCGCCGACTTTCGTGTTCGCCATCACGTTCAAGGCCGCGGGCCAGGTGATCGAGGACCCGCAGCTGGGCCTCGACTACAGCCGCGTCGTGCACGGCGACCAGAAGTTCGCGTACACGCGCCCGGTGCGCGCCGGTGACCGGCTCACCGTGACCTCGACGATCGAGGCGATCAAGTCCCTCGCGGGCAACGACATCCTGGACATCCGCGGCGAGGTCCACGACGAGGCCGGCGAGCACGTCGTGACCGCCTACACGAAGCTCGTGTCGCGCGCGGCCGAGGGGGCGTGACCATGACGACGACCATTCAGTACGCGGACGTGGAGATCGGCACGGAACTGCCGGCCCAGACATTCCCCGTGACCCGCGCGACGCTCGTGCAGTACGCGGGCGCCTCCGGGGACTTCAACCCGATCCACTGGAACGAGAAGTTCGCGGTCGAGGTCGGGCTCCCGGACGTCATCGCCCACGGCATGTTCACCATGGCCGAGGCGATCCGCGTCGTGACCGACTGGGTCGGTGACCCGGCCGCTGTCGTGGAGTACGGCGTGCGCTTCACCAAGCCCGTCGTCGTCCCGAACGACGACAAGGGCGCGACGATCGAGGTCAGCGGCAAGGTCGCCGCCAAGCTCGACGACGGCCGCGTCCGCGTCGACCTCGTGGCGACGAGCGCGGGCCAGAAGGTGCTCGGCATGTCGCGGGCGGTTGTGCAGCTGGCGTGACGGCCGCTCCGTAGGAACCTGAGTAAGGGGCACCCTCCATTGCGGGGTGCCCCTTACTTATGGGCGGTCACTCGACTTGTGGGCGGTCACTCGCAGGTGGGACTTGTACGTCTTCGTGGCAGCCGCGAAGGACGCTTGACATAGGTAGTGATTGGCCACTAACTTTTCCCCATGGTCAGGATGAGCGCAGACGAGCGGCGTGAGAGCGTCATCCGCGCGGCGATGAGCGAGTTCGCCAGGGGTGGGTACTACGGCACCTCCACCGAGGCGATCGCCAAGCGGGTGGGTGTCTCGCAGCCGTATCTGTTCCGGCTCTTCCCGGGGAAGAAGGCCATCTTCCTCGCGGCGGCGACCCGTTGCGTACAGGACGCGACGCGGCTCTTCGCCGAGGCCGCCGAAGGTCTGGAGGGCGAAGAGGCCCTGCATGCCATGGCGAACGCGTACACCGACGTCATCGCCAAGGATCCCGAGCGGCTCATGATGCAGATGCAGGTGTACGTCGCGGTCGCCGCCGCTGAGGCGGCCGGTGACCACGAGTTCGGCGAGGCGGTCCGGGCCGAGTGGATGAAGCTCTGGGATGCGGCGCATCTGCCCCTGGGGGCGGACGTGGACGCGACGACCACCTTCATGGCCTACGGAATGCTGATCAACGTCCTGGTCTCCATGGGGTTCCCTCCGGAGCACCGGATCTGGGAAGGGCTGTACCCCTCGGCACGCGCCGGCGGGAGCCTGGGGCACTAGGACCTGTCGTCAAATTTCCGTCTGCCCGGCGGCGTCGACAGGCCCTAGTGGTGGTCGGCGGCTGAGCAAGGGGAACCAGGGACGGGTGTCCGGGGGTTCTTGGCCTCTCCCTGTCCGCAAAAGTTAGTCATCAATAACTAACCTACGTTCCGGGGGGAACGATGTCACAGCAGACAGCACGCCGTGGGGGAGCCGTCTGGGCTCTCGTCATCACCAGCGTCGCCGGATTCATGGCGGCCCTCGACAACCTCGTCGTCACCACCGCTCTGCCCTCCATCCGCAACGACCTCGGCGGAGCGCTCGACGACCTGGAGTGGACGGTCAGCGCCTACACGCTCACCTTCGCCGTGCTGCTGATGTTCGGCGCGGCACTCGGTGACCGGTTCGGCCGCCGGCGGCTCTTCCTCGCCGGCCTCACCGTCTTCACCGGCGCGTCCGCCGCCGCGGCCATGGCGCCCGGCATCGACTCGCTGATCGCGGCCCGCGCGGTCCAGGGTGTCGGCGCCGCGATCATGATGCCGCTGACGCTCACCCTGCTGACCGCGGCCGTCCCGGCGGCGAAGCGCGGGACGGCGTACGGGATCTGGGGCGCCGTCAACGGGCTCGCGGTCGCGAGCGGGCCGCTGATCGGCGGCAGCCTCACCGAGCACGTCTCCTGGCACTGGATCTTCTGGCTGAACGTCCCGCTCGGTCTCGCCCTGCTCCCGCTCGCCCGGCTGCGCCTGAACGAGTCGTACGGCACCGGCGCCCGGCTCGACCTGGTCGGCACCCTGCTCGCCAGCAGCGGCCTCTTCGGCATCGTGTACGCCCTGGTCCGCGCGCCCCGCGACGGCTGGACCAGCGGGCTCGTCCTGCTGGGGCTGTTCGCCGGCGGCGCCCTGCTCGTCGCCTTCGCCCTGCACGGCACCCGCGCCAGGAACGCGATGCTTCCGATGCGCCTCTTCCGCTCCCGCGCCTTCGCCGGGATCAACGCGGCCAGCCTGCTGATGTTCCTCGGGATGTTCGGCTCGATCTTCCTGCTCAGCCAGTACATGCAGGGTGTCCTCGGCTACTCGCCCACCGAGGCGGGCCTGCGGATGCTGCCCTGGACCGGCATGCCGATGCTCGTCTCGCCGATCGCGGGGTACCTCTCCGACCGGATCGGTGGCCGCCTGGCCGTCGCCACGGGCCTCTTCCTCCAGGCCGCGGGACTCGCCTACTACGCCTGGGTGATCGCCGTCGACGCCTCGTACTCCGCCCAGCTGCCCGCCCTGATCATCAACGGGATCGGGATGTCGCTCTACTTCGCCCCCGCCTCCAACCTGGTCATGTCCAGCGTCCGTCCGCAGGAGCAGGGCATCGCGTCCGGCACGAACAACGCGCTGCGCGAGGTGGGCGGAGCGCTCGGTATCGCCGTGATGTCGTCGATCTTCGCCGCTCAGGGCGGCTACGAGCCCGCACAGAACTTCGTGGACGGCATCCGGCCCGCGCTGTGGGTGGGTGCGGCCACGGTGGCCGTCGCGGGAACCGCGGCCTTGTTCATCCCCTCCCGCCGGCGCGTGGCCGAGGGGCCCGGGAGCGAGCCCGAGCCCGAGTCCGCCCCGGTCCTGGAGACCGCCTCGCACTGAGAAAGCCCCGCATCGAACCGGCACTCCCCGAAGGAGCCCGTCATGCCCACGCTGCCCTGGACCGTCCCGAACACCCCGCCGACCGGCGTCGAGGCCCACGTCATGGCCTCCCGCTTCGAGACCCGCACCCTGTGGGGAGCGCTCCGCTTCTTCGCGAAGACCCCCTCTGTCTGGCGCCAGGTGAGCAAGGCACCCGGCGCGTACGGGGCCTCCGTGAAGGCGGCGCCCCTGCGGCGGACCTTCTGGACCCTGTCCGCCTGGGAGTCGCCCGACGCGCTGAAGCGCTTCGCGGCCTCGGCGCCCCACGGCCCCACGGCCGGCGGTCTGCGCGCACAGATGAAGGACGCGAAGTTCGTGCGCTGGCAGACCACCACGGACGAGCTGCCGCTCGACTGGGCGGAGGCGCTGCGGCGCCTGTCGTGATCCGAGCGCCGCGCGGGACCACGGACAAGCAGGACGCCGAGCAGGTGCGAGAACGGCCCCGCCACGACCGGTGGGGCCGTTCTCGTACTCTTGAGCGCGTGCAGGAACTCCACGACGCCCCCCTCGCCCCCCTGACCACCTTCCGTCTCGGCGGCCCCGCGACACGGCTGCTGACGGCGACGACCGACGACGAGGTGATCTCCGCCGTCGGTGAGGCCGACGCGGCGGGCACGCCGCTGCTGATCGTCGGCGGCGGCAGCAACCTGGTCATCGGTGACAAGGGCTTCGCGGGCACGGCCCTGCGGATCGCCACGAAGGGCTTCTCGCTCGATGGTACGAGCCTTGAGCTCGCGGCCGGCGAGGTGTGGACCGACGCGGTCGCCCGCACCGTCGAGGCCGGCCTCGCGGGCATCGAGTGCCTCGCCGGAATTCCCGGCTCCGCCGGCGCCACGCCGATCCAGAACGTGGGCGCGTACGGCCAGGAGGTCTCGTCGACGATCACCGAAGTGGTCGCGTACGACCGGAAGGCCGGCGAGACGGTCACGATTCCGAACGAGGAGTGCGCGTTCTCGTACCGGCACAGCCGTTTCAAGGCCGATCCCGACCGCTTCGTGGTGCTGCGCGTGCGGTTCGGGCTCGAGGACGCGGGCGGCATGAGTGCCCCCGTCAAGTACCCCGAGACGGCCCGCACCCTCGGTGTCGAGGCGGGCGACCGGGTCCCCGCGGCCCTCGCCCGCGAGACCGTCCTGAAGCTGCGCGCGGGCAAGGGCATGGTGCTCGACCCCGAGGACCACGACACCTGGTCGGCCGGGTCGTTCTTCACCAACCCGATCCTCACCGAGGAGGAGTTCGCCGCCTTCCACGCGCGCGTGGCGGACCGTCTCGGCCCCGACACCGCCCCGCCCGCCTTCCCGGCCGGTGAGGCCCGTGTGAAGACCTCGGCCGCCTGGCTCATCGACAAGGCGGGCTTCACCAAGGGCTACGGCAGCGGGCCCGCCCGTATCTCCACCAAGCACACGCTCGCCCTCACCAACCGCGGCGAGGCGACCACCGACGACCTCCTCGCGCTCGCCCGCGAGGTCGTGGCCGGCGTCCACGACGCCTTCGGCGTGACGCTGGTCAACGAGCCGGTCACGGTGGGCGTGTCCCTCTGACCCGCCCCGGCCCGACCGGTGACGCGCTAGTAGGCGACCCCCACGCCCTGCTTCACCGTCGCGGCGTCGTCGATCATCGCCAGCATCGCGTGGGCCACGTCGGCCCGCGAGATGCTCCGGCCGCTGCGCGGGTTCCCGCCGACCACGGTGCGGTACGTGCCCGTGAGCGGCTTGTTCGTGAGCTTCGGCGGGCGTACGGAGGTCCAGTCCGTGGCGCTGGCCGCGAGCTCGGCCTCCATGGCGCGCAGATCGTCGTAGACGGGCTTGAGCAGCGAGTTGATGACGCCGAGCATGGCGCGGTCGAGGAGCGGTGAGCGCTCGGGTTCGGGGCCGACCGGCGCCGCGCTCACGACGAGCAGACGCCGTACGCCCTCGGCCTCCACCGCGCCCAGAACCGAACGGGTCAGCTCGGCCGCGATGCCCGCGTCGGCGCGCCTGCGGGCGCCGAGCCCGGACAGGGCCGCGTCGCGCCCGGCGACCGCGGAGCGCAGCGCCTCGGGGTCGCGCACATCCGCCCGGAACACCTCCAGGCCCGTGCCCGTCTCCGTGAACCGCGCGGGGTCACGGACCACCGCGGTGACCTGATGGCCCGATGCCAGTGCCTGCCGGACGACCTCCCGGCCGATACCGCCGGTCGCTCCGAAAACAGTGATCCTCATGGCGCACCCTCCCAGGGTGGGTAAGTGTTCACTCACCCTCTAGAGTGAGTGGATACTCACCTGCTCGTCAAGCTCGGTTGGAGCCCGCATGCATCAGAAGCCGGCCCGGGTCCGCATCGTCGACGCCGCCCATGAACTCATGCTGAGCATCGGCCTCGCCCGCGCCACCACCAAGGAGATCGCCAAGGCGGCGGACTGTTCAGAAGCGGCGCTCTACAAGTACTTCGCGAACAAGGAAGAGCTGTTCGTGACCGTTCTCAGTGAGCGGCTGCCCAAGCTCGGACCGCTCCTGAGCGAACTGTCCAAGGAGCCGGGCGAGAAGAGCGTCGAGGAGAACCTCACGGAGATCGCCCGCGAGGCCGCCCTCTTCTACGAGCAGACCTTCCCGATGGCCGCCTCCCTGTACGCGGAACCCCAGCTCAAGCGGCGTCACGAGGAGGTGCTGCGGGAGATGGGCGCGGGCCCTCACCGCCCGATCCAGGGTCTGGACGCCTACCTCAGATCCGAGCAGGACGCGGGCCGCATCAGCCGCGACGCCGACACCTACGCCGCCGCGTCCCTCCTCCTCGGAGCCTGCGCCCAGCGGGCGTTCGCGTACGACATGGCCCCCGACCGCACGCCCCCGCAGTCGCTGGACGAGTTCGCCGCGGGCCTCGCCCGCACCCTGCTCACAGGGATCGCATAGAGTCCCCATTCTTTCCGGGGAGGGCAAGATCATGATGCGTGGAAGAGGGCGCCGGGCCGCCAGGTCGGTGCTGGTGGCGGCGCTGGGGGGCGTGCTCGCCGTGGGGTGCGGCCGCGGATCGGCCGGCGGGGACGCGACCGACGCCAAGAAGCCCGAACGGTACGCGAGTTCCGGGCAACTGCCCGAACACCTCGCGGCCGACGGCACGACGGTCGTCGTCGGGTCGTCGAAGGCGGACACCGTCGTACGGCTCTACGAGGACCTGCGCTGTCCCGTCTGCCGTGAGTTCGAGGAGGACGGCGGCGCGGGCGCGCTGCGGAAGATGACCCTCGCCGGCGAGGTCAGGACCGAGTTCACCCTGGCGTCGTTCCTCGACGACCGGCTGGGCGGCATGGGCTCGAAGAAGGCGGCCAACGCGCTGCGGGCCGCGCTGGAACAGGGGAAGTTCGTCGAGTACCACGACCTCCTCTTCCGTGAGCAGCCCGAAGAGTCCGTCGACGGCTACACCGACGCGTTCCTGCTCCGTATGGCCTCACGCGTGAAGGGCCTGCGCGGCGCCGAGTTCGACGCGGCGGTGAAGGGCATGAAGTACCGCTCCTTCGTCACCGCCTCCGAGAAGGCCTACGAGGCCGACAAGGCGCCCGGCACCCCGTCCTTCGCGGTGAACGGCACCCTCATCAGGGAGGACCGGCGGAACCTCATGTTCGACCCCAGGTACGTTCCGCTGGCGGTCAGGACGTCGACCCTGCCGCAGTGACGGACGCGCCGGACCTGATCAGGGGGCGGCGGTCAGCCAGTCGTCGACCCCTGACAGCAGCTTCGCCTTGATGTCCTGCGGCGCCGCCGAGCCGCGCACCGACTGCCGTGCCAGCTCGGCCAGTTCGGCGTCGTCGAAGTCGTGGTGCCGGCGCGCGATCTCGTACTGGGCTGCCAGGCGCGAGCCGAACAGGAGCGGGTCGTCGGCGCCGAGCGCCATCGGCACCCCGGCCTCGAACAAAGTGCGCAGGGGTACGTCCTCGGGCTTCTCGTAGACGCCGAGCGCGACATTGGAGGCGGGGCAGACCTCGCAGGTCACGCCCCGGTCCGCGAGCCGCTTCAGGAGCCGCGGGTCCTCGGCGGCCCGCACCCCGTGCCCGATCCGCGCCGCCTCCAGGTCGTCGAGGCAGTCGCGTACGGATGCGGGCCCGGTCAGCTCGCCGCCGTGCGGCGCGGCGAGCAGGCCGCCCTCCCTGGCGATGGCGAACGCGCGGTCGAAGTCCCGCGCCATGCCCCGCCGTTCGTCGTTGGAGAGCCCGAAGCCGACGATGCCGCGGTCCGCGTACCGCACGGCAAGGCGGGCCAGCGTGCGGGCGTCCAGCGGATGCTTCATACGGTTGGCGGCCACCAGGACCCGCATGCCGAGCCCCGTGTCGCGCGAGGCGGTCTCGACGGCGTCCAGGATGACTTCCAGGGCCGGGATCAGTCCCCCGAGCCGTGGCGCGTACGACGTCGGGTCGACCTGGATCTCCAGCCACCCCGACCCGTCCGCGAGATCCTCCAGCGCGGCCTCGCGCACCAGCCGCTGAATGTCCTCGGGCTCACGCAGACAGGACCGGGCGGCGTCGTACAGCCGCTGGAAACGGAACCAGCCGCGCTCGTCGGTGGCCCGCAGTTTCGGCGGCTCGGCCCCGGTCAGGGCGTCGGGCAGCCTGACGCCGTACTTGTCGGCGAGTTCGAGCAGGGTCGTGGGCCGCATCGACCCGGTGAAGTGCAGATGAAGATGGGCCTTGGGCAGCTGCCTCACATCACGTGGTACACGCTCCATTCAAGGATCTTGCCGCACACACCCGCCGTACGGGAAGCGGCTTTCCCCCTTCGTGGCCTTGTCCGAACGAAAAACCGAACCAGGCATCCGGACGAAATAACGGGCCGCCCCCGGGAAACCCCGGAGGCGGCCCGCATCACGCGGAACGCGTCAGTCGCGCGCCTCGGCGAGCAGCTTCTGGATCCGCGAGACACCCTCGACCAGGTCCTCGTCACCCAGGGCGTACGACAGACGCAGGTAGCCCGGCGTGCCGAAGGCCTCACCCGGGACGACCGCGACCTCGGCCTCCTCGAGGATCAGCGCGGCCAGCTCGACGGAGGTCTGCGGGCGCTTGCCGCGGATCTCCTTGCCGAGCAGCTCCTTCACCGACGGGTACGCGTAGAAGGCGCCCTCGGGCTCGGGGCAGAACAGGCCGTCGATCTCGTTCAGCATGCGCACGATGGTCTTGCGGCGGCGGTCGAAGGCCTCGCGCATCTTCGCGACGGCCGTCAGGTCGCCGGACACGGCGGCGAGCGCGGCGACCTGCGCGACGTTCGACACGTTGGACGTGGCGTGCGACTGCAGGTTGGTCGCGGCCTTCACGACGTCCTTCGGGCCGACGATCCACCCGACACGCCAGCCGGTCATCGCGTACGTCTTGGCGACGCCGTTCACGACGATGCACTTGTCGCGCAGCTCGGGCAGGAGCGCCGGCAGGGACGTGAACTTGGCGTCCCCGTAGACCAGGTGCTCGTAGATCTCGTCCGTGAGAACCCACAGGCCGTGCTCGACGGCCCAGCGGCCGATCGCCTCGGCGTCGGCCTCGCTGTAGACCGCGCCCGTCGGGTTGGACGGCGACACGAACAGGACGACCTTGGTGCGCTCGGTGCGCGCCGCCTCCAGCTGCTCCACGGAGACGCGGTACCCGGTCGTCTCGTCGGCCACGACCTCGACCGGGACACCACCGGCGAGACGGATCGACTCGGGGTACGTCGTCCAGTACGGCGCCGGGACGATGACCTCGTCGCCCGGGTCGAGGATCGCGGCGAAGGCCTCGTAGATGGCCTGCTTGCCGCCGTTGGTCACCAGGACCTGCGAGGCGTCGACCTCGTAGCCGGAGTCGCGCAGCGTCTTCGCGGCGATCGCGGACTTCAGCTCGGGCAGACCGCCGGCGGGCGTGTACCGGTGGTACTTCGGGTTCTTGCAGGCCTCGACGGCCGCTTCGACGATGTAGTCCGGGGTCGGGAAGTCGGGCTCGCCCGCGCCGAAACCGATGACCGGACGCCCGGCGGCCTTGAGGGCCTTGGCCTTGGCGTCGACGGCGAGGGTCGCGGACTCGGAGATCGCGCCGATACGGGCGGAGACCCGGCGCTCGGTGGGCGAAGAGGAAGGAGTAGCAGCAGCGCTCATAACCCCATCGTTCCAGACCGGAAACCCGGCCGGCACACGGGTTTCACGGACGATCAACGACTGGCCCGCTTCTTTCTGTTCGACGGAGGGCCGCGGAACACGTACACTCACTGCTCGTTGGCCTTCACCGGCCGCTCTCTTCCGGCGCACACCGTGCAGTGGGAAGGATGCGGTACGTTGGGGCAGACAAAGGGTCGTAGCTCAATTGGTAGAGCACTGGTCTCCAAAACCAGCGGTTGGGGGTTCAAGTCCCTCCGGCCCTGCTACACACTCCTTCGCCAGGACGTGTGCGCATGTACGTACTGCAAATGCACCGCCGTGCGGCTCAACCGGGCGCGGCACGGCCACGACCCGGAATTCAGGTGAGGACGCGTGACGGACGCCGTGGGCTCCATCGACATGCCTGATGCCCAGGATGAGGCGCCGGAGTCCCAGAAGAAGCCCCGTAAGGGTGGCAAGCGCGGAAAGAAGGGCCCCTTCGGCCGTCTCGCGCTCTTCTACCGCCAGATCGTCGCGGAGCTCCGCAAGGTTGTCTGGCCGACTCGCAACCAGCTCACCACGTACACCAGTGTGGTGATCGTGTTCGTCGTCATCATGATCGGTCTGGTGACCGTGATTGACTATGGCTTCAACCACGCCGTCAAGTACATCTTCGGCTGAGCCGAGAGCGAAGGGCGCCGTACCCGGCGCCCCTTTCGCGTGTTCCACCCCTATGTATCCAGGAAGAAGCAGCCACAGTGTCTGACCCGAACCTGAACGAGGCGATCGAGCCCGTCGAGTCCGCTGAGGACGAGCTCGACATTGTCGAGGCGGCGGACGCCGAGAACGCCGAGGACACGGTCCAGGCCGAGGCTGCCGACGAGGCAGCCACTGAGGCTGACGAGCACGCCGAGGACGAGGTCGAAGCCGCCGAGGAGTCCCTCGAGCGCGACGCCGAGGACGACGCCGCCGAGCTGTCCGACGAGGACGCCCCCGAGGCCGAGGCCGACGACGAGTCCGTCGAGGAAGCCGCTGAGGAGTCCGAGCCGGTCGACCCGATCGTCGCCCTGCGCGAGGAACTGCGCACGCTGCCCGGCGAGTGGTACGTCATCCACACGTACGCCGGTTACGAGAACCGCGTGAAGACCAACCTCGAGCAGCGCGCCGTCTCGCTGAACGTCGAGGACTTCATCTTCCAGGCCGAGGTGCCGCAGGAAGAGGTCGCGCAGATCAAGAACGGCGAGCGCAAGACCATCCGTCAGAACAAGCTCCCCGGCTACGTGCTGGTGCGCATGGACCTGACGAACGAGTCCTGGGGCGTCGTTCGCAACACCCCCGGCGTCACCGGCTTCGTGGGCAACGCCTACGACCCGTACCCGCTGACCCTCGACGAGATCGTCAAGATGCTCGCCCCGGAGGCCGAGGAGAAGGCCGCCCGCGAGGCCGCCGAGGCCGAGGGCAAGCCGGCTCCGTCCCGCAAGGTCGAGGTCCAGGTCCTGGACTTCGAGGTCGGCGACTCGGTCACCGTCACCGACGGCCCGTTCGCGACGCTGCAGGCGACGATCAACGAGATCAACGCCGACTCGAAGAAGGTCAAGGGTCTCGTCGAGATCTTCGGCCGCGAGACTCCGGTCGAGCTCAGCTTCGACCAGATCCAGAAGAACTAGCCCCTTCCGGCACCTTCTGGAACAAGCACTTCCGAACAGGTCAGACGGGCTCTCAAAGCCGGTCTGACCTGCTCGGTTTTTAGCTGCACACAGATACCCGTTATCGTTGTGCGGTATGCCTCCATCCGGATGACCGGGTGGTCGGCTGAAAACTCTCACTAGGACCCGGAGAGAGCAATGCCTCCCAAGAAGAAGAAGGTCACGGGGCTTATCAAGCTCCAGATCCAGGCCGGTGCCGCCAACCCGGCCCCGCCGGTCGGTCCCGCGCTGGGCCAGCACGGCGTCAACATCATGGAGTTCTGCAAGGCCTACAACGCCGCGACCGAGTCGCAGCGTGGCTGGGTCATCCCGGTGGAGATCACGGTCTACGAAGACCGCTCCTTCACCTTCATCACCAAGACGCCCCCGGCCGCCAAGATGATCCTCAAGGCCGCGGGCATCGAGAAGGGCTCCGGCGAGCCTCACAAGACCAAGGTCGCGAAGATCACCGACGCGCAGGTCCGCGAGATCGCCACCACCAAGATGGCCGACCTGAACGCCAACGACCTGGACGCCGCCGCGAAGATCATCGCCGGTACCGCGCGTTCCATGGGCGTCACGGTCGAGGGCTGACCCTCACCCCGTTTGACCTTTCAGTGGTAGGGCCAGCGCTGGTCCGCACCACGAACTCCATACCTGAAATCCAGGAGTAGAAGTGAAGCGCAGCAAGACTCTCCGCGCTGCGGACGCGAAGATCGACCGGGACAAGCTCTACGCCCCGCTCGAGGCCGTCCGTCTCGCCAAGGAGACCTCCGCGACGAAGTTCGACGGCACCGTCGAGGTCGCCTTCCGTCTGGGTGTCGACCCGCGCAAGGCCGACCAGATGGTCCGTGGCACCGTGAACCTCCCGCACGGCACCGGCAAGACCGCCCGGGTCCTGGTCTTCGCGACCGGTGACCGTGCTGCGGCCGCGGAAGCCGCGGGCGCCGACATCGTCGGCTCCGACGAGCTCATCGACGAGATCTCCAAGGGCAACCGCCTGAACGAGTTCGACGCCGTCGTCGCCACCCCGGACCTCATGGGCAAGGTCGGCCGCCTCGGCCGCGTGCTCGGTCCCCGTGGCCTCATGCCGAACCCGAAGACCGGCACCGTGACCCCGGACGTGGCCAAGGCCGTGAACGAGATCAAGGGTGGCAAGATCGAGTTCCGCGTCGACAAGCACTCGAACCTCCACTTCATCATCGGCAAGGTGTCCTTCGACGACACCAAGCTGGTGGAGAACTACGGCGCGGCCCTGGACGAGATCCTTCGTCTGAAGCCGTCCGCCGCCAAGGGTCGCTACATCAAGAAGGCCGCCATCGCCACCACGATGGGCCCCGGCGTTCCCGTCGACCCGAACCGCACCCGCAACCTCCTCACCGAGGAGGACCCGGCTGCGGTCTGAGCCTGACAGCTCAGCCAAGTCGGCTCGGGCCCCGCACCTTTCGAGGTGCGGGGCCCGTTCCCGTTTTTTCCGCCAACCCCTCCGGGCGCGGGTGCGCTCCGCTAGCGTGCGGGGTCGGCCTGGGGCGCGACGGGGGAGCGTATGAACGACAGGGCATGGATGCGGCACGCGATGGTCTGCCTGGCGATGGCCGGCCTGGTGTCCTGTGGCACGCACGAGGCGCCCGAGCGGGACGAGAGGGTCACCGGGGCGCTGAAGGCCGCACGCTCCGAGGTCGCCGCCGCCGGGTCCGCGAGGATCGAGGCGACGAGCAGTACGGGCACCAGCCTCTCCTCGCGCAGCGTGGGCGTCCTGGGCTGGTCGGACGGGCTGCGGGGCACTCTGAGGGTCACCACGACCGGCGGCTCGACGGCCTCGACGACTCGGCTCATGGGCGGCTCCCCGTCCCAGTCCCGCTTCCTGCCGGACGCGTTCTACACGCGCATGACCGACAGGTTCGCCGCGCTGTCGGACGGCAAGCACTGGGTCAGATATCCGTACGACTCTGGGGCCGACCTCTCGCCGGCGGCCTCTCTGAAGCTGTTGCTGTCCTCGGGGAACGCGCGCGAGGTGGGCCCGGAGACCGTGCGCGGCGTCCGCGCGACGCACTACACGGGCTCGGCCCACGGGCAGCGCGTCGACGTGTGGATCGACCGCCGCCACCTCCTGGTCAAGCGCGTCCAGCGGGCCGACACGGCCTCCGGCGCCTTCTCGGGGACGGTGCATTACGCCGACTACGGAGCCCGCGCCTCGGCCGAGCGCCCGCCGGCCCGGGACACGGTCGACTTCAAGGACGTCGTCGATCGAGAGCCGGCCGGCTGAGTACGGGCTCCGTCCGCCGCGGATGATGAAGGGCGTGACCAGCAGTCGAGCGCCCCGGCGGGTGCCGACAAGAGCGGATTTGCCTGAGGCGGACCCCGTCACGTAGTCTCCTCGAGAAGCCAAAGACCGCTGGTCGTTGCCGTGCCCTCGCAAGGGGAACCGGTGACCGAAGGATCTGCTGAAAGCGGACGACCTGCGCAGGTGACTGTGGAAAGTTCCCGGATTCGTTTCGGTCGAGCTCAGCCCCGTGCGCCTGCGCCGGGGCGTTTTGTTTTGTACAGCCCCTTCTGAGCGGTCCTCATCACCCGGAAGGAGGCCGACGCTCTATGCCGACGCCCGACAAGGCTGCCGCGGTAGCCGAGCTCACGGACAAGTTCCGCAGCTCGAACGCCGCCGTGCTGACCGAGTACCGGGGTCTCACCGTGGCCCAGCTCAAGCAGCTGCGCCGTTCCCTCGGTGAGAACTCCGAGTACGCCGTGGTGAAGAACACGCTGACCAAGATCGCGGCCAACGAGGCCGGGATCAACACGCTGGACGACCTGTTCACGGGTCCGACGGCGGTTGCCTTCGTCACCGGTGACCCGGTGGAGTCGGCGAAGGGTCTTCGTGACTTCGCCAAGGACAACCCCAACCTCATCATCAAGGGCGGTGTCCTTGACGGTAAGGCGCTGTCCGCCGATGAGATCAAGAAGCTCGCGGACCTCGAGTCCCGCGAGGTTCTGCTCGCCAAGCTGGCGGGCGCCATGAAGGGCAAGCAGACTCAGGCTGCTCAGGTCTTCCAGGCGCTCCCGTCGAAGTTCGTCCGCACTGCGGAGGCGCTTCGCGTCAAGCGCGACGAGCAGGGCGGTGCCGAGTAACTCGGCTCGCGCATTGACCGTCGCCCACTAGGGAGACGGTCGCAGCGGGCCGAACGTACGCCCGCCTACATGTAACTACGGCACCTGCCGAATTAGTGGAAGGACGCCATCATGGCGAAGCTGTCCCAGGACGACCTGCTCGCGCAGTTCGAAGAGATGACCCTCATCGAGCTCTCCGAGTTCGTGAAGGCCTTCGAGGAGAAGTTCGACGTCACCGCCGCCGCGGCCGTCGCCGTCGCCGGCCCGGCCGGCCCGGGTGCCGCCGCTGAGGCCGTCGAGGAGCAGGACGAGTTCGACGTCATCCTCACCGGCGCCGGCGAGAAGAAGATCCAGGTCATCAAGGTCGTGCGCGAGCTCACCTCCCTGGGCCTCAAGGAGGCCAAGGACCTCGTCGACGGCACCCCGAAGCCGGTCCTCGAGAAGGTCGCCAAGGAGGCCGCTGAGAAGGCTGCCGAGTCCCTCAAGGCCGCCGGCGCCTCCGTCGAGGTCAAGTGACCTCGGGAGTCTGCTGACTCCTTGCGGAGCGGCTCTCGCGTAGGGCTGTAACGCGAACGTACTGAAGGGCGATCACCCAACTGGGTGGTCGCCCTTCAGGCTTTTCCGGCGGCCGCTCGGTGTTCCAGTTCGGCTGCCTTGCGCTGACGGTCCCGGCGAGTATGGTGATCTTCGTTGTGCCTGGAGCCGGTGCCTGGAGCGGGTGCCGGCAGGTGCCTGCTGGTGAGTGCGGGGGTCGGGGCGGCCCTGTTCGTACAGGAGGGGGCCTTGACGAACCGCACGCAGCGCGCAATTCTCAGGACGCGTCGTCACATCGATCCGGATCCGAGGCATGGATCGACGACGAAGAGGGCAGTAAGGATGTGCGCGCCACGAGTGACGTGGTGACGTGTTGCAGGTGTTGAGAACAACGAGGGTCTGACGAGGGTCGTTGAGGACAACGAGGGTCTCAAAAAACCCGCACTGGACATCAGTGAGCCAAGTGGCTACACTGACCCTTTGCGCTGCCTGTTAGCTGCTCCCTGCCCGTCACCAGGGGCATGCCCTCGCTCCAGCACCGTGGACCGAAGCCGTCCTGACCAGGCCTTACCGGCCGATTCGGGAAGCTTCTGCCTCCGTGCCAGCTTGGGACCGGTACGCGCGTAGTGAGTCCGAGCCCTCGGAAGGACCCCCTCTTGGCCGCCTCGCGCACTGCCTCGACCGCGAATACGAACAACGGCGCCAGCACCGCCCCGCTGCGCATTTCCTTTGCAAAGATCAAGGAGCCCCTCGAGGTTCCGAACCTTCTTGCGCTGCAGACCGAAAGCTTCGACTGGCTGCTCGGTAACGACGCGTGGAAGGCTCGTGTCGAGGCGGCTCTGGAAAGCGGACAGGACGTCCCCAGGAAGTCCGGTCTGGAGGAGATCTTCGAGGAGATCTCCCCGATCGAGGACTTCTCAGGGTCGATGTCCCTGACGTTCCGCGACCACCGTTTCGAGCCGCCGAAGAACTCGATCGACGAGTGCAAGGAGCGCGACTTCACGTTCGGCGCCCCGCTCTTCGTCACCGCCGAGTTCACCAACAACGAGACCGGCGAGATCAAGTCCCAGACGGTCTTCATGGGCGACTTCCCGCTCATGACCAACAAGGGCACCTTCGTCATCAACGGCACCGAGCGTGTCGTTGTGTCGCAGCTCGTCCGCTCGCCGGGCGTCTACTTCGACTCCTCGATCGACAAGACGTCCGACAAGGACATCTTCTCGGCCAAGGTCATCCCGTCCCGGGGCGCCTGGCTCGAGATGGAGATCGACAAGCGCGACATGGTCGGTGTGCGCATCGACCGCAAGCGCAAGCAGTCCGTCACCGTTCTCCTGAAGGCTCTCGGTTGGACGACCGAGCAGATCCTCGAGGAGTTCGGCGAGTACGAGTCCATGCGCGCCACCCTGGAGAAGGACCACACCCAGGGCCAGGACGACGCGCTCCTCGACATCTACCGCAAGCTGCGTCCGGGCGAGCCGCCGACCCGTGAGGCCGCGCAGACGCTGCTCGAGAACCTCTACTTCAACCCGAAGCGCTACGACCTCGCGAAGGTCGGCCGCTACAAGGTCAACAAGAAGCTGGGCGGCGAAGCCCCGCTGGACGCCGGCGTCCTGACCGTCGAGGACATCATCTCGTCGATCAAGTACCTGGTGAAGCTGCACGCCGGTGAGACCGAGACCGTCGGCGACAGCGGTGCCACGATCGTCGTCGAGACCGACGACATCGACCACTTCGGCAACCGTCGTCTGCGCAACGTCGGCGAGCTCATCCAGAACCAGGTCCGCACGGGTCTGGCTCGTATGGAGCGCGTCGTCCGCGAGCGCATGACGACTCAGGACGTCGAGGCGATCACGCCGCAGACCCTGATCAACATCCGGCCGGTCGTCGCCTCCATCAAGGAGTTCTTCGGCACCAGCCAGCTGTCGCAGTTCATGGACCAGAACAACCCGCTGTCGGGTCTCACCCACAAGCGCCGTCTGTCGGCTCTTGGCCCGGGTGGTCTCTCCCGTGAGCGGGCCGGCTTCGAGGTCCGTGACGTGCACCCGTCTCACTACGGCCGCATGTGCCCGATCGAGACGCCTGAAGGCCCGAACATCGGTCTGATCGGTTCGCTGGCTTCCTACGGTCGCGTCAACGCGTTCGGCTTCGTCGAGACGCCGTACCGCAAGGTCGTCGAGGGCGTCGTCACCGACGAGGTCGACTACCTGACCGCGGACGAGGAAGACCGCTTCGTGATCGCCCAGGCCAACGCCGGCCTCGGCGAGGACATGCGGTTCACCGAGAACCGCGTCCTGGTCCGCCGCCGTGGCGGCGAGATCGACTACATCCCGGGCGACGACGTCGACTACATGGACGTCTCGCCGCGCCAGATGGTGTCGGTCGCGACCGCGATGATCCCGTTCCTCGAGCACGACGACGCCAACCGTGCTCTCATGGGCGCGAACATGATGCGTCAGGCCGTGCCGCTGATTAAGTCCGAGGCGCCGCTCGTCGGCACGGGCATGGAGTACCGCTGCGCCACTGACGCGGGCGACGTGCTCAAGGCGGAGAAGGACGGTGTGGTCCAGGAGGTTTCCGCGGACTACATCACCACCGCCAACGACGACGGCACGTACACCACGTACCGCCTCGCGAAGTTCTCGCGCTCCAACCAGGGCACCTCCGTCAACCAGAAGGTTGTCGTCGACGAGGGTGCCCGCGTGATCGAGGGCCAGGTCCTGGCCGACGGTCCCGCGACCGAGAACGGCGAGATGGCGCTCGGCAAGAACCTGCTCGTGGCGTTCATGCCGTGGGAGGGTCACAACTACGAGGACGCGATCATCCTGTCGCAGCGCCTCGTGCAGGACGACGTCCTCTCCTCGATCCACATCGAGGAGCACGAGGTCGACGCCCGTGACACCAAGCTCGGCCCGGAGGAGATCACCCGGGACATCCCGAACGTCTCCGAGGAGGTCCTCGCCGACCTCGACGAGCGCGGCATCATCCGTATCGGTGCCGAGGTCGTCGCCGGCGACATCCTCGTCGGCAAGGTCACGCCCAAGGGTGAGACCGAGCTGACGCCCGAGGAGCGCCTGCTCCGCGCGATCTTCGGTGAGAAGGCGCGCGAGGTGCGCGACACCTCGCTGAAGGTGCCGCACGGTGAGATCGGCAAGGTCATCGGCGTCCGCGTCTTCGACCGTGAAGAGGGCGACGAGCTGCCGCCGGGCGTGAACCAGCTGGTTCGTGTCTACGTGGCGCAGAAGCGTAAGATCACGGACGGTGACAAGCTCGCCGGCCGCCACGGCAACAAGGGTGTTATCTCGAAGATCCTTCCGATCGAGGACATGCCGTTCCTCGAGGACGGAACTCCGGTCGACATCATCCTCAACCCGCTGGGTGTCCCGTCCCGAATGAACCCGGGACAGGTCCTGGAGATCCACCTCGGCTGGCTGGCCAGCCGCGGATGGGACGTCTCCGGTCTCGCGGACGACTGGGCCCAGCGCCTGCAGGCCATCGGCGCCGACCAGGTCGCCCCTGGCACCAACGTCGCGACCCCGGTCTTCGACGGTGCCCGTGAGGACGAGATCTCCGGTCTCTTCGAGGCCACGATCCCGAACCGCGACGGTGACCGTCTGGTCCAGCCGTCCGGCAAGGCCAAGCTGTTCGACGGCCGCTCCGGTGAGCCGTTCCCGGACCCGATCTCGGTCGGGTACATGTACATCCTCAAGCTGCACCACCTGGTCGACGACAAGCTCCACGCCCGTTCGACCGGTCCGTACTCCATGATCACCCAGCAGCCGCTGGGTGGTAAGGCCCAGTTCGGTGGTCAGCGATTCGGTGAGATGGAGGTGTGGGCGCTTGAGGCTTACGGTGCCGCGTACGCCCTCCAGGAGCTCCTGACGATCAAGTCCGACGACGTGACCGGCCGCGTGAAGGTCTACGAGGCCATCGTCAAGGGCGAGAACATTCCCGAGCCGGGCATTCCCGAGTCCTTCAAGGTGCTCATCAAGGAAATGCAGTCGCTCTGCCTCAACGTGGAGGTGCTGTCCTCGGACGGCATGTCCATCGAGATGCGCGACACCGACGAGGACGTCTTCCGCGCGGCGGAGGAGCTCGGTATCGACCTGTCCCGGCGCGAGCCGAGCAGCGTCGAAGAGGTCTGACGGGCCTGGCCGGGGGCTCCCACAAGGAGCCCCCGGCCATCCCCGGGACCGTTCAGACCATGATGAAGCGCCTTATTTCTCGCTAACGCGAGGGGCACAACCCCGAAAGAGGGATTGACGCACAGTGCTCGACGTCAACTTCTTCGACGAGCTGCGGATCGGCCTTGCCACCGCGGACGACATCCGGACCTGGTCTCACGGCGAGGTCAAGAAGCCCGAGACCATCAACTACCGCACCCTCAAGCCCGAGAAGGACGGACTCTTCTGCGAGAAGATCTTCGGTCCGACCCGGGACTGGGAGTGCTACTGCGGTAAGTACAAGCGTGTCCGCTTCAAGGGCATCATCTGTGAGCGCTGCGGCGTCGAGGTCACTCGCGCCAAGGTGCGTCGTGAGCGGATGGGCCACATCGAGCTGGCCGCCCCTGTCACGCACATCTGGTACTTCAAGGGCGTTCCCTCGCGCCTCGGCTACCTGCTTGATCTCGCCCCGAAGGACCTCGAGAAGGTCATCTACTTCGCGGCGTACATGATCACGTTCGTGGACGAGGAGCGCCGTACCCGCGACCTGCCCTCCCTCGAGGCGCACGTCCAGGTGGAGCGTCAGCAGATCGAGAACCGTCGCGACTCCGACCTGGAGGCCCGCGCCAAGAAGCTCGAGACCGACCTGGCCGAGCTCGAGGCCGAGGGTGCCAAGGCCGACGTGCGCCGCAAGGTGCGCGAAGGCGCGGAGCGCGAGATGAAGCAGCTGCGCGACCGTGCGCAGCGCGAGATCGACCGCCTCGACGAGGTGTGGAACCGCTTCAAGAACCTCAAGGTCCAGGACCTCGAAGGTGACGAGCTGCTCTACCGCGAGCTGCGTGACCGCTTCGGCACGTACTTCGACGGCTCCATGGGTGCCGCTGCCCTGCAGAAGCGCCTTGAGTCCTTCGACCTCGAGGAGGAGGCCGAGCGCCTCCGCGAGATCATCCGTACCGGCAAGGGCCAGAAGAAGACCCGTGCGCTCAAGCGCCTCAAGGTCGTCTCCGCGTTCCTGCAGACCAGCAACAGCCCCAAGGGCATGGTGCTCGACTGCGTGCCGGTCATCCCGCCGGACCTGCGTCCGATGGTGCAGCTGGACGGTGGCCGCTTCGCGACCTCCGACCTGAACGACCTGTACCGCCGCGTGATCAACCGCAACAACCGCCTGAAGCGACTCCTCGACCTCGGTGCCCCCGAGATCATCGTGAACAACGAGAAGCGCATGCTTCAGGAGGCCGTCGACGCGCTCTTCGACAACGGCCGTCGTGGTCGCCCGGTCACGGGCCCCGGCAACCGTCCGCTGAAGTCGCTGTCCGACATGCTCAAGGGCAAGCAGGGTCGCTTCCGTCAGAACCTGCTCGGTAAGCGAGTCGACTACTCGGCGCGTTCCGTCATCGTCGTCGGCCCGCAGCTGAAGCTGCACCAGTGCGGTCTCCCGAAGGCCATGGCGCTGGAGCTCTTCAAGCCGTTCGTGATGAAGCGCCTGGTCGACCTGAACCACGCGCAGAACATCAAGAGCGCCAAGCGCATGGTCGAGCGTGGCCGCACGGTCGTGTACGACGTCCTGGAAGAGGTCATCGCCGAGCACCCGGTTCTGCTGAACCGTGCGCCGACGCTGCACCGCCTCGGCATCCAGGCCTTCGAGCCGCAGCTGGTCGAGGGCAAGGCCATCCAGATCCACCCGCTCGTCTGCACCGCGTTCAACGCGGACTTCGACGGTGACCAGATGGCCGTACACCTGCCGCTCTCCGCGGAGGCGCAGGCCGAGGCCCGCATCCTGATGCTGTCCTCGAACAACATCCTCAAGCCCGCCGACGGCCGTCCGGTGACGATGCCGACCCAGGACATGGTCCTCGGTCTGTTCTTCCTCACCACCGACGGTGAACTCCGTGACACCAAGGGCGAGGGCCGCGCGTTCGGCTCCGTCGCCGAGGCGATCATGGCGTTCGACGCCGGCGAGCTCGCGCTGCAGTCGCGCGTGGACATCCGCTTCCCGGTGGGCACCATCCCGCCGCGCGGCTGGACCCCGCCGGCGGCCGAGGAGGGCGAGCCGGAGTACCAGACGGGCGACAGCTTCCGTCTGCGTACGACGCTGGGCCGCGCGCTCTTCAACGAGCTGCTGCCCGAGGACTACCCGTTCGTCGAGTACGCGGTCGGCAAGAAGCAGCTCTCCGAGATCGTCAACGACCTCGCCGAGCGCTACCCCAAGGTCATCGTGGCGGCGACGCTCGACAACCTGAAGGCGGCCGGCTTCTTCTGGGCGACCCGCTCCGGTGTCACCGTGGCCATCTCCGACGTCGTCGTTCCCGAGGCGAAGAAGGAAATCGTCGCGGGCTACGAGGCGCAGGACGAGAAGGTCCAGAAGCAGTACGAGCGCGGTCTCATCACAAAGGAAGAGCGCACTCAGGAGCTCATCGCGATCTGGACCAAGGCGACCAACGAGGTTGCCGAGGCGATGAACGCGAACTTCCCGAAGACGAACCCCATCTTCATGATGGTTGACTCGGGTGCCCGAGGAAACATGATGCAGATGCGTCAGATCGCCGGTATGCGTGGTCTGGTGTCGAACGCCAAGAACGAGACGATCCCGCGCCCGATCAAGGCCTCCTTCCGTGAGGGTCTGTCGGTGCTCGAGTACTTCATCTCGACCCACGGTGCTCGTAAGGGCCTCGCCGACACCGCTCTGCGTACCGCCGACTCCGGTTACCTCACCCGTCGTCTGGTCGACGTCTCCCAGGACGTCATCATTCGCGAGGAGGACTGCGGCACCGAGCGTGGTCTCAAGCTCGACATCGCCACGCGCGGCGCCGACGGCGTCCTGCGCAAGGCGGAGGACGTCGAGACCAGCGTGTACGCGCGCTGCCTGGCCGAGGACATCGTCGTCGACGGGAAGGTGCTCGCCCCGGCGGGTGTCGACCTCGGTGACGTGCTCATCGACCAGCTGGTCAACGCGGGTGTCGAGCAGGTCAAGACCCGTTCGGTCCTGACCTGTGAGTCCGCCGTCGGCACCTGCGCCATGTGCTACGGCCGCTCGCTGGCCACCGGCAAGCTGGTCGACATCGGTGAGGCGGTCGGCATCATCGCCGCCCAGTCCATCGGTGAGCCCGGTACCCAGCTGACGATGCGTACCTTCCACACCGGTGGTGTGGCCGGTGACGACATCACCCAGGGTCTGCCCCGTGTCGTCGAGCTCTTCGAGGCTCGTACGCCGAAGGGTGTCGCCCCGATCTCGGAGGCCAAGGGCCGCGTCCGGATCGAGGAGACCGAGAAGACCAAGAAGCTCGTCGTCACCCCGGACGACGGCAGCGACGAGACGGCGTTCCCGATCTCGAAGCGTGCCCGTCTCCTGGTCGGCGAGGGCGACGCGGTCGAGGTGGGCCAGAAGCTCACCGTCGGTGCCACGAACCCGCACGACGTGCTGCGGATCCTCGGTCAGCGTGCGGTCCAGGTCCACCTGGTCGGCGAAGTCCAGAAGGTCTACAACTCGCAGGGTGTGTCGATCCACGACAAGCACATCGAGATCATCATCCGGCAGATGCTGCGCCGCGTGACGATCATCGAGTCCGGCGACGCGGAGCTGCTGCCGGGCGAGCTCGTCGAGCGCTCGAAGTTCGAGACCGAGAACCGTCGTGTGGTCACCGAGGGCGGTCACCCCGCCTCCGGCCGTCCGCAGCTGATGGGTATCACCAAGGCCTCGCTGGCGACGGAATCCTGGCTGTCGGCCGCCTCCTTCCAGGAGACGACCCGAGTCCTGACGGATGCGGCGATCAACGCCAAGTCCGACAGCCTCATCGGCCTCAAGGAGAACGTCATCATCGGTAAGCTCATCCCGGCCGGTACGGGTCTGTCCCGCTACCGCAACATCCGGGTCGAGCCGACCGAAGAGGCCAAGGCCGCGATGTACTCGGCCGTCGGTTACGACGACATCGACTACTCGCCGTTCGGCACGGGCTCCGGCCAGGCCGTTCCGCTGGAGGACTACGACTACGGTCCGTACAACCAGTAAGGCGTACGTCTGACGAAGGGCGCCCACTCCGTTCTCACGGGGTGGGCGCCCTTCGGCGTTTCCAGGACTGATCGGCCGCGGTCAGCGGACGGGCTGGAGGCGGGGCTCCAGGGCACGCAGCCGGGTGTGGTCGCGGGGCCCAGGATCGGTGCGGTACCGGGGGAGTACGGCGGGGAGCAACAGGGAGGGCGCCAGGGCGGCGGCCCTGGCGCCCTCCGGGACGGATCCGGCTCCCGACAGTGCGGTGGGGCTCCGGTCCCGTCCTGCCGGCAGCCCGCTGGACGCTCCGGCCAGGATTCCTCACGCCGCCACCAGCACGGACGCCTTGCTGTCCGCGCGGGCGAGCTCGCCCCGTAACGTGGCGAGCATCCGTTCGCCGCGGGAGACAAGAGGGACGGCGGGTTCGAGGGCGGTTCGGGCGGGGCGTCGGGGGCGTTCATGCGTCGCCTCAGGCGCGGTGGTCGGCCGGCCCGGCGGTCGCGTAGGGCGCCCCGTAGGGGGGCCCGGGTGCCTGTCGGGGGACGTACGGCGTGCCGGACGTGGGCGGCGCGTACGGGTGCTCCGGCACCGTTCCTTGCCCGCCCTACCCTGCCCTGCCCCGCCGGAGCCGGAGATTGCCGCTCGGTCAAGTCGTTGACCGTCGGCAGCTGCGCGCGGGCGGACTCCGTCGTCTGGAAGTCCTCCGGCGAGTCCCCGGCGATCAGTTCCAACTCGTAGACCGCGCCGGGCGAGCAGGCCCTCGTACAGTAAATGTGCCCCTGTCATGTGCCCGTCGATCGTCACAGTGAGCGATCAAGCTACTCACATCGAGTGGTGCATGAACGTGGAACGGCCAGGATCGGGCCACGAACGGATGGTTCAGGGGTGCGAGAAGTCCGGCGTGTCGCGGTGGACTGCATTTGTTTTGACCGAACCCGATGAGGTAGGTACGCTCAGACCTTGTGCCTGGGGTGTGCCTGGGCTCCTGTGCGTGTCGTCAGCCGCTATGGGAGTCCGTGACGGGCCGCCGTAATCTGCGCCCTTCCCGCTTGGCGGCGGGAGTTCACAGTATTCGACACACCCGACCGCGTGGGTCGGGAAATGTTCCAGGTTAGCTTTACTACTCGGCACACAGAAACCGGAGAAGTAGTGCCTACGATCCAGCAGCTGGTCCGGAAGGGCCGGCAGGACAAGGTCGAGAAGAACAAGACGCCCGCACTCGAGGGTTCGCCCCAGCGTCGCGGCGTCTGCACGCGTGTGTTCACGACCACCCCGAAGAAGCCGAACTCGGCCCTCCGTAAGGTCGCGCGTGTGCGTCTGACCAGCGGCATCGAGGTCACGGCCTACATCCCGGGTGAGGGACACAACCTGCAGGAGCACTCCATCGTGCTCGTGCGTGGCGGCCGTGTGAAGGACCTGCCTGGTGTTCGTTACAAGATCATCCGCGGCTCGCTCGACACCCAGGGTGTCAAGAACCGCAAGCAGGCCCGCAGCCGCTACGGCGCCAAGAAGGAGAAGTAAGAATGCCTCGTAAGGGCCCCGCCCCGAAGCGCCCGGTCATCATCGACCCGGTCTACGGTTCTCCTCTGGTGACCTCCCTCATCAACAAGGTGCTGCTGAACGGCAAGCGCTCCACCGCCGAGCGCATCGTGTACGGCGCCATGGAGGGTCTGCGTGAGAAGTCGGGCAACGACCCGGTCATCACGCTGAAGCGCGCGCTGGAGAACATCAAGCCGACCCTCGAGGTCAAGTCCCGCCGTGTCGGTGGCGCCACCTACCAGGTGCCGATCGAGGTCAAGCCCGGTCGCGCCAACACGCTCGCGCTGCGCTGGCTCGTGGGTTACTCCCGCGCCCGCCGCGAGAAGACCATGACCGAGCGCCTCATGAACGAGCTGCTCGACGCCTCGAACGGTCTTGGCGCTGCCGTCAAGAAGCGTGAGGACACCCACAAGATGGCCGAGTCCAACAAGGCCTTCGCGCACTACCGCTGGTAGTCGCTACCCACATCGAGACCGAGAGAAGACTGAGCCGATATGGCTACCACTTCACTTGACCTGGCCAAGGTCCGCAACATCGGGATCATGGCCCACATCGACGCGGGCAAGACGACCACCACCGAGCGGATCCTGTTCTACACCGGTGTGTCGTACAAGATCGGTGAGGTCCACGACGGTGCCGCGACCATGGACTGGATGGAGCAGGAGCAGGAGCGTGGCATCACGATCACCTCTGCTGCCACCACCTGTCACTGGCCGCTGAACGACGTCGACCACACGATCAACATCATCGACACCCCGGGTCACGTGGACTTCACCGTCGAGGTGGAGCGTTCGCTCCGCGTCCTCGACGGTGCCGTGACGGTGTTCGACGGCGTTGCCGGCGTTGAGCCCCAGTCCGAGACTGTCTGGCGTCAGGCGGACCGCTACGGCGTGCCGCGCATCTGCTTCGTCAACAAGCTCGACCGTACGGGTGCCGAGTTCCACCGCTGCGTCGACATGATCGTCAACCGCCTCGGTGCGACCCCGCTCGTCATGCAGCTGCCCATCGGTGCAGAGGCCGACTTCCAGGGTGTCGTCGACCTCGTCACGATGAAGGCGTTCGTCTGGTCCGCCGAGGCGGCCAAGGGCGAGGCGTACGACATCGTCGACATCCCGGCCACGCACACCGAGGCTGCCGCCGAGTACCGCGGCAAGCTGCTCGAGGCCGTCGCGGAGAACGACGAAGAGATGATGGAGCTGTTCCTCGAGGGCGAAGAGCCTTCGGTGGACCAGCTGTACGCGGCCGTGCGTCGCATCACCATCGCCTCCGGCAAGGGCGGCGACACCACCGTCACCCCCGTGTTCTGCGGCACCGCGTTCAAGAACAAGGGCGTTCAGCCCCTGCTCGACGCCGTCGTGCGCTACCTGCCGTCGCCCCTGGACGTCGAGGCCATCGAGGGCCACGACGTCAAGGACGCGGAGACGGTCGTCAAGCGCAAGCCGTCCGACGAGGAGCCCCTCTCGGCGCTGGCGTTCAAGATCATGAGCGACCCGCACCTCGGCAAGCTCACCTTCGTCCGGGTCTACTCGGGCCGCCTGGAGTCCGGCACCGCCGTGCTGAACTCCGTCAAGGGCAAGAAGGAGCGCATCGGCAAGATCTACCGTATGCACGCGAACAAGCGTGAGGAGATCGAGTCGGTGGGCGCCGGTGACATCGTCGCCGTCATGGGTCTGAAGCAGACCACCACGGGTGAGACGCTCTGTGACGACAAGGCCCCGGTCATCCTGGAGTCCATGGACTTCCCGGCGCCGGTCATCCAGGTCGCCATCGAGCCGAAGTCCAAGGGTGACCAGGAGAAGCTGGGTGTCGCCATCCAGCGCCTCTCGGAGGAGGACCCCTCCTTCCAGGTTCACTCGGACGAGGAGACCGGCCAGACCATCATCGGTGGTATGGGCGAGCTTCACCTCGAGGTGCTCGTCGACCGCATGAAGCGCGAGTTCCGCGTCGAGGCGAACGTCGGCAAGCCGCAGGTCGCTTACCGCGAGACGATCCGTCGGGCCGTCGAGCGCGTGGACTTCACCCACAAGAAGCAGACCGGTGGTACGGGTCAGTTCGCCAAGGTGCAGATCGCGATCGAGCCGATCGACAGTGGCGACGCGACCTACGAGTTCGTGAACAAGGTCACCGGTGGCCGCATCCCCCGGGAGTACATCCCGTCGGTGGACGCGGGTGCGCAGGAGGCCATGCAGTTCGGCATCCTGGCCGGCTACGAGATGACGGGCGTCCGCGTCACGCTTCTCGACGGTGCCTACCACGAGGTCGACTCCTCCGAGCTCGCCTTCAAGATCGCCGGTTCGCAGGCGTTCAAGGAGGCCGCGCGCCAGGCCAAGCCCGTGCTGCTCGAGCCGATGATGGCCGTCGAGGTCACCACGCCCGAGGACTACATGGGTGACGTCATCGGCGACATCAACTCCCGCCGTGGCCAGATCCAGGCCATGGAGGAGCGCAGTGGCGCCCGTGTCGTGAAGGGCCTCGTGCCCCTCTCGGAGATGTTCGGCTACGTCGGAGACCTCCGCAGCAAGACGTCGGGTCGCGCAAGCTACTCGATGCAGTTCGACTCCTACGCCGAGGTTCCGCGGAACGTCGCCGAGGAGATCATCGCGAAGGCCAAGGGCGAGTAACTCACCCGAGTTCACGCTTTAGGCTTGACACCGACCGCTGGGGTTCGTGAATCCCGGACCCCGGCGGCGGGTTTCCCAGCAAAGATCACCTGGCGCCGATGAAGCAAGGCGTACAGAACCACTCCACAGGAGGACCCAGTGGCGAAGGCGAAGTTCGAGCGGACTAAGCCGCACGTCAACATCGGCACCATCGGTCACATTGACCACGGTAAGACGACCCTCACGGCCGCCATTACCAAGGTGCTGCACGACGCGTACCCGGACCTGAACGAGGCCTCGGCCTTCGACCAGATCGACAAGGCTCCTGAGGAGCGCCAGCGCGGTATCACGATCTCGATCGCGCACGTCGAGTACCAGACGGAGACGCGTCACTACGCGCACGTCGACTGCCCCGGTCACGCGGACTACATCAAGAACATGATCACGGGTGCCGCGCAGATGGACGGCGCCATCCTCGTGGTCGCCGCCACCGACGGCCCGATGCCGCAGACCAAGGAGCACGTGCTCCTGGCCCGCCAGGTCGGCGTTCCGTACATCGTCGTCGCCCTGAACAAGGCCGACATGGTGGACGACGAGGAGATCCTGGAGCTCGTCGAGCTCGAGGTTCGTGAGCTCCTCTCCGAGTACGAGTTCCCGGGCGACGACCTGCCGGTCGTCAAGGTCTCGGCGCTCAAGGCGCTCGAGGGCGACAAGGAGTGGGGTCAGTCGATCCTGAACCTCATGTCCGCCGTCGACGAGTCCATCCCGCAGCCCGAGCGTGACGTCGACAAGCCGTTCCTCATGCCGATCGAGGACGTCTTCACGATCACCGGTCGCGGTACGGTCGTCACCGGCCGTATCGAGCGTGGTGTCCTCAAGGTCAACGAGACCGTTGACATCGTGGGCATCAAGCAGGAGAAGACCACCACCACGGTCACCGGCATCGAGATGTTCCGCAAGCTGCTCGACGAGGGCCAGGCCGGTGAGAACGTCGGTCTGCTCCTCCGTGGCATCAAGCGCGAGGACGTCGAGCGCGGCCAGGTCATCATCAAGCCCGGTTCGGTCACGCCGCACACCGAGTTCGAGGCCCAGGCCTACATCCTGTCGAAGGACGAGGGTGGCCGTCACACCCCCTTCTTCAACAACTACCGCCCGCAGTTCTACTTCCGCACCACGGACGTGACCGGCGTCGTGACCCTCCCTGAGGGCACCGAGATGGTCATGCCGGGCGACAACACTGAGATGAAGGTCGAACTCATCCAGCCCGTCGCCATGGAAGAGGGCCTGAAGTTCGCCATCCGTGAGGGTGGCCGGACCGTGGGCGCCGGCCAGGTCACCAAGATCGTCAAGTAATTTCCTTGACGGTTTGACCTGGTAGCTCCAGCGAGCACCAGAAGGGGCCCGTACGACTTCGGTCGTACGGGCCCTTTCGCATGCCCGCTCAGGTGGGGCCGGGGCTCAGACCTTGCGGACGGTTCCGGTGCCGGTGGGGGTGTCCGGGCGCCACAGCCACGGCCGGGCGGCGGGGGAGAGGCCCGCGGCCACGGGACCGCGCGGGGTGGCGCGCAGGGCGGGTCCGTCGAGGGTGACCAGGTCGCGCGCGGCGCGCTGGATCCGGCCGCGGTGCAGCAGCTGGAGCGTGCCGCCGGTGTCCCGGCCCAGGAGGTACGCGCCGTCGGCGGTCACGGGTCCGTAGCCGGGGAAGTCGACCGGCGGTCCGGCCGTCGCGGTCAGCGCCGACGAGGCGGGGGCCCGGTAGTAGAGCCGGCCGCCCGCGGCGGCGACGGCGTCGGCGGGCACCGGCAGCCCGGCGAGCGGCGCGGGCCCCTCCGGCGTCCAGTGGTGCACGGTGTCGCGCCCCGGCGCGTACACATGGACGCCACCGTCCTCGCCGACGACCGCGGTCAGTCCGTCCTGTACGGGCCCGCCGCCGAGACCGCGCCACGGGGACCAGCGCCCGTCGCGACCGCGTACCCGTGTACTGATGCCCTGGTCCGCGTTCCGTACGAAGAGATGGACCTGCCCGTCGCGGGCGGTGACGGCGACGGGGACTCCGATGCGGCGGCCCCGCACGGGATCGGTCTCCGGGTTGCCGAGACCGGTCCACGCGCCGAACTCCCCGCCGGGAGCGCGCTGTTCAAGGGCCACGATCTCGCGCAGGTCGGAGCCGCCCCGCCCTTCGAGGGCCGCGAGCCGCAGGCCGAGCAGCAGTTGCCGTCCGTCGCGCAGGGCCGCGGAGCCGAGGGCCGGCGCGAGCGGGCCGCCGCCCAGGTCCGTGGGCCGGCCGAAGACCCCTTGCGGGGTCTCGCGCCAGCGGACGGCACGCATGCCGAGCACGCCGTAGCCGGTGAGCCTGCCGTCCGGTTCCTGGGCCAGGGCGATCCGTGGGCCCGGGTAGCGGTAGTGCGTCGAGCGGACCCAGCCCTTGCGGTTGGTGAGGGGGCGGTCGCCGCCCACGTTGTAGTCGCCGCATCCGGAGGGGTTGCCGCACTGCCAGTCCGGGGCCGCGCCGTACGGCATCAGATGGGCCGCCTTGGCGTGCAGCACGGCCTCGGGGAGGTTGTCGGGCCAGTGGTGGTTGTAGTAGCCGCGGAAGGCGGTGGCCGCGAACGGGGGCGGCCCGTCCACCGCGGTCTGCGACCAGCGGATCAGCGCCGCCCAGGTGAACGCTGCCACGGCCGTGTGGTCGGCGTGGTCGGAGAAACCGGGCTGCTCGCTGTCACGTATGCGCGTCAGCAGATCGCTGTGCTGGATGTCGGGGTCCGGGTCGAGCGTGTGCACCAGAGTGGGCCGGTAGCGCTCGAAGAGGGCCACGAGTACGTCGACGAGACCGTCGTAGTCGTACATCTGTGCCCGGCGCACCGGTGACCCGTCGACGACGACCGTGCGCAGCGGCAGTCCCCGCTCCCGCCACAGTGCCGGGGCGCCCATGTGGCCCGCCGGGGTGTGCATCGCGAGGTCGAGGAAGACCAGCTCGACGCGGCGGCCCCGGTGCTCCAGGGTGTTCACCTCGGCCTGGTGCCCGCCCGCGAGCGTGGTGACCTCGGTGCGCCAGCCGCTGAAGACCGGCAGGCCCAGCTGGGTCGCGTAGGACTGGCGGAGCCCCTGGTGGCGGGCGGAGGCGTACGCGGACTTGTCGGCCGGGGGGTGCGGGCGGCCGGGGATCTTGTTGACGCCGTCGGCCTCGCCGGCGGTGACGTACACGCAGACCAGCGGGATGCCGGTGGCGAGGGCCTGGCTGGTGTCCGGGTTCATGAAGTAAAGGTCGTCGTCGGGGTGGGCGAGGACCTGGAGCAGCAGGGCGTGGTCGCCCTGGACGGCGGGACGGCCGGAGGCGGGGGAGGGGGCGGTGGCGGTGGCCGGGGGCGCGGTCGTGGCCGCGTGGCCCACGAGGCCGGCCGCGGTGGCCGCGGCGACGGCGGCGCCCCCGATGAGGACGGCCCGGCGCCCGTGGACGCCGGGCCCCGCAGGGAGGCCCTCGCCCCTGTCGGCTATTCGCCCGCCGGCTCCGTCCACCGCGTTCTGATCACGTCTGTCCTGCCCATGTCCACGTCGCACGTGTCGTCCTCCGTCCGCCGTAGGCAGCGGTCGGAATGTGCGCTGCTTCTCGGTGCTTCAGCCGAGAAGAGGCTCGTCAGTGGGGTCAGGTTCCATGCAAGGACATCTTCTGTTCACTCGAACCGGCGTTCTTCGCGGGGAGAGTGTTTCGCGTCTCAGCCGCTGACGGCCCACCGCACCGCCGCCGTGACCCCGAGCACGAGAGCGGGCGCGACCCACCCCCACCCGACGACCCGCCGCACGGACGGCAGCAGCCAGAGTGCTGTCGCCGACCCGGCGGCCGCGACGGTGACGACGCACGAGAGCACGATCCCCCCGTACGCGTCGTCGTCCCAACTCCCGGACGGCCGGATGGACATGGCCGTCCAGCAGAAGTGCGCGGCGATGAGCGTGAGCACGCCGAACGGCAGGGCGAGCACCACCCGCAGACAGCCCCGCTCGCCGTCCGGGCGCGCGGGACCGTCGGGGTGTGCGGGAGCGGCGGGGCGGGCCGGGGTCGGGGCGGGGTCCGTCATCGGCGCAGCGCGTTCCTTGCGTCGTGCAGATGGTGGGTGAACCCGCGCCCGGAGGCCCGGGCATCGCCGGCCTCCCGGTAGGGGCCGCCGTTGTGGCGGGCGGCGAGTTCCCGGTGCCGCGCCGGCGTCGTCTCCTCGGCCGGTACGTCGGCGAAAGACAACTTGATCCACTCCCACGTGGGTCTGTTCCGTCTCGGACGGTGCACCGATCCTGGCATCGAGGTGGCGGGAACGGAGCGTGGTTCTCCGTCACTGTTCTGGTGCGAAGGCGCACGGGGGCGGGTATCGGTTCGCGGGGGCCTCCGGACGCGATGTTCTGACCAACTCCTGGGCCCCGCCGCCCAGTTCAGCGACGGAGGCCGTTGGCGCGCCGGGGGCGACCGCCTCTTGCGCGAGAAGTGCTCCCAGTGCAGACGCGGGCCCGCACCACCTTCACGGCTTCGTCCAGGTCCGTGCTCGGTTCGCTCCGCGCTTGCTGAGCGGCCGCCGCGCCCTCGTGCTCCCGATTCCGCGTGGCGCGAGCGTGATGGGCGGACAGGCCGGGATGGTCTCGGTGTCCCGGTCCCGGGCGAGGACCCGGTTCCGCACCGGGACGAGGACGCCCCCGCACAGCGAGTCGGCGGGCGGAAGCGGAAGCGATGACCCATGGGCAGTGACCCGAACGCCGTGACGGCCCGTGCGCAAGGCCCGGAGGGCCCGCGCGGGAGCCCCCGGTTTGACCTTCGTCACTCCAGGGGTACTCTCTACGGCTCGATTGGCCAGGCATGGTCGGCCTGTGGCAGACTGTCGGGGTTGCTCGGTTGAGTGCCGATGCTGCGCGCCTCCCGCCGGGAGGACCGGAAGCGAGTCCCACAGTACTCGTCGCCCCATCTGCCGTAAGGCAGCGCTAGGGCGGACGTACGGGAATCTTTCGGGAAGTGCAGCGAGGGGTTCAGCCAGGCGCCCGGTGGGTTTCTTCCCCCGGCTTCGCGGTTCTTGGGCCGCAGTCCCTCGCAGGGAAATCCGTATGGATATTTCCGTCAGTGAGACTGCGACACGCCCGACCGCGTGGGTCGGAGGAGGACGGAATAGAGCCCGCCAGGTTCCAGAGCGTTTCGAGAGACAGGACTACTAGTAGCCATGGCGGGACAGAAGATCCGCATCCGGCTCAAGGCCTACGACCACGAGGTCATCGACAGCTCGGCGAAGAAGATCGTCGAGACGGTGACCCGCACTGGTGCGTCGGTCGCAGGCCCGGTGCCGCTGCCCACTGAGAAGAACGTGTACTGCGTCATCAAGTCGCCGCACAAGTACAAGGACTCGCGCGAGCACTTCGAGATGCGCACGCACAAGCGCCTGATCGACATCCTCGACCCGACGCCCAAGACCGTTGACTCGCTGATGCGCCTGGACCTTCCGGCCGGCGTTGACATCGAGATCAAGCTCTGAGAGGCGCGGAAGAGATGGCTAAGCAGATCAAGGGCATCCTGGGCGAGAAGCTCGGCATGACCCAGGTCTGGGACGACAACAACCGCGTCGTCCCGGTCACCGTGGTCAAGGCCGGTCCGAACGTCGTGACCCAGGTCCGTACGAACGACACTGACGGCTACGAGTCGGTCCA
This sequence comes from Streptomyces sp. NPDC055955, assembly GCF_042270245.1. Lineage (NCBI taxonomy): Bacteria > Bacillati > Actinomycetota > Actinomycetes > Kitasatosporales > Streptomycetaceae > Streptomyces > Streptomyces sp. NPDC055955. The sequence goes on from NZ_JBHJYS010000010.1 coordinate 71,130, forward strand.
GATCGCCTTCGGCGAGATCGACCCGCGCAAGGTGAACAAGCCCCTCAAGGGCCACTTCGCCAAGGCCGACGTCACCCCCCGCCGCCACCTCGTCGAGATCCGTACCGCTGACGCCAGCGAGTACACCCTCGGCCAGGAGCTCACCGCTGAGGTGTTCGAGGCCGGCGTGAAGGTCGACGTCACCGGCAAGAGCAAGGGCAAGGGCTTCGCCGGTGTCATGAAGCGTCACAACTTCAAGGGTCTCGGCGCCGGTCACGGCACCCAGCGCAAGCACCGCTCCCCCGGTTCCATCGGTGGCTGTGCCACCCCGGGCCGTGTGTTCAAGGGCCTCCGCATGGCGGGCCGCATGGGCAACGAGCGGGTCACCACCCAGAACCTGACCGTTCACGCCGTTGACGCGGAGAAGGGCCTGCTCCTCATCAAGGGCGCAGTTCCCGGTCCGAACGGTGGCCTCGTCCTGGTCCGTACCGCGGCCAAGGGGGTTTGAGGAACCGATGAGCACCATTGACATCCTTTCGCCGGCAGGCGACAAGGCCGGGACGGTCGAGCTCCCCGCGGAGATCTTCGACGTAGAGAAGATCAGCATCCCGCTTCTCCACCAGGTCGTCGTCGCTCAGCTGGCTGCTGCCCGTCAGGGCACGCACAAGACCAAGCGCCGTGGCGAAGTCCGCGGTGGTGGCAAGAAGCCGTACCGCCAGAAGGGCACCGGCCGCGCGCGCCAGGGTTCGACCCGTGCGCCGCAGTTCGCCGGCGGTGGCGTCGTCCACGGCCCGCAGCCGCGTGACTACTCGCAGCGGACCCCGAAGAAGATGAAGGCCGCGGCCCTGCGCCACGCCCTCACCGACCGGGCCCGCAACGCTCGCATCCACGTCGTCACCGGCGTGGTCGAGGGCGGAGTCTCCACCAAGGCCGCGAAGTCGCTGCTCGGCAAGATCAGTGAGCGCAAGAACCTGCTCCTGGTCATCGACCGTGCCGACGAGGCCGCGCTGCTCTCGGCGCGCAACCTGCCCCAGGTCCACATCCTGGAGCCGGGCCAGCTGAACACGTACGACGTTCTCGTCTCGGACGACGTGGTCTTCACTCAGGCCGCCTTCGAGTCCTTCGTGTCCGGCCCGAAGGCCACTGACACCGAAGGGAGCGAAGCCTGATGGCTACGCGTCACCCGAGCATTGCCCCCAAGGCGGCCAAGGCCGCCAAGGCCGCGCGCGTCGCCAAGGCGAAGCGCCACGAGGCCGAGGGCAAGAACACCGTTGAGACGCCGCTGAGCAAGAGCTTCACGGACCCCCGTGACGTCCTCCTCAAGCCGGTCGTCTCCGAGAAGAGCTACGCGCTCCTCGATGAGGGCAAGTACACCTTCATCGTCGACCCGCGTGCCAACAAGACCCAGATCAAGCAGGCCGTCCAGGCGGTCTTCTCGGTCAAGGTCACCGGAGTCAACACGATCAACCGCCAGGGCAAGCGCAAGCGGACCCGCACGGGCTTCGGCAAGCGTGCCGACAGCAAGCGCGCGATCGTGACCCTCGCTGAGGGCGACCGTATCGACATCTTCGGCCAGGCCTCCTAACGGAGCGCCCTGGTCCGAATATCGGACGAGGACTGAGAAATGGGTATCCGCAAGTACAAGCCGACGACGCCGGGCCGCCGTGGCTCCTCCGTCGCCGACTTCGTCGAGGTCACGCGGTCCACGCCGGAGAAGTCGCTGGTCCGCCCGCTGCACAGCAAGGGCGGCCGTAACAACGCCGGTCGTGTGACCGTTCGCCACCAGGGTGGCGGACACAAGCGCGCCTACCGAGTGATCGACTTCCGTCGTCACGACAAGGACGGCGTGCCGGCGAAGGTCGCGCACATCGAGTACGACCCCAACCGCACCGCGCGCATCGCGCTGCTGCACTACGCCGACGGCGAGAAGCGTTACATCGTCGCTCCGCGTGGCCTGTCGCAGGGTGACCGCGTCGAGAACGGTCCCGGGGCCGACATCAAGCCGGGCAACAACCTGGCGCTCCGCAACATCCCGGTCGGTACCACGATCCACGCGATCGAGCTCCGTCCCGGTGGCGGTGCCAAGTTCGCCCGCTCCGCAGGTGCCTCCGTGCAGCTGCTGGCGAAGGAGGGCCAGATGGCCCACCTGCGCATGCCGTCCGGCGAGATCCGCCTGGTCGACGTTCGCTGCCGCGCCACCATCGGCGAGGTCGGCAACGCCGAGCAGTCGAACATCAACTGGGGCAAGGCCGGCCGCAAGCGCTGGCTCGGCGTTCGTCCGACCGTCCGCGGTGTGGCGATGAACCCGGTTGACCACCCGCACGGTGGTGGTGAGGGCAAGACCTCCGGTGGTCGCCACCCGGTCTCCCCGTGGGGTCAGAAGGAGGGTCGTACTCGTTCGCCGAAGAAGGCTTCGAACAAGTACATCGTCCGCCGCCGCAAGACGAACAAGAAGCGCTAGGAGCGGGTTTAGATGCCGCGCAGTCTCAAGAAGGGACCCTTCGTTGACGGCCACCTCGTAAAGAAGGTGGACGCTCAGAACGAAGCCGGTACCAAGAACGTCATCAAGACCTGGTCCCGTCGCTCGATGATCATCCCGGCCATGCTGGGCCACACGATCGCGGTGCACAACGGCAAGACCCACATCCCGGTGTTCGTCACCGAGTCGATGGTCGGCCACAAGCTCGGCGAGTTCTCGCCGACGCGCACCTTCCGGGGTCACGTCAAGGACGACCGGAAGTCGAAGCGCCGCTAAGGCGGGGTGGAATCGACTATGACGAACACTGAAGGGACAACCATGGAAGCCAGGGCCCAGGCGCGGTACATCCGCGTCACGCCCATGAAGGCCCGCCGCGTGGTGGACCTCATCCGTGGCATGGATGCCACGGAGGCTCAGGCGGTCCTGCGTTTCGCCCCGCAGGCCGCGAGCGTGCCGGTTGGCAAGGTGCTGGACAGCGCCATCGCCAACGCTGCACACAACTACGACCACACCGACGCCTCTTCGCTGGTCATCAGCGAGGCGTACGTGGATGAGGGCCCGACCCTGAAGCGGTTCCGTCCGCGTGCTCAGGGCCGTGCCTACCGGATCCGTAAGCGGACCAGCCACATCACCGTGGTCGTCAGCAGCAAGGAAGGAACCCGGTAATGGGCCAGAAGGTAAACCCGCACGGGTTCCGGCTCGGTATCACCACGGACTTCAAGTCCCGTTGGTACGCCGACAAGCTGTACAAGGACTACGTCAAGGAAGACGTAGCCATCCGTCGCATGATGACCTCCGGCATGGAGCGCGCCGGTATCTCGAAGGTTGAGATCGAGCGCACCCGTGACCGCGTGCGTGTGGACATCCACACCGCTCGTCCGGGCATCGTCATCGGCCGCCGTGGCGCCGAGGCCGACCGTATCCGCGGTGACCTCGAGAAGCTCACGGGCAAGCAGGTCCAGCTGAACATCCTCGAGGTCAAGAACCCCGAGACCGACGCTCAGCTGGTTGCTCAGGCCGTTGCCGAGCAGCTGTCCTCCCGCGTCTCCTTCCGTCGCGCCATGCGTAAGAGCATGCAGACGGCGATGAAGGCCGGCGCCAAGGGCATCAAGATCCAGTGTGGTGGCCGTCTCGGCGGCGCCGAGATGTCCCGCTCGGAGTTCTACCGCGAGGGCCGTGTGCCCCTGCACACGCTCCGCGCGAACGTCGACTACGGCTTCTTCGAGGCCAAGACGACCTTCGGCCGTATCGGTGTGAAGGTCTGGATCTACAAGGGCGACGTCAAGAACATCGCGGAGGTCCGCGCCGAGAACGCTGCGGCCCGTGCGGGTAACCGCCCGGCCCGTGGTGGCGGCAACGACCGTCCGGCCCGCGGCGGTGGCCGTGGTGGCGAGCGTGGCGGCCGCGGCCGCAAGCCGCAGCAGCAGTCGGCTCCGGCCGCCGAGGCCCCCAAGGCTGACGCGCCCGCCGCTGCCGCTCCGGCTGAGAGCACCGGAACGGAGGCCTGACCGAAATGCTGATCCCCCGTAGGGTCAAGCACCGCAAGCAGCACCACCCCAAGCGCCGCGGTCAGGCCAAGGGTGGTACGACGGTTGCGTTCGGCGAGTACGGCATTCAGGCCCTCACGCCGGCGTACGTGACCAACCGCCAGATCGAGGCGGCTCGTATCGCGATGACCCGCCACATCAAGCGTGGCGGCAAGGTCTGGATCAACATCTACCCGGACCGCCCGCTGACGAAGAAGCCCGCCGAGACCCGCATGGGTTCCGGTAAGGGTTCCCCCGAGTGGTGGGTCGCGAACGTTCACCCGGGTCGGGTGATGTTCGAGCTGTCCTACCCGAACGAGAAGATTGCGCGTGAGGCGCTTACCCGCGCTGCTCACAAGCTTCCGATGAAGTGCCGGATTGTTCGGCGCGAGGCAGGTGAGTCGTGATGTCGGCCGGTACCAAGGCGTCCGAGCTGCGCGAACTGGGCAACGAGGAGCTCCTCAACAAGCTCCGCGAGGCCAAGGAAGAGCTGTTCAACCTCCGTTTCCAGGCGGCGACCGGTCAGCTCGAGAACCACGGTCGGCTGAAGGCCGTCCGCAAGGACATCGCGCGGATCTACACCCTCATGCGTGAGCGCGAGCTGGGCATCGAGACGGTGGAGAACGCCTGATGAGCGAGAGCAACGTGACTGAAGAGACTGCCGCCCGCGGCTTCCGCAAGACCCGTGAGGGTCTGGTCGTCAGCGACAAGATGGACAAGACCGTCGTCGTCGCTGTCGAGGACCGCGTCAAGCACGCCCTGTACGGCAAGGTCATCCGCCGTACGAACAAGCTCAAGGCGCACGACGAGCAGAACGCTGCCGGCGTCGGCGACCGCGTCCTCATCATGGAGACGCGTCCGCTGTCGGCGACCAAGCGCTGGCGCATCGTCGAGATCCTCGAGAAGGCCAAGTAATTCTCTGAGGGGTATCCCTCAGAGTTCGTTCCGCCAGGCTCCCGGGGCAGTTCACTGAACTGCCCCGGGGGAACCGGCAGACAATCAGGAGATAGACGTGATCCAGCAGGAGTCGCGACTGCGCGTCGCCGACAACACGGGTGCGAAGGAAATTCTCACCATCCGTGTTCTCGGTGGCTCGGGTCGCCGCTACGCGGGCATCGGTGACGTCATCGTCGCCACCGTCAAGGACGCGATCCCCGGCGGCAACGTGAAGAAGGGTGACGTCGTCAAGGCGGTCATCGTTCGCACCGTCAAGGAGCGCCGCCGTCCGGACGGCTCGTACATCCGCTTCGACGAGAACGCCGCCGTCATTCTGAAGAACGACGGCGACCCTCGTGGCACCCGTATCTTCGGCCCGGTGGGCCGTGAGCTGCGCGAGAAGAAGTTCATGAAGATCATCTCGCTCGCGCCGGAGGTGCTGTAAGCATGAAGATCAAGAAGGGCGACCTGGTTCAGGTCATCACCGGTAAGGACAAGGGCAAGCAGGGCAAGGTCATCGCGGCCTTCCCCCGCGAGGACCGCGTCCTGGTCGAGGGTGTCAACCGGGTCAAGAAGCACACCAAGGCCGGCCCCACCGCCAGCGGTTCGCAGGCCGGTGGCATCGTCACGACCGAGGCCCCTGTCCACGTGAGCAACGTTCAGCTCGTGGTGGAGAAGGACGGCAACAAGGTCGTCACGCGTGTCGGTTACCGCTTCGACGACGAGGGCAACAAGGTTCGCGTTGCCAAGCGGACGGGTGAGGACATCTGATGGCTACCACCACGACTCCGCGTCTCAAGACGAAGTACCGCGAGGAGATCGCGGGCAAGCTGCAGGAAGAGTTCTCCTACGAGAACGTCATGCAGACCCCGGGCCTCGTCAAGATCGTGGTCAACATGGGTGTCGGCGACGCCGCCCGTGACTCCAAGCTCATGGACGGTGCCGTCCGTGACCTGACCACGATCACCGGTCAGAAGCCGGCCATCACCAAGGCCCGCAAGTCCATCGCGCAGTTCAAGCTGCGTGAGGGTCAGCCGATCGGTGCCCACGTCACGCTCCGTGGCGACCGCATGTGGGAGTTCCTGGACCGCACCCTGTCGCTCGCGCTTCCGCGCATCCGCGACTTCCGTGGTCTGTCTCCCAAGCAGTTCGACGGCCGTGGCAACTACACCTTCGGTCTCACCGAGCAGGTCATGTTCCACGAGATCGACCAGGACAAGATCGACCGCGTCCGGGGTATGGACATCACCGTGGTCACCACGGCGACCAACGACGATGAGGGCCGTGCGCTCCTCCGTCACCTCGGCTTCCCCTTCAAGGAGGCGTAAGCGAGATGGCGAAGAAGGCTCTTATTGCCAAGGCTGCTCGTAAGCCGAAGTTCGGTGTGCGTGGCTACACCCGCTGCCAGCGCTGCGGCCGCCCGCACTCCGTGTACCGCAAGTTCGGCCTGTGCCGCGTGTGCCTTCGTGAGATGGCTCACCGTGGCGAGCTGCCGGGCGTGACCAAGAGCTCCTGGTAATCCCCTTCTGTCCTTAGGGACTTGGGAATTACCGGAAGCTCTCGGTAAGTATTTGGACGGCGGGACCCCTCCCTCACATGCCGTAGGCTTGTGGGGTTGGGCGCCCGCCGCCCATACCGACTTACTACGCCGTAGGTCCCCGCACCGCACCCGTCCCGCCTCTGTGTGGGGAGAGGGATGGCGCATACAGGAAACCCCGGCGAGAGAGGCCGAAGGCCAATTCATGACCATGACTGATCCGATCGCGGACATGCTGACTCGTCTGCGTAACGCGAACTCGGCGTACCACGACACCGTGGCGATGCCGCACAGCAAGATCAAGTCTCACATCGCGGAGATCCTCCAGCAGGAGGGCTTCATCACGGGCTGGAAGACCGAGGACGCCGAGGTGGGCAAGAACCTCGTCCTCGAGCTCAAGTTCGGCCCGAACCGTGAGCGCTCCATTGCGGGCATCAAGCGGATCTCCAAGCCCGGTCTCCGGGTTTACGCGAAGTCCACCAACCTGCCCAAGGTCCTCGGCGGCCTCGGCGTGGCGATCATCTCCACGTCGCACGGTCTCCTGACCGGCCAGCAGGCAGGCAAGAAGGGCGTAGGTGGGGAAGTCCTCGCCTACGTCTGGTAGTCGGGAACGGAGGAATAGCTAATGTCGCGTATTGGCAAGCTCCCCATCACGGTTCCCGCCGGCGTGGACGTCACCATCGACGGTCGTACGGTCTCGGTTAAGGGCCCCAAGGGTTCCCTCAGCCACACGATCGTCGCTCCGATCGTCATCACGAAGGACGAGGACGGCGTGCTGAACGTCGCCCGTCCCAATGATGAGCGTCAGAACAAGGCTCTGCACGGCCTGTCCCGCACGCTGGTGGCCAACATGATCACCGGCGTGACCGAGGGTTACGTGAAGAAGCTCGAGATCAGCGGTGTCGGTTACCGCGTCCTGGCGAAGGGCTCCAACCTGGAGTTCTCGCTCGGCTACAGCCACCCGATCCTGATCGAGGCGCCCGAAGGCATCTCCTTCAAGGTCGAGTCGCCGACCAAGTTCTCGGTCGAGGGCATCGACAAGCAGAAGGTCGGCGAGGTTGCGGCCAACATCCGCAAGCTGCGCAAGCCCGACCCGTACAAGGCCAAGGGCGTCAAGTACGAAGGCGAAGTCATCCGCCGCAAGGTCGGAAAGGCGGGTAAGTAAGCCATGGCATACGGTGTCAAGATTGCTAAGGGCGACGCTTACAAGCGTGCTGCCATCAAGCGCCGTCACATTCGTATCCGTAAGCACATCTCGGGTACGGCCGAGCGCCCGCGCCTGGTCGTGACGCGTTCGAACCGCCACATCGTGGCCCAGGTCATCGACGACGTTAAGGGTCACACCCTCGCGTCGGCGTCGACCCTGGACACCTCGATCCGTGGTGCCGAGGCCGACAAGTCCGCGCAGGCCGGCAAGGTCGGCGCCCTGGTCGCCGAGCGCGCCAAGGCCGCGGGCGTCGAGGCTGTCGTGTTCGACCGTGGTGGTAACCAGTACGCCGGGCGCATCGCCGCTCTGGCGGACGCCGCCCGCGAAGCCGGTCTGAAGTTCTGATCCGGTTCCGTAGCTAGCGGAAAACGAAGAGAGGTAATTCCAATGGCTGGACCCCAGCGCCGCGGAAGCGGTGCCGGTGGCGGCGAGCGGCGGGACCGGAAGGGTCGCGACGGTGGCGCTGCTGCCGCCGAGAAGACCGCATACGTTGAGCGCGTTGTCGCGATCAACCGTGTCGCCAAGGTTGTCAAGGGTGGCCGTCGCTTCAGCTTCACTGCGCTCGTCGTGGTGGGCGATGGCGATGGCACGGTAGGCGTCGGTTACGGCAAGGCCAAGGAGGTGCCGGCCGCCATCGCCAAGGGTGTTGAGGAGGCCAAGAAGCACTTCTTCAAGGTCCCCCGTATCCAGGGCACCATCCCGCACCCGATCACGGGCGAGAAGGCTGCGGGCGTCGTCCTGCTCAAGCCGGCTGCTCCCGGTACCGGCGTTATCGCCGGTGGCCCGGTGCGTGCCGTGCTCGAGTGCGCCGGCGTTCACGACATCCTGTCGAAGTCGCTCGGCTCGTCGAACGCGATCAACATCGTGCACGCGACCGTGGAGGCCCTCAAGGGCCTGCAGCGTCCCGAGGAGATCGCGGCTCGCCGTGGTCTGCCCCTCGAGGACGTCGCCCCCGCGGCTCTGCTCCGTGCGCGTGCGGGAGCGGGTGCGTAATGGCTCGCCTCAAGATCACGCAGACGAAGTCGTACATCGGTAGCAAGCAGAACCACCGCGACACCCTGCGTTCGCTCGGGCTCAAGCGCCTGAACGACGTGGTCGTCAAGGAGGATCGTCCCGAGTTCCGCGGCATGGCCAACACCGTGCGGCACCTCGTGACGGTCGAGGAGGTCGACTGATCATGGCGGAGAACAACCCGCTCAAGATCCACAACCTCCGTCCCGCCCCGGGCGCCAAGACCGCGAAGACCCGTGTGGGTCGCGGTGAGGCGTCGAAGGGTAAGACGGCCGGTCGTGGTACCAAGGGCACGAAGGCCCGTTACCAGGTTCCGGAGCGCTTCGAGGGTGGCCAGATGCCCCTCCACATGCGTCTCCCGAAGCTCAAGGGCTTCAAGAACCCGTTCAAGACCGAGTTCCAGGTCGTGAACCTCGACAAGCTGAGCGCGCTGTACCCGGAAGGTGGCGAGGTCACCGTCGAGGGTCTCGTCGCCAAGGGTGCCGTTCGCAAGAACAGCCTCGTCAAGGTGCTCGGCCAGGGTGAGCTCACCGTGGCGCTGCAGGTGACGGTCGACGCCGTCTCCAACTCCGCCAAGGAGAAGATCACCGCCGCCGGCGGTACCGTCACCGAGCTCGTCTGACCTTTTCAGGCGTCTTGATGACATGAGCGATTCCCGACCGGGGATGCCCCACATTTGGGGCATCCCCGGTTGGTCGTTCCAAGGGGGGCATGGTCGCCGGTATGGTGGCCTGCACTGTGCTGTATCCGTCTGGGGCTGATGCCTCGGGCCGGGCGGTGTGTCCTGAAGGCGACATGTCTGACGGATCTTCACCCGGTGCTTGACTGTTACGCATTCCTTCATTCATCGAACCTCAAGACCGTCACCTCTGACGCACGTGCGCGGGGGTCGCAGGAGGCACCGTGCTCACCGCGTTCGCCCGGGCGTTCAAGACGCCCGACCTGCGCAAGAAGCTGCTCTTCACGCTCGGCATCATCGTGATCTACCGCATCGGTACGCACGTACCGATCCCGGGAGTCAGCTACTCGAACGTCCAGACATGCGTGGACGCGAACAAAGGCACGCAGGGCCTGTTCGGTCTCGTCAACATGTTCAGTGGTGGCGCGCTCCTGCAGATCACGATCTTCGCGCTCGGCATCATGCCGTACATCACCGCGAGCATCATCCTGCAGCTGCTCACCGTCGTGATCCCGCGGCTCGAGGCCCTGAAGAAGGAGGGTCAGGCGGGTACGGCGAAGATCACGCAGTACACGCGATACCTGACCGTGGCGCTCGCCATCCTCCAGGGCACCGGCCTCGTCGCGACCGCTCGCAGCGGCGCCCTCTTCCAGGGCTGCCCCGTCGCGAACCAGATCGTCCCGGACCAGTCGATCTTCGTGACGATCACGATGGTCATCACGATGACCGCCGGTACCGCCATCGTCATGTGGCTCGGTGAGCTCATCACCGACCGCGGCATCGGCAACGGCATGTCGATCCTGATGTTCATCTCGATCGCCGCCACCTTCCCGAGCGCCCTGTGGACCATCAAGACGACCGGCGACCTCGCCGGCGGCTGGATCGAGTTCGGCGCCGTGATCCTGGTGGGCCTCGTCATGGTCGGCCTGGTGGTCTTCGTCGAGCAGGCGCAGCGCCGCATCCCTGTCCAGTATGCGAAGCGCATGATCGGTCGCCGGTCTTACGGCGGTACGTCCACCTACATCCCGCTGAAGGTCAATCAGGCGGGTGTGATCCCTGTCATCTTCGCTTCGTCGTTGCTCTACATCCCGGCCCTCGTCGCGCAGTTCGCGGGAGGCAATTCCGGGTGGAAGACCTGGATCAACGACCATCTGACCAAGGGAAATCACCCCTATTACATCGTTTCGTACTTCCTGCTGATCGTTTTCTTCGCGTTCTTCTACGTGGCGATCTCGTTCAACCCCGAGGAAGTCGCGGACAACATGAAGAAGTATGGTGGCTTCATCCCGGGCATCCGGGCTGGCCGGCCGACCGCTGAGTACCTCAGCTACGTGCTCAACCGGATCACCTGGCCGGGTTCGCTGTATCTGGGTCTGATCGCTCTCGTACCAACGATGGCGTTGGTTGGCTTCGGGGCAAGCCAGAACTTCCCGTTCGGTGGGACAAGCATCCTCATCATCGTGGGTGTCGGTCTGGAGACGGTGAAGCAGATCGAGAGCCAGCTTCAGCAGCGCAATTACGAAGGGTTCCTCCGCTGATGCGTATCGTCCTCGTCGGGCCGCCCGGTGCGGGCAAGGGAACGCAGGCCGCGTTCCTTGCCAAGAACCTGTCGATTCCGCACATCTCCACGGGCGACCTCTTCCGTGCCAACATCAGCCAGGGCACGGAGCTGGGCAAGCAGGCGAAGGCGTTCATGGACGCCGGCAACCTGGTTCCCGACGAGGTCACCATCGGGATGGCCAAGGACCGCATGGAGCAGCCGGACGCCGTGAACGGCTTCCTGCTCGACGGCTTCCCTCGTAACGTCTCGCAGGCCGAGGCGCTCGACGTCGCCCTCAAGGCGGACGAAGTGAAGCTCGACGCGGTCCTGGACCTCGAGGTCCCCGAGGACGAGGTGGTCAAGCGCATCGCCGGCCGCCGCATCTGCCGCAAGGACTCCGCGCACGTCTTCCACGTGTCGTACAAGCAGCCGAAGCAGGAAGGCGTCTGCGACGTCTGCGGCGGCGAGCTGTACCAGCGCGAGGACGACAGTGAGGACACCGTCCGCAAGCGGCTCGAGGTCTACCACACGCAGACCGAGCCGATCATCGACTACTACCGGGCCCAGGGTCTGGTGCGGACGATCTCGGCGCTCGGCAAGGTCGACGAGGTGACCGCGCGGGCCATGGACGCCCTCAAGCGCGACAAGTAAGTCGTTGTCACGCCGCTCCGGCCGCGGTGCCCGTACAGGGCGCCGCGGCCGTAGTGTTGTGCAGGTAAACCCGTAGTGCGGAAGACGGAGAGCGCAGGCCCCCATGGTGCAGATCAAGACCCCTGAGCAGATCGCCAAGATGCGTGAGGCGGGGCTGGTCGTCGCCGCGATCCACGCGGCGACGCGTGAGGCCGCGGTTCCCGGGACCACCACCCGGGACCTGGACGAGGTCGCGCGCAAGGTGCTCGACGAGCACGGGGCCAAGTCGAACTTCCTCGGCTACGGGGGATTCCCCGCGACCATCTGCACCTCGGTCAACGAGATCGTCGTCCACGGCATCCCGGACGACAAGACCGTCCTCAAGGACGGCGACATCATCTCCATCGACTGCGGCGCGATCATCGACGGGTGGCACGGCGACGCCGCGTACACCGCCTTCGTGGGCACCGGTCACGCTCCGGAGCTGATCGAGCTCTCCCGGGTGACCGAGGAGTCGATGTGGGCCGGCATCGCCGCGATGAAGAACGGCAACCGGCTCGTCGACATCTCCCGCGCCATCGAGTCCTACATCCGCCGCCAGCCCAAGCCGGGCGGCGGCAAGTACGGCATCGTCGAGGACTACGGCGGCCACGGCATCGGCACCGAGATGCACATGGACCCGCACCTGCTGAACTACGTCGAGCGCCGCCGCGGCAAGGGCCCGAAGCTCGTCCCCGGCTTCTGTCTCGCGATCGAGCCGATGGTCTCCCTCGGTACCCCGCGCACCGAGGTGCTCGAGGACGACTGGACGGTCATCACGACGGACGGCACCTGGTCCTCGCACTGGGAGCACTCCATCGCGCTGACCGAGCAGGGCCCCCTGGTCCTCACGGCGCCCGACGGCGGCAAGGCGAAGCTGGCCGAGCTCGGCGTCACCGCCGCTCCCGATCCCCTTGCATAATGATCTTCAGTGTGGGGCAAACTTCCCCGATTCGTCTTTCCGGGGGCCCTGACGTAGACTGACTCGTCGGCTCTCGTGCACACGCATGCCTGCATGTACGTGCTGAGTCGATCAAGGTAGTCGATTCGAAGGGCAAAGCGTGGCCAAGAAGCAAGGTGCCATCGAGATCGAAGGCACTGTCGTCGAGTCTCTCCCGAACGCCATGTTCAAGGTGGAGCTCCAGAACGGCCACCAGGTCCTGGCTCACATCAGCGGCAAGATGCGTATGCACTACATCCGCATCCTCCCTGACGACCGGGTCGTGGTGGAGCTGTCTCCGTACGACCTGACGCGTGGCCGGATCGTCTACCGGTACAAGTAGATCTTGCCCGCACCCTGCCTCGCGCGGGGTGGTGGCACTGACCCGGAGAACCTCACCCAATGAAGGTCAAGCCGAGCGTCAAGAAGATCTGCGACAAGTGCAGGGTGATCCGCCGTCACGGCCGGGTCATGGTTATCTGCGACAACCCGCGCCACAAGCAGCGCCAGGGCTGACGCACGACTGCAGTTCGCAGATTTTCGCGCGACGCAAGTAAGCACACATGCAGGACCCGTCCCTCTTCAGATCCATCGGTAATGGAGGGCGACACCCCCGGTCGGAGGCCGGGGACCCAGGATGTACCTCGTACGGCACCTGGGAACGGTCCTGCTGAAGACCTCCGAGTATCAACAGGAGCCTTGAATGGCACGCCTTGAAGGCGTTGACCTCCCGCGCGACAAGCGCGTAGAGGTTGCCCTCACCTACGTGTTCGGCATTGGCCGCACGCTGTCCCAGCAGACGCTGGACGCCACCGGTGTGGACCGCAACACCCGCGTTCGTGATCTGTCCGAAGAGGACCTGATCAAGATCCGCGAGTACGTGGACGCGAACATCCAGACCGAGGGTGACCTCCGTCGCGAGATCCAGGCCGACATCCGCCGCAAGGTCGAGATCGGCTGCTACCAGGGTCTTCGCCACCGTCGTGGCCTGCCCGTCCGCGGTCAGCGCACCAGCACGAACGCTCGTACCCGTAAGGGCCCGCGTCGCGCCATCGCCGGTAAGAAGAAGCCGGGCAAGAAGTAGTCCTCGCTCAGCGGTCTATCGACAGCTGTCGCTGCAGGACCGACCACCTCCCGTAGGAGTAATAGATGCCCCCCAAGGGTCGTCAGGGCGCTGCCAAGAAGGTGCGCCGCAAGGAAAAGAAGAACGTCGCCCACGGGCACGCTCACATCAAGAGCACGTTCAACAACACGATCGTGTCCATCACGGACCCGACCGGCAACGTGATCTCCTGGGCCTCCGCCGGCCACGTCGGCTTCAAGGGCTCGCGCAAGTCCACTCCGTTCGCCGCGCAGATGGCCGCCGAGTCGGCCGCGCGTCGCGCCCAGGAGCACGGCATGCGCAAGGTTGACGTCTTCGTCAAGGGTCCGGGCTCCGGCCGCGAGACCGCGATCCGCTCCCTCCAGGCCACGGGCCTCGAGGTCGGTTCGATCCAGGACGTCACGCCGACCCCGCACAACGGCTGCCGTCCGCCCAAGCGTCGCCGCGTCTGACCTGACGTACGACTGCTTGGTCTGAGGTTTTCGGGCGGTACGGCTCTTAGGGGCCGTACCGCCCGTACCCTTGTACTGCATCAACACCGGGCTGCTGTCCGGTGGCATCAGGGCATCAAATAGTGGGTGCCCCTGTCTGAAGGAATCACTTCATGCTGATCGCTCAGCGTCCCTCGTTGACCGAAGAGGTCGTCGACGAGTTCCGCTCCCGGTTCGTGATCGAGCCGCTGGAGCCGGGCTTCGGTTACACCCTCGGCAACTCCCTGCGCCGGACCCTTCTCTCCTCGATCCCGGGTGCGGCGGTCACGTCCATCCGTATCGACGGTGTCCTGCACGAGTTCACCACCGTGCCGGGCGTGAAGGAAGACGTCACCGACCTCATCCTGAACATCAAGCAGCTGGTCGTCTCCTCGGAGCACGACGAGCCGGTCGTGATGTACCTGCGCAAGCAGGGCCCGGGTCTGGTCACCGCCGCCGACATCGCGCCCCCGGCCGGTGTCGAGGTGCACAACCCCGACCTCGTCCTCGCCACGCTCAACGGCAAGGGCAAGCTGGAGATGGAGCTGACCGTCGAGCGCGGTCGCGGCTACGTCTCCGCCGTCCAGAACAAGCAGGTCGGTCAGGAGATCGGGCGCATCCCGGTCGACTCGATCTACTCGCCGGTCCTGAAGGTCACGTACAAGGTCGAGGCGACCCGTGTCGAGCAGCGCACCGACTTCGACAAGCTGATCGTCGACGTCGAGACGAAGCAGGCCATGCGTCCGCGTGACGCCATGGCGTCGGCCGGTAAGACCCTGGTCGAGCTGTTCGGTCTCGCGCGCGAGCTGAACATCGACGCCGAGGGCATCGACATGGGCCCGTCCCCCACGGACGCCGCCCTGGCCGCCGATCTGGCGCTGCCGATCGAGGAGCTCGAGCTCACGGTCCGTTCGTACAACTGCCTGAAGCGCGAGGGCATCCACTCCGTGGGTGAGCTCGTCGCCCGCTCGGAGGCGGACCTGCTCGACATCCGCAACTTCGGTGCGAAGTCGATCGACGAGGTCAAGGCGAAGCTGGCCGGTATGGGCCTCGCGCTCAAGGACTCGCCTCCCGGCTTCGACCCGACCGCCGCCGCGGACGCCTTCGGCGCGGACGACGACGCGGACGCCGGTTTCGTGGAGACCGAGCAGTACTAGGCGCTCCGCGAGGACGCCGGATTTTCTGCTGCGGGGCCGGCTTCGGCTGGTCGCACAGTTCCCCGCGCCCCTTACGGGGCGCGGGTCTCCGACGGGCAGCCGCCCGCTCGGATACTGACCCTGGTACCTGATACGGCCGGGGCAGACACCTAGGAGATACATCATGCCGAAGCCCACCAAGGGTGCCCGTCTGGGCGGCAGCGCTGCGCACGAGAAGCTGCTCATCGCGAACCTCGCGAAGTCGCTCTTCGAGCACGGCAAGATCACGACGACCGAGGCCAAGGCCCGTCGTCTGCGCCCGTACGCGGAGCGTCTGGTCACCAAGGCGAAGAAGGGCGACCTTCACAACCGCCGTCAGGTGCTCCAGGTCATCACGGACAAGAGCGTCGTCCACACGCTCTTCACCGAGATCGCCCCGCGCTACGAGAACCGTCCGGGTGGTTACACCCGCATCACCAAGATCGGTAACCGCCGTGGCGACAACGCGCCCATGGCTGTCATCGAGCTGGTCGAGGCGCTGACGGTCGCGCAGCAGGCCACCGGTGAGGCCGAGGCCGCCACCAAGCGTGCCGCCAAGGACGCCGAGGCTGCCGCTCCGGCCGCCGAGGTCGCCGAGGAGTCCAAGGACGCCTGAGGCTCTGCCTTGATGTGAGCGGGTCCGCCCTTCGGGGCGGGCCCGCTTTCGTATTGCCTTCGCCTGAGAGGATCTGTGTGTGAGTGACGAGGTAGAGCCCGGGTTCGTGCGGGTGCGGCTGGACGTGTCGTACGACGGCAAGGACTTCTCCGGGTGGGCGAAGCAGGCCAGCGGCCGGCGGACCGTACAGGGTGAGATCGAGGACGCGCTGAAGACCGTGACCCGGTCCGCGCAGACGTACGAGCTGACCGTGGCCGGGCGGACCGACGCGGGGGTGCACGCGCGCGGGCAGGTCGCGCATGTCGATCTGCCGGAGGACGTCTGGGCCGAGCACCAGGACAAGCTCCTGCGCCGGCTCGCGGGACGGCTGCCGCACGATGTGCGGGTGTGGAAGGTGGCGCAGGCGCCGAGCGGGTTCAACGCGCGCTTCGCCGCCGTGTGGCGTCGGTACGTGTACCGGGTGACCGACAACCCCGGCGGGGTCGATCCGCTGTTGCGCAGTCATGTGCTGTGGCACGACTGGGAGCTGGACATCGACGCGATGAACGCGGCCGCGGAGAAGCTGCTCGGGGAGCACGACTTCGCCGCGTACTGCAAGCGGCGCGAGGGCGCGACGACGATCCGTACGCTCCAGGAGCTGCGGTGGGAGCGGTCGCCCGACGGGATCCTCGAGGCGACCGTCCGGGCCGACGCGTTCTGCCACAACATGGTGCGCTCACTGGTCGGCGCGATGCTGTTCGTCGGTGACGGTCACCGGCCGCCGGACTGGCCCGCGAAGGTCCTGGCCGCCGGGGTGCGGGACTCGGCGGTGCACGTGGTGCGGCCGCACGGTCTGACGCTGGAGGAAGTCGGTTACCCCGCCGACGAGTTGCTCGCGGCGCGCAGCAAGGAGGCCAGGAACAGGCGGACGCTGCCGGGAGCGCCGTTCTCGGAGCCGGGGTGCTGCTGAGCCCCTACTGGGGCGCCTCGGCCGCGGCGGAGGCCTGCGCCTCGCCGCGCCGGGTGATCTGACGGAACGTGAACTCGGCCAGGTCGTCGCCGGTGGTGAAGACCGCGCGGTCCTTGGTGGTGACGTCCCGGCTGCCGCTGGTGAACCCGGCGGTCGTGAAATACGCGTAGCGGCCGTACGAGTTGGTGGTCGAGCGGCAGATCGTCGTACGGCAGAACTCGGGGACGCCCGAGCCGGACAGGGAGGTCACGGTGCCCTTGGTGTACTGGTTCTTGGCCTTGGTGGCCTGGGCCTCCGTGTCGAACACGGCGACGCCGACGGTGACCGCGACGCCGTCCTTCGCGTAGGTGGCGCGGATCAGACGCGTGCAGTCGTTGCCGGTCAGGACGCCGCCGAGCGCGCCGTGGGTGACGGAGGCGCAGCTCTGTGTGCTGGCGGTCGCGCCCTTCTTGTAGACGCGGTCGCCGACCGTGAGCCTGGTGCCGGGGAAGAGCGTGTCCGCGCTGAGCGGGGCCTTGTCCTTCTTGGCGCTGGAGATGAAGTCCTTGGGGTCGAGCGGGGGCGGCGGCGTGGTCTCCGCGAACGTCGGGTCCGCCGGGGTCGTGTCGCTCGGGATGTCCGCGGTCGTCGGCAGCTGGTCGGCGGGCTTGTTGGAGGCCGAGTCGGTGCCGTTGGCGGAGACGATCGCGAACGCGACCGCCGAGCCGACGGCGACCGTGGCGAGCGCGCCACCGCCGATCATCAGCCAGCGGCGGCGCCGCGCGCGTGCCTCGGACGCTTCGGCGAGCGCCGCCCAGTCCGGTCCCTGTGAACCACCGCTGCCCCCGGAACCCCACTGGGGTCCCCCCTGCCCAAAGCTCATGGGGCGCATCTTAGACCGCCGCGCAGGGGGTGCCGGGGCGTGGTGGGGAAGGGTGTGCGCAGGGTCTGGCCGATCTTGTGTGTGCCGTGTGTGCGCTCTTGTGTGCCAGGGGTCACGCTTGTGCGGCGCTGCCTGCGGCGACGTGCGGTTAGTCTGGTAGACGGCAGGGCCGCCCAGTGCGGCGGATCCGGCGGTGCCGGAGTCCAGGTCCGCGTTTTGACCCGTACGGGGAAGCGCGGGTATCCTGCTTGTTCGTTATGTGTATTGGCTTTCTCATGCTCACGTGAGGGGCCATGCACAGGTTCCCTGGAGCAGTTACCAGTGGGCGGCATACGGGCGCTGAACCCGGCACTGTCGTCCCCAGCTGCACGATCGCTTCAGTGATGCCACTTTCAGCACCCATCCACTGAAGAAGAAGAAGGCTGCTAAGTGCGTACGTACAGCCCCAAGCCCGGCGACATCTCTCGCCAGTGGTACGTCATCGACGCCCAGGATGTCGTCCTGGGTCGTCTGGCGACCACTGCCGCGAACATCCTGCGGGGCAAGCACAAGCCGATCTACGCCCCCCACGTCGACGCTGGTGACTTCGTCATCATCATCAACGCGGACAAGGTGCACCTCTCCGGCAACAAGAAGACCCAGAAGATGGCGTACCGCCACTCCGGTTACCCGGGCGGTCTGCGTTCGGTTCGTTACGACGAGCTGCTGGACAAGAACCCCGAGAAGGCCGTCGAGAAGGCCATCAAGGGCATGATCCCCAAGAACACCCTGGGCCGTCAGGTGCTCTCGAAGCTGAAGGTCTACTCGGGCGACCAGCACCCCCACGCTGCCCAGCAGCCGGTGCCGTTCGAGATCACCCAGGTCGCGCAGTAGTTCCGGCCACCCCCAAAGACGAAAAAGAATCTGAGGAGAATCGTGGCCGAGACCACCGTTGAGCAGCCGGTCGAAGAGACCGAGATTGTCGACGTCGAGCAGTACACCACCGAGTCCGAGGTCCCCGTCGAGGGTGAGTACACCTCGGAGTCGAACGCCGCGCGCTTCGGCGACCCGCAGCCGGCCGCCGGCCTGGGCCGTCGCAAGAACGCCATCGCGCGCGTTCGCATCGTGCCCGGCACCGGCAAGTGGAAGGTCAACGGGCGCACGCTCGAGGACTACTTCCCGAACAAGGTCCACCAGCAGGAAGTCAACGAGCCCTTCAAGGTGCTCGAGCTCGACAACCGCTACGACGTCATCGCCCGCATCTCGGGTGGCGGCGTCTCCGGTCAGGCCGGTGCGCTCCGTCTCGGTGTCGCCCGTGCGCTGAACGAGGCCGACGTCGACAACAACCGCGGCGCCCTCAAGAAGGCCGGTTACCTCAAGCGCGACGACCGTGCGGTCGAGCGCAAGAAGGCCGGTCTCAAGAAGGCCCGTAAGGCCCCGCAGTACAGCAAGCGCTAAATCGCTGCTGCTTGTTCGTTTCGTTCGCCCCGGCGGCACGCTGTGTGCCGCCGGGGCGTTCGTATATGACGGCCCTGGGCGTATGTGGGCACAAGATGCTCATAATAACGACACAAGGTGCTCATAAGTTTGCATGCTCGGATGATTTCCGACGCTTCTTCGAGAATTTCGATAGTTCGGAGGACACCAGTGGGACGACTGTTCGGCACGGACGGCGTACGAGGTGTCGCCAACGCGGATCTGACGGCCGAGCTCGCGCTCGGACTCTCCGTGGCGGCGGCTCATGTACTCGGCGAGGCGGGGACGTTCGAGGGGCACCGTCCGGTGGCCGTGGTTGGTCGTGACCCACGGGCTTCGGGCGAGTTCCTGGAGGCCGCGGTCGTCGCGGGTCTGGCCAGCGCCGGCGTCGACGTCCTGCGGGTCGGCGTGCTGCCCACCCCCGCGGTGGCGCATCTCACCGGCGCGCTGGGCGCCGACCTCGGCGTGATGCTGTCCGCCAGCCACAACGCGATGCCGGACAACGGCATCAAGTTCTTCGCGCGCGGCGGCCACAAGCTCGCCGACGAGCTGGAGGACCGTATCGAGCAGGTCTACGAGCAGCACCGCACCGGTGCGCCGTGGGACCGCCCGACCGGTGCCGGTGTCGGCCGCGTGAACTCGTACGCCGAGGGTGCCGACCAGTACGTCGCCCACCTCATCGGTGTGCTGCCCAACCGCCTCGACGGTCTGCGGATCGTCCTGGACGAGGCGCACGGCGCGGCGGCGCGGGTCTCGCCCGAGGCGTTCGCGCGGGCCGGCGCCGAGATCATCACGATCGGCGCCGACCCGGACGGCCTGAACATCAACGACGGCTGCGGATCCACCCACCTCGACCTGCTGAAGGCCGCCGTCGTCGAGCACGGCGCCGACCTCGGCATCGCGCACGACGGTGACGCCGACCGCTGCCTGGCCGTGGACCACACGGGCGCCGAGATCGACGGGGACCAGATCCTCGCGGTGCTCGCCCTGTCGATGCGGGAGCACGGCGCGCTGCGCCAGGACACCGTGGTCGCGACCGTCATGTCGAACCTCGGTTTCAAGCTGGCCATGGAGCGCGAGGGCATCGAGTTCGTGGCGACCGCCGTCGGTGACCGGTACGTCCTGGAGTCGATGAAGGAGCACGGGTACGCGCTCGGCGGCGAGCAGTCCGGGCACGTGATCATCCTCGACCACGCGACGACCGGCGACGGTACGCTCACGGGTCTGCTGCTCGCGGCCCGCGTCGCCCAGACCGGCCGCACCCTCCAGGACCTCGCCTCCGTCATGGAGCGCCTGCCTCAGGTCCTGGTCAATGTGCGCGACGTCGACAAGTCCCGCGTCACGACGTCCGCCGAGCTGGCCGCCGCCGTCACCGACGCCGAGCGCGAGCTGGGTGCGACGGGCCGGGTGCTGCTGCGTTCGTCCGGCACGGAGCCGCTGGTCCGCGTCATGGTCGAGGCCGCCGACATCGAGCAGGCCCGCTCGATCGCCGGCCGTCTCGCCGACGTCGTCAAGTCCACGCTGGGCTGAGGCAGTTCACCTTGCGTCAGGCCGGGTCGGACGCAGGAGCGGTGCGCTTGCGCTGTGTCGCCCAGAACCACTTCTGGGCGAGCAGCGTGAGCGTGCCGGCCAGGACGATGCCGCCGAGGTTCGCGAGGAGCTGAGCGGTCGAGCCCCAGGTCTGGGCGTAGTCGCTGTACGCGAAGGCCACCGCCGCGTTCGCGGCCGCCGGGACCGTCGTCACCGAGATGGCGACGCCGATCAGGGCCCCCGACTTCGCGGACGTGAGGGACAGCGTCCCGGCGATGCCCGCGAGGAACGCCACGACGAACGACATCCAGTCCGGCTTCCAGATGAACGACGTGTTCGGCCGGTCCGCCTCGATCATCGAGCGCGTGAACAGGCCGAACGTGTCCAGCAGCCAGCTGAATCCGGCCGTCAGCAGCATCGCGGCGGCGAACCCCGCGAGCAGGGCCCACAGTGAGCGCCACACCAGGCGCGGGGCGCGCTGCACCAGTGCCGTGGAGATTCCGGCGAGCGGCCCGAACTCGGGGCCGACGGCCATCGCGCCGACGATCAGGATCGCGTTGTCCAGCATCACACCGCAGGCGGCGAGCATCGTCGCGACGGCCAGGAACGCCACGTAGGTGACGTTGAGCGTGGACTCCTCGTGCGTCGCGTCCGTCAGCGCTTCCCACAGGACCGCGTCCGCGCCCTCGCCCGGGGCCTCGTCCTCCGCCCGGTCGGCCAGCCTCGACAGCGACAGGTCGATGTTCTCGACCGCGATCGAGCCCGTCGTGTCGATGTGCAGGCCGCGCAGCCCGCTGATCAGTTCGTCGCCGGCCTCCCGAGCGACGTCGCACATCACGACGTCGCCCTTCGGGTCGCGGGCCGCGCCCGGCACCACCACGAGATGCGTGGTGCCGACGGTCCTTTCGATCAGGCGGGCCACCGCGTCGGTCCTGTCGGCCGGGGTGATCAGTCGCAGGTGCAGCATGCGCGAAGCGTAGCTTCCCGGTTTTCTACAGCTTCCGCAGGCTCAGCCGCTGCACTTTGTGGTCGGGGCCCTTGCGCACGACGAGCGTCGCGCGGCCGCGCGTGGGCGCCACATTCTCCAGCAGGTTCGGCTTGTTGATGGTCCGCCAGGTCGTCCGCGCGTAGTCGAGTGCCTCCTCCTCGGAGACCTGCGTGTACTTGCGGAAGTACGAGGAAGGGTTCTGGAAGGCCGTCTGGCGGAGCTTCTTGAACCGGTTGAGGTACCAGCTCTCGATGTCCTCGGCGCGGGCGTCCACGTACACGCTGAAGTCGAAGTAGTCGGCGAGGCCGACGCGGGTGCGGCCGTCCTTGCCGGGCATGGCCGGCTGGAGCACGTTCAGGCCCTCGACGATGAGGATGTCGGGGCGGCGGACCGTGAGCTTCTGGCCGGGCACGATGTCGTAGATCAGGTGGGAGTAGACGGGCGCCGACACCTCGTCCTTGCCCGCCTTGATGTCGGCGACGAAGCGGGTCAGGGCGCGGCGGTCGTACGACTCGGGGAAGCCCTTGCGCGACATCAGGCCGCGCCGCTCCAGCTCCTTCGTCGGCAGCAGGAAGCCGTCCGTGGTGACCAGCTCCACGCGCGGGTGCTCGGGCCAGCGGGACAGCAGTGCCTGGAGGAGGCGGGCGACGGTCGACTTGCCCACCGCCACCGAACCGGCGACCCCTATGACGAAGGGCGTGCCCGACTGGGACGCCTTCTCGACGGTCTCGCCCAGGAAGGTGTTGAGCGCGCCGCGCAGGGTGTCGGTGGCGCCGACGTACAGGTTGAGGAGGCGTGAGAGCGGGAGGTAGATGTCCCGGACCTCGTCCAGGTCGATGACATCGCCGAGGCCGCGCAGTTTCTCCAGCTCATCGGCGGTGAGGGGCAGCGGCGTCTTGTTGCGCAGCGCGCTCCACTCGGTGCGGGTGAGGTCGACGTAGGGAGTCGCCTCCGGCTTGTGCCGGTGGGCGCTCCGGGGTGCCGTCGGGGGCACGGAGACCGAAGAGATCACAGTCCATTGTTACGGCTGTGTGGACGGGGTGGGGGGTGGGGTGCGTCACCTTGGGGTCGGCGGGGCGGGCCGGGGTGTGGTTTTCGTGCTCTGTTCGTGTCTGATGCGTGCCTGACAGGTGCTCGATTCCTGGAGTTCTGCGGTCGCAGGTCTGGACCGGGCAGGGGAACGGGGATACGTTCCCGGCACCCGGCGCCGAGCCGCGCCGTCCGGGTGGGAGGGAACCGTCATGACCGTGCCCCGCTTGCGTGACCTCGTCCGGCGCAGACCCGGACCCCTCGAGGACGACTTCGCCGGGCGAGTGCGCAGCGAACTCGCCCTCGACCTGCCCGACGAGGACCTGCGCGACGATCTCGACGACTGTCTCGACCTCTACGAGATGGGCAGCAAGCCGCGCTGCGAGGAAGTGGAGTATCTGCGTCTCCTGGAGGACGCGCGGGACCGGATCGTCTGGGGCTGCTGACCGCACGGCCTTAGGCTGCCGCTATGTGCGGAATCGTGGGATACGTCGGATCTCAGTCGGCGCTCGACGTCGTGCTCGCCGGACTGAAGCGGCTCGAATACCGGGGTTACGACTCGGCCGGGGTCGCGGTGCTGGCCGACGGCGGCCTCGCCTCGGCCAGGAAGGCGGGCAAGCTCGCCAACCTGGAGAAGGAGCTCGTGGAGCGGCCGCTGCCGGCCGGGGCCACGGGCATCGGCCACACCCGTTGGGCCACTCACGGCGGCCCGACCGATGTGAACGCGCATCCGCACCTCGACAACGCCGGCCGCGTCGCCGTCGTCCACAACGGCATCATCGAGAACTTCGCCGAGCTGCGCGCGGAGCTGGCCGAGCGCGGGCACGTCCTGGAGTCGGAGACCGACACCGAGGTCGTCGCGCATCTGCTCGCCGAGGAGTTCTCCGTGTGCGCCGGCCTCGCCGAGGCCATGCGCCTCGTCTGCCGACGCCTCGAAGGGGCGTTCACGCTGGTCGCCGTGCACGCCGACGAGCCCGATGTCGTCGTGGGCGCCCGGCGCAACTCGCCTCTGGTCGTCGGCGTGGGGGAGGACGAGGCGTTCCTCGCCTCCGACGTCGCCGCCTTCATCGCCCATACGCGCTCCGCGATCGAACTGGGCCAGGACCAGGTCGTCGAGCTGCGGCGGGACGGCGCAGGGGACGGGGTGACCGTCACCGACTTCGACGGGCGGCCCGCCGAGGTGCGGTCGTACCACGTCGACTGGGACGCCTCCGCCGCCGAGAAGGGCGGCTACGACTACTTCATGCTCAAGGAGATCGCCGAGCAGCCGAAGGCGGTCGCCGACACGCTGCTCGGGCGCATCGGCGTCGACGGGGCGCTGACGCTCGACGAACTCCGTATCCCCACAGCTGTGTTGAAGGAAGTCGACAAGGTCGTGATCGTGGCGTGCGGGACCGCGTTCCACTCCGGTCTCATCGCCAAGTACGCCATCGAGCACTGGACCCGGATCCCTTGCGAGGTGGAGCTCGCGAGCGAGTTCCGGTACCGGGATCCCATTCTCGGCGGGCGCTCGCTCGTCATCGCCATCTCGCAGTCGGGCGAGACGATGGACACGCTGATGGCGCTGCGGCACGCCCGCGACCAGGGTGCGACCGTCCTCGCCATCTGCAACACGAACGGGTCGACCATTCCCCGTGAGTCCGACGCCGTTCTCTACACGCACGCGGGGCCCGAGGTCGCCGTCGCCTCCACCAAGGCGTTCCTCACGCAGCTCGTCGCCTGTTATCTCGTGGCCATGTACCTGGGACAGGTGCGCGGAACGAAGTGGGGGGACGAGATCCGCGCGGTGATCCGGGACCTGGCCGACATCTCCGGTGAGGTCGAGCGCGTTCTGGAGACCATGGAGCCCGTGCGGGCGCTGGCCCGGTCGCTCTCCGACAAGCGGACCGTGCTCTTCCTGGGGCGGCACGTGGGCTATCCCGTCGCTCTTGAAGGAGCCCTGAAGCTCAAGGAGCTCGCCTATATGCACGCGGAGGGCTTCGCCGCCGGTGAACTCAAGCACGGCCCCATCGCGTTGATCGAGGACGACGTGCCTGTCGTGGTCGTCGTGCCGTCGCCCAAGGGACGGTCCGTCCTCCACGACAAGATCGTGTCCAATATCCAGGAGATCCGGGCCCGCGGGGCACGCACCATCGTGATCGCCGAGGAGGGGGATGAGGCGGTCGTCCCCTACGCCGACCATCTCGTACGGATCCCGGCCACCCCCACGCTCCTTCAGCCGCTGGTTGCGGCGGTGCCGTTGCAGGTGTTTGCTTGCGAGCTGGCCACGGCCCGGGGGAACGAGGTCGACCAGCCTCGCAACCTCGCCAAGTCCGTGACGGTGGAGTGAGCGGCTGATCTGATGACGAGGGGCTGGATTTGATTATTGGGGTCGGGATCGACGTCGCCGAGATCGAGCGGTTCGAGGCGTCGCTCGCGCGGACACCCGGAATGGCCGAACGGCTCTTCTGCGATCGGGAGTTGCTGCTTCCCAGCGGGGAGCGGCGCGGAGTCGCCTCGCTGGCCGCCCGGTTCGCCGCCAAGGAGGCGCTGGCCAAGGCGCTGGGGGCGCCGGCCGGGTTGCGGTGGACCGATGCGGAGGTCTGTGTCGAGGAGAGCGGGCAGCCGCGGCTACGGGTCACCGGGACCGTTGCCGCGCGTGCCGCGGAGATGGGTGTGCGGTCGTGGCATGTGTCGCTCAGTCATGACGCCGGGGTCGCGTCGGCGGTGGTGATCGCCGAGGGGTAGGGGCTCACGGGCAGGGGACGGTGCGCCGGCCTCGCGCCGGCTTCGGCTTGCGGCTTCGGCCGCGGGCGAGGTGTTCCCCTGTGCGGGAGACTCGGTCCCATGCGTACCGCTTACAGCGTCGAGACCGTACGGACCGCCGAGCGCGCCCTCATGGCGCGGCTTCCCGAGGGCGCCCTGATGCAGCGAGCGGCCGCCGGGCTCGCCGTCGTCTGTGCCGAACTCCTCGGCAAGGTGTACGGGGCCCGGGTCGTGCTCCTCGTCGGGTCCGGGGACAACGGGGGTGACGCCCTCTATGCCGGCGCCCGGCTCGCCCGTCGGGGCGCCGGGGTCTCCGCCGTGCTCCTGGACTCAGAGCGTGTGCACCGTGCCGGGCTTGCCGCGTTCCTGGCCGCCGGGGGGCGCGTCACCGCATCCGGTGAGCGCGCTCTGGCCGGCGCCGATCTCGTCGTCGACGGGATCGTGGGCATCGGGGGGCGGGGTGGGCTTCGCGCGGCTGCCCTGCCCGTTGTCCGTGCCGCCTCGGAGTCCGGTGCCGTTGTCGTCTCCGTGGATCTGCCCAGCGGCGTCGACGCCGATACCGGGCAGGTCGCCGGGGAGGCCGTCCGCGCCGATGTGACCGTCACCTTCGGCGTGTACAAGCCGGGGCTTCTCGTCGATCCCGGGCGGGAGTACGCCGGTGCCGTCCGGCTCGTCGACATCGAGCTCGAACTGGGGCGTGGCGAGGGGGATGTGGAGGCGCTTCAACACGGTGACGTGGCCCGGCTGCTGCCCGAACCCACCGGGGAGAGCGACAAGTACCGGCGCGGTGTCGTGGGCGTCGTCGCCGGGTCCGCCCGGTATCCGGGTGCCGCCGTGCTTGCCGTCGCCGGGGCTCTGCGGGGTGGGGCCGGGGCTGTCCGGTACGTCGGACCCGCGGCCGGCGCCGTCGTCTCGCGTTTCCCCGAGACCCTGGTGTCCGAAGGCGCGCCGGGGAAGGCGGGGCGGGTGCAGGCGTGGGTGGCCGGGCCCGGACTGGGTGACGAAGCCTTCGGGCTCGCGGATGTCCTGGGTGCGCAGGTGCCTGTTCTGATCGACGCCGACGGGCTGCGGCTCGCCGATCCCGAGGCCGTTCGGGGGCGGGCCGCGCCTACGTTGCTCACGCCTCATGCGGGAGAGGCCGCCGCGTTGTTGGGGGTTGCCCGGGAGGAGGTGGAGGCGGAGCGGCTTGCGGCTGTGCGGGAGTTGGCCGACCGGTTCTCCGCCACCGTGCTCCTGAAGGGGTCCACGACCTTGGTCGCCGAGGGGCGGCGGGAGGGTGCCGGGCATCCGGCCCGGGTCAATTCCACGGGCACCGCCTGGCTGGCCACCGCGGGCAGCGGTGACGTGTTGTCCGGGCTGTGCGGGTCGCTGCTCGCGGCGGGGCTGGGAGCGCTCGACGCCGGGTCTGTGGGGGCCTATCTCCATGGGCTTGCCGCTCGGCGTGTGTCGGGCGGGGCGCCTGTTGTTGCTCAGGATGTGGCTGGGGGGATTGCCGGGGCTTGGGGGGACATTCGGCACGAGGGGTAGGGCGTGGGGGGCTTGGGCTTGGGCTTGGGGCGGTGGGGTTCTTCTTCGCCGTCGTGGGCGCTTCGCCGTCTTCGGGGCGGGGGGCCGCTCTGGGATGTACGTGCTCGCTGTCCTATGGGTCGGCCCCGGTCGGCCAGGCGTCTGTAACGACGCGGAGGTGGCTCCGCGCGCACATCCCGGTGCGTTCCCTCCTGTTGTCGTACGGCTGCGGTGGTGGGGGAGCGGGCGAGCGTGGTGTTCTCCGTTCGATGTGGCGGCTCACCTGGCGATTTGGGTTGATGTGCGTGGTTTGGCGGGTGGTGGTCACGTGGGGGTGTCGGGGGGCTCTGAGAGACTGGGCGCACGATGACTGAGAGAGCACCTGCCGTGGGCCGTGCCCGGGCCGAGATCGATCTGGCCGCTCTGCGGGCCAATGTGCGATCCCTGCGCGATCGTGCGCCGGGGGCCGCCTTCATGGCTGTGGTCAAGGCTGATGCCTACGGCCACGGCATGATCCCCTGCGCGCGCGCCGCGCGGGAGGCCGGCGCCACCTGGATCGGTACGGCCACGCCCGAGGAGGCCCTCGCGGTGCGCGCCGCGGGCATCGAGGGGCGCGTCATGTGCTGGCTCTGGACGCCCGGCGGGCCCTGGCGCGAGGGCATCGAGGCCGATCTCGACATGTCCGTGAGCGGCATGTGGGCTCTGGACGAGGTCGTCGCAGCCGCTCGGGTGGTCGGGCGCGCCGCGCGTATCCAGTTGAAGGCCGACACGGGGCTCGGACGCAATGGGTGCCTGCCCGGTGACTGGCCCGAGCTTGTGCGTTCCGCCGTGGCCGCGGAGCGCGAGGGGCTCGTCGTCGTCACGGGGCTCTGGTCCCACTTCGCCTGTGCCGACGAGCCGGGGCATCCGTCGATCGCCGCTCAGCTGGAGCGTTTTCGCGAGATGGTCTCCTTCGCGGAGGCGGCCGGGGTCCGGCCCGAGGTCCGGCACATCGCCAACTCGCCGGGGACCCTGACTCTGCCCGAGACCCATTTCGACCTGGTGCGGCCCGGCATCGCCATGTACGGGATCTCCCCCAGCCCCGAGATCGGCACGCCCGAGGACTTCGGGCTGCGGCCCGTCATGACCCTGTCCGCCTCGCTCGCCCTGGTGAAGCACGCCCCGGGCGGGCTCGGCGTCAGTTACGGGCATCACTACGTCACCCCGGGCGAGACCACCCTGGGGCTCGTGCCCCTCGGGTACGGGGACGGGATCCCCCGGCATGCCTCGGGGGCCGGGCCCGTACTCATCGGGGGCAAGCTGCGTACCGTCGCCGGGCGCGTCGCCATGGACCAGTTCGTCGTCGATCTCGGCGGCGACGAGCCGGCGGCCGGGGACGAGGCCGTGCTGTTCGGGCCCGGCGACCGGGGCGAGCCGACCGCCGAGGACTGGGCGCAGGCCGCCGGCACCATCGCGTACGAGATCGTCACCCGGATCGGGGCGCGTGTTCCGCGCGTCTATGTGGACGACGGAGGAGCGGCACGTGAGTGAGAGCAGCGCCGAGGTCACGGCGGCCGTCGCGAGCTGGCGGCGGGCCGGGTTGGCCGGCGCCGCGATAGGTGTCGTCGCGGCCGGCGCCGCGGCCGGTGTCGCCGTGGAGCGGCTCACCGTCGGCCGCGGCATGCGCAGAAAGGCGCGGCTCGCGCTGGATGCCTCCGGCCCCTACGGGTCTTTGCGTGGCACCCCCGGCAAGGCCCGTGCCGAGGACGGCACCGAGCTCTACTACGAGGTCGAGGAAGTGGAGGCCGAGGGCGGCGCAGGTCCTCGCAAGCGTCGCCTCTTCGGCCGTAAGGCCCCGGCGCCGGTCACCGTGGTCTTCAGTCACGGGTACTGCCTCAATCAGGACTCCTGGCATTTCCAGCGTGCCGCCCTGCGGGGCGTGGTGCGCTCCGTCTACTGGGATCAGCGCAGCCACGGGCGGTCCGGGCGCGGGGTGGGGCAGGGCGACGGCGGCCCCGGAGTCACCATCGACCAGCTCGGGCACGATCTGAAGGCCGTCATCGACGCCGCCGCCCCCGAGGGGCCGCTCGTCCTCGTCGGGCACTCCATGGGCGGCATGACCGTGATGGCGTTCGCCGACCAGTTTCCCGAGGTCGTGGCCGAGCGCGTCGTCGGCGTCGCCCTCGTCGGGACCTCCTCCGGCAAGCTCGGCGAGGTCAGCTACGGGCTGCCCGTGGCCGGCGTCAACGCCGTGCGGCGCGTGCTCCCCGGCATCCTGAAGATCCTGGGCCAGCGCGCCGACCTCGTGGAGAGGGGGCGCCGGGCGACCGCCGACCTGTTCGCCGGCATCATCAAGCGCTACTCGTTCGCCTCACGTGACGTCGATCCCGCCGTCGCCCGCTTCGCCGAGCGGATGATCGAGAGCACGCCGATCGACGTCGTCGCCGAGTTCTACCCCGCCTTCCAGGAACACGAGAAGAGCGAGGCCCTCGAGCGGTTCGCCCGGCTGCCCGTCCTCGTGCTGGCCGGCGACCAGGATCTCGTCACCCCCAGTGAGCACAGCGAGGCCATCGCCGGGCTGCTCCCCGACGCCGAGCTGGTGCTCGTGCCCGACGCCGGGCACCTGGTGATGCTGGAGCACCCCGAGGCCGTCACCGACCGGCTGGCCGACCTTCTCTCGCGCACGGGAGCCGTTCCCGCAGGGGCTACCGTGGGAAGTTATGGAGACACCGCACAGCCCGGCAGCTGACGCCGCCATCGCCTCGATCACCGTCAACTCGCCCACCCGTATGGGGGATCTGGGCCGCCGCCTCGCCAAGCTGCTCCGCCCGGGCGACCTGGTCATGCTCACCGGCGAGCTGGGCGCGGGCAAGACCACGCTGACCCGCGGGCTCGGCGAGGGGCTCGGTGTACGGGGCGCCGTGACCTCTCCGACCTTCGTCATCGCCCGCGTCCACCCGCCCCTCGGCGACGGGCCCGCCCTGGTGCACGTGGACGCGTACCGGCTCGGCGGTGGGCTCGACGAGATGGAGGACCTCGACCTCGACGTCTCGCTGCCCGACTCCGTGGTCGTCGTCGAGTGGGGCGACGGCAAGGTGGAGGACCTCGCCGACGACCGGCTCCATGTGGTGATCCACCGCGCCACGGGCGACACGGACGACGAGGTGCGTTCCGTGACGTTGCGTGGCCTCGGGGCGCGCTGGGCCGGCGCCGGCCTGGAGGCTCTGGCCGCCTGACTCTCGTACCTTCACCCGAACGTTCCGACATGGCGTCGGCAAAATGTTGCGCGGCGTGCGCTCGGCATGGTCACATGGAGGTCAGTCCTGGTTAGGTCTACCTAACTTTGCTGCCCCGGAGCCCCAGGAGGCATCCATGTCGGCTTCAGAACGTGACGTGCCGCAGCAGCCCCGCGTGATGCCGGGGCACGGGGACATGTCCGGGATCGCCGCCTCGGGGCTGTCCATGAGCGATCTGCTCGCGTCCTGTGCCGCCGCCTCGGCCGTGTCCACCCCGCCTGCCGTCGAGGAGGGGGAGGGGGACACCGAAGGCGCACGTGCCCGTGCCGGTGAGGGGCGTCGCGACGCCGCGTGAGGGTGTGCGCGGCGCGTGTTCGAAGGACGGGTTCTACTGGACCACGACGATCTTCTTGCCGATCGTCGCGAAGTCCCACATCGCGTCGCCGTCCGCCCGCTTCTCGCGGATGCCGCCCGTCTTCTTGGCCGGGTCCGGCTCCGGCATCGAGCCGTCGACCGCCGCGCTGAAGCCGATCGTGATGCCGTCGACGTTCGCGAACCGCACCACGTGCTCGATCGGAACGCCGTCGCTTCCGGTGATCGAAGCCGAGCGCGACGTCACCACGTACTTGCCGACCGGCGGGTCCACCGTGCTCGGCGTCACCTTGAAGGTGCGCTGCGTCGTGCCACCGTCCGCGACCAGCCACACCCGGTCGTCGTCCACGGAGTAGACGACCCGCTCGCCGGTGCCGGACTTCGCGGGTACCGCGTTCAGGTTCTTCTTGTCCTTGGGGGAGTGGGAGGCGGCCGTGGAGGGGGTCTTCCCGGCCGTCGACGGGGCCAGGCTGTCCGGCGCGCTGGCCGACGCCTGGTAGGCGAGGAAGCCGACCACGGCGAGCGCCGCCGCGGTGAGCCCGGCCACGAATCCCGAGCTGCTCCGTGCCACCTGTGTGCCCACCTCTCGTGCCCGTACGTCTTTGGGGTGACGGTAGCAGCAGGCGTGCGGGTCACCGGGGCGGCCGTGGGCGGGGCGCCGGAGCCGTAGGCTGTTTGCGTGCTGTTGCTCGCGCTGGATACCGCCACCCCCGCCGTCACCGTCGCCCTGCACGACGGCTCGTCCGTCGTCGCCGCATCGAGCCAGGTGGACGCCCGCCGCCACGGGGAGCTGCTGCTGCCCGCCGTCGACCGGGTGCTCGCCGAGGCCGGCGTCAGACTCGACGCCGTCACCGGCATCGTCGTCGGCGTGGGCCCCGGCCCCTACACCGGCCTCCGCGTCGGCCTGATGACCGCCGACACCTTCGGGCTCGCTCTCGGCGTGCCCGTCCACGGTCTGTGCACGCTGGACGGACTCGCCTACGCCGCGGAGGTCGACGGCCCCTTCGTCGTCGCCACGGACGCGCGGCGCAAGGAGGTCTACTGGGCGCGCTACGAGGACGCGCGCACCCGTGTCACCGAGCCCGCCGTCGACCGCCCCGCCGACATCGCCGAGCAGGTCGCGGGTCTTCCCGCGGTCGGCGCCGGCGCCGTGCTGTACCCGGACGCGTTCCCGGACGCGCGCACCCCCGAGAACGTGTCGGCGGCCGCCCTCGCCGCCCTCGCCGCCGAGAAGCTCGGCGCCGGCGAGGAGCTCCAGGCGCCGCGCCCCCTGTATCTGCGGCGGCCCGACGCGCAGGTGCCCAAGAACTACAAGGTGGTCACTCCGAAGTGAGCGCTGTGCTGCGCGAGATGCGCTGGTGGGACATCGACTCCGTGCACGCGCTCGAGAAGGATCTCTTCCCGGACGACGCGTGGTCCCGCGGCATGTTCTGGTCCGAGCTCGCGCACGCGCGCGGCGCCGGGTCGACCCGCCGCTATGTCGTCGCCCACGACGGCGACCGGCTCGTCGGGTACGCGGGCCTCGCCGCGTCCGGCACGGACTACGAAGGCGGCTCCGGCGTGGGGGCCGACGTGCAGACCATCGCCGTCGTGCGTGACCAGTGGGGCACGGGGCTCGGCGCCCGGCTCCTCACCGTCCTGCTGCGCCATGCGACCGACCTCGAGTGCTCCGAGGTGACGCTCGAGGTGCGGGTCGACAACACCCGGGCGCAGAAGCTCTACCAGCGCTTCGGCTTCGAGCCCATCGGCTTCCGCCGCGGCTACTACCAGCCGGGCAACGTGGACGCGCTCGTGATGCGTCTGACCGACCCCTCGACCTCAGTGACACCCGTACAAGGAACCGAAAATGGCTGACGAACCGCTCGTCCTCGGCATCGAGACCTCCTGCGACGAGACCGGTGTCGGCATCGTCCGCGGCCACACGCTGCTCGCCGACGCGGTCGCCTCCAGCGTCGACGAGCACGCCCGCTTCGGCGGTGTCGTCCCCGAGGTCGCCTCGCGCGCACACCTGGAAGCCATGGTGCCGACCATCCAGCGCGCCCTGAAGGACGCCGGGGTCGCCGCCTCCGACCTGGACGGGATCTCCGTCACCGCGGGCCCGGGGCTCGCGGGCGCGCTCCTCGTGGGCGTCTCGGCGGCCAAGGCGTACGCGTACGCGCTCGGCAAGCCGCTCTACGGCGTGAACCACCTCGCCTCGCACATCTGCGTCGACCAGCTGGAGCACGGGCCGTTGCCCGAGCCCACGATGGCGCTGCTCGTCTCGGGCGGGCACTCGTCGCTGCTGCTCTCCTCCGACATCACCTCCGATGTGCGCCCCCTCGGCGCGACCATCGACGACGCGGCGGGCGAGGCCTTCGACAAGATCGCCCGGGTGCTGAACCTCGGCTTCCCCGGCGGTCCCGTCATCGACCGGTACGCGAAGGAGGGCGACCCCGGCGCGATCACCTTCCCGCGCGGGCTGACCGGGCCGCGCGACCCCGCGTACGACTTCTCCTTCTCCGGACTGAAGACGTCCGTGGCGCGCTGGATCGAGGCGAAGCGGGCCGCCGGTGAGGACGTTCCGGTGCGGGACGTGTCGGCGTCCTTCCAGGAGGCCGTCGTCGACGTGCTGACCCGCAAGGCCGTGCGCGCCTGCAAGGACGAGGGTGTCGACCACCTCATGATCGGCGGCGGTGTGGCCGCCAACTCGCGGCTGCGGGCCCTCGCCCAGGAGCGGTGCGAGGCGGCCGGGATCCGGCTGCGCGTGCCGCGGCCCAAGTTGTGCACGGACAACGGCGCGATGGTCGCGGCCCTCGGCGCCGAGATGGTGGCGCGCAACCGGTCCGCGTCCGCCTGGGACCTGTCGGCCGACTCGTCGCTGCCGGTGACGGAGACGCACGTGCCGGGGCACACGCACGACCACGACCACGCGCACGAGGCCGCGAAGGACAACCTGTACTCATGACCGTCGCGTTGATGTGGGAGGCCCGGGCGGCCGAGGGGCGGGGCGAGGAGTTGCTCGCCTGGGCGCGGGGGCAGGTCCTCGCGGCGGAGCCTCTGCGGCGGGAGTTCTTCCGTGCCCCGCAGGACCGAGTGCTCGTCATCACCTGGTGGGACGCGTCGTACGGCGCCGAACTGCCCGAACTGCCTGAGCCGGAGGGTGAGTTGGTGACCCGGACGGTGCATCGGTGGCGGTTCGAGGCGGTCGCGCCCGCCTGAGGAGGCGTCGTCCGGAGACGTGAGAACCGTCTGAGATTCCCGAATAACGGCGCCCGACTGGTTTACCGTTGTAATAATTCCGACTTATGTTCGCCCTGTGAAGCGAATACAGCGCCGTCGTGGGCGTTTGGTGAAGACGGCAGGTGTCGTGGCCGGTTGCGTGCTCGTCCTCACCGGGGGCGGGGCCGCGTGGGCGTACTGGCATCTGGACCACAACATCCGGGGCGTCGACATCGACAGCGCGCTCGGCGACGACCGGCCCCCGAAGCCGGCCCCGGCCACGCCGGAGCCCTCGGCGACCGCGCCGCCCGCCGGGGCGCTGAACATCCTCGTCCTCGGCTCCGACTCGCGCAGCGGCAGCAAGAACTCCGCGCTCGGCGGCGGCCACAGCGAAGGCGCCCGCTCCGACACCGCGATGGTGGTGCACCTGGACGCCGACCGTTCGGCGGCGACCGTCGTCAGCATCCCCCGCGACACCCTCGTCGAGCGGCCCGCGTGCCCGGCCTCGTCCGGCGGCAGCACGCAGGCCGCGTACGGCGTCATGTTCAACAGCGCGTACTCCGTGGGCGGTCCCGTCTGCGCGGTGAAGGCGGTCGAGAAGCTCACCGGCGTGCGCATGGACCACTATCTGGAGATCGACTTCTCCGGCTTCGCCTCGGTCGTCGACGCGCTCGGCGGCGTGGACCTCACCACGACCGAGGACATCCACGACGACCTGAGCCACCTCCAGCTCGACGCGGGCCACCACCACCTCGACGGCAAGCAGGCCCTCGCCTTCGCCCGCACCCGCCACGGCGTCGGTGACGGCAGCGACCTCGGGCGCATCAAACTCCAGCAGCAACTGGTGAAGGCTCTGGTCGAGGAGGTCTCGGGCAGCGATCTCCTGTCGGACCCGGCCCGCCTCTACAAGGTCGCCGACGCCCTCACGGAAAGCCTCACGACGGACACCGGGCTCGACTCGCTCGGTGAACTCCAGAGCCTGGCGGGCAGCCTGAAGGGGCTGTCGGCCGACGAGGTGAAGACAGTGATGATGCCGGTGCTCCCGGCGCCGTCCGACCCCAACCGTGTCGTCGCCGACGAGCCGGAGGCCGGGAAGCTGTGGGCCTCGCTGCGATGACGCGTCAGGTGCCGTACGTCAACGGGTAGCGCCGGAAGAGGAGTTGACGCACCTGGCTGCCGGGGAGGAGCCGGTTGACACGGGGCGTGTAGGTGGCATGCGGAGGAAAGTCATTCCCTTCCGGTCACCCGCGCCGCTACAGTGACGCAGCTGTCGTACAGGAACGTGAGGTTTCCGTTCCGTGTCGGGGAGACGAACGACGGCCTTTCGGACACTCTTGTGGGGGCACATGAAGATTCGCAGATGCCGCGTGCTCGCGGCATTGGGCACCACCGTCGCTCTGGCGGCGGGCATGGCGGCGCCGGGGGCGGCCGCCGCCGAGCCGGTCACGTGGCAGGCCACGGACGGCACGCTGATGTTCCTCAACGGCGCGCTGAACGTGCTGCAGACGCACGAGCTCGGCACCAGCACCTACACCGACTTCCTCGCCGGCGCGGCGCAGCCCGCGTGGTCGCCGGACGGCAGCCGGGTCGCGTACGTGAAGGACGGCAGGGTCGAGACGCGCCGCTACACGGGCTCCACCCTGGTGAAGATTCCTGAGCACGACAGCTCGGTGCGCGGCGTCGCCCACCCGACGTTCCTGTACGGCGGCGGCACCGTCGTCTACTCGGGCGATGGCCGGCTGCGCTACGCACCGTCCGACGGCTCCGGCTATGCGCAGCCGCTGTTCTCCACGACGGAGGACGGCTGCGACCGCGCGCCGAGCGCCTCGGTGAACGGCCTGATCGCCTTCGTCCGTACGGGCGACACCTGTGGCACGACGACCGGTTCGGCGATCTGGCTGTACGACGCGGGCACCGGCGGCTTCACCAAGCTCACCGACGTCGGCCAGGACCCCGCGATCTCGCCCGACGGCACGCAGGTCGCCTTCGTGCGGGAAGCGGGCGGGCTGACCAGGCTCTTCGTCATCGGCGTCGACGGTACGGGCGAGCGCCAGCTCACCTTCAGCGACGCCGCCTACACCCCGTCCTGGTCGCCGAGCGGCACGCGCATCGCGTTCAACAACGGCTACGACGAAGACGCGTCGGCGACCCGCATCGTCGATGTGAAGAGCGGCGACGTCACGACGATGCCGAACCCCTCCAGCACCTCGTCCACCACGGACATCGCCTGGCAGCCCCTGCGCCACAACGACACCATGCGGGTCTGGGGCGCCGACTCGCCGGGCACCAACGCCGCCGTGTCCCGCTGGAGCTGGAACAGCGTCGGACAGGGCGAGCCCGGCCTCGTCGACGCCAGGACAGCCGTGCTGGTCAGCCAGGACAGCCCGTCCTACGCGCTCACGGCCCAGTCGCTCGGCGGCCAGAAGCAGGGCCCGGTCCTGATGACGCCGAAGTCGTCGCTGTCGACCGCGGTCCAGAGCGAACTGAAGCGCACGCTCAAGCCCGGCTCGACCGTCTATCTCGTCGGCGGCACGGACATCCTCTCCAGCGCGGTCGCCACCAAGGTCACCTCGCTCGGCTTCACCCCGAAGCGGCTGGCGGGCACCTCGCGCTACTCGACGTCGGTGGCCGTGGCGAAGGCGGTCACCGGCGCGCCCAAGTACGTGTTCCTCGCCACCGGAACGGACTACCACTCGGCGATCGCGGCCTCGGTGGCGGCGGGCGCGCTCGGTTACGGGGGCAAGGGCACCGTCGTCCTCAACGACGGCAACTCTCTGACGTCCTCAGTGAACTCGTACCTCAACTCGCTCGACCCGGACACGACCATGGTCATCCCGGTCGGCGCCTCGGCGAAGTACGCGCTCACGCACACCGCGTTCTCCCACTGGCCCGACCGCTGGTCGTACTACCCGGTCTCGGGCAGCGGCCACGACGGAACCTCGGTGGCGCTGGCCAGGTTCTGGTGGTCCTCGCCGCACCAGGTGGGTCTCGCCTGGACGGACAGCTGGCGTGGCGGGATCTCCGCGGCCACCGGGCAGCTCTGGTACGGGCCCGTGCTGTGGACCGACGAGACGACTCTGACGGACGCGGACGCGGCCTATCTGCGTTCTCAGGCCGCCGGTCTCCAGCACGTCATCGCGTACGGCGGCACCGGTTCGGTGTCGGCATCCGAACTCGCGGCGGCCGGTTCCGCGGTCAGCGCGAGAAGCTCGCTCGTGGACTACCTCCCGTACTACAAGGGGGTGGCTCCGGCGGGAACGGCGACGACGCGGCAGTCCGAGCGGCCGGCAGCCTCCGTGGCGCCGCAGCCGCAGCCGCAGGCCCGCTCGCTGAAGACCACCGTCGAGTAGGCATCACAGCAGGTCGGGGGCCCCGGGCGGACACATCCGCCCGGGGCCCCCGGCCTGCCGGAGAAAACTCCCGAAGAAAATCCGGCGAGCGCGTCGATTCGCCGGTCTTCCGTTCGACGCGTAAGTGAGAGCGGGGAGAACCCCCGACCGCACCGAACGAGGAGTCACCATGCCGCGCTACATGACGCTGGTCCGTATCGACGAGAGCAAGGCCCCCGCCGAGGGCCCCAGCGAGGCCCTGATGCAGCGCATGGGCGAGCTGATCGAGGAGATGACCAAGGCCGGCGTGCTGCTCGACACCGCGGGCCTGCACCCGTCGTCCGAGGGCACCCGCGTGCACTACGAGAACGGCGAGATCACCGTCACCGACGGGCCGTTCACCGAGTCCAAGGAGGTCATCGGCGGCTACGCGATCATCCAGGCCAAGGACCGGGCCGAGATCCTGGAGTGGACCAAGCGCTTCCTGAAGGTGCACGAGGAGCACTGGACGGTCACCTCCGAGATCCGGGAGATCGCTGAGGGCTGAGCCACGCCGGACAGGACCTTGGTCGCCGTACGGCCGGGGGTGTCTGATGGTGGGCCGTGACAGCAGAACGTACTGCCGAAGCGGCCCACGCCATCGAGACCGTCTTCCGTCTGGAGGCGCCCCGCATCATCGCGGGCGTCACGCGCATCGTCCGGGACGTGGGCATGGCCGAGGAACTGGCGCAGGACGCGCTCGTCGCCGCCCTGGAGCAGTGGCCGGACGAGGGGATCCCCGACAACCCCGGCGCGTGGCTCATGGCCACCGCCAAGCACCGGGCGATCGACCTCGTGCGCCGCAAGGAGCGGTACGCGCGCAAGCTGGCGGAGGTCGGCCGTGAGCTGGAGGCCGCGCCGCCCCACCTGGACGAGCCCACCGACCCGGACGACATCGACGACGACCTGCTCCGCCTCGTCTTCACGGCCTGCCACCCGGTCCTGTCCGCCGAGGCCCGGGTCGCTCTCACGCTGCGGCTTCTCGGCGGCCTGACCACCGCCGAGATCGCCCGCGCGGTCCTGGCCCCCGAGTCGACGGTCGCCCAGCGCATCGTGCGCGCGAAACGCACCCTCGCCAAGAAGAACGTCGCCTTCGAAGTGCCCTACGGCCCCGAGCGGGCGGCCCGCCTCGGCTCGGTCCTCGAGGTCATCTACCTCATCTTCAACGAGGGGTACGCGGCCACGGCCGGCGACGACTATCTGCGCCCCGGCCTGTGCGAGGACGCGCTGCGGCTCGCCCGGCTCCTGGCCGGCCTGATGCCGAAGGAGCCCGAAGTGCACGGTCTGGCCGCGCTGTTGGAGCTCCAGGCCTCGCGCTCGGCCGCCCGCACGGGCCCGTCGGGCGAGCCGGTTCTCCTCAAGGACCAGGACCGTACGCGCTGGAACCAG
The DNA here is from genome assembly GCF_042270245.1 of Streptomyces sp. NPDC055955. NCBI lineage: Bacteria > Bacillati > Actinomycetota > Actinomycetes > Kitasatosporales > Streptomycetaceae > Streptomyces > Streptomyces sp. NPDC055955. The sequence goes on from NZ_JBHJYS010000010.1 coordinate 109,602, forward strand.
CTCCTGATCCGGCGCGGGTTCGCGGCGCTCGGCCGCGCGGAGGCGGTGTCCACCGGCGGCGGCCCCGGCCCGTACGCCCTCCAGGCCGCGATCGCCGCCAGTCACGCGCACGCCCACACGTACGCGGAGACGAACTGGAAGGGGATCGCGACGCTGTACGGGCTGCTCGCCGCCCGGGCGCCCTCCCCCGTCGTCGAGCTGAACCGGGCGGTGGCGGTGTCCATGGACGAGGGGCCAGCGGCCGGTCTGGCCCTGGTGGACGCCCTGGCCGGTGAACCGGCGCTGCGCGACTACCACTTGCTGCCGAGCGTGCGCGGAGACCTGCTCGAGCGGCTCGGGCGGCGCGAGGAGGCACGGGCCGAGTTCGAGCGGGCCGGTTCGCTGACCCGTAATGAGCGGGAGCGGGAGTTGCTGCTGGCCCGTGCGCAGGCGTGAGGGTAGGGCGTTTCGTGTGGATCAGGCCGGGCTCGCGGGTGCCGGCACCCGCGCCTCGCGGCGTTGTCCTCCATTGCCGGCGCTCCGCGTGGGCTCCTTCCTCCGCCTTGCGACGCACCGGGTCGGAACCCGCTCCCCGGTCCGGCCTGATCCACACGAAACGCCCTGGGGCGCCTCGTTCTCCGGCGAGGGTGGGGCTGTTGCCGCTCAGGAGTCGGCGTCGCCTCCGGTGTCCGGCTGCGCGGGCGCCCCCAGCAGCATCGTCGGGGCGCCCGCGACGCGGGTCAGGAAGACCGTCACGGCGTTCGGGCCGTGCCGCTTCGGCAGCGCCTTGCGGCGCAGCTCCTCCGGTTCCACGGCCGACCCCCGCTTCTTCACCGTCAGGATCCCGACCTCGCGCTCCCGCAGCAGCGCCTTCAACTTCTTCACGTTGAACGGGAGCCGGTCCGTGATCTCGTACGCGGTGGCGTACGGCGTCGCCCGCAGCGTGTCGGACGTGACGTAGGCGATCGTCTCGTCGATCAGCCCGCCGGCCACCTCCTCGGCCACCTCGGCGACCAGGTGGGCGCGGATGACGGCGCCGTCGGGCTCGTACAAGTACCGTCCCACGGACCGCACTTCGGGATCCGGGAGGCCCCGGCCGGTGAGTGCGCGCGGCCCGGGGAGCAGCGTCGCCCGCATGCGGCCCGGCTCGGTGCCGAACCAGAGCACGGCCTCCTTCACGTCCCCGCCGTCCGAGATCCACTCGGCGTCGGCCGCGTCGGGGATCGCCTCGTGGGGGATGCCGGGCGCGATCTTCAGGGCCGCGTGCGGGGCCCCGAGCGCCGCGCCGACCGCCCAGGACAGGGGCGGGGAGTACGCCTCCGGATCGAAGATCCGGCCGCCCCCCTTGCCGCCGCCCCGGCGGGCGGGGTCGACGAACACCGCGTCGTACGGCTCCGTGTCGACCTCGGTGACATCGGCCTCGCGGACCTCGATCAGCCCGTCGAGGTCCAGGGCCCGAGCGTTCGCGCGGGCGACCTCGCAGGTCAGGGGGTCACGGTCGACGGCGAGTACGGAGATCCCGGCGCGGGCCAGCGCGATCGCGTCGCCGCCGATTCCGCAGCACAGATCGGCGACGGAGCGCACCCCGAGCGCCTTGAACTCCTGCGCGCGACGGGTGGCGACGCTCGTGCGGGTCGCCTGCTCGACGCCGTTCGCCGTGAAGTACATGCGGCGCGCGTCCGCCTCGCCGAACTTCGCCGCGGCCCGCTGCCGCAGCCGGGCCTGCGCGATGGCCGCCGAGACGAGGTCCGCCGGGTGGTCGCGGCGCAGCCGGGTGGCGACGGCGAGCTCCTGGCCGGGGGTGATGTCCCGTACGTCGTCGAGGAGCGCCTGGCCCTCCGCGGAGAGCAGCGAGCTGAAGGAGGCGAGGTCGTTCACCAGGCCCATTGTGGGCCAGTCGGTGGACGGTGCGCGCCCGGCCGCGGTGTCGGGCCCTGATCGGCGCTGTGAGCTGCGAGGATCCGGCGCCATGCGACTTGTACGACAAAACGACAAAAGAGCGGTGAAAGGGATGTCGGGTCGGGGGACCCGTCACGCCCGTACGCGGGCCGTTCTCGCCGTTCTCGCCGCCTGCGCGGTCGCCTCCGGGTGCGCCGCGGTCGACAGCACGAAGGCCGTCGAGCCCGCGCCCGGCCAGCAGCCCCTCCATGCGCCGCCCGCCGGCGCCCTCGACTCCCACGCGGGCACGATGCGTGCCGCCCGGGTCGCGATGGCCAAGAAGTGGCGCCTGTCGGAGCCGCCGCTCCTCGCGCCGCCCGCGCCCGCCCAGAAGCCCGTGATCAGGGCCCGTAAGGGCTTCGAGGTCGACGGCCAGGAGGATCTGCCGCCCGTCTTCACGACCGTGCCGACCAAGGACAAGGTCGTGTTCCTCACCATCGACGACGGCTCCGAGAAGGACCCGGCCTTCCTGCAGATGATGAGCGACCTGAAGATCCCGTACACCGCCTTCCTCAGCAACTACCTGGTGAAGGACGACTACGGCTACTTCGGGAAGATGAGGGCCCGCGGCGTCACGCTGAACAACCACACGCTGACGCACCCGTATCTGCCCGGCCTGTCCTACGCGGGGCAGAAGCGCGAGATCTGCGGCATGCAGAACATCATGCAGAGGCAGTACGGCGAGCGGCCCGTCCTCTTCCGCCCGCCGTACGGCAACTACAACCGGGACACGCTGCGCGCCGCCAGGTCCTGTGGCATCAAGTACGTGCCGATCTGGAACGAAGAGGTGTACGTCGACCACGTCGAGTGGCGCGAGGTGGACCGGGACCTGCACCCCGGCGACATCATCCTGACCCACTTCCGGGGCCGCGGGGAATGGAAGGGCAGCATGACCGACATGGTCCGCCTGCTCATGAAGTACGTGACCGGCAAGGGGTACGCGGTGGCCAGGCTGGAGGACTACCTGTGATGTCCGTGCGGGCGCGACGGGCCCCCGCGCGCACCGGGCCCCGGCGGCTGCTCGCCGCCGCCCTGGCCGCCGGTGTCCTCGCACCCGCGCTGCTCGCCGGGTGCGCCCAGTCCGTGGACCCGATCGAGCGACTCAGCCGGAAGGCGGCCGAGAAGGTCCGCCACTCGCAGGACGCGGCGCCGACGGCCACACCGGCCGTCGGTCCGGGGGGTGTGCCGTGGGGCGCACGCGGGGCCGGGAGGACCGGTGCGGGCGGGCCGGTGCACTTCGCGCCCCTGCACGCCCCCACGCGTCACGGCACGACCGCGCGTGACGGCCGCGCCCCGGACGCCTACCGCCGCTGGGGACTCTCCGCGCCGCTCGCCCCGGCGCCGAGACCCCCGGCGCGCCACGCGTCCACAGCGGGGGCGGGCCCCCACGCGCTCCCGCCCGTCGTGGACCACGTCCGCACCAAGGACCGCGTCGTCTTCCTGACCTTCGACGACGGCGTGGACCGCGACCCTCGTTTCGCCGACATGGTCGGAGACCTGCGGCTGCCCGTCAGCATCTTCCTCACGGACGGCGTCGCCGGCCCCGGCCACGACCACCTCGGCAGACTGCGGGCCCTCGGCGCGGTCGTGCAGAACCAGACCCTGAACCACCACTTCCTGCCCTCGCTCCCGTACGCCGAGCAGCACGCCGAGATCTGCGGCCAGCAGGACCGGCTGAAGAACCGCTTCGGCACCCGCCCCCGCCTCCTGCGCCCGCCGTTCGGTGAGTACGACCAGAACACCCTGCGCGCCGCCGCCACTTGCGGGGTCGACGCCGTGGTCCTGTGGCGCGCCTCGGTGGGGAGCGGCGACACGCGGTACGCGGACAAGGGCCGACTGCGTCCCGGCGACATCGTCCGGGCCCAGTTCCGTGACGGCGACGACCCGCGCGGGACGACGCTCACCGGGGCGACGACGCGGCTGCTACGCCGCATCCAGGCCCAGGGGTTCACGGTGGGGAGGCTGGAGGACTACCTGTGAAGGACGGGCCGCAGGGGCCGTGCGGAAGACTCGCCCTCAGTGAATTGGCACTCCGCTTGACCGAGTGCTAATCGCGGTCATAGTCTCGGCCCTGGCACTCCCCACTGGAGAGTGCCAATAGCGACGGGCAGGTCCGGCACCCGCGACGACGGATCCACCTGGTCGCCACCTCAGACAGTCAACCCCGTGATCTCCGAAGGGGGAGGTCGGATCGTGACGACCACCAGCTCCAAGGTTGCCATCAAGCCGCTCGAGGACCGCATTGTGGTCCAGCCGCTCGACGCCGAGCAGACCACCGCCTCTGGCCTGGTCATCCCGGACACCGCGAAGGAGAAGCCCCAGGAGGGCGTCGTCCTCGCCGTGGGCCCCGGGCGCTTCGAGAACGGCGAGCGTCTGCCGCTCGACGTGCAGACCGGCGACATCGTGCTGTACAGCAAGTACGGCGGCACCGAGGTGAAGTACAACGGCGAGGAGTACCTCGTCCTCTCGGCTCGCGACGTGCTCGCGATCGTCGAGAAGTAATTCACCCACTGTTTTAGTTCTGCGCCCCTGGCACCCCGCTACTCAGCTGCGACTTCTCTCAGCATGCCGGGCGTCGGGGGCGCAGTTCGTTCGAGAGGACTAACAGCTCCATGGCGAAGATCCTGAAGTTCGACGAGGACGCCCGTCGCGCCCTCGAGCGCGGCGTCAACAAGCTTGCCGACACGGTCAAGGTGACGATCGGCCCCAAGGGCCGCAACGTCGTCATCGACAAGAAGTTCGGCGCTCCCACCATCACCAACGACGGTGTCACGATCGCCCGCGAGGTCGAGGTCGACGACCCGTACGAGAACCTCGGTGCCCAGCTGGTGAAGGAGGTGGCGACCAAGACCAACGACATCGCGGGTGACGGCACCACCACCGCCACCGTGCTCGCCCAGGCCCTCGTCAAGGAAGGCCTGCGCAACGTCGCCGCCGGCGCCTCCCCGGCCGCCCTGAAGAAGGGCATCGACGCCGCGGTCAAGGCCGTGTCCGAGGAGCTCCTCGCGACCGCCCGTCCGATCGAGGACAAGGCCGACATCGCCGCCGTCGCCGGTCTGTCCGCCCAGGACTCGCAGGTCGGCGAGCTCATCGCCGAGGCGATGGACAAGGTCGGCAAGGACGGTGTCATCACCGTCGAGGAGTCCAACACCTTCGGTCTGGAGCTGGACTTCACCGAGGGCATGGCGTTCGACAAGGGCTACCTGTCTCCGTACTTCGTGACGGACCAGGAGCGCATGGAGGCCGTGCTCGAGGACCCGTACATCCTGATCAACCAGGGCAAGATCTCCTCCATCCAGGACATGCTGCCGCTGCTCGAGAAGGTCATCCAGGCCGGTGGCTCCAAGCCGCTCCTGATCATCGCCGAGGACGTCGAGGGCGAGGCCCTGTCGACCCTGGTCGTGAACAAGATCCGCGGCACGTTCAACGCCGTCGCCGTCAAGGCGCCCGGCTTCGGTGACCGCCGCAAGGCGATGCTCGGCGACATGGCCACCCTCACCGGTGCCACCGTCATCGCCGAGGAGGTCGGCCTCAAGCTCGACCAGGCCGGTCTGGACGTGCTCGGCACCGCCCGCCGCGTGACCATCACCAAGGACGACACCACGATCGTCGACGGTGGCGGCAACAAGGCCGACGTCGAGGGCCGCGTCAACCAGATCAAGGCCGAGATCGAGAACACGGACTCCGACTGGGACCGCGAGAAGCTCCAGGAGCGCCTCGCGAAGCTCGCCGGCGGCGTGTGCGTGATCAAGGTCGGCGCCGCCACCGAGGTGGAGCTCAAGGAGAAGAAGCACCGTCTGGAGGACGCCATCTCCGCGACCCGCGCCGCGGTCGAGGAGGGCATCGTCTCCGGTGGTGGCTCCGCTCTGGTGCACGCCGTCAAGGTCCTCGAGGGCAACCTCGACAAGACCGGCGACGAGGCCACCGGTGTCGCGGTCGTGCGCCGCGCCGCCGTCGAGCCGCTGCGCTGGATCGCCGAGAACGCCGGCCTCGAGGGCTACGTCATCACCTCGAAGGTCGCCGAGCTCGACAAGGGCCAGGGCTTCAACGCCGCGACCGGCGAGTACGGCGACCTGGTCAAGGCCGGCGTCATCGACCCGGTCAAGGTCACCCGCTCCGCCCTGGAGAACGCCGCGTCCATCGCTTCGCTGCTGCTCACGACCGAGACCCTGGTCGTCGAGAAGCCGGCGGAGGAGGAGCCCGAGGCCGCCGGCCACGGGCACGGCCACTCCCACTAGTGCGCTGAGCCGCCGGTCGGCCGGTTCGACCGGCGTCTGTCGTACGAGGCCCGGTTCCGCGTTCTTCGCGGGGCCGGGCCTCGGCGCGTGCGGCGCCGGGTCAGGACTCGAGAGGTCAGGCCCCACGGGCCAGGACTCGCGCGGTCAGGACTCGAGCTGATCGAGCGCGCCGAGCTGGGCCATCAGCCCCAGCCGGTCCTCCTGCCACCAGCCCTCGACGATCTTCCCGTCCTCCTGGAACCGGAAGATGGTCGAACCGGTCATCGTGACCTGCTTGCCCGTCGCCGGAATGCCCATGAAGTCGCCGTTGTGGTCGCCCTTGAAGGTCCACCGCGTGCATACGCGGTCGCCTTCGGTGATCTGGTCGTCGATGGTGAAGTCGATGTCGAACCCTCTGCGGTACATCTCGATCTCCCGCCGCATCGCGTCGAGACCGATGGTGTCCGTCACGTTGCCGGGGTCGTGGTCGTGGTAGTCCTCCGCGAGCAGGCCGTTGAGCGGCGGCAGTTCACCGTCGGTGGCGACCGTCTCGAAGAACCTGCGCGCGTTGCCCGCGTACAACTGCTCGTCCCGCACCACCTCGAGGTCGGTGAAGGTGGGCATCTCGTCGCAGAGGGCGACCATCTCCCGGAAGATCGTGTCGGTCTCCGGAAGGTTCGAGTTCCGCATCGCTTCCTCGTACGAGGGGAACTCCACGATCTCGATGAAGTGCGACGCGTCGGACCGGTCCTTGCCGACGACGCTGTGCGTCGCGGTCCGCTTCCCCTTGGTCCGCTCCGCCCATGTGTCCATGAGCTGGTTCATCTCGTCGAATCGGCTGGTCTTGCAGTCGATCAGTTGCACGAACGTCATGACGCCACCTTCCGGCCCCCCTGCGTGCGGTCCGGACAGCTCCATCCTCCCACCGCCGTGTAACGACCCTGGCGGGAGCGGGAGCGGGAGCGGGAGCGGGTGGGTCGGGCTCTGACGGGACCGGGTCCGGGACCGAGGCGCCCCGCGGGACCCGGCCCCGGACCCGGCTTCGGCCCCGTCGCGTCCTACTGCGGCCCGTACTTGCGCCCCGTCTTCGCCGTGACGCCGCCGAGCAGCCCGCGAGGCGCCAGCTTCACCACGCCCATCAGCGTCTTGTACCGCGGATCCGGGATGGACAGCGACTTGCCGCGCGCCAGATCGGCGAGTGCCGCCGCCACCAGCTTGTCGGCGTCGAGCCACATCCACTTGGGGATGTTGTCGGTGCCCATGTCGGCCCGCTGGTGGAACTCCGTACGGACGAAGCCCGGGCAGAGAGCCATCAGCCGCACACCGCTGCCGGCCAGGTCCCGCGCCGCGCCCTGCGTGAACTGCACGACCCACGCCTTCGACGCGCCGTACGTCCCGCGCGGCACGAACGCCGCCACCGACGCCACGTTCACCACGCCGCCCCTGCCGCGCTCACGCATCGGCGCCACCGCGGCGGACGTGAGCCGCAGGACCGCCTCACAGTGCACCTTGAGCATGGTCAACTCGTCGGCGAGCGGGACCTCCAGGTACTGGCCCTTGTTGCCGAAGCCCGCGTTGTTGATCAGCAGGTCCACCGGACGCTTGCGGTCGGTCAGCCGTGCCTCGACCGCGCCGATGCCCTCGTCGGTGGCGAGGTCCGCCGTGAGTACCTCGGCCTCGATGCCGTGCCGGTCGTGGAGCTCGGTGGCCTGCTCCCGCAGCCGCTTGGTGTCACGCGCCACCAGGACGAGGTCGTGGCCGTCCGCGGCGAGCCGGCGCGCGAACGCGGCACCGATCCCCGAGGTGGATCCCGTAATCAGAGCGGTAGTCATGGGGCAAGGCTAGTGACCGCCGTGGGCATGACCACGCGCGGGAGTCCCCGCGCGTTGACTCTTTTCCACGACCGCGAACTGCCCCGTCACGCCGCTGTCCTCGCGGGAGAGCGGACGGCGGCGGACATGTGCGGAGTGTCCGGAAGGAGCACCCACGCGCCGCCTGTTGACGTTCGGATATCTCCAACTTGCCCGTATCTGCGGCGAATTCAGCTATCTGTGGAGGGCTTCCCCCGATGGGGTGGGGGTGGGTCGGGCGGGAACTCGACGCGCGTTCGACGCGTGTCCGGCCTCAAGCGCCTTCTCCGCACGGCCGGTTCGGCCGTCACCGGCGTGGCGCTCGCGACCGGTCCCTTGACCGGCGCGCGGACCAGTTCCGCAACCGTCACGCAGGCCGGTTCCGCGACTGCCACGCAGGCCGGTTCCGCGACCGCCACGCGGACCGAGGCGTTGGCGCCGCGCGCCCGAGCCCGCCACCGTCGCGCGGCCCGGAAGTGCTTCCGCCGCTACGCCGCGTCGCCGCCGCCGTGCTTCGCCACGTACGTACGAGCCGCTTCGACCGCCTCGGGGGCGAGTGCGTCCGCCGCGACGAGCAATCGCGGGAGCAGGTCCCGGTCGGTCGTGACGGCCCGGAACTGGAAGGCGACGGTCACCTCGTGGTCGGGCCGGTGCACGATCTCGATGGTGTCGCCCGCCCGGATCGCGCCCGGCTCGATCACGCGCAGATACGCGCCGGGCGCGGCTCGCGCGGTGAAGCGCTTGACCCACCCCTTCTCGCCGAGGTGGCCCTGGAACGTGCGGCAGGGGATCCGGCCGGAGGCGACCTCGAGGATCAGGTCGGAGCCGACGCGCCAGCGCTCGCCGATCTTCGCGCCCGTCACGTCGACACCCTCGGTGGTGAGGTTCTCGCCGAACGAGCCGTTGCGCAGAACGTGGCCGAGCGTGCCCTGCCATTCGTCGAGGTCCTCGCGGGCGAAGGCGTAGACCGCCTGGTCGTCGCCGCCGTGATGGCGCATGTCGCACACGGCGTCCCCTTCGAGACCGCTGGCGCCGACCCCCTTGGGCCCGGGCGCCGCCACCCGGACGGGGCCCGGCACCGGCCGCTTGTCGATGCCGGTCACGCCCTCGGCCTGGTCGGTGTGCTCGCTGGCCTCGGGGCGACCCACATTCAGAGACAGAAGCTTCATGAGGGCACGCTAAGCGACGCGACGCCAAAGCGTCGACGCATTAATTCCCGTTGCACCCAAGGCTCCCTTATGCTTGAGGAATGATCGAGGCCCGTCATCTCCGTGTCCTGCGCGCCGTGGCCGCCACCGGTTCCTTCTCGGCGGCCGCCCGCGAACTCGGCTGCACCCAGCCCGCGGTCAGCCAGCAGATGAAGGCTCTCGAATCCTCCGCGGGCACCCCGCTCCTCATCCGCACGGGCCGCGAGATGCGACTCACTCAGGCGGGTGAAGCTCTGGTGCGACACGCGGCGGGCATCCTGGCCGGGCTGACCGCGGCGGAGGAAGAGGTCGCCGCCATCGCGGGCCTGCGCGCAGGCCGGGTCCGGCTCGTCTCGTTCCCCAGTGGCAGCTCCACGCTCGTCCCCACGGCGCTGGCCGCCCTGCGCGCCGCGCACCCCGGCACCCGTGTCTCCCTGGTGGAGGCGGAACCGCCGCGCTCGGTCGAGATGCTGCGTGAGGGCGACTGCGATGTGGCCCTGGCCTTCCGCTACGAAGGGGCGCAGGCCGCGGAGGACTGGGACGACCTCGTCGTGCGACCGCTGCTGGCCGACCGGCTTGTCGGCCTCGTCCCTGAGGGGCACCGGCTGGCCAAGTCGGACGCGCTCTCCATCGGTGAGCTGGCCGACGAGCCCTGGATCGCGGGCTGCCCGCGCTGTCGCCGGCAGCTGGTGGAGGTCTGCGAGGGTGCGGGATTCACTCCGCGCATCGACTTCGCGACCGATGACTATCCGGCGGTGATCGGCCTGGTCGGCGCAGGCCTCGGTGTGGCGGTCCTGCCGGAGCTCGCCATCGAATCCGTACGCCCCAAGGGCGCACGCACAGTGACGGTGGAGCCGGCTGTGCAGCGCGAGATCGTCGCCCTCACACTGCCCGACCTGGCCCAGGTGCCGGCCGTGGCAGCCATGCTCGACCATCTGACGCGGGCCGCGGCCCGCTGATCGGGCCCGTACGGGCCCACGGGCACACCCCTGCGTGCCCTTCTTGAAGAAACGTTCCGTCAGTTGTTCACCCCGGGTGGGGCGCCGCCCGCCGGTGCCGGCGCGGCGGCGACGAGCCGATTGCGGGCGCGGCCCATGAGCTCCTCGCGCTCGTCCTCGGTCAGCCCGCCCCACACGCCGTACGGTTCGCGTACCTGGAGCGCGTGAGCAGCGCACTCCGCGCGCACCGGGCACCTCATACAGACCTCTTTGGCCGAGTTCTCGCGGGCGCTGCGCGCCGCTCCCCGCTCTCCCTCCGGATGGAAGAAGAGCGAACTGTCCACCCCGCGGCAGGCCGCGAGGAGCTGCCAGTCCCACAGATCTGCGTTCGGTCCGGGAAGGCGGGAGAAATCTGCCATTGCTGTGTCCCCTTGTAGCCGTTCTGACGCGGGAAGGTGCCCAAGAACCGTACATCTACTGTCTAAGGAGATGAAAATATGACTCATTGCGAATCTAGCCTCAGACACCACTGAAAGTGAAGAAAAACGGCTAAATGGGGCATGGCTTGTGGTGAAACCTTGTGAGTCGCTTGCGCCGTCTGCCTCTGTATCCGGTCCCTCACGTAGAGTGCCGAAGCAGACCGTCGAACCCGTAACTCTTTCGGGTGACCGTCGTTGAGAGTGCGGAGGCGGTTGAAAGAACAAGCGCTCGGGCATCTGTCCGAGAGCGTCGACCGCACAGGTGACGATTCGTACCAGCCTGGAGGCCCAAGGTGACGCGCATCAGCTGCGGAGGACGGTCATGACATCCGTCCTCGTCTGCGACGACTCCCCGCTTGCCCGAGAAGCGCTCCGCCGCGCGGTCGCGACCGTCCCCGGCGTAGAGCGCGTGACGACCGCGGCCAACGGCGAGGAAGTCCTGCGCCGCTGGGGCGCCGACCGCTCGGACCTGATTCTGATGGACGTACGCATGCCCGGTCTGGGCGGCGTCGAGACGGTCCGGCGACTGCTGTCCGCCGATCCCGGTGCGCGCATCATCATGCTCACCGTGGCCGAGGACCTGGACGGTGTCGCGCTCGCCGTCGCCGCCGGTGCTCGCGGCTATCTGCACAAGGACGCCTCGCGTGCCGAACTGCGTGCCACGGTCACGCAGGCGCTCGCCGACCCGACGTGGCGGCTCGCGCCGCGCAGACTGCGGTCGGCCGAGATGGGTGCGGCGCCGACGCTCACGGCGCGTGAGATCCAGGTGCTCGAGGGCATGAGTCACGGCCGGTCCAACGCGGAGATCGGGCGCGAGCTCTTCCTTTCCGAGGACACGGTCAAGACGCACGCACGCCGCCTCTTCAAGAAGCTCGGCGCCTCGGACCGTGCGCACGCCGTGGCGCTCGGCTTCCGCTGGGGCCTGGTCCGCTAAGGCGCACGGTGCGCCGCCGCGGGGGCACAGCGATCCCCGTCCGCCCCAGGGCGGACGGGGCTGCGGACGGCCGCCGGTCCTCGTTTCGCCGGACATGCCGCATCCTTGAGTTGTGGAGTTCCTCAGGGACGAGTCGGCCGAGCGGAAGGGGAGGGCGCACGAGATGAGTTCCGGCGCACCTGCTCATAACGCTTCAGTGCACAACTACGGACGCGGTGCCACGGACCGGACGCCGCCAAGGCACCATGGACCGATGCGCGACGACGAGGCAGCCGGCCGAGGAGCCATCGGTGCACTGGTCCACAGCGCCGTCGAGGGTGACGAGCAGGCCACGCACGACCTTCTCGCGCACGTCCATCCCCTCGCGATCCGCTACTGCCGCAGCCGTCTGACCCGACTGCCGGGTGACGCGCGGCACTTCGTCGAGGATCTCGCGCAGGAAGTCTGTGTCGCGGTACTCCTCGCGCTGCCGCGCTACAAGGACACCGGGCGCCCCTTCGAGGCGTTCGTCTTCGCCATCGCCGCGCACAAGGTCGCGGATCTGCAGCGCGCCGCCATGCGGCACCCCGGATCCACCGCCGTGCCCTCCGACGAGATGCCGGAGCGGCCCGACGACTCGCTCGGACCGGAGGAGCGGGCCCTGCTCAGCAGCGACGCGGAGTGGGCGAAGAAGCTTCTCGCCAACCTTCCGGAGAACCAGCGCGAGCTGCTGCTGCTCCGGATCGCCGTCGGCCTCACCGCCGAGGAGACCGGACAGATGCTCGGCATGTCGCCGGGCGCCGTCCGCGTCGCCCAGCACCGCGCGCTCAGCCGGCTGCGGGCGCTCGCCGAGCAGTGACACGCACCGAACCGTGGCGCTTGCCGGACATGGGCACTCACTGAACCGTCGCGTTCGCCGGGCGGTTGCACTCACTGAACCGCGACGTTCGCCGGGCGGTGGCACTCACCGAACCGTGGCGTTCGCGGAGCGGTGACGCTCGCCGAGGAGTGAGCCGATCGGAGTGAGACGCGCCACGCGCGCGTGAGGGGCGCCCAGGGCTGGGCGTGTACTGCACACGTGTGAACGTACAAATCTGCTCGGTGATCTTGATCGTGGAATGAGACACCTCCGGATCCCGTTAGCATGGACATCCGCACCGATCAAGGCCATTTGGGGAAGGTGTCATGACTGCAAACGTCGACGGAGTGCCCGAGAAATTCGCGACACTCGGGCTGACCTACGACGACGTGCTGCTGCTGCCGGGCGCGTCCGAGGTCCTCCCGAACGCGGTCGACACCTCGTCCCGCATCTCCCGCAACGTGCGCGTGAACATTCCGCTGCTGTCGGCGGCGATGGACAAGGTCACCGAGTCCCGCATGGCCATCGCCATGGCGCGGCAGGGTGGCGTCGGCGTGCTGCACCGCAACCTGTCGATCGAGGACCAGGTCAACCAGGTCGACCTCGTGAAGCGTTCCGAGTCCGGCATGGTGACCGACCCGATCACCGTGCACCCGGACGCGACGCTGGCCGAGGCCGACGCCCTGTGTGCGAAGTTCCGCATCAGCGGCGTCCCGGTGACCGACCCGGCGGGCAAGCTGCTCGGCATCGTCACCAACCGCGACATGGCGTTCGAGTCCGACCGCAGCCGGCAGGTGCGCGAGGTCATGACGCCGATGCCGCTCGTGACCGGCAAGGTCGGCATCTCCGGCGTCGACGCCATGGAGCTGCTGCGCCGTCACAAGATCGAGAAGCTTCCGCTGGTCGACGACGCGGGCGTCCTCAAGGGCCTCATCACCGTCAAGGACTTCGTGAAGGCCGAGCAGTACCCGAACGCCGCGAAGGACGCCGAGGGCCGCCTCCTCGTCGGTGCCGCGGTGGGTGCCAGCCCCGAGGCCCTGGAGCGCGCTCAGGCGCTGGCCGAGGCGGGCGCGGACTTCCTCATCGTCGACACGTCGCACGGACACAACAGCAACGCGCTGAACTGGATGGCGAAGATCAAGTCCAGCGTCGGCGTCGACGTCATCGGCGGCAACGTCGCGACGCGTGACGGCGCGCAGGCCCTGATCGACGCCGGTGTCGACGGCGTGAAGGTCGGTGTGGGCCCCGGCTCCATCTGCACCACGCGCGTGGTCGCCGGTATCGGCGTCCCGCAGGTCACCGCCATCTACGAGGCGGCTCTCGCCGCCCGCGCCGCCGGCGTCCCGGTCATCGGTGACGGCGGTCTGCAGTACTCCGGCGACATCGGCAAGGCGCTCGCCGCCGGTGCCGACACGGTCATGCTGGGCAGCCTCCTCGCGGGCTGTGAGGAGTCCCCGGGCGAGCTGCTGTTCATCAACGGCAAGCAGTTCAAGTCGTACCGCGGCATGGGCTCCCTCGGGGCGATGCAGTCCCGCGGTCAGGGCCGGTCGTACTCCAAGGACCGCTACTTCCAGGCCGAGGTCGCCTCCGACGACAAGCTCGTGCCCGAGGGCATCGAGGGTCAGGTGCCCTACCGCGGCCCGCTGGCCAACGTGCTGCACCAGCTCGTCGGCGGTCTGCGCCAGACGATGGGCTATGTGGGCGCCGCCTCCATCGACGAGATGGAGACCAAGGGCCGCTTTGTGAGGATCACGTCCGCGGGCCTCAAGGAGAGCCACCCGCACGACATCCAGATGACGGTCGAAGCACCGAACTACAGCCGCAGCAAGTAGCCGCAGACAGTCGAAGACAGAGTCAGGGGCGGCTCCGGGGTTCCCGGGGCCGCCCCTGGCGCGTATGTCGGGGATACTGGAAGGCGCTGAAACGCAGAGGGAAAGGCCACACACGTGACTGAGATCGAGATCGGGCGCGGCAAGCGCGGCCGCCGGGCGTACGCCTTCGACGACATCGCCGTCGTACCGAGCCGTCGTACGCGCGACCCGAAGGAGGTCTCGATCGCCTGGCAGATCGACGCCTACCGTTTTGAGCTGCCGTTCCTGGCGGCTCCCATGGACTCGGTCGTCTCGCCGGCCACCGCCATCCGGATCGGGGAGCTCGGTGGCCTCGGCGTGCTGAACCTCGAGGGCCTGTGGACCCGCTACGAGGACCCGCAGCCGCTGCTCGACGAGATCGGCGAGCTGGACACGGAGAGCGCCACGCGCCGCCTCCAGGAGATCTACGAGGCTCCCATCAAGGAGGAGCTGATCGGGCAGCGCATCAAGGAGGTGCGCGACTCCGGTGTCGTCACCGCCGCCGCGCTGTCGCCGCAGCGCACCGCCCAGTTCTCCAAGGCCGTCGTGGACGCGGGCGTCGACATCTTCGTGATCCGCGGGACCACCGTGTCCGCCGAGCACGTCTCCGGTGCCGCCGAGCCGCTGAACCTGAAGCAGTTCATCTACGAGCTGGACGTGCCGGTCATCGTGGGCGGCTGCGCCACGTACACCGCCGCGCTGCACCTGATGCGCACCGGCGCGGCCGGTGTGCTCGTCGGCTTCGGTGGCGGCGCCGCGCACACCACGCGCAACGTGCTGGGCATCCAGGTGCCGATGGCGACCGCCGTGGCCGACGTGGCCGCCGCCCGCCGCGACTACATGGACGAGTCCGGCGGCCGGTACGTGCACGTGATCGCCGACGGTGGCGTGGGCTGGTCCGGCGATCTGCCGAAGGCCATCGCCTGTGGCGCCGACGCCGTGATGATGGGTTCCCCGCTGGCGCGCGCCACGGACGCGCCCGGCCGCGGTCACCACTGGGGCATGGAGGCCGTCCACGAGGACGTGCCGCGCGGCAAGAAGGTCGACCTCGGGACCGTCGGTACGACGGAGGAGGTCCTCACCGGGCCTTCGCACACCCCGGACGGTTCGATGAACTTCTTCGGCGCCCTCAAGCGCGCCATGGCGACGACCGGCTACAGCGAGCTCAAGGAGTTCCAGCGGGTCGAGGTCACGGTGGCGGACTCGCAGCACCGCCGCTGACGCAGTACTACGTGGAAGGGGCCCGCACCGAAACGGTGCGGGCCCCTTCCACGTAGAGGGCCTCCACGGGTCTCTCCAGACCTCCTACGGGGTTCATGGGCCTCTACGGGGCTGTGGAGAGGGGCTTCACAGGCGGTGGGCCGCGCCTGTCGGGGTGGCGCCCCTGGTGTCCAGGAGGAGCTGGGCCTTCACGGACAGGCCCTGGAGGTCGTACGTGCGGTGATGCTGGAGCAGGATCGTCAGGTCGGCGTCCGCGGCGGCCTCGTAGAGGGAGTCCGCGCGGGGGACCGGGTGGCCGAGGACGTTCCACGAGGGGATGTGCGGGTCGTGGTAGCTGACCGCCGCGCCCAGCTGCATCAGTCGCGTGGCGATCTCCTGGGCGGGCGTGCCTTCCAGATCGGCGACATCGGGCTTGTACGTGATGCCGAGGAGCAGGACGCGGGCGCCGCGGGCGGACTTGCCGTGTTCGTTCAGGAGGGTGGCGGCGCGCTGGATCACGTACTGGGGCATGTGGTGGTTGACCTGCTGGGCCAGTTCCACCATGCGCAGGGGGCGGACGGGGAGGGGCGTGCCTGAGAGGTCCTGGGGGACTCCGTGGCCGCCGACGCCGGGGCCGGGACGGAACGCCTGGAAGCCGAACGGCTTGGTCTCGGCGCAGCGGATGACGTCCCACAGGTCGACGCCCAGGTCGTGGCAGAGGACGGCCATCTCGTTGACCAGGGCGATGTTGACGTGGCGGTAGTTGGTCTCCAGGAGCTGGACGGTCTCGGCCTCGCGCGGTCCGCGCGCGCGCACCACCTTGTCGGACAGGCGGCCGTAGAAAGCGGCGGCGGACTCGGTGCAGGCGGGGGTGAGGCCGCCGATCACCTTGGGGGTCGTGGCGTACGCGTGCGTGCGGCTGCCGGGGTCGAGGCGGCCCGGCGAGTAGGCGAGGTGGAAGTCGCGGCCGGCGCGCAGCCCCGAGCCGTCCTCCAGGAGGGGGCGCAGGACGCCTTCGGTGGTGCCGGGGGCGACCGGGGTCTCGATGATCACCGTGGTGTGGGGGCGCAGACGGGCGGCGAGGGCGCGCGTGGCGTCGGTGAGCTGTGTGAGGTCGAGGGAGCGGTCCGCGCCGAGCGGTGCGGGGGCGCAGATGACGGCGGTGCGGACGCGGCCGAGTTCGACGGGGTCACCGGTCGGCCGGAAGCCTCCCGAGAGCATCCGGCGGATGTCGGCGGCGGTCAGGGTTCCCTCGGCGCCGTCGCCGGGGAGCCGGCCGGCCGCGAGGTCGGTGGCGCGTGCGGGGTCGTAGCCGATGGTCGCGATGCCGGTGGCGACGGCGGCCTGGGCGAGGGGCAGGCCGAGGTGACCGAGTCCGACGACGGCGAGATCTGCGGGCATGGCGGTGGGCCGTCCTTCCCAATAGCCGGAGCGGGAGGAGAGCGCAAGCCCTGTGGACAAGATGGGCGAGCGCAATGTCAGACTAGGAGTAAATATGACCGTTATGCGGTATTGCCTGGCCGGGAATCCGGGAGTGTTGTCCACAGGCTGCGGGTGAGTGGTGGCTGAAGTCGGGCACGGCGGTCAGAATCGGTGCATGGGTGATGAGGGCCGGGGCGCATCAGACAGGTGACACCGGTGGGACCGACTGGACCGACGCCGACTGACCGACAGCGGGAGGTAGCAGTGAGGACAGCGACACTGGGACCGGCGGAGCGTGCCGAGGCGCTCGCGGGAATGGCCGAGCGAGAGCTGGACATCCTGGTCGTGGGCGCGGGGGTGGTCGGCGCGGGCACCGCGCTCGACGCCGCGACCCGGGGTCTGTCCACCGGCTTGGTCGAGGCGCGGGACTGGGCCTCCGGCACATCGAGCCGGTCGAGCAAGCTGATCCACGGCGGGCTCCGGTATCTCGAGATGCTCGACTTCGCACTCGTACGCGAGGCGCTGAAGGAGCGCGGGCTGCTCCTGGAGCGGCTCGCCCCGCACCTCGTGAAGCCGGTCCCGTTCCTGTATCCCCTCCAGCACAAGGGCTGGGAGCGGCTGTACGCGGGCTCGGGCGTCGCCCTGTACGACGCGATGTCCATGGCGCGCGGGCATGGGCGCGGACTGCCCATGCACCGCCATCTGAGCCGGCGACACGCGCTGCGGGTCGCGCCCGCGCTCAAGAAGGACGCGCTCGTCGGCGCCCTGCAGTACTACGACGCCCAGATGGATGACGCGCGGTATGTGGCGACACTGGTGCGCACGGCCGCGATGTACGGGGCGAAAGTCGCCAACAGGGCACGTGTGACCGGGTTTCTGCGGGAGGGCGAGCGCGTCGTCGGCGCCCGCGTCGAGGACGTGGAGGGCGGCGGGGAGTACGAGATCCGCGCCCGCCAGATCGTGAACGCGACGGGCGTGTGGACGGACGACACCCAGGCGATGGTGGGCGAGCGGGGCCAGTTCCATGTACGGGCGTCCAAGGGCATCCATCTCGTCGTGCCCAAGGACCGGATCAACTCGACGACCGGGCTCATCCTGCGGACCGAGAAGAGCGTCTTGTTCGTGATCCCGTGGGGGCGCCACTGGATCGTGGGCACCACGGACACGGAATGGGACCTCGACAAGGCGCACCCCGCGGCCTCCAGTGCCGACATCGACTATCTGCTCGAGCATGTGAACTCGGTGCTCGCGGTGCCCCTCACGCGCGATGACGTCCAGGGGGTCTACGCGGGCCTGCGGCCCCTGCTCGCCGGTGAGTCCGACGCCACGAGCAAGCTCTCGCGCGAGCACACGGTGGCGCACCCCGTGCCGGGGCTGGTCGTCGTGGCGGGCGGCAAATACACGACGTACCGGGTGATGGCCAAGGACGCCGTCGACGAGGCGGTGCACGGGCTCGACCAGCGGGTCGCCGACTGCGTCACCGAGGACGTTCCGCTGATCGGGGCCGAGGGCTACCACGCGCTGTGGAACGCGCGGGCGAGGATCGCCGCGCGGACCGGGCTCCATGTGGTGCGGGTGGAGCATCTCCTCAACCGGTACGGGTCGTTGGCGGAGGAGGTGCTCGACCTGGTGGCAGCCGACCCCGGGCTCGGCGCGCCGCTCACCGGCGCCGACGACTACCTGCGGGCCGAGGTCGTGTACGCCGCCTCGCACGAGGGGGCGCGGCACCTCGACGATGTGCTGACGCGACGCACACGGATCTCGATCGAGACGTTCGACCGGGGGACGCGGTGCGCGCGTGAGGCGGCGGAGTTGATGGCCCCGGTGCTCGGCTGGGACAAGGACCAGATCGAGCGGGAGGTGCAGCACTACGAGAAGCGGGTGCAGGCCGAGCGGGAGTCTCAGCGTCAGCCGGATGACCTCTCGGCCGATGCGGCGCGACTGGGGGCGCCGGATATTGTGCCGCTTTGATCTGTGCGGGTCTGGCTTGTGCGGGTCTGGCTTGTGCGGGTCTGGCTTGTACGGGGTGGATGGGTGGGCGGGGTTGCGCTGGGGGCGGTGTCCCCAGGCCCCCCGTTCGCCCTGCGGGCTCGTCCTCAAACGCCGGACGGGCTGAAGTGGCGCGGTCGTTCTCACCTTCGCCGGGCGGCCTGAATCGGTGTGCTCGTCCTTCGGTGCCCGGCAGGAGGAAGGGTGTGCTGGTCCTCGAACGCTGGAGGGGCTGATACGGGATACGGCGCGCTTGTCCTCGGGTGCCGGGCGGGGGGGAAGGGCGCGGTCGTGATCAGGCTCGCCGGGCGGGCTGAATCGGTGTGCTCGTCCTTGGGGCGGCGGACGCGGTGCGTGGTGTGTTCGGGGTCAATCGTCCGACCCGTTGGTGGGTGTGGGGTGGCAGAACTCTGCCGTCAGCAGGCGGCGTTCCAGTTCGGGGGTGTGCTTCGTGGTGTCTGTGTCGGTGCGGAACGTGATGACTCTCGACGCCGTTCTCGTTGCCGCCGTGCGGACGTAGCTGCCCTCGATTCGGCCGTTGTGGCCCCATATCGTCGTTCCGCAGGGGAGCTTCGTGGGGTAGAGGCCCATGCCGTAGCGGCCTTGTGTGGTGCGGGTGTCGAGCATCGTGCGGAGTTGGCCCGGTGGGAGGAGGCGCCCCTTCAGGAGGGCCGTGTAGAAGCGGTTCAGGTCGGTGAGGGTGGAGATCAGTTCGCCTGCGGCGCCGGCCACGCGCGGGTTCAGAGTGGTCACGTCGTCGCCCGTCGCGTCGTACGCGCGGCCGTGCGGTGTGGGCAGTGTGGTGCGGGTGCCGGGGAACGACGTGTCGGTCAGGTGGAGCGGTTCGATGATGCGGCGGCGGGCCTCGGTCGCGTACGAGTGGCCCGTGACCTGGCCTATGACCATGCCCAGCACGACGTAGTTGGTGTTCGAGTACGACCAGTGGTCGCGAGGGCTCGGCGGGCCGGCCTCGGCCAGTCGTACGGCCGTTGTGGGGGATACCGGGATCGTGCCGTGCGTGCGCGCCGTGAAGTCGGGCAGGCCACTGGTGTGGGTGAGAAGCGAGTGGAGGGAGACGGTGTGGTCACGCAGTAGACCAGGGAGGTGGTCGTCCACCGTGTCGGAGAGGCGCAGGCGGTGTTCGGCGGCGAGTTGCAGCACGACCGTCGCGATGAACGACTTCGTGATGCTCCCGGCCCGGAAGTGGTCGGTGCGGCGGATCGTGGGGCCGGTGCGTACGAAGCGCGTCGTCCCGCCCTCGCGGGCGAGCAGCGCCGCGGCGGGGGCCTTGCCCTCCGTGACCAGCAACGGAAGAGTGGCATCCGTGGCCGGGGCCGCGAGTGACGTGGAACTGCCCGGAAACATACAGAAGAGGGCCGCTGCCAGGGGTATCGCCAGCAGTGTCCGAAGTACGGGCATGACGGTCCCTCCGTGTGTGCGGTCCATCATGAGGGACGGCCGACCCTGGGCGTGGAGTGGTCCCCGGGTAAGGGACAATGAAGGCTCTGTCAGGGCGGGTTGCAGAGGGGACGCATGTCGGAGGCGGAGCAGACGGGCACAGCTCGTCAGGACAAGAGCGCACGTCTCCTCGCCGGGCGCTACCGGCTGGGAGAGGTCCTCGGCCGCGGCGGCATGGGCACCGTGTGGCGGGCGAAGGACGAGACACTCGGCCGGACGGTCGCCGTCAAGGAACTGCGGTTCCCGTCGAGCATCGACGACGAGGAGAAGCGGCGCCTGATCACGCGAACGTTGCGTGAGGCGAAGGCGATCGCGCGGATCCGGAACAACAGCGCGGTGACGGTCTACGACGTGGTCGACGAGGACGACCGGCCGTGGATCGTGATGGAACTCGTCGAGGGCAAGTCCCTCGCGGAGCAGATCCGTGAGGACGGCCTGCTGGAGCCGCGGCGCGCCGCCGAGGTCGGGCTCGCGATCCTCGACGTGCTGCGCGCCGCGCACCGCGAGGGCATCCTGCACCGCGACGTGAAGCCGTCGAACGTGCTGATCGCCGAGGACGGGCGCGTCGTCCTCACGGACTTCGGCATCGCCCAGGTCGAGGGCGACCCCTCGATCACGTCCACCGGCATGCTCGTCGGCGCGCCCTCGTACATCTCGCCGGAGCGGGCGCGCGGGCACAAGCCCGGCCCCGCCGCCGACCTGTGGTCGCTCGGCGGCCTGCTGTACGCGTCGGTGGAGGGAGTTCCTCCGTACGACAAGGGGTCCGCCATCGCGACCCTGACGGCCGTCATGACCGAGCCGGTCGACCCGCCCAAGAACGCGGGGCCGCTGGAGAAGGTCATCTACGGGCTGCTCGCCAAGGACCCGGAGCAGCGGCTCGACGACGCCGGGGCGCGGGCCCTCCTGAACGACGTCCTGCACGCTCCCGAGCCCAAGGACGAGGCGCCCGAGCCGGTCGACGCGACCAAGGTCGTGCCGCTGCCGCCCATTCCCGAGCAGACGCCCAAGGTGCCCAAGACGCCCAAGGTGCGCTTCGGCAAGGGAAGTTCGGCGGCGGGAGCTGCCGCGGGGGCCGGGTCTTCGGCTGCGTCCGTGAGCCCCGCGGACGCCGGTGACGGCACCGGCGCGGGCAAGAGGACCGAAGAAGCGGCCGAGAAGCTGCGTGGCGCGTTGCGGTCCGTGCGGAAGGCCGCTGCCGCGGCCACCGCCGCGACGGCGGCCGGAGCGGCAGGCAGGAGTGGTGAGGCCGCGTCCGGCGGCACGGCGGAGGCCTCCGCGCATCCTGCGGTCGGGCAGGGCGGTTCGGGTGTTCCGGCGCAGCCCGCCGGGCCGCCGCGCACGCCGGCGACCAGGGCCTCGCTCACGGACGTGGTCCCGCGGCGCACCCTCGTGATCGTCGCGGTGCTCGTCGCGCTCGCCGTGATCGGCACCGTCATCGGCATCGCGTTCAGCGGTGGCGACGACGGCAGTTCCGCCAAGGGCGGCGACAAGTCCGCCTCCGCGGGAGCGAGTGGCGGCGCCGGCAGCGGCAGCGGCGGCGGCGACAGCAAGGACAAGGGCAGCGGGTCCGGCAGCGGCAACGACGCGGCTCAGGACGGCGGCAAGGGCTCCGACAAGGGCCAGGGCTCCGGCTCGGACACCGACAAGGGCGGAGACAAGGACAGCGACGCCGGCCAGGGTGCGTCGCCCGGCAGCACCGGTGGCGGCAGCGGGATCCCGGGCGGCAGCGGCGCCGCCTCGACGTACAAGCACGACCAGGGCTTCTCCATCGGGCTCCCGAAGGGCTGGAAGTACAGCTCGACGAGCGCGGCGGGGGCCCGCTTCACGGGTCCCGACGGACAGAAGCTGCTCGTCGGCTGGACGACGACGCCCAAGTCGAACCCGGTCCAGGACTGGCGCAACCAGGAGCAGTACATGCGCCGCTCCCAGTACGACCGGATCCGGATAGCGGCTGTCGACTTCCGCGGCTGGAACACCGCGGACTGGGAGTTCACGTACGTCGACGGGGGCACCAAGTACCGCTCGATCGACCGCGGTTTCGTGGTCAACAGCGGTCTCGGGTACGGCCTGATGTACACGGCCAAGGCCGCCGACTGGGACGGTGCGCAGCGCAAGGCCACCTGGCAGACGTTCACCAAGACGTTCAAGCCGAAGTCCTGAGCCTGAAGGCAGTCCGGCACGTATCGTGAGTGCTTGCGGACCGTGCGCAGCCGTATCGGGACGCACCACTGCGCACAACAGGGCGCAAAGCGAACGGAATTGACCACCGGGCGGACAGGGGGACGCGTCGTGGATGACTATGCCGGACGAGTGCTCGCCGACCGCTACCGCCTGCCGCTGTCGCCGGACGACGCGTACGAGTTCGCCCAGACGCGGGCGTTCGACACCTACAGCGGCCAGGAAGTCCTGGTCAGGCAGGTGCCGTTACCTGAAGTCGTCGAGGCCGAGGTGCTCGACGCCGAAGGGCTCCCGGACGGGTTCGTGCCGCGTGAGTCGCGTGGCCGGCGCGAGCGGGGGGACGCGGCGCGGACCACGCGCAGGCCGGCTGATCCCGCGGTGCGCCGTGCCGTCGAGGCCGCGCAGGCCGCTGCCCAGATACCCGACCACCCTCGGCTCGACCAGGTCTTCGACGTGTTCGCCGAGGGCGGTTCGCTGTGGATCGTCAGCGAGGTCGTCTCCGCGCGGCCGCTCGCCGCGCTGCTCGCCGAGGAGCCGCTGTCCCCGTACCGGGCGGCCGAGGTCGCGTCCGACGTCCTCACCGCGCTGCGCGCGCTGCACGCCCACGGCTGGGTCCACCGGAACATCACCGCCCGCACGGTCCTCGTGTGCGACGACGGCCGGATCGTGCTGACCGGACTCGCCGCCGGTGCGGCGGAGGAGGCGCTGTGCGGCTACGACCCGACGCCGGCGCCTCCCGCCGTCGCGGCGCCCCCGGCTCCCCGGGAGCCGCAGCCTTCGGCGCCCGCGCCCCCGTACACCCCTCCCGCTGCTTTTGCGCCCGCGCCGTCCCGGCCCGCCGCGCTCGAGGCCGGGAGCGACCCGCGTGCCGCGCGCGCGGGGGCGATAGCCGCTTACCGGGCGGGTGCACGGGCCGCCGCGCGCGGGGGTGCGGACGCGGACGGGACGCCGGGGCCGCCGCCGCAGCGCGGGCCGGGCACGGAGCACGGGGACGAGTCCGGCACCGGTGCGCAGGGCGGCGGTGCGGAGCCCGGCCGGATCGACGACCCCTACGGCGTACGCGGCTCCGCCGGGCGTCCGTGGCACGGGGCGACCCCGCGGCCCGGCATGGAGCGGTCCGAGCCGAGCGCTTCCACCCCTGAGACTCCCGACCCCGTGCCCGGAGCGCCCGTGGCCACGCGTGGGGACCAGCTCATCCCCGCGCAGCAGCAGGCGGCCCCGGCGGCCGGTCGCGGGCCCACCACCGCCCTCGCCGCCGACCGCGCGCGGCAGGCGCGGATGACCCTCGTCGGGCCCGTCACCGAGCGCTGGGCGCCCGAGCAGGCGGGACCCGTCCACGAGAACTGGCAGCTGGCCGCCCCGATCGGCCCGGCGACCGACCTGTGGGCCCTCGGCGCCCTCCTGTTCCGCGCGGTCCAGGGGCATGCCCCGTACCCGGAGGAGAACACCGGCGAGCTGGTGCAGATGGTGTGCGCCGAGCCGCCCGCGTTCGCCGAGGAGTGCGGGCCCCTGCGGCCCGTCGTCGAGTCGCTGCTGCGTCAGGACCCCACGGAGCGGCTCGACTTCGAGGAGCTGCGGGGGTGGCTCAGGTCGTTGGTGCGGTCCGCGCCGGAGCCGGAGGCGGGCACGAACGTCGTGGCGTCGCCCCCCTTCGACGCCACGCGGCTGCCGGTCGTACGGCGCCGGGGCGAGCTCGTGCGCAGGCGTCGCCGGCGCTCCGCCGCCCAGGCCGGGGCCGGGCACGCGCGGCACAAGCGGGCCAGGGCGCATCCGCAGCAGGCCGAGCGCCGTCCGCAGGCGGAGCGGCGTACGCGGCCGGAGCGGGGCTCGGCGGAGCGTCGCACCCGGTCGGATCGGCAGCCCGGCCAACCCCGTTCACTCGGCCGCACCCTGCTCGTCCTGATACTGCTCGGGCTGGCCGCCGCGGTCGCGTACGCCATGGTCTTCATGCCGAAGGCCGAGCCGAGCGGCGGCACCCCGGGGGACGGCGCGACGGATCACGCGGGCGCCACCGGCGGGGGCCGGCCCGCGCCCGAGGGCGGCAGGTCCACACCGGCTCCTTCGGCGGGTGAATCCACCGAGGGGCAGGGGAAGAACGGCGGCAAGCGCTCGTCGACCCCGGCCGCCACCGATCCGCAGACCGACTCGTCCGAACCCGGGGTCGCGCAGGGCTTCACCCTGCGCAAGGACCCCGAAGGGTTCCGGGTCGCCGTCGCCAAGGGCTGGAACCGGCAGGGCAGGAACGGACAGGGGCAGGTCCTCTACACACACGGCGACTTCGAGCTCGTCGTCGTCCCGGGCCGCGACAGCACGTCCGCGTACGGCAGCGATCCGATGACGTACCAGCGGGAGAAGGAACGCGAGTTGCAGCCGTTCCGCGACTCGACGTGGGCGACCTCCAGCGGGATGCGCCGGATCGACGTGGGCGGACGGGCCATGGCCGAGGGCCAGTTCACCTGGCAGAACTCGGCGGGCCGTGAGACGTACGTACGCAACCTCGCGATGATCGTGGGGGGCCGCTACCACGTGGTGCAGCTGCGGGGTCCCGAGGCCGAGCGCGACGAGGTGACGCGCTTGTACGAGCAGGCCTCGGCGACGTATCGGAGCACGGGCTGACGTATCAGAACTCGGGCTGATGCAACGCCGGACGGTCCACCGGCGTAGGGGCTGATGCAACGCCAGACGTCGAATCGGCGTACGGAATGCGCCCAGTTGATGACCTGTCGGCTCCCGTCGCGGCAGGGGACAAGCGTCACAGTGCGGTCTCCGTGCACCCCCGCCGGTTCCCTGTACCTGGGCCGCTCCCTAATGTGGCTCTGTCAAGGCCATGAGCGGCCGTGGCACGACCAATGCGCCTGCGGGGGAACGTGAATCAGATGCAGGGCCTGCTCCTCGCGGGCCGCTATCGACTCGGTGACTCGATCGGGCGCGGCGGCATGGGCCGGGTGTGGCGCGCGCACGACGAAGTGCTGCACCGTGCCGTGGCCGTGAAGGAACTGACGGCGGCCCAGTACGTGCAGGAGGCCGACCGCGCCGTACTGCTCGCGCGGACACAGACGGAGGCGCGGGCCGCCGCGCGGATCAACCACCCGGCGGTCGTCACCGTCCACGACGTGCTGGAGCACGACGACCGGCCGTGGATCGTGATGGAACTCGTCGACGGTCCCTCGCTCGCGGACGCCGTGAAGGAGTCGGGCCGCATCCTGCCGCGCGAGGCCGCCCGCATCGGCCTGTGGACGCTGCGGGCGCTGCGCGCCGCGCACGCGGCCGGCGTCCTGCATCGCGACGTGAAGCCGGGCAACGTCCTGCTCTCCCTCGACGGACGGGTGCTGCTCACGGACTTCGGGATCGCCCAGGTCGAGGGCGACTCGACGATCACGCGGACCGGCGAGATAGTCGGCTCGGTCGACTATCTGGCGCCCGAGCGGGTCAGCGGCGCGGCGCCCGGACCCGCGTCCGACCTGTGGGCGCTCGGCGCCACACTGTTCACGGCCGTCGAGGGGAAGTCCCCGTTCCGGCGCACGTCGCCGATCAGCACGATGCAGGCCGTCGTCGAGGACGATCCGGGCGAACTCATACACGCGCAGGCCCTCGCGCCCGTCATTCAGGCCCTGCTGCGCAAGGACCCGGCCGCGCGCCCGTCCGCCGACGAGGCCGAGACGATGCTCGCCGAGGCCGCCGAGGGACGGCGGTCCAGCGCGGCGCAGGCCTATGTGCCCACGCAGGTGCATGCCGCGGCGCCGCCGACGCCGCCGGAGAAGTCGACGGCGATAGGCGTGCATCATTCCGCCGTGCCGGTACCCGCGGCCGGCCGCCGCAAGTGGCCGCGTGTCGTCGCTGTGGCGCTGGCGGCGGCGCTCGTCGGCGGCGGCGGGACGTTCGCCGCGAACCACTACCTGAGTCACCGGACCTCGAACACGAACTCCGGCAAGGACGGGGCCACGAGTACCTCGGCGGGTTCCGGCGGCGGCCGGCACAAGGCCGGGAGCATCCCGGACAACTGGGTGCGCGTCGACGACGTGGAGGGCTTCAGCCTCATGCTCCCGAAGGGCTGGAAGCGGCAGGCGGACGGCTCCCAGGTCGACTACACACCGGACGGCGGCGCCCACTTCGTGCGGATCGCGGTCGACAAGTCCCCCGACTGGCCCGACTCGTACCACCACCAGCTGGACCTGGAGCGGCAGGTCACGAAGCTGCCCGCCTATCAGCAGATCAACCTGCAGCCCAACACCTACCGCGACCGGCCGGGCTCCCTGTGGGAGTTCACCTGGACCGCGGGCAACAAGGACACGACGTCGGGCCCGCGGCACGCCATCGAGCAGACGTACGTCGAGAACGACGGCACCGAGTACGCCATCTATCTGTCCGTGCCGTCGGCCGACTGGGACGAGGCGCGGCAGCAGTTCGACGCGATCCTGCGGAGCTGGGAACCGTAGGCACCGTGGCGGGCGGCGGCCGCCTGCGGTTTCGTTGATCCCTTGACGGCCCGGAGCAGGCCCCTCCGGGGCCCGTTCCGTGCGGCATGATGGAACGCATGGGGACCGAGGGGGAGGGCAACGTCCGTGTGATCGCCGGACGTTACCGGCTGGAGGCGCGTATCGGCCGGGGCGGAATGGGCGTCGTGTGGCGTGCCTGTGACCAGTTGCTCGGGCGGCGCGTCGCGGTCAAGGAACTCGTGCTCGACGAGTCGCTCTCCGCCGACGAGGCCCGCCGCCAGAAGGACCGCACCCTGCGCGAGGCCCGTGCGGTCGCGCAGCTCAGACACCCGAACGTCAT
Source organism: Streptomyces sp. NPDC055955 (assembly GCF_042270245.1). Taxonomy (NCBI): domain Bacteria; kingdom Bacillati; phylum Actinomycetota; class Actinomycetes; order Kitasatosporales; family Streptomycetaceae; genus Streptomyces; species Streptomyces sp. NPDC055955. The sequence continues at coordinate 136,835 of NZ_JBHJYS010000010.1, forward strand.
CGTCGTCCACGACGTCGTGGAGCACGGTGAACGCCCTTACATCGTCATGGAGTTGATCGAGGGCGGCTCACTCGCCGAGCGGCTGTCGCGGACCGGTCCCGTCGACGCGCGGGAGGCGGCCCGGATCGGGATCGCGCTGCTCGGAGCGCTGCGGGTCGCGCACGCGGCGGGGGTGCTGCATCGCGATCTGAAGCCGGCCAACGTGCTCGTCGAGGCGGGCAGCGAGCGCGTCGTGCTCACGGACTTCGGGATCGCGCAGGTCAGCGGCGCGACGACGCTCACCGAGACGGGTTCCTTCGTCGGCTCGCCCGAGTACACGGCGCCCGAGCGCATGGCGGGGGAGCGGACCGGGCCCGAGTCGGACCTGTGGTCGCTCGGCGCGATGCTGTGCGCCGCCCTGACGGGCGAATCACCGTTCCGGCGCGACTCCTTGGGCGGGATCATGCACGCCGTGGTGGTCGGCGAGATCGTTCCGCCCACCGAGGCCGAGCCTCTGCTGCCCGTCGTTCGGGGACTGCTGGAGCGTGATCCGGCGCTCAGGCTCGGCCTGGACGAGGCCGACCGGCTCCTTCGCGCGTACGTCGCCACGGGCACGACGCCGCGGGCCGTGGCCGGCTACACGCCCACCGCCCGGGACACCCCCACGGTGCCCGCTCCGGAGCCCCCGCAGAAGCGTTCACCCCGCGCCGCTCTCGCGGCGGCCGCGCTCGTCGCCGCGATGGCCGGGGCCGGCGTCTCCGCGGCCGCGCTCCTCGTGAACGGCGGCGACGGCGGCGGCACCCACCGCCCCACGGCGTCCGCACCGGGCCCCACCGGCGACACGGCGTCCCCCTCCGACCCGGCCCCGGAGCCCCGCCCGACGGTCACGGTCACGGAGCGGCAGACGAGCACGCGGCCCGCGTCCCCCGCCGGATACCGCACGGCCGTCGACCCGGAGGGGTTCTCCCTGGCCGTGCCGGACGACTTCAGCCGCAAGCCCGACGGACCGCGGATCTTCTACATGTCGCCGGGCGACACGTTCAGGATCGGCATCAAGGCGACCGCCCCCGACCCGGGCGGGCCCGGCGCGGTGCAGCGCCGCTCCGACGCGAAGGGGCCCGCCAACAACCCGGGCTACCGCGACGGTTCCGTCACCGACACCACCCACGGCGGCCGGCCCGCCGCGCTCTGGCGGTTCACGTGGAACGGCTTCAGCGCGGCGGAGGGCGCGAGACACACGTACGACCTGTGCTGGGAGCAGGGCGGCCGGATGTACGACGTGTGGGTGTCGGCGCCGGTCGGGCGGATCACGGAGGCCAAGCGGTACTTCGACACGGCGGTCGCCACCTTCGTGCCGTCCGGGGGCGGCTGAGGCATCGGGGCGGTCACAACTGCGTGACCGGAGTGGATCCGGAGGTGTCCCGCACGGTAGGCATGGGGGCATGAGTCACAACGGGGGACCCGCCTACGGACCGAACGATCCGACGAGTTTCGGACTCCAGCCGCCGCAGCAGCCGCACAGGCCTCAGCAGGGGAACCCGTACGCCCAGGAGCCCCCGGTGCCGCCGCAGCCGCCCGCCGCGTATCCCCAGCCTCAGCCCTCGCACCAGCCGCCGCCCACCCAGGTCGTGCCGCCGCGGCAGAGCGCGGAGTCCGAGCCCGGCGCGGGGCGCCTCATCGGTGGGCGCTACCGGCTCCTGAGCAAGCTCGGGCACGGCGGCATGGGCACCGTGTGGCGGGCCAAGGACGAGACGGTGGACCGTGAGGTGGCGGTCAAGGAGCCGCGCGTCCCCGACCATCTGCCGGAGCGCGAGCGGGCCACCGTCTTCGAGCGGATGCGGCGCGAGGCGCGTGCGGCGGCCCGGCTCGACCATCCGGCCGTGGTCAACGTCCACGACGTCGCCGTCGAGGACGGACAGCCGTGGATCGTCATGGAGTTCGTGCAGGGGCGCACGCTCGGCGACGCGCTCCAGGAGGGCACGCTCGGCGCCCGCGACGCTGCCGGGATCGGCCTCGAGGTGCTCGGTGCCCTGGAGGCCGCGCACGCCGCGGGCGTCCTGCACCGCGACGTGAAGCCCGACAACGTGATGCTGGGCCGCCACGACCGGGTGGTCCTCACCGACTTCGGCATCGCCCAGATCGAGGGCGAGACCAATCTGACGGACACCGGCGGCTTCGTCGGCTCGCCCGAGTTCATCGCCCCGGAGCGCGTCCTCGGGCAGCGTCCGGGCCCGGCCTCGGACCTGTGGTCCCTCGGCGTCGTCCTGTACGCGGCGACGGAGGGGGTGTCGCCGTTCCGCCGCAGCAACACGCCGGCGACGCTCCAGTCCGTGCTCAACGCGACCCCGGCGGCGCCCGCCGCGGCCCGGGGCCCGCTCGCCGAGGCCATCAACGGCCTGCTCGCCAAGGACCCGGCCCGGCGCCCGAACGCGGCGCGTGTGCGGGACCTCCTGGAGCGTGCGGCCAACCCGCCCGAGCCGCCGCCCACCCAGGCCGTCCAGCTCACGGGCCCCGGCGGCAAGGGCGTCGGCCTCAGCCGCAAGGCGCTGCTCGGCGTCGGCGCGGCGGTCGTCGCGGCGGCGGTGGTGGCGTATCTGGTGGTCGCGAACCCGTTCGCGGGGCCGTTGCCGGACGGGTGGCGGGACCATCAGGAGAAGACGCTCGCGGCGACGTTCGCGGCGCCGCCGGAGTACGTCAGATCCGTGGCGGACAACAGCATCATCAAGACCGATCACTGGGTCTCGTACCGGGATCCGAGTTACGCGGTCTCCATCACCCTCTCGCTCAAGAAGAAGTCCGAGGACAGCGTGAACGGGATCGCGAGCTCCGCGTCCGCGCAGGCCTACAAGGACTCCGACGAGATCAACAAGGGTGATGACCCGAGGATGGCGGACAAGCCCGTTCCGCACAGCCGGACCGCCAAGACCACGTACAAGGACCGTGAGGCCGCCGAGAACACCATCACCTACACGGATGACAGTGATTCCGACGCGCCCAAGCCGCGCGAGGCGAAGGTCTTCTACTACAAGACCCGGTCGGGCGACATGTACCAGCTGTGGATCGACTACCCGGGCAGGGGAGACTTCACCGAGCGCGGGCGTGAGGTGGCGAAGGCGGCGATCGCCAACCTCGACATCGACAAAGTCTGACCGGCAAGCACCGGCAAGCACCGGCGAGCACCGAGAAGCATCGGCAAGCACCGCGAACATCGACGAACTCTGGGTGAAGGCCCTGACAACGCCCTGATCAGGGGCTTTGTTGCCAGCGATCGCTGGCGGCGTGTGAGTGCTTGGTGAAACCTCGTTACCCGTGGGTACCCAAAACGTTGACGGGCGCTTACGCTCGCGCCATGACGGACTCGCAGGCCATCTCCAAGGACCGTACGGACAAGACCGGCACGAACCCGGTCGCCCCCGCCCCGCAGGGCGCGCGCACCGTGGCCGACGTGGTGACGCCCGAGCTGGTCGCCCAGCTCACCAAGGGTGTGGCCGGCTCGGGCCGCACCGCCAACCACACGCCGTTCACCGGCGAGAAGCTGGCGGACCTGCCCGAGTCCACGCCCGAGGACGTCGCGAAGGCCTTCGAGCGGGCCCGCGCCGCGCAGGCGGTCTGGGCGAAGGTGCCCGCGCGCCGGCGTGCCGCCGTGCTGCTCCGCTTCCACGACCTGGTGCTCGCCCGCCAGGCCGAGGTCCTCGACCTGATCCAGCTGGAGACCGGCAAGGCGCGCCTGCACGCGCACGAAGAGGTCCAGGCCGTCGCCGTCGCGGCCCGCCACTACGGCCGCAAGGCCCCCTCCTATCTGAAGCCGAAGCGGCACACGGGCGCCGTCCCGACCCTCACCAAGGTCACCGAACTGCGTCAGCCGCGCGGTGTCGTGGGCCAGATCGCGCCCTGGAACTACCCGTTCGAGCTGTCGGTCGGCGACGCGCTCCCCGCGTTCGTGTCCGGCAACGCGGTCGTCATGAAGCCCGACACGGAGACCTGCCTGACCGCGCTGTGGGCGCGTGACCTGCTCATCGAGGCGGGTCTTCCCGCCGAGGTCTTCCAGGTCGTTCTCGGCGAGGGCCCGGTCGTGGGGCCCGAGTTGGTCAAGCACGCCGACTACGTCTCGTTCACCGGTTCCACCCGCACGGGCCGCGAGGTCGCCCAGGGCGCCGCCGCGCGCCTCGTCGGCGTCTCCCTCGAACTCGGCGGCAAGAACGCGATGCTGGTCCTCGAGGACGCCGACATCGACAAGGCGGCGGCCGGCGCGGTCCGTGCCTGCTTCTCCTCCGCGGGCCAGCTCTGCATCTCCATCGAGCGGCTCTACGTCCACGAGTCGATCGCCGACGCGTTCGTCGAGCGGTTCGCCACGCGCACCAAGGCGATGCGCCTGGGCAAGTCCCTCGCGTACGGCGCCGACATGGGATCTCTCGTCGGCGAGCGGCAGTTGGAGACGGTGACGCGGCACGTCGACGAGGCCGTCGCCAAGGGTGCGAAGCTCGTGGCCGGCGGCGTCGCGCGCCCCGACATCGGCCCGTACTTCTTCGAGCCCACCATCCTCGACGGCGTCGAGGCGCCGATGGCCGTCTGCAACGAGGAGACCTTCGGCCCGGTCGTCTCCATCTACCGCTTCACGGACGAGGACGAGGTCATCGACCTCGCCAACGGGACCTCGTACGGCCTGAATTCCTCGGTCTGGACGAAGGACGCGAAGCGCGGTCACGCCGTCGCCTCCCGGCTGCGCACCGGCACGGTGAACATCAACGAGGGCTACGCGCCCGCGTACGGCAGCGTCCAGTCGCCGATGGGCGGCATGAAGGACTCGGGCCTCGGCCGCCGCCACGGCTCCGAGGGCATCCTCAAGTACACCGAGGCGCAGACCGTCGCGCACCAGCGGATCATGCCGATGGCGCCGTCGTTCGGGATGACCGACGAGAAGTACGCCGCGTTCATGAGCCGCAGCCTGAAGGCGATGAAGACCTTCCGTCTTCGTTAGAGCACCACCCGTTCTCGACGAGGAGAGCCAGTGTCACAGGAGAACTCTGCCCGCAGTGGAGCCGCGAGCGACGACGACGCCGCGTACGACTACGACGTCCTCGTCGTCGGCTCCGGCTTCGGCGGATCCGTGTCCGCCCTGCGCCTGACCGAGAAGGGCTACCGCGTCGGCGTGCTCGAGGCGGGCCGCCGCTTCGAGCCCGGCACGCTGCCGAAGAACTCCTGGGACCTCAAGAACTACCTGTGGGCACCCAAGTTCGGCATGTACGGCATCCAGCGCATCCACCTCCTCGGCAACGTGATGGTCCTCGCCGGGGCGGGCGTCGGAGGCGGCTCGCTGAACTACGCCAACACCCTCTACGTGCCCCCGAAGCCCTTCTTCGAGGACCCGCAGTGGAAGGACATCACCGACTGGCAGGCCGAGCTGAAGCCGTACTACGACCAGGCGCAGCGCATGCTGGGCGTGCGGCTCAACCCGACCATGACCCCCGCCGACGTCCACCTCAAGGCGGCGGCCCAGGACATGGGCATCGGCGACACGTTCCACATGGCGCCCGTGGGTGTCTTCTTCGGTGACGGCAAGGACGCCGACGGCTCGGCGAAGGCCGCGCCCGGCACGCAGGTCGACGACCCGTACTTCGGGGGCGCGGGCCCGGCCCGCAAGGCGTGCACCGAGTGCGGCGAGTGCATGACGGGCTGCCGCCACGGCGCGAAGAACACCCTCAACGAGAACTACCTGTACCTCGCCGAGAAGGCGGGCGCGGTCGTGCACCCGATGACGACGGTCGTCTCCGTCACCGACGACTCGCAGGGGGGTTTCGCGGTGGCGACGCTCCCGACGGACGACAGGAAGAAGGGCGCGGGCCGTACGTTCAAGGCCCGGCGCGTCGTCGTCGCGGCCGGCACGTACGGCACGCAGACCCTGCTGCACCGGATGAAGTCCGGCGGTCAACTCCCGTATCTGTCGGCGAGGCTGGGTGAGCTGACGCGCACGAACTCCGAGGCGCTCGTCGGGGCCCAGACCAACAACCGCCGCTACAAGAAGCGTCACGGCAGGCCCAAGGTCGACTTCACCCAGGGCGTCGCGATCACGTCCTCGATCCATCCGGACGAGAACACGCACATCGAGCCGGTCCGCTACGGCAAGGGCTCGAACGCGATGGGCGGCATGACGATCCTTCAGGTCCCCTACGCGCAGGGCTCGTCCCGCGTGGCCGGGTGGCTCGCCAACGTGGCCAAGCACCCGACGCTGATGGCGCGTTCGCTCTCCAACCACCGCTGGTCCGAGCGGACCATCATCGGTCTGGTCATGCAGTCCCTCGACAACTCGCTGACGACGTATCTGAAGCCGGACGGCGTCGGGAAGGGACTGCTCACGGCCGAGCAGGGCCACGGCGCGCCCAACCCCAAGCAGATCAAGGCCGCCGTGGACGCCGCGTCCACGATCGCGGCCGAGATCAACGGCTTCGCGGGCTCGAACATCGGCGAGCTGATGGGGACCCCGTTGACCGCGCACTTCCTGGGCGGCTGCCCGATCGGCGACTCCCCGGAGACGGGCGTCATCGACCCGTACCACCGCGTCTACGGGCACCCGGGCATCTCGGTCGTCGACGGTGCCGCGGTCACGGCGAATCTGGGCGTCAACCCGTCCCTGACCATCACGGCGCAGGCCGAGCGCGCGATGTCGTACTGGCCCAACAAGGGCGAGGAGGACCCGCGTCCGGCGCAGGGCGTGGCGTACGCGCGGCTGTCCGCGGTCGCGCCGAAGAACCCGGCGGTCCCGGAGGACGCGTTCGGCGCGCTGAAGCTGCCGTTCCTGGGGATGCCGACAGTTCCTCCCAAGAAGACCGCGAAGTGACACCGGGCGGCTGACCCCGGACACACGTAAGGACCTGCGCCCCCCTCCGAGCGCAGGTCCTTCTCGTGTGCGTAGTACGCCCCCAGGGGGTGTTACGCGGTGGCGCCGGCCTTGCGGCGACGCACGGTGAACACGGCACCGGCACCGGCGACGACGGCGACGCCGCCGATGAGGCCGATGGTCGGGACCATGGAGGAGGAACCGGTCTCCGCGAGGCTGCCGGTCACCTCCTGGGTGTTGTCGTCGTTCGGCTTCTCGGACGGCATCGGGACCTTGCCGCCTTCCTGCGGCTTGGTCCCGTCGGTGTCCGTGCCGGGCTTCACGATCTGGATGATGTAGCTGGCGGACGTGTCGCTGAGGCAGTCCAGCTCGTCGTCGTTGTAGAAGCCGCCGCCGATGGTCAGACCCTCACCGATGGGGGCGCCGGCCTTCACGTTCAGGCGGAGCTGGTAGTTGACGGACTTGCCGGCCTTGATGCCCGACAGGTCGAGGAAGCCGAACGAGTAGCCGTCGCCGTCGTCGATGTCGACCCAGGTGCCGTCGACCTTCGCCTGGAGGCGGACCTGGCTCGCCTTGTACGCGTTCTCGGCGTTCTCGTCGTTCGGGCCGACACCCGCGTAGAAGATGGCCTCGTCGAGGTCGGTCTTCGTCGGGTTCTTCACGTTGAGGGTGAAGCCGTGCCAGCCGCTGCCGGCCGCGATCTTGCCGGGCAGACCGCTGAGGGAGACGGACAGCTTGGACTGGTAGTCCTCGTTGTCCACCTCGCAGATGCCGGTCGGGTCGGTCGGCTCGTCGGACGGCGTCGCGGATGCGGACGGCGACGGCGACGTGGAGTCGGACGGCGTGCCCGACGGGGCGGTGTCGTTCGTCGCGGGCGTGGAGGCCGGCGTCGAAGGGGTCTCGGGGGTGGACGGGGTGGTTTCCGGCGACGACGGCGTGGCCGGGGTCGACGCAGGCGTCTCGGCCGGGGTCGACGCGGGCGTCTCGTCGGAAACCGCCGCGGGGGCGTCGGGCGCCTCCCCGTCGGCAAACGCGGCCGGAGCCGACAGCAGCGCGATCGGGGCTATGGCAGCCGTCGCGGCCGCGGCGGCCAGGGCACGGCGAAGCTTCATGAAGACCTCGGAAAGTCCGGCGTACTGCTTCGGCACAGTACGAGCTGAGAGGCCTCCGCGTTGTGGGGTCGCGGGTGTGGCCGTTGGTTCCGCACATGTGACCGGCAGCCCCGGGAAATGGTTGCCCTCCAACTAACGCGATTCTTATGTGAGCTGGCTCACCCAGGGCCCCGTACAACCTTTGTGGCGATCTCCGATCGTTACGCAAAGCGCTGGTAAAGGGGGCCGGTCGCGGGCTTGGATGGCGCCTCGGTACGGGCCGACGCGTGGCGCCGTGCCGCAGAAGACGAAGGTGGGAATGTGAACTCAGGTGTGAGGCGTGCCGTGGCGGCTGCCGCCGTGGTCGCGGCGCTGGGTGTGGTGACGGCGTGCGGGGGGTCCTCCGAGACCACCGACGACGCCAAGAAGCCGGCCGCTTCGGAGAAGACCTCGGCGCCGGCGAAGCCCGCCGAGGAGGGGGCGAAGGCGCTCACCGCGGCAGAGCTGGAGAAGGCCGTCGTCGCCACGGGCGACGTCAAGGGCTACAAGGTCGAGAAGGTGGGCAAGAACGACCTGCCGCCGACCGAGAGCGTCCCCGCGAAGCCGGCCGCGTGCCAGCCGCTCGCCGACATGTTCATGTTCTCGACGCAGCCGACGGCGAAGGACCGCGTCGTGCGCACGCTCATGGCGACGGACGAACTCGATCCCAAGGTGACCTCGCTGGCGCTGCTCGCGCACGACGGTGCCGACGCCGCCGAGGTCATGAAGGACCTGCGCACGGCCTCGAAGAACTGCACCGCGTACGAGCACGTCGACTACAAGTACAGCGGCGTCAAGGAGCGGCCCGCGCCCGACGCGGGTGACGAGGCCGTCTCGTACGACGTGAAGGGCGTCATCGACGGCGACAAGGTCCCGATGACCTTCACCGTGGTGCGCAGCGGCTCGACGGTCGTGGCCTTCTACACCATGAACATGCTGGACTCGAGTAAGACCGACGTGCCGCAGGCGATCGTCGCGGCGCAGCTCGCGAAGCTGGAGAAGGCCGTCTGATCCGCACGGTCCGGTGATCCGCGGGTCCGGATCGGCTCGACGGCACAGCGAAGGGCCCCGCGGACGCGTCCGCGGGGCCCTTGGCCTTCAGCACCGACGTCAGGGCGGCGTCGGTGCCGGGGGAGCGGCGCCGGGGGGTTGCGCCGCTGGTGGGGGTCTGCCAGGGGTCGCCACTCCGGCGCGCGGTGGCGCGCGGATGGGGCGGACCTGCGGCGATTCACTTGTGCAGCCCGGGACGTGGGGCTTTGTGGGATGTGGGGGTTCCTGCGCTTCGTGCTCGCGGGTCTGTCGTGCGCGCCACCGTGTCGACCGACCCTTTCGACCACAGGGGCGAAGGGTTCTGCTGGGAGGCCGACCGGCCCCGGGCGTCCCCGGGACCGGCCGTTCTCTTGGGTGACCGGGCTGCTGTCCCCTGCCGTCCGGTCACAAACACTGGAGCGAGGTCCCACGACGTACGGCATGGATCCCTACGTCTCATCGCTCCAGCGGAGCCACGCGTGGATTGAGCGGGCCCGCCCCTGGCTGGCACGGACATCGGTACCAACGAAGGGTGCCGCGCACCGGTCACGCGCCGTACGGGTGAGAGCGGATCCGAACGTGGGTGCGTCGCGTAGGCCTCAGACCCGGCCGCGGCACAGCTCCAGGAGCGTCATCGCGAGGCCGGTGCCGGGCTTGCCGAGGGCGTCCCTGTAGTGGCCGAGGACCTCCAGCTCGCGGGCCAGGTTCACGCGGCGCCCGCCCGAGGTGATCCGTGCCTCCTGGATGACGGCCGAGACGGCCATCCGTTCCTGGATCAGGCCGATGATCCGGTCGTCGAGTGTGTCGATGCGCTCGCGGGCGCCGGTGATCACGTCGGCGGCCTCGGAGGTGCGGGCGCCGGTCTTCTCGGCGGTGTCCGTGGCGGTGGTGCTGGTCGTGGCGGTGGTGGCAGTCATCCTGGGGCTCCTCGTCGTATGGGGACGGGTGTCCCGGAGCGGCAAGGACCGGATACGACAGAACGCCCCGGGCCTTGTCGGCCCGGGGCGCCCGGTAAGTCGCTTGTCAGGTGATCAAGCAGCTCCACCATGGCAGCCGGCGGGCCGGTTGCCATAGGTAAAGAGGAAGTCGATGCGGTGCTTGGTCACACCCCCAGTATGCCCCGCCACGAGTGGCCCCGCCCACCGCGTCCGTGGGATGAGACGAAGAGTCTCCTCACGGGCCCGTTAGAATCGACAAAACAGACCCCTGCTCGTGTTCCACCGCCGGAAGGCCGCCGCCGTGCCATCAGCGTCCCCCGCTGCCGCCCCTGACACCGTTCTGGTTGTCGACTTTGGTGCGCAGTACGCCCAGCTCATCGCCCGTCGCGTCCGCGAGGCCCGCGTCTACAGCGAGATCGTGCCGAGCACCATGCCGGTCGAGGAGATGCTCGCCAAGAACCCGAAGGCGATCATCCTCTCCGGCGGTCCCTCGTCCGTGTACGCGGAGGGCGCACCGCGCCTGGACCGCGCCATCTTCGAGGCCGGCGTCCCCGTCTTCGGCATGTGCTACGGCTTCCAGCTGATGGCCACGACCCTCGGCGGCACCGTCGACGACAACGGCGCCCGCGAGTACGGTCGTACGCCGCTGACCGTCTCCCGCCCCGGCTCCACCCTCTTCGAGGGCACCCCGACCGAGCAGCCCGTGTGGATGTCGCACGGCGACGCCTGCTCGGCCGCGCCCGAGGGCTTCACCGTCACCGCGTCCACGGACGTCGTGCCGGTCGCCGCCTTCGAGAACGACGCGAAGAAGCTGTACGGCGTGCAGTACCACCCCGAGGTCATGCACTCCACGTACGGCCAGCAGGTCCTCGAGCACTTCCTCTACCGGGGCGCCGGCATCGAGCCGACCTGGACCACGGGCAACGTGATCGAGGAGCAGGTCGCCGCGATCCGCGAGCAGGTCGGCACGAAGCGCGCGATCTGCGGTCTGTCCGGCGGTGTCGACTCCGCGGTGGCCGCGGCCCTCGTGCAGAAGGCCATCGGCTCCCAGCTGACCTGCGTCTACGTCGACCACGGCCTGATGCGCAAGGGGGAGACCGAGCAGGTCGAGAAGGAGTTCGTCGCCTCGACCGGCGCGAACCTGAAGGTCGTCGACGCGAGCCAGCGCTTCCTCGACGCACTGGCCGGCGTCTCCGACCCGGAGACCAAGCGGAAGATCATCGGCCGCGAGTTCATCCGTGTCTTCGAGCAGGCGCAGGCGGAGATCGTCGCCGAGGGCGCGGCCGACGGCGAGGACGTCGCGTTCCTCGTCCAGGGCACGCTCTACCCGGACGTCGTCGAGTCCGGCGGCGGCACCGGCACGGCGAACATCAAGTCCCACCACAACGTGGGCGGCCTCCCCGAGGACCTGGAGTTCGCGCTCGTCGAGCCGCTGCGCCAGCTCTTCAAGGACGAGGTGCGCATGGTCGGCGCCGAGCTCGGTCTGCCGGACGACATCGTCCAGCGCCAGCCGTTCCCGGGCCCCGGTCTCGGTATCCGCATCGTCGGCGAGGTCACCAAGGACCGGCTCGACCTGCTGCGCGAGGCCGACGCCATCGCCCGCGAGGAGCTGACGGCGGCCGGTCTCGACCGTGACATCTGGCAGTGCCCGGTCGTCCTGCTCGCGGACGTCCGCAGCGTCGGTGTCCAGGGCGACGGCCGCACCTACGGCCACCCGATCGTCCTGCGCCCCGTCTCCTCCGAGGACGCCATGACGGCGGACTGGACGCGCATGCCGTACGACGTCCTGGCGAAGATCTCGACCCGCATCACGAACGAGGTCGCGGACGTCAACCGCGTCGTGCTCGACGTGACGAGCAAGCCGCCGGGCACCATCGAGTGGGAGTAGTCGCTCCCCGACACCGCGTGTGAAGGCGCCGCCCACTGCTGCATGCAGGGGGCGGCGCCTTCGCGTGTGCCCTTCGCGTGCGCCCGGAGCGTGCGCCTTCGGCTGTGTCCGAGCGTGTGCCCCCGCGTGCCGCGGGGCTCAGGTGCGCTTGGCGGTGCGTACCGGCTCGCCCGGCTTCCACACCTGTACGACCAGGTACGTGTCGTCCTCGATGAAGGTGCGGGTGACCTCGGTCAGCTCGGTGCGGAAGAGGTGGAAGTCGTCCGGGTCGGGCACCTTTACCGAGTCCGTGTACGAGGCGATGACCTCGGGGTCCTCGACGAGCAGCGCGCGGCCCGAGATCCGTACGTCCCCGCCGCCCATGCCGGTGCCGTCGCCCGGGTTGGCCTGGACGGCGAAGCGCGGGTCCCGGAGGAGATCGCGGGCCTTGAGCGAGCCAGGCATCATGCCGAGCCAGAACTCCCCGTGCAGGAACCGCACCTCCAGTCCGCTCGTGCGCGGCGAACCGTCCCTGCGGAGGGTCGCCAGGGTGTGGTGCCGGAACTGACCGAAGCGCTCCTCGACCGTCTTGGCGAGGTCCGGTTCGGCCGCGGTGAATGTGGCCCAGTTCGACGTCATACGCCGAGTCTGGCGCGGATACCCGACACCTGCTGTCCGGTATGAGCGGCAGTTCGGCGCACTCTCTTCACCGCTCGCCTCTGTCCTCCTGCGCTCCTCGAAGGTAACTTCCGCTCCATGTCCACGCAGACGCCGCCGCCGGTACCCACCGAACACCTCCAGTTCGCGATGCCCCCCGTCCATGACTTCCCGGCCGACGAGCGCCGGCACCGCAAGGAGCGGCTCGCGGGCGCGCTGCGCATCTTCGGGCGCCTCGGCTACGAGGACGGGGTGTCGGGGCACATCACGGCGCGGGACCCGGAGTACGACGACTGCTACTGGGTGAACCCGTTCGGCATGCCGTTCAAGCACGTCACCGTGTCCGACCTGGTCCTCGCCAACGGGGACGGGCAGGTCGTCGAGGGCCGCCGCCATGTGAACCAGGCCGCGTTCACCGTCCACGCCCAGGTCCACCGGGCGCGGCCCGACGTCGTCGCCGTCGCGCACTGCCACTCGCTCAACGGGCGGGCCCTGTCCACGCTGGGCGAGCTGATCGCCCCGATCACCCAGGAGGCGTGCGCCTTCTACGAGGACCACGCGCTGCTCGACGAGTACACCGGCGTGGCCGTGGACCCGGACGAGGGGCGGCGGATCGCGGCCGCGCTCGGCTCGTACAAGGCGCTCATCCTGCGCAACCACGGGCTGCTCACCGTGGGCGAATCCGTCGACTCGGCCGCGTGGTGGTTCCTGTCGATGGAGCGCTCCTGCCAGGTGCAGCTCGCCGCGCGGGCCGCGGGCCGCCCGATCCTGATCGACCATCGTCAGGCCGTGGCGTCACGGGAACAGCTGGGCGGCGACCTGGTCGCGTGGATCAACCACCAGCCTCTGTGGCAGGACATCAGCAGCGCGGAGCCGGATCTGCTGTCCTGAGCGCGGGGCTGTGGCCTCGGGGGTCAACACGGGTGTTCACCGTTCACCCCCTCTGACCGGACCTGGCGGCCCTGGACGGCCTTGCGTACGGCACAATTCCCAGTCATCACACGGAAGTTGACGCGCGACCGTTCGGGTCGGGCGGGCTCCGGACGGGAAGGCGGGCGTACCGGGTGGCGGTCCAGGAGGCGCGAGAGGAAACGCACAGTGGGGGCTGCACCTGCGGCGACTGCCCGCACGGAGCGCGCGAAGGGCACCGCAGGGCCGTGGCCGCGTTCCTCGCGAAGCGGGACGAACTGGCGGCCGGGCAAGGGCTGCCCGCCGCTGTCGCCCACTCGGCGGGCGCGTCCCGCCAGTGGGTGTCGGACGAACTGACGCAGTCCGCACGCGACATGGCCGATCGCGGGCGCGCCGAGGGCGACACGTGGCTCGCGGGGCTCTGGTCGCGCACCGTCGGCGTGGTGTGGGGCGGGTGCGCGCTGCTCCTGATCGTGCAGGCGCTCACGGCGATCGGCGCCGGCTGGACGACGGCGCGCACGGCCGGGCTGCTGGCGGCGGTCGTCGTGGGCGGCCTCCTGACCGGCGCGGCCTACGTCCACCGGGCGGCCGGCGGGGTACTCGCCCCGGTCGTCGGCGAGGACAACCGCCTGTCCACCTCCCGCGCCGTCGCCGCGTGCTGGGTCCTCGTCGTGGTCTACGCGGTCCTTGTCCTGGCGGGCGAGCTGGCCGGCGCCTCCGGCCACCGCGAACGGGACGCGCTGATCGCGGGTCTCGACCTCGCCCGGGGAGCCGGAGTGGTGACCGTCCTTGCCGTCGTCTGCGGGGTCGCCGTCCTGGTGCGTCGGGTCGTGGGGCTGCGCGTGCTCGGCCAGCGCCTGCAGAAGGTGCGCGCGGACCGGCCGCGCGCCGCCGACCTGCTCACGGACGACTCGGGACGCGGCACCTTCGCCGACATCCAGTACGTGCTGATCTCGGCCGTCGCCCTGGTGTTCGTCGCGGTGCGGCTCGCGCGCCGCCCCGGACAGCTGCCGGATCTTCCCTGGGGGCTTGCCCTGCTGGTCCTGGTCTCGGCGGCCACGTATCTCGCGGCCAAGTACGCGGAGGGCGGCCGGCCCGTGATCCTCTCGGTCGTGCGGTCCCGTGAGGCCGGGGACCTGGACGCGCCGATCCGCACCGGCGACGACATCGAGATCCGCGGAGCCGGCTTCGTGCCGCCCGGCGCGGCCACCGCGGACCGGCTCACCCGCATGGTCGTCCGCATCGGACCCGTGCACGTCCATGTGCCTCTCGTCCCGGTGCAAGGGGGTTTCACCAACCCCACCGACTCGGTCCTGACGGTCCCGGTCCCCGTGGACGTGGAGCCGGGGCGGGTCGACGTCCAGGTCGTCACCGCGGCGGGCGTGGAGACGAACCGGTGCGCGATCGACGTTTCGGACTGAGCGCACGCGTCCGGCCTGCGGCAATGACCAAACGTCACTGAACAATCGCAGCCACTCGTACGTATGGTCTGAGGAAGGGCAATTCTGCGGGCACTTATGCGGGCGCGAGAGGCGGCGGACGGGCGATGGCTCATGGCATGCGGACGGACACCCAGACCGGTTACGTCAACGACACAGGCAGCTGGCGCGACACCGCTCAACGGTTCGCACTCCTTCCCTTGCGGATCTTCCTCGGCGTCACCTTCATCTACGCGGGGCTCGACAAACTGACCGACAGCGCGTTCTTCCACGCCACCGGATCGGGCTCGATCGGTGAGCAGATGCGCGGCGTGCGGGACATCTCCGCCATCCCCGCCATGGTCGACCTCGCGCTCAAGAACCCGGCCGGCTTCGGCTACGCGATCGCCTTCGGAGAACTGGCCGTCGGCATCGGCACGCTGATCGGTCTGCTCGCCCGGCTCGCCGCGGTCGGCGGGATGCTGATCTCGCTGAGCCTGTGGCTGACGGTGAGCTGGGCGACCGAGCCCTATTACCTGGGCAACGATCTCGCGTACCTGATGGCGTGGCTGCCGCTGGCGCTTGCGGGGGCGTCGGTGTTCTCGGTGGATGCGATGCTCGCGGCCCGGCGCCGGTCCCGGGGCGGGCTGAGATGACGGGATCCTTGTGATCCGTGTGCGGCGACGCGTCCTTTCCTGAGACGCGCGCGTCCCGGTTCGGCCGCGGGGCGGGGGCGGGGGAGCCAGGCGCGCAATTCCCCGCGCCGCGCCTTTGCAGCACGCCTCTCGGGCCCTTTACGGGGTGCCGCGCGCGCCCTTCACCGGGAGCCGGAATCCGTCCCGCGGGGTCTTTGGCGGCGGCGGATCGCGTAGGTTGCCGTGCCTGCCGCTCCGGCCAAGCACAGGCCGGCCGTGACGACAGGGATCACCGTGAACCACGGCAGCTCCCAGCTTCCCAGCGCGTCGCCCAGGTAGAGGGCTCCGGCCGCGGTCAGGAACAGGCCCGCGATCAGCTTTCCCGGCTGGAACTCATGACGTGGCACGGGCCACCTCCGCCTGTCCGACACCGACTTCGAGCCGCAGCTCGACCGTGCCGCCGTCCTTGCTGCCCACCGGCGGTGCGAGCGTCACCCTCTGCTCCTGTCCCGGACGGATGTCCACGTCCTGTGTCTTCTCGTCCGGCAGCCGGATGTCACCGACGCCCACCTCGGCCCGCAGCACGACCGTCGCGTTCTTCGGCACGACGACCTTGAGCTGCCCCGCCCCGACCTCCGCTCTCGTCGTCAGCGTCTTGCCCTCGCCGATGTCGATCCCGCTCAGATCCAGCGTGCCGACGCCCGTCCCCAGCTCGTATGTCGGCGCGACCTGGGCGACGGAGGCCGGGGTCCAGTCGGTGCGCACCCAGTGGGTGGTGATGTTGGAGGGGAGCGCGGCCGACGCGGCGAGAAGCCCCGCCGTGACGACCGCGAGGATGATCGAGCCGGCGCCGGTCCGCCCGACGAAGGCGCTGAGCGCGATGCCCAGGCCGAAGACGACGAGCGCGCACGCGAGACCGGCCTGGAGAGCCGTGCCCAGTGGGTGGCCGTGCCACGTCGCTGCCGTGCCCGCGCAGCCCGCGGCCAGTGCGAGAAGGAACGTCCAGCCACCGATCCAGCGCGGCCCGCGCTGCTTGGGTGCTCGGCTTTCCGGCCCGAGGGAGGGTACGTCAGGGCCCCAGACCGTACGGTGCGCGTGCGCCGTGGGCTCGTACCGGATGTCGACGCCGCTGTCCGGCCCCCAGAAGTACCCGGTCCCGCCGACGTGCGTGCCGTCCTTGACTATCGGGTCCCGCCACCAGGAAGGCGCCCCGGTGACGGGCGGCGCCTGGGCCTCGGGCGGCGCGTCGGCCACGGTCTGCGCGGCCAGGGGGTCGGGGTCGGCCGCTCCGCGCTGCTGGGACCAGTACCCCGCGCCAGCGAGGAGCAGGGCGAGGACGGCGGCGAACGTGAGCACCCCGCCGTTGTTCAGCATGGAGAGGAAGAGTCCGCAGCCGACGAGCGCGAACAGCACGGCCGTCAGCGCCGGGCCGTCCACGCGGCCGGAGAGGAGCTTGCGCGCCTCGTTCTCCTCTTCGTCGTCGTACGGGACGAAGAGCCAGGCGAAGCCGTAGAAGATCAGGCCCAGCCCGCCGGTGGCGGCGAGCACGGCGAGGCCGATTCGGAAGATCACCGGATCCATGTCGCAGTGGCGGCCGAGGCCCGCGCACACCCCGCCCAGCGTCCCGTGCCGCCGGTCGCGCCGGAACTTGTCCGGCGGCGCGGGGACGCCGGGCTCCTGTCCCGGTGCGGGCGGCGCGGACGCACCGCCGGAGCCGCGCCCGGACACCGCGTCCTGCGGCTGCCCGGCCGGCGCTCCCGTCGAGGCGTGCTGGTGATCTGTCATGCGTCCATGGTGACGGGCGCAGGTCCGCCGCGGCAGTCGGGACGACCCTGGCCGAACCCTGAAATCGCCCCTGACGGCGCTCGGGGCCGGGGCGGAGATCAGCCTCGGGGCGGGGCCGGAGATCAGGGGAGTCTCCGGGCTCAACCCTGATGCCCGGGGTCCGCCCCACGTGTGACCATCAATGGCATGCCGGAAGTCGCAGCACCCCCCGTTGATGTCCCGCGGCCGCCGCGCAAGCTCTACCGCTCCAGCGACGGACGCTGGCTCGGCGGAGTGGCGCGGGGGCTCGCCGGGCATCTCGGCCTGCCCGTGATCTGGGTGCGGCTGATCTTCGTGGGCCTGTTCATGGCGGACGGCCTCGGTGCGCTCCTGTACGCGGCGTTCTGGTTCTTCGTCCCGCTCGGCGTCGGCGGCGTGGGTGGCGAGCGGCCCCCCGCCTTCACCACGGAGACGGCGCAGGACGGGCGGCGCCGACTCGTCGCCCGCAAGCCGGACAAGGGGCAGATCGTCGCCCTGCTCCTCATGGTCATCGTGTCGATGGTGTTCGTCGGCAACGTGAATCTGGCGGGGAACGCGAAGGCGTATCTGTGGCCGACGCTCCTCGTCGGCGCAGGCGTGGCCCTCGTCTGGCGCCAGGCCGACAATGCGCGCCGGGCTCGCTGGATGGAGGTCGGGCGTCGCAAGCGCACACTGAATCTGGCGCGGGCCGCGGCCGGTGTCGTACTCGTCGGGACCGGCGTCACCGGGATCTTCGTGCTCCAGGGGTCGGCCGAGCACCTCGGCTCCATCCTTCAGGCCGCCCTCGCCGTCCTCGTCGGCATCGCGCTCCTCGCCGGCCCTTATCTCGTGCGCATGACGCAGGATCTGTCCGAGGAGCGCCTCATGCGGATCCGCGCGCAGGAGCGGGCCGAGGTCGCGGCCCATGTCCACGACTCGGTGCTGCACACACTCACGCTGATCCAGCGGAACGCGGAGAGTGCGAGCGAGGTGCGCCGCCTCGCCCGTGCCCAGGAGCGGGACCTGCGGGCCTGGCTCTACAGACCGGAGGGGAACGGGAAGGACGAGGCGGAGGAGCCCGGCACGGTGGCGGAGGCGGTCAAACGCAGCGCGGCCGAGGTCGAGGACAAGCACGGGGTGCCCCTCGAGGTCGTGGTGGTCGGCGACTGCCCGCTCGACGACGGTCTCTCGGCGCAGATGCAGGCCGCGCGGGAAGCGATGGTGAATGCCGCCAAGTACGGTGGCGTGGGCGGTGCGGTCCAGGTCTATGCCGAGGTCGAGGAAGAGACGGTGTTCGTGTCCGTACGCGACCGGGGTCCCGGCTTCGACCTCGACTCGATTCCCGCGGACCGGATGGGCGTACGAGAATCGATCATCGGCCGGATGGAACGTAACGGCGGCACGGCGCGGTTGCGCGCGGTGCCGGACGGTGGCACGGAGGTCGAACTGACCATGAAGAGGGCGGAGAAGACCCCATGAGCGACGAGCAGGTCAATCCCGACGCGAGCGCGGCGAGTGCACCGGAGACGGAGCCGGTCGGCCGTCACGCACGCGTGGTCCTCGTCGACGACCACCGGATGTTCCGCACCGGTGTCCAGGCGGAGATCGGCCGCACCGAGACGACGGGCGTCGAGGTGATCGGTGAAGCCGCGGACGTGGACCAGGCGGTCACGGTCATCACGGCCACGCGCCCCGAGGTCGTCCTTCTCGACGTGCACCTTCCGGGTGGCGGCGGCGTCGAAGTCCTGCGCCGCTGCGCCCCGTTGATGGCGGCCGCCGACAACCCGGTCCGCTTCCTGGCCCTTTCGGTCTCGGACGCGGCGGAGGACGTCATCGGCGTCATCCGCGGCGGCGCCCGCGGGTACGTCACCAAGACGATCACCGGCACGGACCTGGTCGACTCGATCTTCCGCGTCCAGGACGGCGACGCGGTCTTCTCGCCGCGCCTCGCGGGCTTCGTCCTCGACGCGTTCGCCTCGACGGACGCTCCGCCGGTCGACGAGGACCTCGACCGTCTGACGCAGCGTGAGCGCGAGGTCCTGCGCCTCATCGCCCGCGGCTACGCGTACAAGGAGATCGCCAAGCAGCTGTTCATCTCCGTCAAGACGGTCGAGTCCCATGTCTCGGCGGTCCTGAGAAAGCTCCAGCTGTCGAACCGCCATGAGCTGACCCGGTGGGCCACGGCGCGGCGCCTGGTGTGACGGTCCGGGGCCGGCGGCGCGCCGTCAGCGGTGCGCGCCGCCCGGTGCCGGCGCCGGGCTCGGCCAGGCATGAGCCTGACGGCGGGCACCGCACCGGCTCACGCCACCCGCGTAGCCCCCGCAAAAGGCATCTGGTCGATCGGGGCGATGCGGACCGGGGCGCTCGGGTTCGGGGCGTGGATCATTTTGCCGTCGCCGATGTAGAGGCCCACGTGGCTGATGCCCGAGTAGAAGAACACCAGGTCGCCCGGCTGCAGTTGGGAGCGTGGAATCCGTGGGCCCGCGTTGATCTGTGAGTACGTCGTGCGGGGCAGGGAGATGCCCGCGGAGCGGTACGCGGCCTGGGTGAGGCCGGAGCAGTCGAAGGCGTTCGGGCCCGTGGCGCCCCACACATAGGGGCTGCCGAGGGCTTTGTAGGCGTAGGCGATGGCCGCCGCCGTGCGGGAGTCCGGGGCCTTGGGCAGGGCGCCGGACGGCAGGTCGCGGGAGGAGTCCGAGCGGGAGGCGCGGTCGGCCGTGCCGGTGTCGCCGGCGCCCCCTCCGATGCCGGTGCGCTCGGCCGCCGGAAGCCGGTCGAGCAGACGCTTCGCCTCGGCCAGCTTCCCGGTGACCGCTTTCTTCTGCTTTTTCAGCTCGCCCTGCCGCTTGCGCAGCTCGGCGAGCCGGCCGTCGGCCTCGGCGCGCAGCTGATCGATCTGGCGGAGCTCACGCTGCACGCGCGCCACCGCGGAGGTCTGCCGGGCGCCGAGCCGGTCGGCGAGCGCCGCGTTGTCGAGGTACCGGGCGGGATCGGAGGACAGGACGAGCTGGACCGCCGGGTCGAGGGCGCCGGTGCGGTACTGCGCGGCGGCGGCCGAACCGAGCGCTTCGCGCCGGCTGTTGAGCCGGTCCGTCCTGCGGGCCGCCTCGTCACGCAGGGTGCCGAGCTTCTTCTCGGCCTTGTCCGCCTTCTCCTTGGCGCCGTTGTACTTCTCGGTGGCCTTCTCGGCCTCCTGGTAGAGCCGGTCGACTTTCGCCCTCACCTGGCTGGGGGTGAGCCGGGGGTCCGCGTGCGCCGCGCCGTCCAGGGCGGTGGCGGTCGCCACGGAGGCGAGAGCGAGGGTCGCCGCGGTGCGGGCCGTGGGGCCGGTGAGCGAGCGCTGTCGGGGTTTGCGGTGCGCTGCCGACACGAGGGGCACGTCCTTCCGGTACGTCCTGCTTACGCGTCCGGCGGCGGCCGGCACAGGGGGAGCGGGCCGCCGCCGGACCTTTCTCGGCGGTAGGTGCCCGACTACCGCCCCTGAGCGGGGCGGCGGTGGGGAGCCGGTCACCTGAGGGAGGACGCTAAACCTGACCGTCACGGGTTGGTGACGGATTGTCCGCAACTGGTCCGTGTGTTCCGCGTGTGACCGTATGTGACCGGCGAGGGATCGGTGCGGGCCGGTTCATGGGGGCAGTGAGGCCCCGGCTAGGCTCGCCGGTCATGGACGTACTCATCCACCTCTTCGTCGGCCTGCACATCATCGGCATCGCCTCGCTCCTCGGTGGGTTCCTCACCCAGATGAAGGCGATGGGCAAGGGAACGGCCCGGTTCGTCCCGGCGATGCTGCACGGTGCGCTGACCATGCTGGTCACGGGTGTCGTCCTGGTGGGCCTGAATCAGGCGGACGGCAACACCGTCAACAACATCAAGATCGGCGTGAAGCTCGCGCTGCTGATCGTGATCCTCGGCCTCGTCTACGTGAAGCGGGACGACGAGAAGGTGGACAAGGGCCTGTTCGGTCTCGTCGGCCTCCTGACCACCGCGAACATCTTCATCGCGGTGCTCTGGACCTGAGTCGGCATCGCGGTGCTCCGGACCTGAGTCAGCGTGCTGCTCCGGACCTGAACGTCCCGATCAGGGCGGCGAGCCACGCGGCCACCGCGATCCACACCAGAACCTGCCCCGGCCCCCTGAGCCAGGGCACATCGGCGGCGGCGCTCACGGACAGTGCCGCCGCCGCCGTCATTCCCATCGGGAAGACGGTCGACCAGCGCCGCACGTCGTAGCCCGGCCGGCGCCACCGCACCTCCGCCAGCGCCAGCACGACGTACCAGGCCACGTCGAGCGCGAGCAGCAGAAAGCTCATGGTGCGCAGGACGTCCGTGTCGTCGTCGTTCCACAGACCCGTCGCGACGAGCTTCGACGCGGCGAGCGCGGAGATGGCGAGCGCGCCGCCCGCGACCCAGTGGTCTCCGGCGCCGGAGACCACCTCGCGCAGATCGAAGCGGAGCAGTGCGAAGCAGTACAGGACGACCCCGCCCCAGAAGAGCACCATCCCGGTGTACGCGAGCCAGTGCGCGTCGACCGCGGGCGCGAGCGTCGCCGCCAGGACGACGAGGCCCTGCGTCGCGACGCAGCCGAGGAACACGCCCCCCGGCATCCGCGGCTTCCAGTGCCGTACGACGTTGATGAGGAGCACCGGCCAGACGAGCGCGGACAGGGCGAGGAGCGCCTCGGCCAGGGTCTGCAGGCCGAACATGGAGATCCGGGTGCCGAGGACGGTCGTCGCCGCGACCGCGGTGAGCGCGGGCGGGGTGTCGGCCTCGGAGTGCCAACGGTCGCGCTCCCGCACCAGGCGGATCGCGAAGTCCGCCGCGAGGACCAGCCAGAGGGCGGCCGCGAGCACCAGCATGATGCCGGACAGCACCGAGTGACCGGTCAGGTTCAGGCCGACCGAGATGATGCCGGTGGCCATGACGGCGGCACCGGCGGCCGGCGGGAGCTGGGACCACGTGGGTCCGGGACCTGGGGTTGCGTTCGGGCCGCGCACCGCCCGAACGTAACCCCACGAAGGTGGTCAGGCCGGGCGCACCACGCTGTGGATCGGCATGTAGTAGATCGACTCGACGCGGACGTTCGCGCCCGGCTTCGGGGCGTGGATCATCTTGCCGTCGCCGATGTAGATGCCGACGTGGCTGATGTCGTCGTAGAAGAAGACCAGGTCACCGGGCTGGGCGTTGGCCGTGGTGACGGTCGTTCCGACCTTGACCTGGTCCCAGGTCGTGCGCGGCAGCGAGATGCCGGCCGCCTTCCACGCGGCCTGCGTGAGGCCCGAGCAGTCGTACGAGTCCGGGCCCGTGGCGCCCCAGACGTACGGCTTGCCCATCTGGGACTCGGCGAAGGCGATGACTTTCGCGGCCTTGGCCGCGTAGCCGCTGCCGGTGCTGCCGGAGCCCGTACCCGTGCCGGAACCGCTGCCCGTGCCCGGGTTCTCCTTCTGGCGTGCCTCCTCGGCCGCCTTGCGCTTGGCCTCCGCCTCGGCCTGCTGACGCGCCAGCTCCTGCGCCTTCTTCCTGGCGGCCTCCTGCTTCTGCTTCTCGATCGCCGCGAGGCGCGCCTTCTCCTCGGCGGTCAGCTTCGACAGGAGTTCGCGGGCGTCGCCGAGCTTCTGCTGGACATCCCTCTTCGTGCTCCTGAGCGTGGCCTGCGAAGTGGTCAGCGTCTCCAGGCTCCTGGCCGCCTCGGTGCGCTTCTTCGTGGTGGCGGCCTGCTCGGTCTGGTAGTCGTCGACGGCCTTCTTCTGGCGGCTCGTGAGCCGGCTCATCAGCTGGTCCTGGTCGAAGTAGTCCTGCGCGTCGTCGGCGAGGAGCAGCGTCGCGGTGTCGGAGACGGCGCCCGTGCGGTACTGGGCGGCGGCGAAGGTGCCGAGCTCCTGGCGGGCCTTGTTGAGCTTCTCGGTGCGCTGCGCGACGTCGTCGAGCAGGTCGCCGACACGCTTCTGCTGCTTGGCGGTGCGCTCCTTGGCCGCGTTGTACTTCTCCGTGGCGACGCCCGCCTGGTGGTAGAGGGTGTCGACCTTCTTCTGGACCTCTTCCAGGCTCGGCTTCGGCGGCGCGGAGGGGGCGGCGGTCGCGCTCTGCGAGAGCAGGGCTATGGAGGTGAGGGCCGCCGTGGTGATTCCGACGACGGGGGCCGTGCGGGGACCGGCTGTCCTGTTGCGCGGCTTGCGGTGCGACGCCAAGGGGCGCGTCTCCTTCCCATGACCGCCTACCGGGTTAGCTGTCGGGTTCGGGCGGAGATTCGGAAGGCTGCCCTACGGCCGTGCCCTGACGGGTCGTCGGCCGATTCACCCCAAAGGTCGTGGGTCCCCGGTTCCATGCCTCGCGGCGTACTGAACTCAGCGGGGGCGACCCGCTCGCGGCGCGGTTGCCGGCGGGGGGACGGGCGGCCCGCGGAGCACGCTAGCCAACTCGTGTGGCTGCTGTGAAGGTTGATGTTCGATATGCCCGATACATTTTCGTGACCTTCGGCAATCTTGTTCGTGACCTCCGGTAACTCTCACGGAGGGTGATTTCCGCACCACGAGAGGTGGTCGGGCCTACGAAGTCGGGGGGAAGTTTCCGGGGCGGCCGTGGGTGTCAGTGGGGCGGCCTAGACTCGTAGAGCGATGAGCAGCCTCTTTGACGACAGCTTCCTGGCGGACCTCACGGCTTCCAAGGCCGGTGAGGAGCATGCCCCGCCGCCGCCCGAGGACGACATGGCTCCGGAGCACGTTCCGGACGACCTGTTCGACGGGAAGTTCGACGCGCCCCCGGCCAGAGACGCGTACTACCGGGACGGCGCCCCGCGCCCCGCGCTCGACGCGGCGGCGCTCCTCGACGGGCTGAACGAGAACCAGCAGGCGGCCGTCGTCCACGGCGGCTCCCCGCTGCTCATCGTGGCGGGCGCGGGCTCCGGCAAGACCCGCGTGCTCACCCACCGCATCGCGTATCTCCTCGGCGAGCGCGGCGTGCACCCCGGCCAGATCCTCGCGATCACGTTCACGAACAAGGCCGCGGGCGAGATGAAGGAGCGCGTCGAGTCCCTCGTCGGCCCGCGGGCGAACGCGATGTGGGTGTCGACGTTCCACAGCGCCTGCGTCCGTATCCTGCGCCGCGAGTCGAAGAAGCTCGGCTTCACGTCGTCGTTCTCGATCTATGACGCCGCCGACTCCAAGCGCCTCATGGCCCTGGTCTGCCGCGACCTCGACCTGGACCCGAAGAAGTTTCCGCCGAAGTCCTTCAGCGCCAAGATCTCGAACCTGAAGAACGAGCTGATCGACGAGGAGGACTTCGCGGCACAGGCCGCCGACGGCTTCGAGAAGACCCTCGCCCAGGCCTACGCGATGTACCAGTCCCGCCTCCGCGAGGCGAACGCGCTGGACTTCGACGACCTGATCATGACGACGGTCAATCTCCTGCGCGCCTTCCCCGACGTGGCCGAGCACTACCACCGCCGCTTCCGCCACGTCCTGGTCGACGAGTACCAGGACACGAACCACGCGCAGTACGCGCTGGTCAGGGAGCTGGTGGGGTCGGCCGACAGCGGCCGCGCGGAGGACGAGCCGCCGCGTGAGGGCGACCTCCCGCCGGCCGAGCTGTGCGTCGTGGGTGACGCCGACCAGTCGATCTACGCGTTCCGCGGAGCCACCATCCGCAACATCCTCCAGTTCGAGGAGGACTACACCGACGCGACGACGATCCTGCTCGAGCAGAACTACCGCTCGACGCAGACCATCCTCTCCGCGGCCAACGCGGTCATCGAGCGCAACGAATCCCGCCGCCCCAAGAATCTGTGGACGAACGCGGGCGCGGGCGCGCAGATCACCGGTTACGTCGCGGACACCGAGCACGACGAGGCGCAGTTCGTCGCCGACGAGATCGACCGGCTCACGGACGCGCGCGACGCGAAGGCCGGCGACGTCGCCGTCTTCTACCGGACGAACGCGCAGTCCCGTGTCTTCGAAGAGATCTTCATCCGGGTCGGCCTGCCCTACAAGGTCGTCGGCGGAGTCCGCTTCTACGAGCGCAAGGAGGTCAGGGACGTCCTGGCCTATCTGCGGGTGCTCGCCAACCCCGAGGACTCCGTCCCCCTGCGCCGCATCCTCAATGTGCCCAAGCGCGGCATCGGCGACCGTGCCGAAGCGATGATCGACGCGCTCTCCCAGCGCGAGAAGATCTCCTTCCCGCAGGCGCTGCGCCGCGTCGACGAGGCGTACGGAATGGCGGCCCGCTCGACGAACGCGGTGAAGCGGTTCAACACGCTGATGGAGGACCTCCGCACGATCGTCGAGTCGGGCGCGGGCCCGGCCACGGTCCTGGAGGCGGTGCTCGAACGGACCGGCTATCTCGCCGAGTTGCAGTCGTCGACGGACCCGCAGGACGAGACCCGCATCGAGAACCTCCAGGAACTCGCTGCCGTGGCGCTGGAGTTCGAGCAGGAGAGCGCGACGGCGGACGGTGCGGCCGAGGGTGAGGGCGAGGCGAGCGTCGGCACGCTCTCCGAGTTCCTGGAGCGGGTCGCGCTCGTCGCCGACTCCGACCAGATCCCGGACGAGGAGGACGACGGCTCCGGCGTCATCACGCTGATGACGCTGCACACCGCCAAGGGCCTCGAGTTCCCGGTCGTCTTCCTGACCGGCATGGAGGACGGCGTCTTCCCGCACATGCGCTCCCTCGGCCAGGTCAAGGAGCTGGAAGAGGAGCGCCGCCTCGCCTACGTCGGCATCACGCGCGCGCGTGAGCGCCTGTATCTGACGCGCTCCACGCTGCGCAGCGCCTGGGGGCAGCCCTCGTACAACCCGCCGTCGCGCTTCCTGGAGGAGATCCCGGACGCGCATCTGGAGTGGAAGCGGACGGGTGCCATGGCGCCCGCCAAGTCGGCGGGACCGACGAGCGGCATCGCCGCGTCCCTCTCGTCGTCGCGTTCGCGCTCGACGCCGGCGTTCGCCACGCGCCGGGCGACGGAGAAGCCCGTCGTCGCTCTCTCGGTGGGAGACCGGGTCACGCACGACCAGTTCGGCCTCGGCACGGTCGTCGGCGTCAAGGGCACGGGGGCGAACGCGGAGGCGACGGTCGACTTCGGCGAGCCCAAGCCGAAGCGCCTGCTGCTGCGGTACGCGCCGGTGGAGAAGCTGTAGGGAAGGCCGCTGCCGGCGGGCTCGGCCCTACGTCGGGTCGAGCCCGTGGCTGCGGAGCCACGGGAGCGGGTCGACGGCCGAACCGCCGCCGGGGCGCACCTCGAAGTGCAGGTGCGGACCGGTGGAGTTGCCGGAGTTCCCGGAGTGCGCGATGACGTCACCGGCCTTGACCGGTCCGCTCATCACGGTGTGGCTGGAGAGGTGGCAGTACCAGGTCTCCGTGCCGTCCTTCGCCGTCAGGATCGTCATGTTCCCGTACGCGCTGTTCCACTGCGTACGGACGGTGCCGTCGGTCGCGGCCATCACCGGGGTGCCGTACGAGACGGGGAAGTCGATGCCGGTGTGCACGGACATCCAGTTGACGCCGGCCTGCCCGTAGTACGCGCTCAGCCCGCGCTGCGTGACCGGGAGAACGAACTTGGGCCGCAGGCGCTCCTTGCGCGCCGCTTCCTCCGCCGCCTGCTTCCGCTCGGCCTGCTGCTTGGTCCTGAGGTCGATACGTTCCTGGGTGCGGCTCGCCCGGTCGGCGAAGTCGCCCGCGTCCGCGGAGAGGTCCGCGAGCTGGGTGTCGAGCTTGTTGTTGGCGACGGAGGGCTTGACGGCGGTCGCGTCGGGCGCGGAGGCCGCTGTCGTGTCCTTGCTGTCGTCTGTGCCGAGCCCGCCGACGGAGGCCGCGGCGACTCCCGCGACGCCCATCACGCACACCGAGGGCACCGCGACCGTGAGCAGCGCGGAGCGCTTGGCGGGGGAGCGGCGGCGGGAGCGTGCGCGCTGGGCCGGCGTGACCGGGGCGGGCCGCTCGTCGCGGGCGACGATCTCCTCGACGTCCTGGAGTCCGTCGCTGTAGCTGTCCTGGTGACCGTCTTCGTGGCTGTCGTGACGACCGTCGTCGTGGCTCAACTCCGGCTCGGGAGCGTCGGGTTGGCCGTAGTCGTGCCGGGCGTCGGGGGCGTTGCCGTCGTCTTCGGCGCCCGCGGAGTTCCACGCGGTGGCGTCGTACGCGCCCGTGTCGAAGCCTGGTGCTTCGAAGGTCTGCGTCGCGAAAGGCTGGGCCTCGAATGCCGGCGTCTCAAAGGCCTGTGTCTCAAAGGCCTGTGTCTCAAAGGCCTGTGTCTCATAGGCCTGCGCATCGAACGCCTGGGTCTCGAAGGATTGGGTCTCGAAGGCCGCCGGTGCCTGGAAGGTCTGCGTGGCGAACGCGTCCTGTGTGGTGAAGCCCGGCGCCTGGGCCCCGAAGGCGTTCGCGTCCCACTGCCCGGTCTGGTCGGCCCACGCGCTGTTGTCCCACTGGCCGGAATGGTCCGGTCCGGACTGGGCCGGAATTCCGCCGAGTTGCTCGTGAGCGGCGGTCCCCCAGGCAGCGGTGGTGTCGTAGCCGCCGGTGCCGTACGCGGCGGCGTGCTGCTGCGCCGCGTACGGGTCGTGGTGCTGGGATTCCTGCGTCGTCAGCGTCTGGTGCGCGCCGGTCGACCACTGACTGTTGTCGTACGCGCCGGTGTTCTGCGCGCCGGGCAGGTCGCCGAAGAGGGGGTCGGTGGCGAAACCGCCGGTGGCGTAGCCGTCGTAACCGGTGTGGCCGCCGTACGGGGCGCTCTGCTGGTCATAAGCAGCGTAGGGCGCGTAGTCGGCGTCCTGAGCCGGGGCCGGGGTGGTCTGAGTCCCCGACGGGTGACGGTCGTTCACCAACTTCTCTTTCGCCTCGACAACAGGGGCTGCCAGAGCAGTGCGGTGACTGTACCCGGCGGTACGCGGGCACGACAATCTTCAGCTGGTTTCCCGCTCGTAGGAAACGGGCATTCGGCCGTCTTTCGGCGGACTGTGGGCAGAGCCTTGGCCCTGCGTTCGAGAATCGTTCGACGTTTGGCCAGTTCGAGGACCGTTCCGGGGGCGGGTTCAGGCCTGAGTCAGGCGACCGTCAGGCCATTCACCGCGTCGTTGGTGGACGTTCCTTGTGCCTCCTCGGCGTCGAGTACCTGTCGGATGCCGGCGGCGACCGCCGGGTGGACGGGGAGTGCGAGGTGTCCGACCCCGGTGACGCGAACGTTCTGCGCGATCAGGTCGGGGTGGTCGATGCAGGCCGTCTCCAGCGGGACCATGATCTGGTCGAGGTCGCTCCAGAAGCTCACGAAGTGGGTGCGGCAGCCGGGGGCGGGCCGCGACAGCTCCTCGATGACGGTCGAGCCGGGCCGCATCTGCCGGACGATCGGGTGTGCGTCCATCAGCGGCGCGACCGTGGTCCCGCCGTGCGGGGTGCCGAGCGACACGAGGGTGCGTACGCGCAGATCGCCGCCCAGGCATTGCACGTAGTAACGGGCGATGAGGCCGCCGAGGCTGTGCCCCACGATGTCCACGCGGTCATGGCCCGTGCGTTCGCAGATCTCCTCGACATGGCGGGCGAGGAGCGCGGCGGCGGTCCGGATGTCGTACGTCAGTGGAGAGTAGTTGAGCGACTCCACGTGGTGACGATCGTGCTGGACGAGCGAGCGGCGCAGCAACACGAAGACGGAGCGATTGTCGATGAAGCCGTGCAGGAGAAGGACCGGCGGCTTGCTCTCGGTGGCAGGCAGGCGGGCGCTGCACGTGCTGTCGGTGCTGTGGGCGTTCTGGGCGCCGGAACCCGGCAGGGTGGCACTCTCCGTCAGGTACGAAGCCTCGTCGTCCCCCTCGTCCATGGGGGTGGGGGCGTAGCCGAGCGGAGGGAGCGCGGGGACGGCCCTGCGCTCCTGGATGATGCCGGACGGGTACAGGAGGAGATGCCCGGCGAGGATCGCGACCTCGAGAGCGGTCGCCTTCAACAGAGAGACGGAGACTCCGGCCAGTCTGGCGGGAAACACCAGCCTGGCGGGGATCAGCTGACAGAGCGGGCGAAAAGGCAGGATGTTCGTGACCTTCATGGCCGACCTCCCGTCGGCACCCGGGATAACGGCTCTGTCTCCCGTGTGCCCTCATGGGAAGCATGCGCCGAGGTGGCCGACGATGCGCGTCGTACGCGGGCGGTGATCGATCGATGCCCGTGAGTGACCATTGCGGTGCGTCACAAAATCCCCGTACGTACCGCCCCGCCGATGCGCGCCGTGCCGCCCGCCGCGCGGTCGGCGGCGGTGTGGTGCGGCTGTCTCTTTGCGGCTCCCCTTGCGCCAGCGGCCCCCGTATGCGGCTTCTGAGCCGCCTGCGGCGGCTGTGGCGCGCAGCGAACGTGTCCCATCGTGTGATTTCCCCCTCGCTCCGCACCGCGAAACGGCCGGTTGCGGGATGCTGTCGATAACGTTCGTTCACTTCCCGGGTACGTATCAGGTCAGGTATCGGGTAGAAGTCGGTTCATGGAGGCAGTGATGGGTGTGGCAGCCGGTCCGATCCGCGTGGTGGTCGCCAAGCCGGGGCTCGACGGTCACGATCGCGGGGCCAAGGTGATCGCGCGGGCGCTGCGCGACGCCGGTATGGAGGTCATCTACACCGGCCTGCACCAGACCCCGGAGCAGATCGTCGACACGGCGATCCAGGAGGACGCCGACGCGATCGGTCTCTCGATTCTTTCCGGGGCGCACAACACGCTCTTCGCGCGCGTCATCGAGCTCCTCGTGGAGCGCGACGCCGCGGACATCAAGGTGTTCGGCGGCGGGATCATCCCCGAGGCGGACATCGCTCCGCTCAAGGAGAAGGGCGTCGCGGAGATCTTCACCCCGGGCGCGACGACGGCTTCGATCGTGGACTGGGTCAACGCGAACGTCCGTCAGCCCGCCGGAGCCTGATCCTTCCTGCTCCCTCCCCGGCGAGGGAGCAGGAGAGCCGGTTCGGTGCGTGGGTCGCGCGCTCCGCCCGAACCGGACAGATCCCTGCCCTGCCTCGCCGAGTACCTCCAGCGCCTACGTCCCTCTCAACTCGTCCCGCATCGCCAGCCGCAGGCGCAAGGTGCTGACCAGGCGCTGGAACGCTTCCGACCAGTAGCTGCCGGCTCCGGGGGCCGCGTCCTCCGGTTCGTCCGGGGTGGCGGTGAGGCCGTCGAGGCGGGGCGCCTCCGCGGGATCCAGGCAGCGTTCGGCCAGGCCCATGACGCCGCTGAAGCTCCAGGGGTAACTGCCCGCGTCCCGCGCGATGTTCAGCGCGTCGACCACGGCCCGCCCGAGTGGCTCGGCCCACGGCTGGGCGCAGACCCCGAGCAACTGGAACGCCTCGGACAGGCCGTGCGTCGCGATGAACCCCGCCACCCACTCGGCGCGTTCGCCGTCGGGCAGTGCGCCGAGGAGCTTCGCCCGTTCGGACAGAGATACGGCGCCGGGGCCTCCGGCGTCCGGTGACGCCGGCACGCCCAGGAGCGCGCGCGACCATACGGCGTCCCGCTGGCGCACCGCGGCCCGGCACCAGGCGGCGTGGAGTTCGCCCTGCCAGTCGTCGGCCACCGGCAGCGCGACGATCTCTTCCGCAGTGCGGCCCCCGAACCGCGCGGTCCAGCCGCTGAGCGGCGTCGCCTCGACCAACTGACCGAGCCACCAGGACCGTTCGCCGCGACCTGCCGGCGGCTTGGCGACGACGCCGTCGCGCTCCATGCCCGCGTCGCACTCGTGCGGCGCCTCGACGGTGATCGTCGCCGCGCCCTGGGTGCGGTCGACGGCGACGCAGGAGGCGGCGCGCGACGCCATCCGTGCCGCGAGCGCCGAGCCGGGGAGCGCCGAGAGCAGCTCCGCGGCGGTGGCCCTGACGTTGCGGCTGCGGTCGGACAACGCCTGTTCCAGGAACGGCTCGTCGGTGTCGGCGAGCCCCGACCGCAGCGAGTCGAGGAACATCAGCCGGTCCTCGGCCCGCTCGGCGGACCAGGTGGTGGCGAGCAGTTCGCGGGCCGCTGCCGGGTCGTGCGCACGTACCGTCGCCAGGAGCGTGACCCGTTCGGCGAACAGGCCCTCGTCCCACAGACGTCGCACGTCGGCCGCATCACCGGGAGCCGGGAGAGTCGTGCCGCCGCCTGGAGTGGAGCGCAGCGCGAACCTCCAGTCCGGGTTCAGCCGGGCCAGCCACAGCGCGCGCGGGCCGGCGAGCGTGAGGGCCTGAGGCCGCAGATCCGTGCGCCCGCGGGCCGCGTCGAGGAGCGCGGGGAGGAGGTCCGAAGGCGCCGCGTACCCCTGTTCGTTGGCCCCGGCCAGCCACTGGGGCAGCAGCTCCATCAGGTCGGGGGCCGTTCCACGGCGGCCTCCTCCGGAGCCGGGGCGGTCGGTGAGCAGCATCGCGAGTCTGTGTCGCGCGGCGGCCGGGAGCGGGGGGCGCGGATCGTTCACCGCGCGTGCCGGGGGCGCGGCGGCGGGCGCCGGCCGCAGCCCGGCCCGCCGTCGTACGGTCTGTACGGCGGCGGCGTCGAGCAGCGCGAGGGGTGCGTCGGCGCCGGTCGCGTGCCCTGGTGGCGTCCGCCGGTCTGTGCCCAGCAGGGCCACGGTGACCAGCTCTTCCCATGGGTCACCGATGGTGGTCGTGGTCGTGCCGTCGGCGGTCGAAGGTCCGTTCATGTCGCTCCTCTCCCTGGAATGGGTCCGCCTGGTTGTCTCCGTCGTCTTCGTCGCCCGGCTCGTCAGCACAGCGTCACTGCTTCTCCCGGGCCTTCGGGCCAGGCCGTGAGAGGGGTGAAGCCTCGGTGGCCGCACTCGCCGAAGACGGTGACCGGGGCTCCGCCGGACAGCGCGGCCAGCCGCCACAGCCCGGGACCGGACGCCGCCTTCGGCGTGATCGGGAGCGCCAGTCGTTCCGAAGCCGTTCCCGCCGGATCAGGTTCCTTCATGTCATCTCCCGCGTCGGCCAGTTGCCACCCGCCGCTCGCGTCGTCCGGGGTCGGTACGACCCGGCTCAGCGTCACCGGCCAGGACTCCAGCCATGGGTCACGGCCCAGCGCCTCCCCGTACCGCGCCGCCGCCTCCGCAACGCCTGCGCCCTTGGGGCGTACGGGACTTGGGGCGGGCGCCGTGAACTGCTCGCCCAGGTCGGCGCGGAGCTGACCGTCTCCCGCGTACGCGGAGAGCTCGGCGTCGAGTGCAAGGCCGACCGGCAGCGAGAGCGCCGGGGCGCGGCCCGCCGCGCCGTAGGAGAGGAGGAGTGCCGTCCGGCCGGACTCCGTCCCGTACAGCCATATGCGCCGTGTGGTGAGCCGGCTGTCGGCCGTGTCGTACTGCGCCAGGACCAGCCATCGGTCCCGCGTGGGTGGCCCGCCCGCCGATGACGGCAGCCCGATGCGGGAGCGGACCGTCGCCGCGAGTCCGGCGGGGAGCAGGTCGCGGCGCAGCCAGCCTCGGTCGAGGAGGTGCAGCAGCGCGCATTCCTCCAGGAACCGCACCGGCCAGCCGGGACCGGACGCGGGTATCGTCCCCAACTCCCGCGCCCGCGCGGCCAGTCCGGGCGCCTGCGCGTCCACCATGCGGGCCGCGGTCTCCTCCCACATCCCGTAACCGGCCTGCTCCGCCGAGGCGAGGCCGCCGCGCAGCAGGTCCGCGAGCCGCTGCTCCAGCTCGCTCGCGCCCGCCGTGACCCGCTCGGCTCGGCGCTCGGCCCTGCGGCGCGCTGCCTCGGGATCAGCGGCCGCGCCCCCGGCCGTGTCCGCATCCCGCTTGGTCTGCGCCCGCTTCCTGCGCCCTTCGGCCCACTGCTCCGCCCAGTCCGGAAGGGTCCGCACGTCCGGCACCGAACCGTCCGCCCCCGCCCACAGCAGGAGCAGCCCGAGCGCGTGCTTGCACGGGAACTTACGGCTCGGACAACTGCACTTGTAGGCCGGGCCCGCCGCGTCCGCGACATCCACGACCGTCTGATACGGCTTGCTGCCACTGCCCTTGCAGAGCCCCCACACCATCCCCTCGTCCGAACTTCCCGCCTCCGACCACGGTCCGGCGACGCCGAGTTTGCCGCCCGCCTTGCGTGACGAGACGTCAGGCGCCAGTGCCAGCACCTGGTCCGCCGTCCAGCGCACCCCCTGCTGAGTCATGTCCTCGAAGGTAGGTCCCGCCACTGACAATCACCGGTGGCGCGGGTGTTGGCGCAGGTCAGCGGCGTGCGGCCGGTGATTGTCAGTGGCGTGGTGCACGGTGGAGTCACATCCCGGCCGAGTGCTCGGGATGTGCCGGACGTGCCGGCCGAGCCCGGCCGAAATCGAGGGGGATCGCCATGACCGTGTCCGTCGAACCGACCGAGAAGAGCGCCGCGTCCGCGGGGGATCGGGGAGCCGCGCAGGCGCTGCGGCCGCATGCCGAAGACGCCTTCGCCGCCGAACTCGCGGCGCTGGCAGCTCAGGACGACCGGCCGCGCCCGGAGCGCTGGCGCCTGTCGCCGTGGGCCGTCGCCACGTATCTGCTCGGCGGGACGCTGCCCGACGGGACCGTCATCACGCCGAAGTACGTGGGGCCGCGCCGCATCGTCGAGGTCGCCGTCACCACGCTCGCGACGGACCGCGCCCTGCTGCTGCTCGGTGTGCCGGGCACCGCGAAGACATGGGTCTCCGAACATCTCGCGGCGGCCGTCAGCGGAGACTCGACGCTGCTCGTGCAGGGCACGGCGGGCACTCCCGAGGAGGCGATCCGGTACGGGTGGAACTACGCGCGGCTGCTCGCCCACGGCCCCAGCCGCGACGCCCTCGTGCCCAGCCCCGTCATGCGCGCCATGTCCGAGGGCATGACGGCCCGGGTCGAGGAGCTGACCCGCATCCCGGCCGACGTACAGGACACGCTGATCACGATCCTGTCGGAAAAGACCCTGCCGATACCGGAGTTGGGTCAGGAGGTGCAGGCCGTCAGGGGCTTCAATCTGATCGCCACGGCGAACGACCGGGACCGGGGGGTCAACGACCTGTCGAGCGCGCTGCGCCGCCGCTTCAACACCGTGGTGCTTCCGCTGCCGGAGAGCGCCGAGGCGGAGGTCGACATCGTCTCGCGCCGCGTCGACCAGATCGGCCGCTCCCTCGAACTGCCGGCCGCTCCGGACGGTTCGGACGAGATCCGCCGCATCGTCACGGTGTTCCGCGAGCTGCGCGGCGGCGTCACCGAGGACGGGCGTACGAAGCTGAAGTCACCGAGCGGCACGCTGTCCACGGCCGAGGCGATCTCCGTGGTGACGAGCGGACTCGCGCTGGCAGCCCACTTCGGGGACGGTGTGCTGCGGCCGTCGGACGTCGCGGCGGGCATCCTCGGCGCCGTCGTCCGTGACCCGGCCGCGGACCGGGTGATCTGGCAGGAGTATCTGGAGGCCGTGGTGCGTGAGCGGGACGGCTGGAAGGACTTCTACCGCGCGTGCCGTGAGGTGAGCGTATGAGCGAGCGGGGCAGGGGGCCGCTGCTGCTCGGGGTGCGCCATCACGGCCCCGGTTCGGCCAGGGCCGTGAGGGCCGCGCTCGACGCGGCCGCTCCGGGTGTCGTCCTGGTCGAGGGGCCGCCCGAGGCGGACGCCCTGGTGTCGCTCGCCGCCGACGAGGACATGGTGCCGCCGGTCGCGCTGCTGGCGCATGTCGTGGACGAGCCGGGGCGTTCCGCGTTCTGGCCGATGGCCGAGTTCTCCCCGGAGTGGGTCGCGATCCGCTGGGCCCTGGGGCGGGGCGCGGCGGTCCGTTTCATCGACCTGCCGGCGGCGCACAGTCTGGCCCTGCGCACGCAGGCCGTGACGCCGGACGATCCCGAGGGGGCCGGGGGCCAGGGCGAGGACCAGGGCGAGGACCAGGGCGGCGATGACGTCAGGGAGACGATGCGTGTCGATCCGCTCGCCGTACTCGCCGAGACCGCGGGACACGACGACCCGGAGCGCTGGTGGGAGGACGTCGTCGAGCACCGGGCCGGGGCGGGGGACGTGTTCGCGCCGTTCGAGGCGCTCGGCGAGGCGATGGCGGCGCTGCGGGAGGAGTTCGGCGACGGGGGACACGAGCGGGACCTCGTCCGGGAGGCCTATATGCGCCTTCAACTACGCGCAGCACAGAAGGAGTTCGCGAACGGGATCGCGGTGGTGTGCGGTGCGTGGCACGTTCCGGCGCTGCGCGTGAAGACGACCGTCGCCGCGGACCGGGCCGTTCTCAAGGGACTGCCCAAGGCCAAGGTCGACATGACCTGGGTGCCCTGGACCCACCGCCGTCTCGCGCGGGCCGGGGGATACGGAGCGGGCATCGACTCGCCCGGGTGGTACGGGCATCTGTTCAGTGCCCCTGACCGGCCCGTCGAACGCTGGATGGCCAAGGTCGCCGGGCTGTTCAGGGACGAGGACAAGGTCGTGTCGTCGGCCCACGTCATCGAGGCGGTGCGGCTGGCCGAGACGCTCGCCGCGATGCGGGGCCGTCCGCTGGCCGGGCTGACCGAGACGACGGACGCGATCCGTGCCGTGATGTGCGAGGGGTCGGACGTACCCCTGTCGCTCGTCCACGACAAGCTCGTCGTGGGGGACGCGCTCGGCGAGGTCCCCGACGCGGCGCCCGCCGTGCCGCTGCAGCGCGACCTCACACGGCTCCAGCGCTCCCTGCGGCTCAAACCGGAGGCACTGGAGCGGGAGGTGGAGCTCGACCTGCGCAAGGACACCGACGCGGCGCGCAGCCGGCTTCTGCACCGGCTCCGCCTCCTCGACGTCGGCTGGGGCGAGCCGGCGCGGTGCGCGCGCGCCTCCACCGGTACGTTCCGGGAGACCTGGCGGCTGCGCTGGGAACCCGAGCTGTCCGTGCGCGTGGCCGAGGCGGGCGTCTGGGGCACGACCGTGCTCTCGGCCGCCACCGCCAGAGCCGAGGCGGACGCGATCGGCGCACAGGCCCTCGCCGACATCACGGCCCTCGCCGAGCGCTGCCTCCTCGCCGAACTGCCGCAAGCCCTCCCGGTGGTGATGCGCGTACTGGCCGACCGCGCCGCGATGGACACGGACGTCGGCCATCTCGCCCAGGCCCTGCCCGCCCTCGTCCGATCCTTGCGCTACGGCGACGTACGGGGCACGGACACCCGGGCATTGAGCGAGGTCGCGGCCGGTCTCGCCGAGCGCGTCTTCGTGGGCCTGCCACCCGCGTGCGCGGGGCTCGACGCGGACGCCGCGGCAGAGATGCGCGGACATGTGGACGCGGTCCACGCGGCGGTGGGGCTCCTGGAGGACGACGGGACGGCCGGACACAGACGCCGCTGGCACTCCGTGCTGCGGGTCCTCGCCGCACGTGACAGCGTGGCCGGCGTGATCCGGGGGCGGTGCGCGCGACTCCTCCTCGACGACGGACAGCTGGCCGAGGGCGAGGCCGCGCGGCTGATGGGGCTCGCCCTCTCGCCCGGCACCGGACCCGCCGAGGCCGCCGCCTGGATCGAGGGGTTCGTCGGCGGCGGCTCCGGCGGCGGGCTGCTCCTCGTGCATGACGAGCGGCTGCTCACGCTCGTCGACGACTGGCTGACGGGCGTCTCCGCCGACGCGTTCACGGACGTACTGCCGCTGCTGCGCCGCACCTTCTCCGCCTACGAGTCCGGTGTGCGCCGCACGCTGGGCGAGCTGGTGCGGCGCGGGCCCGCGGGGGCGGGACCCACGGCAGCCGTGGGCACGGCACCGCCGGGGTTCGCGCCCGGGCTCGACGAGCCGCGCGCGGACGCGGTGCTGCCCGTGCTGCGGCTGCTGCTCGGGGCGGACGACGCGGACACCGGCGCCACATCCGGCGCCGGCGCCGGCGCCGGTTTCGGTTTCGGCTCCGGTTCCGGCCGGGGTGACAACGACCTTGTGGGGGTGGCCTGATGGCGGTCGACCAGGTGGACGAGCTCAGCGGGGGAGCCCGGGGCGAGCGGATGCGGCGCTGGCGGCTCGTGCTCGGCGGGGACGAAGCGGACGGCACCGGCTGCGCGCTCGGCGGTCAGGACGCGGCGATGGACGGCGCGCTCACCGCGCTCTACGGCGGAGGGGACAAGAAGAAGGAGGGGCGGGGGCGCGACCGTTCGGCCGGCCTCGGGGCGTCCGCGCCGTCCGTGGCGCGCTGGCTCGGCGACATCCGGACGTACTTCCCGTCCTCCGTCGTCCAGGTCATGCAGCGCGACGCCATCGACCGCCTCGGTCTGTCCGCGCTGCTGCTCGAACCGGAGATGCTGGAGGCGGTCGACGCCGACGTGCACCTCGTCGGCACGCTGCTCTCCCTCAACAAGGCGATGCCGGAGACGACGAAGGAGACCGCACGCGCCGTCGTGCGCAAGGTCGTCGAGGACCTGGAGAAGCGGCTCGCCACGCGGACCCGCGCGACGCTCACCGGCGCGCTCGACCGCAGCGCCCGTATCAACAGGCCCCGCCACCACGACATCGACTGGAACCGCACGATCGCGGCCAACCTCAAGAACTATCTGCCGGAGTACCGAACGGTCGTCCCCGAGCGGCTCATCGGATACGGCCGTGCGTCCCAGTCGGTGAAGAAGGAGGTCATCCTCTGCATCGACCAGTCGGGCTCGATGGCGGCGTCCGTCGTCTACGCCTCCGTGTTCGGCGCCGTGCTGGCCTCGATGCGGTCCATCAACACGCGGCTCGTCGTGTTCGACACGGCCGTCGTCGACCTCACCGACCAGCTCGACGACCCGGTCGACGTCCTGTTCGGCACGCAGCTCGGTGGCGGCACCGACATCAACAGAGCGCTCGCGTACTGCCAGTCGCAGATCACCCGCCCCGCCGAGACCGTCGTCGTCCTCATCAGCGACCTCTACGAAGGCGGCATCCGGAACGAGATGCTGAAGCGGGTCGCCGCGATGAAGGCGTCGGGAGTGCAGTTCGTCACGTTGCTCGCGCTGTCCGACGAGGGGGCTCCCGCTTACGACAGGGAACACGCGGCGGCGCTCGCGGCCTTGGGGGCACCGGCCTTCGCGTGCACTCCGGATCTCTTCCCGGAGGTGATGGCGGCGGCGATCGAGAAGCGGCCGCTGCCGATACCGGACGCCGGACACCCGATGAACGGGACGCCGTAAATCCGGACATGACTACCCATCGGTAACAGGGGGCTTGCGCAACCTCGGGCGTCCCGTGCAAGGATCGGCGCGGCTGTTCTCATCCCCGCGCCCACGCGTCCCGCGTCGCCGCGCCCCCTCGTACGGGAGGGTTCCCCCACCTTGACTTCCCCGATCGCTCTGCCTGGTGCCGCTTCGCGCGTCGTGCGCGCAGCGGCCGGGCGGCGTGCGCTGAACGTGGCGCTGCGGGTGATGTTCCTGGTGGGCGGCCTGATCGTGCTGGGCTTGCTGTGCGGAGGAAGGGCGCATGCGGCGGAGGGAGTCGTGCCGCCGACGGAGGCCGCCGGTGAGCAGACGGTTCACACAGCCGTGCACGCAACCGCTCACGCGGCGGATCACGCATCCGTCCCCGAGCGGGCGGCGCGCCACACGCCTCCCGCCACCGGTTCCCGAGCAGACGGGGCCGTGCGGGAGCAAGCCGTGGAGCCCGTCAGGAAGCGCCTGGTCGAGCCCGTCAGGAAGCGTGTGGCCGAGCCGGTCCGGACCCAGGTCGCCGCACCCGTCGTACGAGAAGTGCGCGAAGTGCGGGGGACGGTCCGGGACGCCGTCCGTGAAGAGGCCCGGGAAGCGGGTGAGTTCGCCACAGGGCTCGTCGGCGAGCTCGCCGACGAGGCTCCGCCGCGGTTCCTGCCCGCGCCGCCGTCGATGCCGGGCCTGCCCGGCGTCCCGGTCCGGCCCGGCCGACCCGGCACCCCCGGCCCGGCAGGGGACGGCGCCCACGCGGCGCCGACTCCGAGCGCGGGAACCCATGCGGCCGCCGGGCACAGCGATGCCGCGCGGCCCGGTGAGCGAGAGGCGGCCGAAGCCGTCGGCGACGTGTTCGCCCCGGCAGGCCTCAACGCGGTACCCGCACGGACCCCGGCCGCAAAGGCGGCCGGAGCCTCGGCTCCCGCCCCCACCCCCGCGTTCCCCAGCGGCAGCGCGGTCGGCCAGTCCGCGGGGGACGGCAGTACGACGCGGCATTCCGACCTCGCGGCGGCGGCCTTCGGCAGCGGCGGGACGGCCCGGCTGCTGCCCGGGGCGACGGCGTCCTCCCACGCCGCACCCACCCGCGACAGGCACCGAGACATCCCCGAATTCCCCGGCTAGGGCAGCCCGTTCCCCGCACGTGACCTGCCGCGCGGGGGCGGCACAGGTCTGCCCGCCGACCGGACCACTCCGGCCGGACGCCGCCGGCCCACCGCTGGACCACTCCAGCGCGGGACCGGACATGAGAATTCGAAGGATCTGACGCAAGCATGAACAAGAACATCCGCCGTTCCATCGTGATAGCCGCCGGCGTCTCCGGTGCGTGGGCGCTCGGCTCCGCCGCCGCCAGCGCCGACGAACTGCCCGCCCACTCCGTGGCGGTGCCGGACCTCGCCGGTGACGTGGTCGCCGATGTGCAGGGCACGGTCTCCCACGTCCAGGCCACCGTCGACGACGTCACCCACGGCACCGTCGGCTCGGTCACCGGCAAGGCCCAGGACACCGTGGCGGGCGTGACCGGCCAGGCCCGGACCACCGCGTCCGGCGCCGCCTCCACCGTCTCCGGAACCGTCCACGGCACGGTCTCCGGCACCGCCGCCAAGGCCGCTCCCCAGGCCGGTCCGGCTGTCACCGGCGCCCAGGGCACCGTCCGGCACACCGACGCCCGGGTCGAGGCGGCCGCCGCGCACGCCAAGCAGCAGGCCCGCACCTACGTCGAGGGCGTCACCGGCATCGCCGACACCGCCCGCAGCGCCGCCGCGCGCGTGGCGCACGCCCACACCGCCGGGGTCCCGCACGTGTCGGCCGACGCCGTCGCGCGGAACGCCGGCGACCGGACCGCGGCCGTCCAGGACGGTGCCACCCAGGAGATCGACTACCTGTTCGGCCCCCTGTCCGCGTTCGCCCCCGACGTCGACCGCACGGTGACCGGCGCGCAGGGCCGGGTCCAGGGCGCCACCGCCCAGGTCCAGGACATCGCCGCCCAGGCGTACGGCACCGCGGCGCAGGTCCCGGGCCACGCCCAGAACGTCCCGGCCACCGCCTCCGGCGCCGTGGGCGGAGTGACGACCGCCGCCGGTCCCGTCGTCGACGAGACCTCGGCCGCGGTGCTTCCCCCCATCGCCGCGACCGCCGTGCACGGCGTGGTCCCGGTCGCCGGACAGGCCGTCGGCGACGTCGGCAGGCTCGCGGGCGGTGCGGTCGGCGACGTGACGCCGTTCGCCGGTGGCGTCGTCGGCCACGTCACGCCGTTCGCGGACGGGGTCGTGGGCCAGGTCCAGCCCTTCGCGCAGTCGGTCGTCGCGGACGACGTGACGCCCTTCACGGGCGGTGTCGTCGGCGCGGTCCAGCCCCTCGTGCAGGCCGTGTACGACCAGGTGCAGCCGGTCGTGCAGGGCGTCGGCGGCAGCGCGGCGTACCTGGCGCAGGGCGTCGTGGGCGACGTCGCGCCGTTCGCCGGTGGTGTGGTCGGCGACGTGACGCCGTTCGCCGGCGGGGTCGTCGGTGAGGTCTCGCCGTTCGCGCAGGACCTGACCGGCACGGTCGGAGCCGACGCCCAGCCGCTCGCCGCGAACGCGGTCCAGGGCGTCCAGGGTGTGGCCGCCTCGGTCGCCCCCAGCTACTTGACGAACGCCACGGACGCCGCCGCCAACGGCTTCGGCATCTGAGGTTCCGCAACTGAGAAGTCCGCCTCCGCAACCGCGGGACGAGTCGGCGGACTGAAGACGTCGTCTGCGGGCAGCCGGGGACCGGAGTGACAGGCCGGGCCCGGCCCGGCAGATGGCGGCGGGTGGTCCCCATTGGGGTGAGGATCACCCGCCCGGGCCCTTCCCGGTCCGGCGGCAGGGCTCTCCAGGTCCTCCCACCGGGTCTTTCAGGGGCTCTCAGGGGCCCCACCGGGCGCACCCCAGGCCGGTGGGGCCCCGCTCTGTGACTGTTATCACCGCTCAGGTGTGATCTGCGATTTAGGGACCCCGGGCGAGCGGCGATAACCTGCGAGACGGACATGCCGCGTACCGGACTCCGTCCTACGCCTCCCCTGTGACAGCGCAGTCACGTTGCCCTTCGCGGCACGCCCACGCAGACAGCTGACCGCAAAGCAGCGAGATCGCAGCGAGATCACGGAAAAGGGACGGACGCGCGTGGACCTGTTCGAGTACCAGGCGAGGGACCTCTTCGCCAAGCACGGTGTACCGGTGCTGGCCGGTGAAGTCATCGACACGCCTGAGGCGGCGCGCGAGGCCACCGAGCGACTGGGCGGCAAGTCGGTCGTCAAGGCGCAGGTGAAGGTCGGCGGCCGCGGCAAGGCCGGCGGCGTCAAGCTCGCCGCCACCCCGGACGAGGCCGTCGCCCGCGCGACGGACATCCTCGGGATGGACATCAAGGGCCACACGGTCCACAAGGTGATGATCGCCGAGACCGCTCCGGAGATCCTCGAGGAGTACTACGTCTCGTACCTCCTCGACCGCACCAACCGCACCTTCCTCGCCATGGCGTCCGTCCAGGGCGGCGTGGAGATCGAGGTCGTCGCGGAGGAGAACCCCGACGCCCTCGCGAAGGTGCCGGTCGACGCCAACGAGGGTGTCTCCAAGGAGAAGGCCCAGGAGATCGTCGCCAAGGCGAAGTTCCCGGCCGAGGTCGCCGACCAGGTCGCCGACATCCTCGTCACCCTGTGGGACACCTTCATCAAGGAGGACGCCCTCCTCGTCGAGGTGAACCCGCTCGCCAAGGTCGCCTCCGGCAAGGTCATCGCCCTTGACGGCAAGGTCTCCCTCGACGAGAACGCGGACTTCCGCCAGCCCGAGCACGAGGCGCTCGAGGACAAGGACGCAGCCAACCCGCTCGAGGCTGCCGCCAAGGCCAAGAACCTCAACTACGTCAAGCTCGACGGCGAGGTCGGCATCATCGGTAACGGTGCCGGTCTGGTCATGTCGACCCTGGACGTCGTCGCGTACGCCGGTGAGAACCACGGCGGCGTGAAGCCGGCCAACTTCCTCGACATCGGTGGCGGCGCGTCCGCCCAGGTGATGGCGAACGGCCTGGAGATCATCCTCGGCGACCCGGACGTCAAGTCCGTGTTCGTCAACGTCTTCGGTGGCATCACCGCCTGCGACGAGGTCGCCAACGGCATCGTGCAGGCCCTGGCGCTCCTCGCCGACAAGGGCGAAGAGGTCACCAAGCCGCTGGTCGTGCGACTCGACGGCAACAACGCGGAGCTGGGTCGCAAGATCCTCAGCGACGCCAACCACCCGCTCGTCCAGCGTGTGGACACCATGGACGGCGCGGCCGACAAGGCCGCCGAGCTCGCCGCGGCTGCGAAGTAAGGAAGAGGGACTCAGACCACCATGGCTATCTTCCTCACCAAGGACAGCAAGGTCATCGTCCAGGGCATGACCGGTGCCACGGGCATGAAGCACACCAAGCTCATGCTCGGTGACGGCACGAACATCGTCGGCGGCGTGAACCCGCGCAAGGCCGGCACCTCCGTCGACTTCGACGGCACCGAGGTCCCGGTCTTCGGGACGGTCAAGGAGGCCATGGAGGCGACGGGCGCCAACGTGTCCGTCCTCTTCGTGCCGCCGGCCTTCTCCAAGGCCGCCGTCGTCGAGGCGATCGACGCCGAGATCCCCCTCGCGGTCGTCATCACCGAGGGCATCGCCGTCCACGACTCCGCCGCCTTCTGGGCGTACGCGAAGTCGAAGGGCAACAAGACCCGCATCATCGGCCCGAACTGCCCCGGTCTCATCACCCCGGGCCAGTCGAACGCCGGCATCATCCCGGGCGACATCACGAAGCCGGGCCGCATCGGTCTGGTCTCGAAGTCCGGCACGCTGACGTACCAGATGATGTACGAGCTCCGTGACATCGGCTTCTCGTCCGCCGTCGGCATCGGTGGCGACCCGGTCATCGGTACGACGCACATCGACGCCCTCGAGGCGTTCGAGGCCGACCCCGACACCGACCTGATCGTCATGATCGGCGAGATCGGCGGCGACGCCGAGGAGCGTGCGGCGGACTACATCGCCAAGCACGTCACCAAGCCGGTCGTCGGCTACGTCGCGGGCTTCACCGCCCCCGAGGGCAAGACGATGGGCCACGCGGGCGCGATCGTGTCCGGCTCTTCTGGCACCGCACAGGCCAAGAAGGAGGCCCTCGAGGCCGCCGGCGTGAAGGTCGGCAAGACGCCGACCGAGACGGCCAAGCTGGCGCGCGAGCTGCTCTCGTAGTTCCGCCACCTGCCTGACGACAGTGGGCCCGCACCCTTTGGGGGTGCGGGCCCACTGTCGTTCGCCCGTACGGAGATCCCATACGCAGATCCCGTACGCAGAGCCCGTAGGGGGAGACCGTACGGAGAGCCCGTGGGGGCTCAGTCGACCTCGGGGACGAGGCGGTGCGGGCCGCTCTTGGCCGACTTGTGCAGCTTGTCGCGCAGCTTCTTGTCCGCGCGGGTGAGCGGTCCGGGCCCCGTCCGAGGCGGTACGCCGCTGATGGTGGCGCCGGGGGCGGGGACGGGTTCGTAGCGGGTCGGGGCGGTGCGCAGCGTGAGGGCCGTCGCGCCGACGATCAGGACGGTGAAGGCGACGGCCGAACGGGTCCAGAACCGGGTCCGGCGCTCGCCGTCCGTGCGGACGTGGGTCGACTTGGGGGCCTGGAGCTTCTCGGCGCCCGCGAGTTCG
Source organism: Streptomyces sp. NPDC055955 (assembly GCF_042270245.1). Lineage (NCBI taxonomy): Bacteria > Bacillati > Actinomycetota > Actinomycetes > Kitasatosporales > Streptomycetaceae > Streptomyces > Streptomyces sp. NPDC055955. The sequence continues at coordinate 180,712 of NZ_JBHJYS010000010.1, forward strand.
GTCAGGCGCCGGTGGAGCTGGTCGGGCACGGAGAGGGCGGGCAGCTGCTCGGCGACTGCCTCCCTCGCATGGAGCAGCCGCTGCGCCGCCGCGGGCGTGGTGGCCTCCGTCTCGGCCGCGGTCTCGGGCAGATCGAGCCCGACCCCGTCGTAGAGGAGCAGGGTGCGACGGTACGAGGACGGCAGGCTCAGGAGTGCGTCGAGCAGCGCGCGGTCGTCGGCGTCGGCGGGCGGCGCCTCGGGGTGCCGGTGGCTCGGGCGGAGCCGGTGCCAGGGCGACACGGCGTACTCGTACGCGGCGGCCCTGACCCAGCCGGCGGGATCGCGGTCCACGGCGACCTCGGGCCAGCGCTGCCAGGCGAGTTGGAAGGCGCGCTCCACGGACTCCCTGGCGAGGGTGCGGCGGCCGGTGAGGAGGTAGGCCTGGCGGACCAGGCCGGGGGCCGCATGGGCGTAGAGCCGGTCGAAGGCGTCCGTGGCGTCATTCGAGGACGCGGCGGGGCCGGAGCTCTCGCCCGCCTCGGCCTCGCCCGCGGGCCGCGCCCACAGTCCGCCGCGCTCCTGGCCCCGGTCGAGCGGGGCGGTGTCCCAGTGTCCGACGGATCGTCTGCTCCGGACGGGCGTCGTCGTGGCGAGGGCAGCGGCCTCGGTGGCCGGCGCTTGTTCCTCCGCCTCGAGGCTCGCCAGGAGCTTCGCATACGTCTCCCTCTTGTGGCCTCTCGGGGTGCTGCGGCCGGATTCCCATGCGCGGACCGTTTCGCGGGTGACGCCTACTTTCGCGGCGACCTGAGCCTCGGTCAGGGACTTCGACTCGCGGAGCCTGCGGCGCTCCTTGGGGGCCGGCAGCGGGGAGGCAGGGCTCTGTGTCATAGGGAATTCAACACACCCTTTCGCGTGAAAAACTATATAAACGTATCTTGGGCGACACATCCGGTCTTCGCCTCTTACGCGAATAAAGCGTGTGTCATTGGGAGCATGGCCGCGTGACCCAAATGACCGACCGTGGCCTGTCGTTGCCGCTCCTGCTCTCCCGCGTGCGTGACCGCTCCGGGGGGCCTGCCGCCTGCTTCTTCGGCGGGGTCCTCGCGGCCGGGCTGGGGCTCGGCGCGTCCGCCGTGCTCGTCATGGTGCTGTGGATCAGTTCGCCCTATCCGGACAGCGGTCCCGGCGGTGCTCTGCACGCCGCCTCGGCGCTGTGGCTGCTCGCACACGGCGCCGAGGTCATCAGGACGGACACGCTCTCCGGGACCCCGGCGCCGATCGGTGTCGCGCCACTGCTCCTTCTGGTGGTTCCGGTGTGGCTGCTGCACCGTGCGGCGCGTGACGCGGTGGAGGGCGAGGACGACGGGGACGCCCCGCGGATGGTCTGGTGGACAGCGTGGTGCGGGGTCGTGGCCGGGTATCTGCTGGTGGGCGGCGGCGCCGCGTTCTACGCGTCGGGCGGTGAGCTGCGGCCGTCCTGGCCGAGCGTCACCGCGCATCTGACGGTCGTCGCCCTGGCCGCCGCGGGTGCCGGGATCTGGACGGCCCACGGCCGCCCGCCCGCCCCGCTGCCCGCACGCCTGCGCCATCGCCTCGACGCCCTGCCGTACGGCAGGCGCGAGGCATTCGTACGACGTCTGCTGCCGGCGGCCGCGCGGGCGGCGGCGGCCGGGGTGCTCGTACTGGTGGCGGGCGGCGCGCTGGTCGTGGCGGCGTCGACGGTGTGGCACATGGAGTCGGTGCGGCAATCGTTCGAGCAGATGACGAACGTGTGGTCGGGCCGGCTGGCGGTGCTCCTGCTGGCCGCCGCGCTGGTGCCCAACGCGGCGGTGTGGGGCGCCGCGTACGCGCTCGGGCCCGGCGTCGTGCTCGGCGGGGGCAGTGTCGCCGGGCCGCTCGGGGTGTCGTCGGGGCCGCTGCTGCCCGCGTTCCCGCTGCTCGCGGTGGTGCCGGAGCCGGGCCCCGGGTCGCCGCTCACCTGGTCGGTGGGCGCGGTGCCGGTCGTGGCCGGGCTGACGGTCGCGTGGTTCGTGGCGGGGGCGGCGGCGCCCCGGCACGGGGAGCGGGACGAGGCGTGGTCGCGGGGGAGCACGGCGTTGGCGGTGGTCCTCGCGGCGGTGCTGTGCGGGCTGTCCTTCGCAGGGCTCGCGAGGGCGGCCGGCGGGCCGATGGGCGTCGCGGGGCTCGCGGAGTTCGGGCCCGTGGGCTGGCTCACCGGGCTCGCGGCGACGGGGTGGACGGCGCTGGTGGCGATGCCGGTGGCGATGGGACTGCGGGCCCGACGGGTCTGGGTGCCGCGCGACGAGCGGGTCGGTGAGCCGCGCGAGAGGCGGTCCGGGGACTCGATCGAGGAGCGGGCCGGGGAGTCGCCGCAGGAGCGGGCCCCGTCGTGGTGGCGGCGCCGGATCCCGTCCCCGAAGAGTCGGCCGCCGCGTCGGAGCCGGGAGGGCGCGGCGCGGGCCGGACAGGCGAAGTCGGTCGACGCCGCGTTCGAGCCGTACGACTTCTTCCCCTCGGACCCGTTCTCCGCGGATCTGTTCCCCGCGGACCCCTTCGCGGGCGGGCCCTGGCCTGCCGATGCCACGAGGGAAGCACGCTGGGCGGCGCTCAAGGAGGCGTCGGACACGAGCAGGGACACGGACACGAGCAAGGACACGGGCACGACCAGGGACACGAGCACGAGCAAGGACACGAGCACGAGCAATGGCCCGGCCCTGGACCGGGACCCGGACGTGGGTGGCGGTGAGGGCGGAGGCGCGGCCCCCGAAGAGCCGCCGAACCCTTCCTAGTCCCGCGTGCCGAGCAGCGTGCGCAGTTCCTTCGGGAGCTTGTCGTTGCACGCCTTCTGGGACGCGCTGGTCAGCGCGTCGTTCACGCACGTGTAGTAGTCGCTGTAGACCAGCTGTGCCGTGAACGTGGCGGCGACCAGTGCCAGCGCGAGGGAGCCGGTGACCAGGCCGCTGACGGCCGCCGTGGTCTGCGGTCTCGATCCGGTGGCGGGACCCGTGGGTGCCGGAGCGTCCGGGTTCGGCTTGCGGGGCTTGGCGCGCAGGGCGCTGATGCCCCAGTACAGAGCGAGCGCGCCGAGCAGCAGCGCCACGTAAGGCCAGCTGAACAGGGCGAAGAAGAAGCCCCACATGCCGGAGAGCAGGGCGTAGCGCGCGCGGCGCTGGGCCGGGTCCGTCGGGTCCCAGCGCATGCCGGAGCCGGGGCCCTGGGGGCCTTCGGGTCCGCCCTGGCCGCCGGGTCCGCCGCCCTGACCGGGGCGGTCGCCGAAGCCGCCGCCCTGGGCGCGGCCCGGCTGCCGGTCGCTCCACTGACCGCCCCACGGGTTCCGGTTCCCGCCCGACCCGTCGCCCTGGCCGTTCTGGCCGCCCTCGGGACGGCGCGGCTGCCACGGGCGGTCGGGCGAGCCCTCGGGCGGCGGCGCGAACGGGTTGTCGTCCTTGGAGGGCTTGGAGAGCTTGGGCGACTCAGGGGACTTCTCGGGGGAATCCGAGGACTTGGGCGGTGTGTCCTGAGGCTGAGGAGGCGTGGGACGGCCTTCGCGCAGCAGGGTCGAGCCGGCGGGCAGCAGCGGCAGGCGGAGGCTTCGGTCCGGCATCAGGTGTGCGTCTTCCCCTAGGTCGATCGTGGCGCGGCTGCGGGCGAGTCCGTCCTGAAGTGAACGTCCCGCGAGCGGGCGGCGTTCCTTCGGTCGGCGAATCCGCCACAGACGCTACCTTCCGGCCGCGCCCCCGTCCCGTGGGGGCCGCTCCATGTGCCGGTATCGTTGCTGACGGTCGACCGCTTCGTAGAGTTCCCCGTATCGGGAACCGTGAAGCCTTTGTGCGACCCTACAAACGCACTCCCGAGAAAGGCCCTCGCTGTGGCCAAGCGGCTCGTCGTGCTGGTCTCCGGATCAGGCACGAATCTGCAGGCTCTGCTCGACGCCCTCGCGGCCGAGGGCGCGGAGGGTTACGGCGCCGAGATCGTGGCGGTCGGCGCCGACCGTGACTCCATCGCCGGGCTCGAGCGCGCCGAGCGCGCCGGGCTGCCCACCTTCGTCTGCCGGGTCAAGGACTTCGCCACCCGCGAGGAGTGGGACCGGGCGCTCGCCGAGGCCACGGCGGCGTACGAGCCGGACCTCGTGGTCTCGGCCGGGTTCATGAAGATCGTGGGCAAGGAGTTCCTCGCCCGGTTCGGCGGGCGGTTCGTGAACACGCACCCCGCCCTGCTCCCCAGTTTTCCCGGAGCCCATGGTGTGCGCGACGCGCTCGCGTACGGCGCCAAGGTCACCGGATGCACCGTCCACTTCGTCGACGACGGCGTCGACACCGGCCCGATCATCGCCCAGGGCGTGGTCGAGGTCCGGGACGAGGACGACGCGAGCGCTCTGCACGAGCGCATCAAGGAAGTCGAGCGCAGGCTGCTCGTCGATGTCGTGGGGCGTCTGGCCCGCAACGGCTATCGCATTGAGGGACGAAAGGTAGTTATCCAGTGACCGCCGAGAGCAACAAGCGGCCCATTCGCCGGGCGCTCGTCAGCGTCTACGACAAGACCGGTCTGGAAGACCTCGCGCGCGGGCTGCACGAGGCGGGCGTGGAGCTGGTGTCGACCGGCTCGACCGCTGCGAAGATCGCCGCCGCCGGGGTTCCCGTCACCAAGGTCGAGGAGCTCACGGGCTTCCCCGAGTGCCTCGACGGGCGCGTCAAGACGCTGCACCCGAAGATCCACGCGGGCATCCTCGCCGACCTGCGCCTGGAGGACCACCAGCGCCAGCTCGCCGAGCTCGGCGTGGAGCCCTTCCAGCTCGTCGTCGTGAACCTGTACCCCTTCAAGGAGACCGTCGCCTCGGGCGCGACTCCCGACGAGTGCGTCGAGCAGATCGACATCGGCGGCCCCTCGATGGTGCGCGCCGCAGCCAAGAACCACCCGTCGGTGGCCGTCGTCACCAGCCCCTCCCGGTACGCCGACGTCCTCGCGGCCGTCCGCGACGGCGGCTTCGACCTGACCGCCCGCAAGCGTCTCGCCGGTGAGGCCTTCCAGCACACGGCGGCGTACGACGTCGCGGTGGCCTCCTGGTTCGCCGACGGCTACGCGGCTGCCGACGAGAGCGGCTTCCCCGAGTTCCTCGGCGCGACGTACGAGCGCAAGAACGTCCTGCGCTACGGCGAGAACCCGCACCAGGGTGCCGCCCTCTACGTCGACGGCACCGGCGGTCTCGCCGAGGCCGAGCAGCTGCACGGCAAGGAGATGTCGTACAACAACTACACGGACACGGACGCCGCGCGCCGTGCCGCGTACGACCACGACGACCCGTGCGTCGCGATCATCAAGCACGCCAACCCGTGCGGCGTCGCGGTCGCGTCGAGCGTCGCCGAGGCGCACCGCAAGGCGCACGCCTGTGACCCGGTCTCCGCGTACGGCGGTGTGATCGCCGTGAACCGTCCGGTCACCAAGGAGATGGCCGAGCAGGTCGCGGAGATCTTCACCGAGGTCATCGTCGCGCCCGAGTACGAGGACGGCGCGCTCGAGGCCCTCACCAAGAAGAAGAACATCCGCGTGCTGCGCGCCCACCGGGGCCCGTCGGCGGTCGTCGAGACGAAGCAGATCGACGGCGGTGCGCTCCTCCAGGTCACCGACCGCGTCCAGGCCGACGGCGACAACCCGGCGAGCTGGACCCTCGCCACGGGCGACGCGCTGTCCCCGGGCGAGCTCGACGAGCTGGCGTTCGCCTGGCGGGCGTGCCGCGCGGTGAAGAGCAACGCGATCCTGCTGGCCAAGGACGGCGCCTCGGTCGGCGTCGGCATGGGCCAGGTCAACCGCGTCGACTCCTGCAAGCTGGCCGTGGAGCGCGCGGGCGCGGAGCGGGCGCGCGGCTCCTTCGCCGCGTCGGACGCGTTCTTCCCGTTCCCGGACGGGCCGCAGATCCTGATCGACGCCGGTGTGAAGGCGATCGTCCAGCCCGGCGGTTCCATCCGTGACGAGCAGGTCATCGAGGCCGCGAAGAAGGCGGGCGTGACGATGTACTTCACCGGCACGCGCCACTTCTTCCACTGAGCGGACCCCTCGCACACGACCGCGGGCCGTGCCTTCCCCTGTGAAGGCACGGCCCGCGGTCGTTCCCGTGGCGCTCAGGCTGTCAGCCGTGGCGAGCCCTGCCGGGCTCGGCAGGGCTCGTAGGCCGTCGACGTCCGGCGGACGCTGCCGTCACCGCGAAGGGCCGCGCTCCCCTTGTGACGGGAGAGAGCGGCCCTTACGGGTCTTACGGGTCTTACGGGTCTTCCGGGTCTTCCGGGTCTTACGGGTGCAGGGTGGGAAACCCCTGCTTCGCCGCGAACTCGATCAGTAGCGCGGGCGGTTGAACCAGGTGGACGCGGCGCTGTTCACCATGGAGCCGAGGATGATGCCGGCGATGGCGAGCGAGATGAGTCCGCCGAAGGTCGCCGAACCGCCGCCGCCGTTGATGGTGTTGACGAGACCACCGATGATCATCAGCGACGCGTAGACGATCGTCGTGATGCGGATGCCGCTTCCGCCGTTCTTGAACTTGACGCCCAGGAAGATCGACAGGGCGCCGAGGGCCACCATGAGGGCCGCGATGAGGAAGCCGAGCCCGGCCAGCGTGTCCGTGGCGTCACCGGACCCGACGCCGTTGGACACGTCCTGGGCCGCACCGATCGCGATGCCCGCGATGATGCCGAAGAGGAGCTGGAAGCCGGCGAGGATGAACAGGAGCACGCGCGCGGTCTTCATCAGGCCGGGCATCTCCATCGGCATGGCATTGCCGCCGGGGAAGCCGGGGTACGCGGGCTGGCCCTGCGGGTAGCCGTAGCCGGGCTGCTGCGGGGGCTGGCCCTGCGGGTAGCCGTAGCCGGGCTGGCCCTGGGGAGCCTGGGGCGCCTGCGGCGGGTAGCCGGGCTGCTGGCCCTGCGGCGGACCGTAGGGGTTGTTCGGGTCGCCGAAACTCATGGCTTTTTCCTCCGTTGCCTTAGTGCGGGGACAACGCGCGGCACCAAGTGGAGGAAAGGTCACAGAGCGGTCGTCCCCCCGGTACTGCCCGCGGCACTGTTGCCGCTCATGGTTCTTTAGGTGCGGCTTATTTGTCCAGCCGCATTCCGTATGCGTTGTGGAAGTGCAACAACGGTGATCAAGCTGGGACGCCCGGATTGGAACCGGGGCGGTGCCATCCGCGAAGATGGGGGCATGACCGCCCAGATTCTCGATGGCAAGGCCACCGCAGCCACGATCAAGTCCGATCTGTCCGCCCGTGTGGCGGCCCTGAGGGAGAAGGGCGTCACGCCCGGCCTCGGCACCGTCCTCGTCGGTGAGGACCCGGGCAGCCAGAAGTACGTCGCGGGCAAGCACCGCGACTGCGCCCAGGTGGGGATCGCCTCCATCCAGCGCCATCTGCCGGCCACCGCCACGCAGGAGGAGATCGAGGCGGTCGTCCGCGAGCTCAACGAGGACCCCGCCTGCACCGGCTACATCGTCCAGCTCCCGCTGCCCAAGGGCATCGACGAGAACCGCATCCTGGAGCTGATGGACCCCGCCAAGGACGCGGACGGCCTGCACCCGATGAACCTCGGCCGCCTCGTCCTGAACGAGCCGGCGCCGCTGCCCTGCACCCCCTTCGGCATCATCACGCTGCTGCGCGAGCACGGCGTGGAGATCAACGGCGCGGAGGTCGTGGTCGTCGGCCGCGGCGTCACCATCGGCCGCCCGATGCCGCTCCTGCTCACCCGCAAGTCCGAGAACGCGACCGTCACCCAGTGCCACACCGGCACCCGTGACCTGGCCGCCCACCTCAGGCGCGCCGACATCGTCGTCGCCGCCGCGGGCGTCCCGCACCTGATCAAGCCCGAGGACATCAAGCCGGGCGCCGCCGTGCTCGACGTCGGTGTCTCGCGCGACGAGAACGGCAAGATCGTCGGCGATGTCCACCCGGGCGTCACCGAGGTCGCCGGATGGATCTCCCCGAACCCGGGCGGCGTCGGCCCCATGACCCGCGCCCAGCTCCTCGTGAACGTCGTCGAGGCCGCGGAACGGAACGCGCACGGTGTCGGCTGACGCCGGCGCCGGCACCCCGGAAGGCGCCGAGGGGGCCGTGAGTGCTCCCGGCGCCGACGGGCAGCCGCGGCGCGCCTCGCGCCGGTTCCCGCTCTTCACCAGGGACACCGCGCGCCCCGAGGGCGGCGGTCGAGCGGCGCCGGGTGACGCCCCGGCCCCGGCGCGGCAGTGGCCGATCCTGGCGGTGATCTCGCTGGTGGGCCTCGGACTGCTGCTCACCGCGTTCGACGCGTTCCGCGTCGGGACGCTGCTGATCGGCGTCGCGCTGATCGGCGGCGCGGTGCTGCGCTGGACACTCCCGTCCGTGGGCATGCTCGCGGTGCGCTCCCGTTTCACCGACATGGTGACGTACGGGTTCCTGGGCGTCGTCATCGTGCTGCTCGCGCTGATGGTGCAGCCGAATCCCTGGCTGGTCATCCCGTTCCTGAACGACACGCTGCACTTCACGATCAGCTGACATCCGCGGCACACACACGAAGACGGCGCCCGTCCTCTCCCCCGAGGGAGGACGGGCGCCGCCGGTCTTTGGGGTCCGGGTCGTCCACGTGGGCCCCGCCCTCGCCGTGGAGATCTCCTCGCCGTGGTCACCAGAGTCATGGACGCGTCAGGTGTCCTTCAAGGTTGAGCGGCCCGCTGTGGCACGGAAGTGACCATTCCGCCACGGTGTGCGAGGGCGGCAACGATCGGTCGCCGGACACTTTCCGTAATGCGCCGTTCCTACTGTGTCGAAGCATGTTGATGTATCGACAAGTTCACGTATTTGCCATCTGTTGCCTCAACAGTGGGGTTAACGTGGGCAATTGGCACGGCCCGGGGCAACCTCGGCGCTGAGCTGGGACGTTCGGGGTTCCACGGGGTGCGGTGGACCCCGATGGGACACTGGACCGTGGGTCTCCGGTTGTGCAACGGTGCACGCCGGTGGGCCGAACGCCGTCGAATGCCCCTGTGCGCCCCCGCCCCCGGAACTGACATCCTGGCTTCGCGCATCCCACTGGGTAGCCAGAGGGGGTCGGCGCAGCTGGCGCCGGCCGGGACCGGCGCGAGGGGTGCGGCGCGGCGCGGGGGATCAGGGCACGTACGGGGGGAATAGGGGGAAGTGATGCCTCGTTGGAGGGCGCTACCGGATGAACTCGACCCGCAGGTCCGGGAGTTCGCAAGCCAGCTCCGCAGGCTCGTCGACCGCAGCGGACTGAGCATCGCCGCGGTCGCGGACCGCACCGGGTACAGCAAGACGTCCTGGGAGCGGTATCTGAACGGCCGGCTGCTCGCGCCGAAGCGGGCGATCGTGACCCTGGCCGAGGTGACGGGCACCAATCCGGTCCATCTGACCACCATGTGGGAGCTCGCGGAGCGCGCCTGGAGCCGCTCCGAGATGCGTCACGACATGACGATGGAGGCGATACGGATATCCCAGGCGCGCGCAGCGCTCGGGGAGTTCGGGCCTACGGCCACGAAGAGCGGCAGGAACGGCAGCGCGGGCGACGGCGGCAGGACGGCGGCCAGGCCGTCCGGCGGCGGCGCGACCGGCGTCGCGGGGCCCGCGGACGTCGCACCGACCGTGCCGCCGCAGGGGAAGGCGCCCCTGGCGGACTCGCTGCCGTACGGGAGCGAGAGGGAGCAGGTGTTCCGTCCACGGGAGCGCGCCGGGGGCGGCGTTGCGTACGCGGACGGGGCGGGGGCCCACGCGGGCGGCGACAGCGGGCCGGCCGGGCAGCCGGGGGCCGGCGGCGGCTCGCCGGACCGGCAGCGGCGCAAGCGCCGGCTGACGATGCTCCTCGCGGGTGTCGTGGGCGCGCTCGTCGTCATCGCCGCGGCGGTGTACCTCACGGGCGCGGGCAGGGGCGACAAGAACGACGACGCGAAGCCGGAGGCGACGCCGACCAGCAGCGCCCCCGAGCTGCCCGTGGGAGTTCAGTGCAGCGGCAAGGACTGCACCGGCAAGGACCCCGAGGCGATGGGCTGTGGAGGCGAGTTCGCGCGGACCACGGACTCCGTGCTCGTCGGCCAGGCCAGGATCGAGGTCCGCTACAGCAAGACGTGCGGGGCCGCGTGGGCGCGCATCACGCAGGCGGCGCCGGGCGACGAGGTCCGGATTCAGCAGGCCGGCGCGACCGGTGCGCAGAAGGGCACGGTCGACGCGGACCTCGACGCGTACACCCCGATGGTGGCCGTCACGAAGGCGAGTGAGGCGAAGGCCTGCGCGTCGCTGAAGGCCGGCCAGAAGGGCTGCACGCGGTAACGGCTCGGGTGTCGCAAAATTCCATGCGCAACGGGGGCATGCCTGCCCCGGTCCGGGGCAGGCGGATCAGTACCCCCACGGGAGCGGTCACCAAGTGGCGCCCCCCACAAGCGGCCGTCTGCCCACCTCTCCCGAGCAGGCGGCCGCTTGCCGTCGCGTCAACCTCTCGCGTCGCGACGCCCCTCCTGTCGCGCCGCCTGCCGCTACGGGGAGTGGGTGTTCTGTGGGGCGGGCCACATGCACCCGGAGGTGCGGGGGGTCCGGGGCGCGATAGCCTGACGGCGGATCTCTTGATGCCGAGAGATCGATCAAAAAAAGCCCTGCTGTCATACGGAGAACGCCATGACCCGCACTCCCGTGAACGTCACCGTCACCGGCGCAGCCGGCCAGATCGGCTACGCACTGCTCTTCCGCATCGCCTCCGGCCAGCTGCTCGGCGCGGACGTGCCGGTCAACCTGCGCCTCCTGGAGATCACCCCGGCGCTCAAGGCCGCCGAGGGCACCGCCATGGAGCTCGACGACTGCGCCTTCCCGCTGCTGCAGAACATCGAGATCTCGGACGACCCGAACGTCGCGTTCGACGGCGCCAACGTCGCCCTCCTCGTCGGCGCCCGCCCCCGCACCAAGGGCATGGAGCGCGGCGACCTGCTCTCCGCCAACGGCGGCATCTTCAAGCCGCAGGGCAAGGCGATCAACGACAACGCCGCGGACGACATCAAGGTCCTCGTCGTCGGCAACCCGGCCAACACGAACGCGCTCATCGCGCAGGCCGCCGCCCCGGACGTACCGGCCGACCGCTTCACGGCCATGACGCGTCTGGACCACAACCGCGCGCTCACGCAGCTCGCGAAGAAGACCGGCACGACGGTCGCGGACATCAAGCGCCTCACCATCTGGGGCAACCACTCCGCCACCCAGTACCCGGACATCTTCCAGGCGTCCGTCGCGGGCAAGCCGGCCATCGAGGCCATCGGCGGCGACGAGCAGTGGCTGGCCGACGACTTCATCCCGACCGTCGCCAAGCGCGGCGCCGCGATCATCGAGGCCCGTGGCGCGTCCTCGGCTGCCTCGGCCGCGAACGCCGCGATCGACCACGTCCACACCTGGGTCAACGGCACCGCCGAGGGCGACTGGACCTCCATGGGCATCCCGTCGGACGGCTCCTACGGCGTCCCGGAGGGCTTGATCTCCTCCTTCCCCGTCACCACCAAGGACGGCAAGTACGAGATCGTCCAGGGCCTGGACATCAACGAGTTCTCCCGCGCCCGCATCGACGCGTCGGTGAAGGAGCTCGAGGAGGAGCGCGCCGCGGTCCGCGAGCTCGGCCTCATCTGATCCACGCGTCCCGCAGGTGCCCGTGGTCACCTGCACGCGGCCTCACCCGCGCCCCCGTCCGTCCGGTCGATCCGGAGGGGCGGGGGCGCGGCGTTCGTACCGGGCGTGTGCGTGCTTGGCGTGCTCGTACCGGACTTCTCGTGCTCGGCGTGTCTGTACGGGGCATGTTTGTACGGGGCATGTACCCCGAGTAGTCGCGTCAGTGGTGACTTTTCGGACTTATTGCTCATGTATGCGGTGACGCAGGCCACTTTCGGCCACGGGTTGTGCATGCTTTCCGATCCCCAGGGCAGGGGCTTCCGACGTCGCAGGCTCTTCGTGAAAAGGGAGTCCCGCGATGTTCAGGGGGACTGTTCGGGAACGGAAGGCAAAACGGGACGTGTCTGAAAACCAGAGCATTTTCGTGGACGGAGAGTGGCGCGGTGCCGTCTCCGGGGCCACGCGCGAGATCCTCGACCCGGCGGATGCCCAGCCGTTCGCACTGATCGCCGAGGGCGGCACGCAGGACGCGGACGCCGCGGTCGCCGCCGCCCGCCGCGCCTTCGACGAAGGAACGTGGCCGGCGACGCCCGTCGCCGAGCGCGCCGCTCTCCTGCGCCGCGTCGCCGACCTCCTCGTACGCGACCGGGAGAAGATCGGTCTGCTCGAGAGCCGCGACGCGGGCAAGACCGTCGAGGAGGGGCGCGTCGACGTCGACTGTGTCGCCGACGCCTTCCGGTACTTCGCCGATCTGGTCGTCGGAGAGGGCGGCGGACGCGTCGTCGACGCCGGGTCAGACGAGATCCACAGCGTGGTCGTGCACGAGCCCGTCGGCGTCTGCTCCCTGATCACGCCGTGGAACTACCCGCTCCTGCAGGCCAGTTGGAAGGTCGCCCCGGCCCTCGCCGCCGGAAACACCTTCGTCATCAAGCCGAGCGAGATCACGCCGCTGACCACCGTGGTCCTCATCGAACTCCTGGCGGAGGCCGGTCTTCCCGCGGGCGTCGCCAACATCGTGACCGGACCCGGCCACACCGTGGGAGCCCGGCTCGCCGAGCACCCGGACGTCGACCTCGTCTCCTTCACCGGCGGCCTGATCAGCGGCACGAAGGTCGCGCAGGCCGCGGCCGCCGACGTGAAGAAGATCGCCCTCGAACTGGGCGGCAAGAACCCGAACGTCGTCTTCGCCGACTCCTGCGAGACCGAGGACGGCTTCGACACCGCCGTCGACCAGGCCCTGAACGCCGCCTTCATCCACAGCGGACAGGTCTGCTCCGCCGGTGCCCGGCTCATCGTCGAGGAGTCCGTGCGCGAGCGCTTCGTCGCCGAACTCGCCCGCCGCGCCGAGAGGATCAGGCTCGGCCGCGGCACCGAGGACGGCGTCGAGTGCGGCCCCCTCGTCTCCGCGCAGCAGCGCGACAAGACCGAGTCGTACGTGGCGTCGGCCCTCGCCGAGGGGGCCGTGCTGCGCAGCGGCGGCAAGCGGCCCGAGCCCAGCGACGTACGGCCCGCCGACGGGTACTTCTACGAGCCGACCGTCCTCGACCAGTGCCACCGCGAGATGCGCGTCGTCCGCGAGGAGGTCTTCGGGCCCGTCCTGACGGTCGAGACGTTCCGCACCGAGGACGAGGCCGTCGCGCTCGCCAACGACACCGAGTACGGACTCGCCGGCGCCGTCTGGACCGCCGACGCGGGCCGCGCACGGCGCGTCGCCGGACGCCTTCGCCACGGCACCGTCTGGATCAACGACTTCCACCCCTACCTCCCGCAGGCGGAGTGGGGCGGCTTCGGCAAGAGCGGCATCGGCCGCGAACTGGGCCCGGCCGGGCTCGCCGAGTACCGCGAGACCAAGCACGTCTACCAGAACCTGGCGCCGAAGCCCGTGCGCTGGTTCGCGGGCTGACCATCGACCCTTCGCACCGGGCTGACCACCCGTTTCTTTCGCGCTGGGCCGGCCGACCGCACTTCGCACTGCCCATTACGCGCAGAACCTTGGAGTTGACGCATGCCTGAGAAGTCCGTGAACACCTACGACTACGTCGTCGTCGGCGGCGGCACCGCCGGATCCGTCATAGCGTCCCGGCTGACCCAGAACCCCGACGTCACCGTCGCCGTCATCGAGGGCGGCCCGAGCGACATCGACCGCGACGACGTCCTGACCCTGCGCCGCTGGCTCGGCCTCCTCGGTGGTGACCTCGACTACGGCTACACCACCACCGAGCAGCCGCGCGGCAACTCGCACATCCTGCACAGCCGCGCCAAGGTGCTCGGCGGCTGCTCGTCGCACAACACGCTCATCTCGTTCAAGCCGCTGCCCGGCGACTGGGACGAGTGGGCCGCGGCCGGTGCCGAGGGCTGGGACCACAAGGCGATGGACCCGTACTTCGACAAGCTGCGCAACAACATCGTGGCGGTCGACGAGAAGGACCGGAACGCGATCGCCCGCGACTTCGTCGACGCCGCGCAGGCCGCCACGGGTGTGCCGCGCGTGGACGGCTTCAACAAGGCGCCGTTCAAGGACGGCGTCGGCTTCTTCGACCTCGCGTACCACCCGGAGAACAACAAGCGCTCCAGCGCCTCCGTCGCCTATCTGCACCCGCACATGGAGGCCGGCGACCGGCCCAACCTGACGCTCCTCCTGGAGACCTGGGCGTACCGGCTGGAGATGGACGGCACGCGGGCGCGGGGCGTCCACGTGCGGACGAAGGACGGCGAGGAACTGCTCGTCGAGGCGCGGCACGAGGTCGTCGTGTGCGCCGGCGCCGTCGACACGCCCCGGCTGCTCATGCACTCCGGCATCGGGCCGAAGGCCGACCTGGAGGAGCTCGGGATCCCGGTCCTGCACGATCTGCCGGGCGTCGGCGAGAACCTGCTCGACCACCCCGAGTCCGTGATCGTGTGGGAGACGGACGGGCCGATCCCCGACAACTCCGCGATGGGCAGCGACGCGGGCCTCTTCGTGCAGCGTGATCCGGAGGCGAGCGGGCCGGACCTGATGTTCCACTTCTACCAAATCCCGTTCACCGACAACCCGGAGCGCCTCGGCTACGTCAGGCCGGAGCACGGGGTGTCGATGACGCCGAACATCCCCAAGCCGCGCAGCCGCGGCCGCCTCTACCTGACCAGCGCGGACCCGAAGGAGAAGCCCGCCCTCGACTTCCGTTACTTCACGGACGAGGACGACTACGACGGCCGCACGCTGGTCGACGGCATCAGGATCGCGCGGGAGATCGCGAAGACCGAGCCGCTCGCCGGCTGGCTCAAGCGCGAGGTGTGCCCCGGGCCCGACGTCGTGGACGACGAGGAACTCGGCGAGTACGCGCGCAAGGTCGCGCACACCGTCTACCACCCCGCCGGGACCTGTCGCATGGGTGCGAAGAATGATGAACTCGCCGTTGTGGACCCGGAGTTGAGGATTCGGGGCCTGGAAGCGATCCGCATTGCCGACGCGTCCGTCTTCCCGACGATGCCGGCGGTGAACCCGATGATCGGGGTGCTCATGGTCGGGGAGAAGTGTGCCGAGCTGCTGGGTGGTGATGCGTGATGAGTACGAACACGACCGCGAACGCCGAGGTGACGGACGCGCAGGCGGGATCGCCGGTGTTCTCCGTGAACAACCTGTGGAAGGTCTTCGGGCCGAAGGCCGACCGGGTGCCGGGTGACGCCGAGCTGGCCGCCCTGAGCGCCGCCGAGCTGCGCGCCCGCACCGGGTGCACCGCCGCGGTCCGCGACGTCAGCTTCGACGTGCGCAAGGGCGAGGTCTTCGTCGTCATGGGCCTTTCCGGCTCCGGCAAGTCCACCCTCGTCCGCTGCCTGACCCGGCTCATCGAGCCGACCTCCGGCGGCATATCCATCGACGGCGAGGACGTCCTCGGCATGGACAAGGGGCGCCTGCGCGAACTGCGCCGGCACCGCGCCGCCATGGTCTTCCAGCACTTCGGGCTCCTTCCGCACCGCACGGTGCTCGACAACGTCGCGTACGGCCTGGAGATCCAGGGTGTGGGCCGCGCCGAGCGGCGCGCCAAGGCGGCGGAGGTCGTCGCGAAGGTCGGCCTCGACGGCCTTGAGCAGCGGCGGCCCGGGCAGCTGTCCGGCGGTCAGCAGCAGCGTGTCGGGCTCGCGCGCGCCCTCGCGGTCGATCCCGAAGTGCTGCTGTTCGACGAGCCGTTCAGCGCTCTCGACCCGCTGATCCGCCGCGACATGCAGGAGGAGGTCATCCGGCTCCACCGCGAGGAGGGCCGGACCATGGTCTTCATCACGCACGACCTCAGCGAGGCGCTGCGGCTCGGCGACCGGATCGCGCTGATGCGCGACGGCCGGATCGTGCAGCTGGGGACGCCCGAGGAGATCGTCGGCTCGCCGGCCGACGACTACGTACGCGAGTTCGTCCGGGACGTGCCGCGCGAGCAGGTCATGACGGTGCGCCGCGCGATGCGGCCCGCCGACGCCGACGAGGAGGGCCGCGGCCCGGCCATCGCGCCCGGCGCGACCGTGTCGGAGGCGATCGAGGCGGTCGCCAGGACCGGGTTCGCGGTGCGGGTCATGGACGACGGGCGCTGCCTGGGCGTCGTGGACCATGCGCGGCTGCTGGATGTGGTGGCGGGGACGGACGGGGCCTCCGGGGAGGGGTTCTTCGGCGAGGCGGGCATGGCCGGGGCCGATGCTTCCGGTTCGGGTTCCGGTTCGGCCAAGGCCGACGCCTCCGGTTCGGGTTCCGGTTCGGCCGTGGCGGGCGCTTCCGGTTCCGCTGCGGCAGGCGCCGACGCCGACGCGCCCGCGCCCGTCACGCCGCCGGGCGAGGAGGTCGCCTGATGGCTGCCGCCAGTACCGCCACCGCCCCCGCGGCGGACACCCCGCGCTTCGGCGCGCTCCTGCGCAACCGCGTCCTCGGCAAGCTCCTGCTGCTCGCCGTCGTCGCGGCCGTACTCGTACCGATCGTGAACGCCAAGTGGGCGAGCGGCAGCTGGCCGCACGCGCTCACCGTCGACCTGACCGGACCGCTGGGGAAGACCAGTGACTGGATCATCGACAACCGGGACAGCCACCCGCTGTTCCTCTACTTCTTCGGCCACATCAGCAACGTCGTCGTCGTGAGCGTGCGCGGCGTCTACCTGGTGCTCCTCGCGGCAGGCTGGGCCGGTGTCACCGCCGCGGCCGGGCTCGTCGCCTGGCGGGTCGCGGGCCTGAAGCTCGCGGCGTCCGCCGTCGCCGCGATCCTCGTGTGCGGCTGGTTCGGCATGTGGGTGCCGACCATGCAGACCCTCGCGCTGATGATCGTCGCGGTCCTCGCCTCGGTCGTGCTCGGCATGCTCCTGGGACTCGCGGCCGGACTCTCCGACCGCACGTACCGGGCGCTGCGGCCCGTCCTCGACACGATGCAGGTCTTTCCCGCGTACGCGTATCTGCTGCCGGTCGTCCTGGTGTTCGGCATCGGCGTGCCCGCGGCCGTCCTCGCGACCGTCGTCTACGCCGCCCCGCCGATGGCCCGTCTGACGGCGCTCGGCCTGCGCGGCGCCGACGGCGGCGTGATGGAGGCCGTCGCCTCGCTCGGCGCGACCGCGCGGCAGCGCCTCCTGACGGCCCGGCTCCCGCTCGCCCGCAAGCAACTCCTCCTCGGCCTCAACCAGACGATCATGATGGCGCTCTCGATGGCCGTCATCGCGTCGGTGATCGGCGCGGGCGGCCTCGGTGACCGCGTGTACCAGGCACTGGCCTCCGTGGACGTCGGCGCGGCCCTCGCCGCCGGCATCCCGATCGTGCTGCTCGCCGTGATCCTGGACCGTACGACGGCCGCGGCGGGGGAGCGGCTCGGCGCCGCCGAACCCGACGGCCGTCGCCTGCAGGGCGCGTACGGCTGGGGCGTCGCCGCTGTCCTCACGGTGGCCGTCGCCCTCGTGGCCCGTCTCGCGGACCGGATCGACTGGCCCGAGGCCTGGACCGTGAACATCGCGGACCCGGTCAACAACGCCGTCGACTGGATGACCGACCACCTCTACTCCGGTGTCCCCTACATCGGCGGCACCGCCGACTGGGCCGGGCACTTCACCACCTGGGTCCTCGACCCGCTGCGCGACGGGCTGCAGTGGCTGCCCTGGTGGTCCGTGCTCCTCATCGTCGCCGCGCTGGCCTGGCTGATCGGCACCTGGCGCACCGCCCTGACGGCCGTGCTCGCCATGGCCGCGATCGGTGTCCTCGGTGTGTGGAAGCCGTCCCTCGACACGCTGTCGCAGGTGCTCGCGGCCGTCGCCGTGACGCTCGTCGTCGGCTTCGCGGTCGGGATAGCGGCGGCGCGCAGCGGACGGCTCGAACGCCTGCTCAGGCCGGTGCTCGACGTCTTCCAGACGATGCCGCAGTTCGTGTATCTGATCCCCGTGGTCGCGCTCTTCGGCGTCGGCCGAGCCCCCGCGGTCGCCGCCGCCGTCGTCTACGCGCTGCCGGCCGTCATCCGCATCACCACGCAGGGGCTCCGCCAGGTCGACGGGGCCGCCATGGAGTCGGCCCGGTCGATGGGCGCGACGAGCGGGCAGCAACTGCGTCAGGTCCAGCTGCCACTGGCCAGGCCCGCGCTGCTCCTGGCCGTGAACCAAGGTGTCGTCCTCGTCCTCGCCGTCGTGATCATCGGCGGTCTGGTGGGCGGTGGCGCGCTCGGCTACGAGGTCGTGTTCGGCCTCGCCCAGGGCGACCTGGCGACCGGGCTCGTCGGCGGCGCGGCGATCGTGTGCCTCGGTCTCATGCTCGACCGGGTCACCCAGCCGACCGAACGCCGCGCGAAGAAGGGAGCGTGATCGCGATGCGAGCACTTCGATCTTTCCGTCCGGCGCGGGCACGAGGGACGACCACGTCGCGCCCCGTGCGGGCGCGCAGGGCGGCCATGGGGCTCGCGGCCGCGGGCACCCTGTTGGTGGCGACCGGTTGTGGCGCCGCCGACATGACCAAGCAGTCCTCTCCGTACGCCAACGCGCAGGGCGCGAAGACGGTGACCCTGTCCGTGCAGTCCTGGGTCGGTGCGCAGGCGAACATCGCCGTGGCCGAGTACCTGCTCAAGCACGAGCTCGGCTACCGCGTCGACACCGTCCAGGTCGACGAGGTCCCCGCGTGGGACGCGCTCAGCCAGGGCCGCGTCGACGCGATCATGGAGGACTGGGGCCACCCCGACCAGGAGCAGCGGTACGTCAAGGACAAGAAGACGATCGTGAACGGCGGCGACCTCGGCGTCACCGGACACATCGGCTGGTTCGTCCCCACGTACTTCGCCAAGCAGCACCCGGACGTCACCGACTGGAAGAACCTCAACAAGTACGCGTCCCAGCTGCGGACCGCGGAGAGCGGCGGCAAGGGCCAGCTCCTCGACGGCTCCCCGAGTTACGTCACCAACGACAAGGCGCTGGTCAACAACCTGAAGCTGAAGTACCAGGTCGTGTTCTCCGGTTCCGAGGCGGCTCAGATCACCCAGATCAAGCAGTTCGCCAAGGCCAAGAAGCCGTTCCTGACGTACTGGTACCAGCCACAGTGGCTGTTCAAGAAGGTGCCCATGACGGAGGTGAAGCTGCCGGCCTACAAGGACGGCTGCGACGCCGACCCGAAGAAGGTGGCCTGCGCCTATCCGAAGACGCCGCTGCAGAAGTACCTCAACGCGGACTTCTCGAAGAACGGCGGCAAGGCGGCGGCCTTCCTGAAGAACTTCAAGTGGACCACCGAGGACCAGAACGAGGTCTCCCTGCTCATCGCCGACCAGAAACTGTCGCCGGACGAGGCGGCGAAGAAGTGGATCGACGAGCACGAGTCGACGTGGCGGTCCTGGCTGCCCAAGTAGCCGTCCGGCTCCTCCCCGCGCGCGTGCCGGGTGCCTTTCCTGACGGGGGCACCCGGCACGTCACCACTGCGGTCCGCCCGGCTCGATCCGGCGGCTCACCATGATCCGGTTCCAGCTGTTGATGACGGTGATCACGCCGAGGAGATGGGCGAGCTCGTCCTCGTCGAAGTGCCTGGCCGCCGCGTCGTACGTCTCGTCCGGCACGAAGCCGTCGGTGAGGACGGTGACGGCCTCGGTGAGTGCGAGCGCGGCCCGCTCACGCTCGGTGAACTGCTCGGGGGCGTCCGCCCACGCGTCGAGCAGCGCGATCCTTCCCCAAGCTCTCGACTTCGCCCGGGCGGGGGATACCCCTTCGGCACTCTCGCCGCTCTTCTCGACGGCGATGTCCACGTGCATGTCCAGGCAGAACGCGCACTCGTTGATCTGCGACGCCCGGATCATCACCAGCTCGGCGAGGACCGGGTCGCCGAGCCCCTTCTTCGCGGCGGCGCCGAGCGCGATCATCGCGTCGCGCACGCCTGCGTCCAGGTGCGTCGTGCGGGCTGTCACTTGAAGTCGCCCGCGGTGTAGTGCCCGGGCACCATCCGCGTCGTCACACCGAACCGGTTCCACGCGTTGATCACCGTGATCGCGGCGATCAACTGCGTCAGCTCCTTCTCGTCGTACAGCTTCGCCGCCTTCTCGTACGTCTCGTCCGGCACGAACCCGTCCGTGAGCACCGTGATCGCCTCGGTCAGCTCGATCGCCGCGATCTCCCTGGGCGTGTAGAAGTGCTGCGACTCCTCCCACGCGGCGAGCTGGATGATCCGCTCCACGCTCTCGCCCGCGGCGAGCGCGTCCTTGGAGTGCATGTCGAGGCAGAACGCGCAGTGGTTGAGCTGCGAAGCGCGGATCTTGACCAGCTCCAGCGTCACCGGATCGACGCCCTTACGGGCCTCCGCGTCGAGCCGGATCATGGCCTTGTAGACCTCCGGAGCGTGCTTGGCCCAGGCAAGCCGGGGCGCGTGCTCGTGGACGTACTCCTTGGTCTCCTCGGCGGTTCGGCCGGTGTTGTCGGTGGTGTTCTCGTTCGTCGTCATGACATCGACCCTACGAGCGGAGTAGCCCACGGGTATGGTCCAGTTCCATGGCAGAATCCTGGGCCACTTCGCCCTCCGGTCAGGCGCTCGGTATCGATCTGCACGTCGAGCCGACCGGCTCCGGCCTGCGCAAAGGCCTCACCGACGCGCTCCGTGAGGCCGTACGCGGCGGACGTCTCGCCCCCGGTGTCCGCCTCCCTTCGTCCCGCACACTCGCCGCCGATCTGGGCATCGCCCGCAACACGGTCGCCGACGCCTACGCAGACCTCGTCGCCGAGGGCTGGCTCACCGCGCGCCAGGGCTCGGGGACGCGCGTCGCGGAGCGACCGGTCGAGGCGCCGCGGCCGGCCTCGCCCCGCGGGCGGCGCGCCCCGGCGGGCCTCCGCCACGACCTGCACCCCGGCACCCCCGACCTCTCCTCGTTCCCCCGCGCCGAATGGCTCAAGGCCTCGCGCCGTGCCCTCAACGCCGCCCCGAACGAAGCGCTCGGCTACGGCGATGCCCGTGGCCGCATCGAACTGCGCACCGCGCTCGCCGGCTACCTCGCCCGCGCCCGAGGCGTTCACGCCGACCCGGACCGCATCGTCGTCTGCTCCGGCTTCGTCCACGGCCTGATGCTGCTCGGCGAGGTGCTGCGCAACAGGGGCGTGCGCGACGTCGCCGTGGAGAGCTACGGGCTCGACGTCCACTGGAACGTCCTGACGCGGTCGGGCCTGCGCACCCACCCCCTTCCCCTCGATCAACTCGGCACCCGCACCGACGAGTTGGCGACCGGCGAACCGGCTGTGGGTGCCGCCCTCCTGACCCCCGCCCACCAGTTCCCGATGGGCGGGGCCCTGCACCCCGACCGCCGCACCGCCGTCGTCGACTGGGCCCGCCGCACCGGCGGACTGATCCTGGAGGACGACTACGACGGCGAGTTCCGCTACGACCGCCAGCCCGTCGGCGCCCTCCAGGGGCTCGACCCCGACCGCGTCGTCTACTTCGGCACGGCTAGCAAATCGCTCGCACCCGGCCTGCGCCTCGGCTGGCTGGTACTGCCGCCCTCCGTCATCGGGGAGGTGATCGAGGCGAAGGGTGTCGCCGACTGGTCGTGCGGCGTCCTCGACCAGTTGACCCTCGCGGAGTTCATCGACTCCGGCGCCTACGACCGCCATGTCCGCGGCGCCCGTCTGCGCTACCGCCGCCGCCGCGACCAGCTCGTCGCCGCCCTCGCCGAACGCGCCCCCGACGTGCGCGCCACCGGAATCGCCGCCGGTCTGCACGCCGTCCTCCAACTCCCGCCCGGCACCGAACAGTCCGTGGTCCGCGCCGCCGCCTGGCAGCGCCTCGGAGTTTCCGGCCTCTCCAGCTTCCGCCACGACGCGGCTACCACCGAACCACCCCTGGACGCCCTGGTGGTCGGCTACGGAACCCCACCGGACCACGCCTGGGCCAGCGCGCTGGAGGCCTTGTGCCGCGCGCTGCCGTAAGGGACCGGCATCGGACGGCCTCCTGGGCCGGGGCGGCCCGAGGTCGGGTCAGACCCGGGCCGGTGCGGACGCGTCCTCCACCGGCGCCTCCCCGAAGCGCGCCAGCGCCAGCGCCCCCGCCACGGCCACCAGGAACCCGAGAACCGCCAGCCAGCCCAGCCCCTCGCGTGTGCGGTCCCCGAGCCAGATCACCCCGACCAGCGCCGGCCCCACCGTCTCGCCCACGACCATCCCCGCGGTGGCCGTGGTCACCGACCCCTTCTGCAACGCCGAGGTCAGCAGCAAAAACGCCGCACCCCCACCGAGCAGCAGTGCGTACGTCGCCGGATTGCTCAGCAGCGCGCCGGGCGACACGTCGTCGATGAGACGTACCGACACCTCCACCACCCCGAACCCGAACCCCGAGCCCAGCCCCAGCGCGAGAGCCCGCCCCCGCCCCGGCAGCCGCCCGGCCACCGCCCCGATCGCCAACACCCCGAGCGCCGTCCCGAGCATCGCGTACCGCAACACGTCCGAACCGGTCTGCTCTCCCTCCGCCCCCGACGCCAGCCCCAACATCGCGAGCCCCGCCACGACCACCCCGACAGCGCCCCACTCGACGCCGCTCAGCGGTACGTCCAGCAGCCGTGTGGAGACCACCGCCGTCACCGCCAGACTCGAGGCGAGCGCCGCCCCGACGGCGTAGATCGGAATGGACCGCAGCGCCACGACCTGCAACGCGAACCCGAGCAGGTCGAGCCCCAGCCCGGCGACATAACGCCACTGCCGCAGCGCCCGCAGCAACAGCGCGGCGTCGACACCCGACCCCGACCCCGGCTCCGCGGCCCGCGCGGCCATCGCCTGAAACACAGAAGCCGTACCGAAACAGACCGCCGCCCCGAGCGCGCAAAGCATTCCAAGAAGCACAAAGCGACTGTAGAGGGTGTGCCTGAGCCGACCGGCCCGTGAGCGGTTCCTCCGCCGGCGGTGCCCCAGTCAGCGGCTCTCCCCCGGCCGTGCCCCCGTGAGCGGCCGGACGACCGCGAGTCGGCCGCCCATGCGTCGGAGGCACACCGCCGTCAGGCCGCCAGGACTGCCCGGAGCTGGTCGAGCCCCCAATCCAGGTCCTCCTTACTGATCACCAGCGGGGGAGCGATCCGGATCGTGCTGCCGTGGGTGTCCTTGACCAGGACGCCCTTGGCCAGCAACTTCTCCGAGATCTCTCTTCCCGTCCCGTACGACGGATCGATGTCGACCCCCGCCCACAGCCCGCGTCCCCGCACCTGCGTCACCTTGCCCGTGCCCGTCAGCAGCCCGAGCTCCGCATGGAGATGCTCGCCCAGCTCGGCCGCCCGCTGCTGGAACTCCCCGGTGCGCAGCATCGCGATGACCTCGAGCGCCACCGCACAGGCCAGCGGATTCCCGCCGAACGTCGACCCGTGCTCACCCGGCTTGAACACCCCGAGCACCTCGCTGCTGGACACCACCGCCGACACCGGCACGACCCCACCGCCGAGCGCCTTGCCCAGCACGTACATGTCGGGCACCACGCCCTCGTGCTCGCAGGCGAACGTCCGCCCGGTCCTCCCGAGCCCGGACTGGATCTCGTCCGCGATGAACAGCACGTTCCGCTCGCGGGTCAACTCCCTTACCGCCGGCAGGTATCCGGCCGGCGGCACGAGGACACCGGCCTCGCCCTGGATCGGTTCGAGCAGCACCGCGACGGTGTTCTCGGTGACAGCGCCGCGCAGCGCCGTCAGATCGCCGTACGGCACGATCTCGAACCCCGGCGTGTAGGGACCGAAGTCCGCGCGCGCCTCATGGTCCGTGGAGAAGCTGACGATGGTCGTGGTGCGCCCGTGGAAGTTGTTGCCCGCCACGACGATCTTCGCTCTTCCGTCGAGCACCCCCTTGACCTGGTACCCCCACTTTCTCGCCGTCTTCACGGCGGTCTCGACCGCCTCCGCCCCCGTGTTCATCGGCAGCACCATGTCCATGCCGCACAGCTCCGCGAGCTGGGTGCAGAACGCGGCGAACCGGTCGTGATAGAAGGCGCGGGACGTCAGCGTCACCCGCTCCAGCTGCGCTTTGGCGGCCTCGATGAGCCGCTGGTTCCCATGGCCGAAGTTGAGGGCCGAGTAGCCGGCGAGCATGTCGAGGTACCGGCGCCCCTCGACGTCCGTCATCCAGGCGCCCTCCGCCGTGGCGACCACGACGGGCAACGGATGGTAGTTGTGCGCACTGTGCGCTTCGGACGCGGTGACGAAGGCTTCCGTTGCGGCATTCGGAGGAGTCGCAGCAGTCACGGGATCTCCGTTCTTACAGCTCTGATGGCGCGAAGACGTGGGCTTGTGACCCCTTCCTATCGTCGCTCGCATCGTGGACCGGGAAACCTCGTCCTGCGGCGCGCCCGGTAGTGTGGCCCGCAGGGCCGTGACTGGCGCGCTGGGATGGGACCGACCATCGGGGAGCGGCCTGTGAACTGTGTGCCGTGCGCCTGGGCCGACCCGTGAACCTCCTGCTCTCGACCTCGATCGAGCGGGGGAGGTCCCATCCGTCCGGAGGTCAGTCATGTCAGAGCCCACCCTCTCCACCGAATCCGTAGCGTTCCGCAGTGCCCTCGACGTGATCCGCGCCGTCGAGCCCCGCGTGGCCGACGCCATCGGCCAGGAGATCGCCGACCAGCGCGAGATGCTCAAGCTGATCGCCAGCGAGAACTACGCGTCCCCGGCCACCCTCCTCGCGATGGGTAACTGGTTCAGCGACAAGTACGCCGAGGGCACCGTCGGCCGCCGCTTCTACGCCGGCTGCCGCAACGTCGACACCGTCGAGGCACTCGCCGCCGAACACGCCCGCGAGCTCTTCGGCGCCCGCCACGCCTATGTACAGCCGCACTCCGGCATCGACGCCAACCTCGTCGCCTTCTGGGCCGTCCTCGCGCAGCGCGTCGAGGCGCCCGCCCTGGAGCTGGCCGGCGTGCGCAACGTGAACGACCTCTCCGACGCCGACTGGGCCGAGCTCCGTCAGGCCTTCGGCAACCAGCGCATGCTCGGCATGTCCCTGGACGCCGGCGGCCACCTCACCCACGGCTTCCGCCCTAACATCTCCGGCAAGATGTTCGACCAGCGCAGCTACGGCACCGATCCGCAGACCGGCCTCGTCGATTACGAAGCCCTGCGCGCCACCGCCCGCGACTTCAAGCCGCTGATCATCGTCGCCGGCTACTCCGCGTACCCCCGCCTGGTGAACTTCCGCATCATGCGCGAGATCGCCGACGAGGTCGGGGCGACCCTCATGGTCGACATGGCGCACTTCGCGGGCTTGGTCGCGGGCAAGGTCCTCACCGGCGACTTCGATCCGGTGCCGCACGCCCAGATCGTCACCACCACGACGCACAAGTCGCTGCGTGGCCCGCGTGGCGGCATGGTGCTCTGCGACGACTCGCTCGCCGACCAGGTGGACCGCGGCTGCCCGATGGTCCTCGGCGGTCCCCTGCCGCACGTCATGGCCGCCAAGGCCGTCGCCCTGGCTGAGGCCCGCCGTCCCGAGTTCCGCGAGTACGCCCAGTCCGTCGTCGACAACGCCCGTGCCCTCGCCGAGGGCCTGACCCGCCGTGGCGCCACCCTCGTCACGGGCGGCACGGACAACCACCTCAACCTGATCGATGTCGCGACCTCCTACGAGCTCACCGGCCGCCAGGCCGAGAACGCGCTCCTCGACTCCGGCATCGTCACCAACCGCAACTCCATCCCCTCCGACCCGAACGGTGCCTGGTACACGTCCGGTATCCGTATCGGCACCCCTGCCCTGACCACCCGTGGCCTGGGCACCGCGGAGATGGACGAGGTCGCGGGCCTCATCGACCGCGTGCTCACCTCCGCCGAAGCGGGCACCACCAGCAAGGGCACGCCCTCCAAGGCGCAGCACGTCCTGGACGAGAAGGTCGCCGACGAGGTCTCCACGCGAGCGTCCGACCTGCTGAGCGGCTTCCCGCTCTACCCGGAGGTCGACCTCACCTGATCGCTTGACCGGCCCGTCATCAACCGCACCGACGGGCCGGTCAGTGCGTTCCCCCAGCCGTGAGAGCTGGAGCGCGCCCCCTCAGGAATCGATCAGCTGCTGCCGCGGCCCCGCGTCGGGTGGGGTCCCGCCCGTCCCGCGACGACCCGGCAGCCTGTCTGCCAGAGGACGCAGCACCAGAGCCAGCGCGGCACCCGCCACCAGCCCCGGTATCGCCCACCACCAGTCCACCTCGCCGTTCGCCCGGGTTGCCACGGCCCGCGCGCCTCCGGAAGGCCCGGCATCGCGGCCGTCGGCTGTCGGAGCCGGAGCTCCACCGAGCGCTCCCTTGGACCGGTCGGGCGACTGCCAGGGCACCGGGAAGATCGGACTCCCGCCCTTTTCGGACCGCGCGCCCATGACTTTGAGGTCCTTCAGCAGCGCGCGCAGCTCACCCGGCTTACGCGCCTTGTGCCAGTACCCGTTGTAGGAGTCAGGCACGTGCGTCGCTGTGTGTATCCAGACGTCCTTCGTGCCCGGCGAGTCCGGATAGACCCGGTCGACCCGCCACGGCAGCACGTCGTGCATCAGCCATGTGACATTGAGCTGACGCCCCGTGCCTATGCCCAAGCCGGGCGGCTCCTCCCGTCGCCCCTGGTCCGGCTCGCCCAGGAGACTCTCCAGCGGCCCGTACTTCTTGTTGCTGAAGTAGAGCGACGCGCTCTGGCCGCTCTCGGGCGAGACCACCAGAACGCTCGTCGGTCCGCCCGCTGACGCCCCCGACGCGCTCAGCAGCATCGCGGCGAGCGCCGCCGTCAGTGCCACCGCCAGCGCGGCCGCCCTTCGTACTGTTCGCATCCGTTCCCCCAGCCGCTCCCGGCACGGCCCGCCCGTGTCGATTCACTTCTGGTACACCGCTCGATGCGACCGGGTTCCCAACTTCGGTGTGCGAGTTCTCGGTTGTGTGAATTCGCCTGCCCAGCACGCGAACATCAGCGCAGGGCGTCCGGCTTGCCTACCGACCGTGCGATCTCCGTCGCCCGCTCCTGGGAATCGACTCCCTCCAGGCGGAGCGTCAGCTCCTGACGGCGGGTCCACAGGAGCGTCGGGCCCGCGGTCCGTTCAGAACGGGTCCACCGGTCGCCGTGGCCGTCGAGCATCCAGAAACTGAGCAGATGGGGCTGGGCGAACCACAGCCCCGAATCCCGGCCGAGGTCGACCCAGTGCGGCTGTGTGGGCACCGATTTCGTGTACCCGATGTCGAGCCGCGCCGGGTACTCGTCGAGTCGGATCGTGTGTCCGTCCTCGCGCCAGCACAGTGTGATCAAGAAGCGCGACTTCGGTTCTCGTGTCACCGTCACGGCGTCCGGCATCCCCAGCTCGCCCGGCACCAGCGGCTCGAATCCGGCGTCTCGTCGTGCCTCGCCCAGCGAGAGCGACGTGCCGCACCCGGGGACGCGCACACCTGACGACGGCAGGGCCGAGGGGTCGTACCGGACCTCCACCCCGCCGAAGCCGAACCACTCGGCGACCGCGGCCCGCACCGGGGGCGTGAGCACGAGCACGGCCAGCACACCGCACAGCCCCGCCGTGAGCATCCGCCAACGCTTCCGTATCCAGCGCCGCGCCCGCCGCCCCCGGACAGAGCCCGCCGTCGGCTCGGACACCGGCGCCGGAACCGACTCGGCGAGTATCTGCGCCAGCACTCGCTCGGCCATCGACTCGCCGCCGGGGCCCAGACCGTCCAGGGACCTGCCCAGCGCCCGCAGCTCGGCCGGCAGCCCACGGTCCGCGCCGAGCCCGTGCTCCTTGCCGGGGCGCCGGCTCCCGTCGTCCTCGTGAAGCGGCTCACTCATGCCCGTCACCTCCCTCCCGCGGGTCCAGCTCCGCCGGAAGAATCCGCTTCAGCTTCCGCAGCGCGCGATTGAGCCTCGACTTCACAGTGCCGCGCGGCCAGCCCAGCGCCTCGGCCGTCTCCGTCTCGTCCATCTCGAGCAGATACCGGTACGTGACGACCAGCCGATGCTCCTCGCTCAGCTCCTCCAGCGCGGCAAGCAACGCCGTCCGCCGCTCGTCGTGGACGGCCGCGACCGCCGGATCCGTGGTCTCGGGTATCAGCGGCTCGGCCTCTGCCAATGTCGCTTCCCGCCCCACGACCGAACGCTGTCGTACCGCCGAGCGCACTGTGTTCCTCGTCTCATTGGCGACGATCGCGAGCAGCCACGGCTTGAACGACGAGTCGTCCCGAAACTTCCCCAGGGCGCAGTACGCCTTGAAAAAGGCCTGCTGCACCACGTCCTCCGCGTCCGCTCCTGCCCCTAGGGCCCGGGCCGCCCGCAGCGCCAGTCCGGTGAAGGCGCGCACCAGCACCGCGTACGCCTCCACATCTCCGGCGCGCACGCGAGCAATCACCGCACGCTCGTCGTCGACGACGCGGCCCCCCTCCAGGACCTCCCCCTGTGTCCTCACATGGTTGATACACCGCACCCCGCGCATCGGTTCCCACCCGTCGCACAGGTTTTTCCGAACTCGCTCCGGAGCGCAGATTCGAAGGGAGGCTGTGGCCAGATCCGAGGTCAGGTTCGGTGGCCGGGTTCGGTGGTCAGGGTCCGAGGCCAGGTTGTGTGGCGCGGTTCCGGCGACACGCCGGGCGGGGTGGGCGACAGCGCTCCGTACACGGTTTCAGCACTTGTCGTGCACCCGTCTCCCACCTGTTTCCATCCAATGAGAGACACCTGAGAGAATGAGGAGCATGGCCTCTGATCGTCCCCGCGTGCTCTCCGGAATCCAGCCCACTGCCGGCTCGTTCCACCTCGGCAACTACCTCGGCGCGGTCCGCCAGTGGGTGGCGCTGCAGGAGTCTCACGACGCGTTCTACATGGTTGTGGACCTGCACGCGATCACCGTGCCGCAGGACCCCACGGAGCTCCGGGCCAACACCCGGCTCGCTGCCGCGCAGCTCCTCGCCGCCGGCCTGGACCCGGACCGCTGCACGCTGTTCGTGCAGAGCCACGTCCCCGAGCACGCACAGCTCGGCTGGGTCATGAACTGTCTGACGGGCTTCGGCGAGGCCTCCCGCATGACGCAGTTCAAGGACAAGTCCGCCAAGCAGGGCGCCGACCGCGCGACTGTCGGCCTCTTCACGTACCCGATCCTCCAGGTCGCGGACATTCTGCTCTACCAGGCCGACCAGGTGCCCGTGGGAGAGGACCAGCGCCAGCACATCGAGCTGACGCGTGACCTCGCCGAGCGCTTCAACGGCCGCTTCGGCGAGACCTTCACCGTCCCGGCGCCGTACATCCTCAAGGAAACGGCGAAGATCTACGACCTCCAGGACCCGTCGATCAAGATGAGCAAGTCGGCGTCGACGCCGAAGGGGCTCGTCAACCTTCTCGACGAGCCGAAGATCACCGCCAAGAAGGTCAAGAGCGCGGTCACCGACACCGACACGGTGATCCGGTTCGATCCGGCGGGCAAGCCGGGCGTCAGCAACCTCCTCGCCATCTACTCCACCCTCACCGGCACAGGTATCCCGGAACTGGAGCAGAACTACGAGGGCAAGATGTACGGTGCGCTCAAGACGGACCTGGCAGAGGTCATGGTGGACTTCGTGACACCGTTCCGGACCCGTACGCAGGAGTATCTGGACGACCCGGAGACGCTCGACTCGATCCTGACCAAGGGCGCGGAGAAGGCGCGTGCTGTCGCTGCCGAAACCCTCGCCCAGGCCTACGACAAGGTCGGACTGCTGCCCGCGAAGCACTGAGCCCCAGCCCGGCCCGAACCGCCACCCGCCCACCACACGACGACAGGAGTACGACGTGGGGACCGTAACGATCGGCGTTTCGATCGCGGTCCCGGAGCCACACGGCAGCCAGCTCCAGGAGCGGCGCGCGGGCTTCGGTGATCCCGCTGCGCACGGCATCCCCACGCACGTCACTCTGCTCCCGCCGACCGAGGTGGAGGACAGGTCGCTGCCTTCGGTCGAGGCCCATCTCGAGGCGGTCGCCGCCGCGGGGCGGAACTTCGCGATGCGGCTCGCGGGGACGGGAACCTTCCGTCCCCTGTCTCCCGTTGTGTTCGTACAGGTCGTCGAGGGCGCCGAGGCCTGTACATGGCTGCAGAATCAGGTCCGTGACCCGTCCGGTCCGGTCGCGCGCGAGCTGCAGTTTCCGTATCACCCGCACGTCACGGTGGCGCACGGCATCGCGGAGGAAGCGATGGACCGGGCGTACGCGGAGCTCGCCGGGTACGAGGCGGCCTGGCCGTGCACCGGTTTCGCGTTGTACGAGCAGGGCGCCGACAGTGTCTGGCGCAAGTTGCGTGAGTTCCCCTTCGGCGGCCCGGCGGTTCCCGCGCAGGGCCCCGACCGCTCGAAGCGGGGCCGGCAGCCGGCTCGCTGACGCGAAGCGAGTCGGCCGGTCGCCGTGCGACGCGGCCTACATCGGCAGGCGCCGGAACACCGGACGCGGGACATGCCGCAGCGCCGACATCACCACGCGCAGGGCCCCCGGCACCCACACGGTCTCCGACCGGCGCCTGACTCCCGTCTCGATGGCCTGTGCCACCGCCTCCGGGGTGGTGGCCATGGGTGCCTCCGCCATGCCCGCCGTCATCTTTGACCGTACGAAGCCGGGGCGCACGACCATCACATGCACGCCGGTGCCGTGCAGCGCATCGCCGAGGCCCTGCGCGAAGGCGTCCAGGCCGGCCTTGCTCGACCCGTAGATGAAGTTGGACCGGCGGGCCCGCTCACCCGCGACCGACGAGAGCACCACCAGCGAGCCGTGGCCCTGGGACTGCAGGGCGCGGGCGCAGACGAGGCCCGCCGACACGGCGCCTGTGTAGTTGGTCTGCGCGACGCGCACCGCGGCCAGCGGCTCGTCCTCGTCGCGGGCCTGGTCGCCGAGGATCCCGAACGCCAGCAGCACCATGTCGATGTCGCCCTCGGCGAACACCTTGCCCAGCGTCACCTCGTGCGCCTCGGAGTCGAGCGCGTCGAAGGCGACGGTACGGGCGTCGGCTCCCATGTCGCGGAGTTCGGCAGCCGCACGGTCGAGTGCCGGGGACGGCCGGCCGGCCAGCCACACCGTTCGGGTCCGCCGGGCCACGAGGCGTCGGGCGGTGGCGAGCGCGATCTCGGACGTGCCGCCGAGGACGAGCAAGGACTGGGGGGTGCCGAAGGCGTCCTTCATGAGAACCAAACTCCAAAGGGGCGGGACCGAAATCGGTGAGGGCGGGATGGGAACCCGGACGGCCCGAGCGGTGTACCAAAAGTGAATCGGTGCGGAGGGGCCGTGCCAGGTGAGGGGGATACGACGTGCATGCGATGTGGGGGAGCGGGACTGTCGGTGAGTGCGAGGGCCCCGGTCACGGCACTCGGTCCCGCTCCGGTCAGAGGCCGAGACGCCGGGAAAGATCCGAGCGGAACACGCCTTGTGGATCCAGCTGAGCTCGCAGGGCGCGGAATTCATCGAGATGGGGATACATCGTCGAGAGCAGTTCGGGCCTCAGCCGTGAGTCCTTGGCGAGGTAGACGCGCCCGTCTGCCGCGGCCACCTCCTCGTCGAGTTCGTCGAGGAACACGCCGAGTCCTGGCAGGTTCGCGGGAACGTCGAGGGCCAGCGTCCAGCCGGGCATGGGAAAGGACAACCAGCCGGGATCCGCGTCGCCGAAGCGCTTGAGGACTGCCAGGAAGGAGGGGCACCGGCGCTCGGAGATGCGCCGCACGATGCGGCGAAGTGCTTCCTCGTGGCCGTATCCGACGACGAATTGGTACTGGACGAATCCACCGCGTCCGTAGATGCGATTCCAGTGCGGTACGCCGTCGAGGGGGTGGAAGAAGGAAGAGAGACGCTGGATCTCGCCGACGCGCGACGTGGGGGCCTTGCGGTACCAGAGCTCGTTGAAGAGGCCGACGGTCCTGCGGCTCAGAAGTCCTTCGGGTACGAATCCGGGTGCGGCCGGAAGCTGTCTGGGGCGGAACGTCAGTGGCGCCCTGCGCGCCCGTGCGGGAACGGCATCCAGCGGAGCGTGATCACCGCGGGTCAGTACCGAGCGGCCCATCGAGGCTCCGCGGGCCAGGAGGTCGATCCAGGCGACCGAGTAGCGGTAGAGGTGATCGGTGTCGGTCAGGCGGGCCATCAAGTCGTCGAGGTCAACGGCACGTTCGGTGTCGACCGACATGAACGAGGTTTCGACAGGGAGGAGTTGGATGGTGGCGGTGAGGATGATCCCGGTGAGTCCCATACCGCCGGCCGTCGCGTCGAACAGCTCACTGCCGCGCTCGACGATCCGCACTTCGCCGTCAGCCGTGAGCAGCTCCAGGGCGAGCACGTGGCGGGAGAACGATCCCGAGACGTGGTGGTTCTTGCCGTGGATATCGGCGCCGATCGCGCCGCCCACCGTGACATAGCGCGTGCCGGGCGTCACGGGGACGAACCAGCCCAGGGGGAGAAGGACTTCCATCAGGCGGTGCAGTGAGACGCCCGCGTCGCACAGCACGGTCCCGCCGGACGCGTCGATCGCGTGGATGCGGTCCAGGGCGGTCATGTCCAGGACGCTGCCGCCGGCGTTCTGTGCCGCGTCTCCGTAAGCACGGCCCAGGCCGCGGGCGATGTTGCCCCGGTGGCCCGGCGTCCCGCACGCACGAACCACGGCTGCCGCCTCCGCATAGGAGCGGGGGCGCACGATACGGGCGGCGGTGGGGGCGGTGCGGCCCCAGCCGGTCATGGGGACGGTGTCGAGGATGCCGACGGAGGGGCCGTCGTGGGCGGAGTCGGGGGAAGGCGACGTGGTGTGGGGAGCGCCAGGTGCCGGGACGGCCGGTGAGATGAGCGCGGGCGCGGGCTCAGAGGTGGGCGCAGTTGTGGACGGCGCGGCAGGGGCGGCCGACCCGGTAGGTGTGACGCCGGGGGAGACGGCGGGTGTGTGGGCGGTGGGTGGAGCGGGATCGGCAGCCATGACCGCGACCGTATCGCCCATAGATGGGACCTTCATCCCAAACAAACCAAGCTCTCACCGAAATGGGTGATTGAATGGGTGTCACCCAAAATTGTCTGAATTATACAAGTTTCGGCCCGCAGAGTGAGCCACATGGACGACATGGACCGCCGATTGCTGTCGGCCTTGCGTGACTGCGGTACGGACTGGCGCGTGGCAGCGGCCGCGCGCGCACTGTCCTGGAGCGGGGAGCACGGGGCGCTCTGGCTAAGCGCAGGGCTGTTGGGGGCGGCCCTCGACCGGGAGCGGCGAGGGGCGTGGCTGCGCGGTACGGCGCTGACCGCCGCGGCGCACGTGGCCAGCATGGGGGTCAAGCGGGTCGTCCGGCGGCCGCGGCCGGGGGCACAGAGTGGCGTGGAGCCGCTCGTGCGGACAGCGGGGCGGCATTCCTTCCCCAGTTCGCACGCGGCTTCGGCGGCCGCGGCGGCGGTCGTGTACGGGGCGTTGCGGCCGGCGGGGGCGCGGCTCGTCCCGCCGTTGGCGGCGGCGATGTGCGTCTCGCGCATGGTCGTCGGGGTGCACTACCCGTCGGACGTGGCGGCGGGAGCGGCGCTGGGGGCGGTCGCCGCGTGGCTCGGGGCTCATTGGGTGGCCGGGGGTGCCTGGCGATGACGGACCGGACCGAGCGAAAGGAAGGGGTGGGGAAAGCGATGGACGCGGGGGGAGCGGGAGACGGGGCGCCGTTGGTGCATGCGTCTGCCCCTGGGGGGCGGTGGTCGGCCGCGGCGCTGTTGCACCGGCCGCGAGGGCAGCCGGTGCCGGGGCCGAGCGCGGCGGCGACGGTCGGAGTGCCGGTCGGGCTGTTGCAGACGGCGAGACCGCGGCAATGGGTGAAGAACGTCCTGGTCGTGGCTGCTCCCGCGGCGGCCGGCGAGCTGTTCTCGTGGCACGCGGTGACTCAACTGGCACTGGTTTTCCTGCTGTTCACCGCTGCCGCCTCCGCCGTGTATTTGATCAACGACGCGCGGGACGCGGAGGCCGATCGAGCGCGCCCGGTCAAGCGGAACAGGCCCGTGGCCGCGGGACGGGTTCCGGTGGCGGTGGCCTATGCGGTCGGGGGTGCGCTCGCGGTTCTCGCGCCGCTGGCGGCCGCGACCTTGTGCAATCCGATGACGGCGGCGCTTTTGACCGCCTACGTCGGGATGCAACTGGCGTACTGCATCAGCCTCAAGCACGTTCTCGTCGTCGATCTCGCCGTGGTGACCACCGGGTTTCTGATGCGGGCCATGATCGGCGGGCTCGCGCTGGGGATTCCGCTGTCGCGATGGTTCTTGATCACGACGGGATTCGGGGCGCTGTTCATGGTGTCGGCCAAGCGGTATTCCGAGGCCGTCCAGATGGCCGGGAAGGCGGGGGCGACACGGGCGTTGCTGTCGGAGTACACGACCGGCTGTCTGCGGTTCGTCTGGCAGCTCGCCGCAGGAGTGGCCGTTCTCGCCTATTGCCTGTGGGCCATGGAGGAAGGCGGGGTGGCGAGAACGAGTCTGCTGCCGTGGAGACAACTGTCGATGGTGGCCTTCATCCTCGCCGTCCTGCGCTACGCGGTCTTCGCCGACCGTGGCACGGCGGGTGAGCCGGAGGAGGTCGTTCTGCGGGACAGAGCACTGGCCGTGATCGGCCTGGCGTGGGTGGCGATGTACGGGCTCGCGGTCGCCAACTGGTGAACGTGGGAGGTGAGGGCGTGTCGGATCGAGGTGCGCCGGGGGACGGCCCGTCCAGGGAGGACGCGTCCCGTGGGCGTGCGGGGGAGGAGTGGTCGTGGTGGGTTCGAGGGTGGCGGTGGATGAGGGGGTTCGGGCCCGAGGTGGTGGGGTTCGCGCTTCGTGGGGACCTGCGCGTACGTCGTCGACCTGGGGCTCTTCGTGTGGCTGCGGGGCCGACGGGCTGGGATCCGATCACCGCCAAGTCGCTCTCGTTCCTGGCGGGGTGCACGGTCGCGTATGGGTGGAACGTGCTCGGTACGTATCGGCAGACGGCCATCGAGGTGTCCCGGCTGCGGCGGTACGGGGTGTTCTTCGCGGTCAATGTGGCGGGAGCTTTGGTGCAGTTGCTGTGCATCGCCACGTCGCATTACGGGCTCGGGCTCACGTCGCAGCGCGCGGACACGGTGTCCGGGGCGGGTGCGGGCATGATGCTGGCCACGGTTCTGAGGTTCTGGGGTACTCGGACCCTCGTCTTCCGGGCGGCGATTCCGGCGAGACGTGCGAGAACGGTCAGGGAGGGCAGGCTCGGGTCATGGACTGGCTGAAGAGACTCCCCGGCATCGGGCCGATCGTCGAACGGCTCATGCGTACGCACGCGTGGTCCGCCTACGAGCGGCTCGACGAGGTGCACTGGACGCGGCTCGCGGCGGCGATGACGTTCATCAGCTTCCTGGCACTGTTCCCGCTGCTGACCGTGGCCGCGGCGATCGCGGCCGGCACGCTCAGCGAGGGGCGGCAGAAGACGCTCCAGGACAAGATCGCGGAGCAGGTGCCCGGCATCTCCGACCAGTTGGACCTGGGCGCGCTCGTCGCGAACGCGGCAACGGTGGGTTTGGTGGCGGGCGCGTTGCTGCTCTTCACCGGCATCGGATGGGTCGGCTCGATAAGAGAGTGTCTGCGCGCCGTCTGGGAGCTGGAGGACCCGGAGGAGAACCCGGTCATGCGCAAGGTCACGGACGCCGGGGTGCTGGTGGGGCTGGGCGGGGCCGGACTCGTCTCGTTGGCGGCGTCGATGCTCGCCTCGAGCGCGGTCGGGTGGACGGCGGACGAGCTCGGCATCTCCCATGACGGATGGGGCGGCGCGTTGCTCAGGGCGGTGGCGTTCGCGATCGCCGTGCTCGCGGACTTCCTGCTGCTGCTCTATGTACTGACGCTGCTGCCGGGGGTTCACCCGCATCGACGGCAGCTGTTGACAGCGGCGCTGATCGGGGCGGCGGGGTTCGAGCTGCTGAAGCTTTTGCTGGGCAGCTATATGAAGGGGGTGGCGTCGAAGAGCATGTACGGGGCGTTCGGGACACCGGTGGCTCTGATGCTGTGGATCAACTTCACGGCGAAGCTGCTGTTGTTCTGCGCGGCCTGGACGGCCACGCGGGGACAGCCCGAGGCGGAGGTGCCGGACGAGGCCGGGCCGGGGGCGGAGCCGCCGGGGGCGGCGCGGGCCGGCGCCGCCTGAGACAGACGGCGCCGGTGCACTTGAGCCGGACAGCGGTGCCATCGCCGGACAGCGCTGCCACCGCCGGACAGAGGTGGCGTTCCCGGACGGGGCGCGTCAGCGTCGGGGGAGTCGGCGTACCAGTTCGGGCAGGGGCCAGCGGCGGTTGACGAGGAAGGCGGCCGCGGCCAGGAGGATGAGGGCGCCGCCTGTGATGGCCGCGGCGATACCGATGCCGCTGGAGCCGTTCTGGGCGGAGGCGTGGGCGGTCGAGGCCTTGTCGGGTGCGGGAGCTCCCTTGTCGCCCTTCGGGCTGGCGGAGGAGCCGCCGGCGCCGCCGGTGTCGGCGCTCTTGGGCGGGACGAGCTGTCCCACCGGCGTGACCTTGCCGTCGGCCTGGAAACCCCAGTCGAGGAGACGGGCCGTCTCCTGGTAGACCGCCTGGTTCTCGCCGGAGTCGGGGTTCATGACGGTGACGAGGAGGACTTTGCCGTTGCGTTCGGCGACGCCGGTGAAGGTGGCGCCGGCGTTGGTGGTGTTGCCGTTCTTGACCCCGGCGATGCCCTTGTAGGGGTTGAGGCCTATGTCGCCGGTGATGAGCCGGTTCGTGTTCTGGATCGCGAAGGAGCTGGTGGTCTTGCCCTCCTTCTGTGACTTGGGGAACTTCGCGGTCGCCGTCGCGCAGTACTCGCGGAAGTCCTTCTTCTGCAGGCCCGAGCGGGCGAAGAGGGTGAGGTCGTAGGCGGAGGAGACCTGGCCGGGGGCGTCGTAGCCGTCGGGGCTGATCACGTGGGTGTCGAGGGCCTGGAGCTCGTCGGCGTGGGCCTGCATGTCCTTGACGGTCTGCGGGACACCGCCGTTGAGGGCGGACAGGACGTGGACCGCGTCGTTGCCGGAGCGGAGGAACACGCCGAGCCACAGGTCGTGGACGGTGTAGGTGTAGTTCTCCTTGACGCCGACCATGCTGGAGCCCTCGCCGATGCCGGCCAGGTCGGAGGGGACGACCTTGTGTGTCTGCGTCTTGGGGAACTTGGGGAGGACCGTGTCGGCGAAGAGCATCTTGAGGGTGCTGGCGGGAGGCAGGCGCCAGTGCGCGTTGTGCGAGGCGAGTACCTGGCCCGACTCGGCGTCCGTGACGATCCAGGAGCGTGCGCTCAGATCCTTGGGCAGGACGGGGGCGCCGTTCGCCAGATTCACCTGTGTGCCCGGCTTGCCCAGCTGCGCGCCGCCCACGGTCGACATCGAGGCCGGCGGCTTCGCCTTGCCTTTGGAGGACCCCGGCTTGTCGTCGGCCAATGCGGGTGAGGCGCAGCAGACCGAGAGGAGAGTGGCGGAGGCGGCCACCGTGGCGGCGACGGCGGACCATCGCCCGGCACGCCGAGGACCGGAACGCTTCAGACCGGAACGCGTGAAAAGAGACTCGGTCTTGGCAGAGACGGTCGTGAAATACGACTCATTCGAGGCAGGCACGGTCGTGAACGTACATGGCCGGGGCCCGTAAGTCTCCGCCGAGGTCTTCTGTGTCTCCTGCTCCCCACCCCGGCGGCGGTGCGGACGGAAGACTGGCGATACTGAGGGTATGAAGCTCAGCCGCCCCGTCTCCTGGTTCCTGCTCGCCTTCGGTGTCTGGAGCTGGGTCATCTGGGTCACTTTCGTCAAGAACCTGTGGAAGGACGGGAGCGGGCTTGCCTTCGACGACGCCGGCGACCCGACCGCCTACTTCTGGGTGCATCTGACGCTCGCCGTCGTCTCCTTTGTCTTGGGGACGGTGGTCGGGGGCATCGGGTTCCGCGGACTGCGTGCCCTGCGTCGTGCGTGACGCGATGAACACGGCGATGAACAGCGCTACGCACACCACCAGGCACACCACTACGAGCAGCGCGATGACAACAACGGGGGGAGCGGCGTCGTGATCGCCGTCTTAGTGATCGCAGGGGTCGCCTCGCTCGCGGCCTTCGCCGGTCTGCACTGGTACGCCTGGCGCCGTCTGGTGCGCGACACGACGGCCCGCGCCGGTCTGGCGCGGCGGGCGGGCACGGTCGTGTTCGTGCTGGGGCCGTTGCTGATGTTCGCGGCGGTGGCGAGCGAGCGGGCCGGTGCGCCGTTCTGGTTGCAGCAGGTTCTGTCCTGGCCCGGGTTCTTGTGGATGGCCTTCTCCATCTATCTGGTGCTCGCGGTCCTGGTGGGTGAAGTGGTGCGCCCCCTGCTGCGGCGTCACCTCGACCGCAGGTCCGCGCCGGGCGGCGCGGAGCCGGAGCCGGGGCCCGTGCCGGAGCCCGTGCTGGTGCCGACGCGCGGGCCCGACGAGCCGCCCACGGCAACCACCACCCCGGCCTCAGCTCCGACCCCCACCGCGCCCGAGCCCGTCACGCCGTCGGCCGCGGCAGCCCCCTCGCGTCGTCTCTTCGTCTCTCGCGTCGTCGGCGGTGCCGCCGTGGTCGCGGCCACCGGGATCGTCGGCAACGGCGCGTACGGCGTGCTGCGCGGGCCCAGGGTGAAGCGGGTCACGGTTCCGCTGGCCAGGCTGCCGCGCTCCGCGCACGGGTTCAGGATCGCGGTCGTCAGCGACATCCATCTGGGCCCGGTTCTGGGCCGGGGGTTCGCCCAGCGGGTGGTCGACACGATCAACTCCACGCAGCCCGACCTGATCGCGGTCGTCGGGGACCTCGTGGACGGCAGCGTCGAGGACCTGGCGCCGGCCGTCGCGCCGCTCGCGGGGCTGCGGGCCCGGCACGGGACGTACTTCGTGACGGGCAACCACGAGTACTTCTCGGGCGCCGAGCCGTGGGTCGGGCATGTCCGTGAGATCGGCCTGCGGCCTCTGGAGAACGCGCGCGTGGAGATGGGCGCGTTCGACCTGGCCGGGGTGAACGACGTGACCGGAGAGAACTACGGCGACGGGCCCGACTACGACAAGGCGCTCGGGGACCGCGACCCCGGCCGCGCCGCCGTCCTCCTCGCCCACCAGCCCGTGATGATCCACGAGGCGGTGAAGCACGGAGTCGACCTCCAGCTGTCGGGTCACACCCACGGCGGCCAGCTCTGGCCGGGCAACTTCATCGCCGACGCGGCGAATCCGACGCTCGCGGGCCTGGAGCGGTACGGCGACACGCAGCTGTACGTGAGCCGGGGCGCCGGCGCGTGGGGGCCGCCGGTCCGGGTGGGAGCGCCTTCGGACATCACGGTCGTCGAGCTGGCGTCGAAGCGGGCGTGAGGTGGGCGTGAGGTGGGGCGGGGAGGTGCGAGGCACCTCCCCGCCTCCTGCAAAGAGCCGCCCCGCTTTTCCCGGCTTTTCCCAGAAAAGGCCCACCCCGAAACAGGCTCGAAACCCCCTTGCTCACAAGCTGCTCACAGGATGCCTCTCGGTCTTCGAAACCTCATCACCTTCTCTTCCCACAGCTCAAACTCCTGTGATTCAGTGATCCACGTCACTGGGGAGGGGCGCGATGCGGTCGATTCGCATGCGGGTTTTTGCGATTTTCATGGTGCTTGCCGCCGCCGGAGCCGGCGCATGGCAGCTTCTTCCGGATCGGGACGATCAGGGGAAGACGATCACCGTGGGGACGACCGACGCCGTGACGTCGCTCGATCCGGCCGGTGCGTACGACGGCGGATCATGGGCGCTGTACAGCAACGTGTTCCAGTCACTCCTGACGTTCGAAGCGGGTGGCACCGCGCCCGTGCCGGATGCCGCGAAGCACTGCGGGTTCGTCGGCCAAGGGCTGCGTACCTACCGTTGCGAGCTGCGTGACGGGCTGACGTTCAACAGCGGTCGCGCGGTCACGGCCAAGGACGTGAAGTTCTCGTTCGACCGGGTCAAGGCCATCAACTCTCCGGTGGGCCCCGCGACCTTGCTCGACACCCTCGGCAAGGTCGAGACGAGCGGTGCGCGGACGGTGACGTTCCGGCTGTCCTCGCCCGACGCGACGTTCCCGTTCAAGGTCGCCACGGGCGCCGGGTCCATCGTCGACAGCACCCAGTACCCGGCGCACAGCCTGCGCACCCGTACCCGCGTCGACGGTACCGGCCCCTACAAGCTCAGCTCCTACACGCCCGGCAAGCAGGCCAAGCTCGTCCCCAACTCCCGCTACCGGGGCGCGGTCAAGAACGTCGGGAAGCCCACGACCCTGCGCTACTTCAAGGACTCGGCCGCCCTCGAGTCCGCCTGGAAGGCGCGTTCGATCGACGTCGCCGCTCGGCAGCTGCCGCCCGCGCTGCTCGCTTCGTACGCGCCGAGCGACAAGGGGGAGCGGCTCACCGAGGTCGAGAGCGCGGAGACCCGGAACCTCGTCCTCAACGTGCGGACGGGCCGCCCACTGCACGACCGCCGGGTGCGGCAGGCCCTCGCCGCGCTCCTCGACCGGGACCGGCTCGTGGCCTCGACGTACCAGGGCACCGTCGACGCCCTCTACTCCCTGATCCCGCGTGGCATCACCGGGCACACGACCGCGTTCTTCGACGCGTATCCGAAGCCGGACGCCGCCCGGGCGCGCACGCTGCTCCAGGAGGCCGGGGTGAGTACGCCGGTCCGCTTCGAGTTCGCGTACTCGCGCGGCGCCGCGTCCGCGTCGGAGGCGAAGGAGATCAAGCGGCAGCTGGAGGCGAGCGGGCTGTTCAAGGTGAGCCTGCGCTACTACGAGTGGACCGACTTCCAGAGGCGGTACGCGAGCGGGAAACTCGACGCGTACGCGGTCGGCTGGCTGCCGGACTTCCCCGATCCGGACACGTTCACCGCGCAGCTCGTGCGCACGGGGTCCGGCATGCACAACGGATACAGCAGCAAAGAGGTCGACGGTCTGATCCAGGCCAGTCAGCAGTACGAGGACCGCAGCCGCACCATGGGCGACTTCCGCAAGCTCCAGGAAGCGGTCGCACGCGACGTCCCGCTCATCCCTCTGTGGCAGCGCAAGGAGTACGTGCTCAGCACGGAGGACATCACCGGCGGGCAGTATCTGTCGGACGGGACCGGGGTGTTCCGGTTGTGGCGGCTCGGCTGGATCTGACCGGCTCCGACGAGGAGGCCCCACTCACGCTCACGGGACGCACACCGAAGGGCTTTCACCCGAGGGACTGTCACCTGAGGGTTTCTCACTCGAGGGACTTTCACCTGAGGGGGTAACCACCTCGGCCGCAGCCGAGCCCACAGGCCCTCCGCCTCCTGGCAGCACCACCGTCACCCGCACCCCCGCCCCAGGAGCCGTGCGCACGGACACCTCGCCGCCGTGCGCCGACACCACCCCCTGCACGATCGCCAGGCCCAGCCCGCTGCCGGCACCTCCGCCCGCCCGGAAGAAGCGGTCGAAGATCCGTGCCGCGTCCTCCTCGTCGAGCCCGGGCCCCTCATCGGCCACGCACAGCCGCACCGTCCCGTCCACGCGTTCGAGCGAGACGCTGACCGGGGCGTCCTTCGGAGTGTGGGTGCGCACGTTGGCGAGGAGGTTCCCGAGGATCTGGCGCAGCCCCGACTCGTCGGCGCGGACCAACAGCGCGCCGTCAGCCGCGACCTGGACCGGGCGGTCCGGCTGCTGCACGCGCAGGTCGTCGGCGGCTTCGCGGACCAGCCGGCTCAGGTCGACGTTCCGCAGGCGCAGTTCGGGGCCCTGATCGAGGCGGGCCAGGGTGAGGAGTTCGTCGACGAGGCGGCTCATGCGGTCGGCCTCGGCGTGGACGCGGCCCAGGGCGCGGGTGCGTTCGGCCGGGTCCCGGAGCATCCCCTTGTCGTAGAGCTGGAGATAGCCGCGGATCGCGGCGAGCGGCGTGCGCAGTTCGTGGGAGGCGTCGGCGACGAACCGCCGTAGTTGCGCGGAGCTGCGCTCGCGGGTCTCGAAAGCCGTTTCGACCTGGTGGAGCATGGAGTTGAGGGCGAGCCGCAGCTGCTCCACCTCCAGGGCGGTGTCGTGATGCGGGGGCACGCGGCGTGCGAGGTCTCCGTCGGCGATGGCCGACGCGGTCTCGACCATGTCTTCGAGGGGCCGCATCCGATGGCTGACGCCGATCATCGTGAGGACGGCGAGCAGGGCGAGCAGACCTGTGCCGAGGGTGAAATCGAGCCTGAGCGCCTTGTGGATGCCGGTCTGGACGTTGGCCGTCGAGGTGGCGAGCAGCACGGTCGTACCGTCGGCGAGACGGGCGCCCACCGCGCGGTACGGGTCGCCGTGCACGGTGACGTCGTGCGGCTCGTCGGCGGTGGCGAGCGCTTTCGGGTCGTCGACCGCGGAGGCGAGGTCGCGCTGGCGGGCGGTGGGGCGCAGGGTGCCTACGGTGATGGGCTCGCCGGCCCGGTCGACGGCCACGAACACCGTTTCGTTGCGGGGCAGGGAACTCGCGCCCTCATCAGCCGAGTTGGGGCCGGGAGAAAGCTTGTCGAGGGCGATTCCCAGTTCGCTGAGCGACTCGATCTGTCTGAGGGTGAGGCCGGTGCGCTGGAGCGAGGTGCGTGACGAGGTCAGCTCGGCGTCGATGTTTTCGAGGAGGTAGTGGCGCATCCCGATGAGGCTGACGGCGGTCGCGGCCGCGATGCCGAGGGCGAGCAGCGCGACGTTCACGAGGGTGAGCTTGGCGCGCAGGGAGTGGAACCGCCGGCTCCGGCCTGCCGCCTGCCCGCGTCGGCCATTGATCTGGCCGCGCGAGCCATGGATCTCCGAGGGGAGGCCGAGGATCTTCGAGGGGAGGCCCAGGATCTTCGAGGAGCGGCCGAGGATCTGCCCGGGTCGGCCACGAAGGCCCTCACCCCTGTCCCGCCCGCGGTTCACGCCCCACCCGCAAGCCCGTATCCGACCCCCCGCCGCGTGGTGATCAACGGCGGCCCCAGCGCTTCGAGCTTGCGCCGCAGGTAGCTGATGTACGTCTCGACGACGGTCGACTCGGCGGTGTGCTCGTACTGCCACACGTGCCGCAGGAGCTGTTCCTTGGGTACGACACGGCCGCCGTTGCGCACGAGGAAACGCAGGAGCGCGTACTCCGTGGGCGTGAGCTGGACCGTGTGGCCGGAGCGGTGGACGGTGTAGGCCGTCTCGTCGAGTTCGAGGTCGCCGTAGCGCAGCGGCGGGCGCTCGGGCAGGACGTCGGCCGACCGGGTGCGGCGCAGGACGGCGCCCAGCCGGGCCACGACCTCGTCGATGTTGAACGGCTTGGTGATGTAGTCGTCGCCGAAGCCGAGCGCGCCCACGATCTCGGCGGGCGCGTCGCGTGCCGTCAGGAAGACAAGGGCCAGATCGGGCCTGCGGGAGCGCAGTTCGCGCCCGAGCGCCCGGCCGTCGCCGTCCGGCAGCATCACGTCGAGGAGCGCGGCGTCGGGCCGGGTGCGGGCGGCGAGGGCGAGGCCCTCGCGGACGGTGCCCGCGGTCATGACCTCGAAGCCGTGGTAGCGCAGAGCTATCGCGAGGACGTCGGCGATGCTCGGCTCGTCCTCGACGATGAGCACGGTGGCTCCCACGGGGCGCTCCGCGCTGTGCACGGCCCCAGCGCTCACGGCCCCAGGGTTCACGGCCCCAGCGCTCACGGCCCCAGGGTTCACGGCCCCAGCGCTCAGGGTCTCAGCATGCACCGACCCAGCCCCGACCGACCCAGCCCCGACCGACCCAGCCCCCGCCGACCCAGCCCCCATGGGCTCGGCGTTCGCGTGACCGGCATTCGCCGGCCCGGCATGCACGGAACCTGCGTTCGAGTGACCCGAGTTCACATGCCCGGCACTCATACCCCCAGCGTTCATACGTCCAGTATCGGCGGGCCCGCCCCCGCTCGGACCTGCTCGCCTCCTTGGAGTTCCTTGAGAGTCATGGCCGCGCCGTCACTCCGGGCGCCCGCGTCCCCGGATGCTGAGGCCGAGGAAGGCCCGGGGGAAGACCGAAGGAGTGGCAAACGTGACGGCATTGGCACGGTGGTGCTACCGGCATCGCCTGGTGGTCCTGGTGCTGTGGGTGGCGGCGCTGTTCGGCCTGGGGGCCGCGGGCACCTCGGCGGGGACCGACTACTCGAACGTGTTCTCCCTTCCCGACACGGACTCCAAGCGGGCGTACGACCTGATGGCGAAGGCGTTTCCGCAGCGCTCGGGTGACACGGACACCGTGGTGTGGCGGTCGTCCGGCGGCGTGGGGTCGGTGACGGGCACGGCCGTACGGTCCCGGATCGAGCCCGCGCTGAAGGAGATCGCCGGGATGCGGGGCGTCGGCGAGGTCGTGGGCCCCTACGACGCGCCGAACGCCGCACAGATCAGCCGCGACGGCCGTACCGCCTTCGCGCGGATCACCTTCACCGACCAGGCGAACGGGGTCTCCAAGGACCTCGTCCAGAAAGTCGTCGACACGGCTCGGGGCGCCGAACGTGACGGTCTCCAGGTGGAGTTGGGCGGCCAGGCCATCACTCGTGTCCAGGAGCCGCCCACCGGCGTCTCCGAGGTCGTAGGCATCGCGGCGGCGGCCGTGGTCCTCTTCCTCGCCTTCGGCTCGCTCTTCGCGATGCTGCTTCCGATCGTCGTGGCGATCACGGGTGTCGGCAGCGGAACGATGGCGACGATGCTGCTCAGTCATGTGACGAACGTGCCCGAAGTGGCCCCGCTGCTCGGCTCGTTGATCGGCCTCGGTGTCGGCATCGACTACGCGCTCTTCATCGTCA
This sequence comes from Streptomyces sp. NPDC055955, assembly GCF_042270245.1. Classification (NCBI taxonomy): domain Bacteria; kingdom Bacillati; phylum Actinomycetota; class Actinomycetes; order Kitasatosporales; family Streptomycetaceae; genus Streptomyces; species Streptomyces sp. NPDC055955. The sequence continues at coordinate 225,390 of NZ_JBHJYS010000010.1, forward strand.
CTCGGCACCGGCGCGGCATCCAGCGGGGGCTCGAACCGGAGGAGTCGGCGGTGCGTGCCCTCAACACATCGGGACGCGCGGTCCTGTTCGCGGGCGGCACCGTGTGCATCGCGCTCGCCGGAATGCTGGTGATGAACCTGCGCTTCCTGGACGGAGTCGTCATCGCCACGTCCCTCACGGTCGTGCTCAGCGTCCTGGCGGCGGTCACGCTTCTGCCCGCGCTCCTCGGTCTGCTCGGTCCGCGCGTCCTCAGCCGCGGGCAGCGGCGGAAGCTCGCGGCGGCGGGGCCCGATCCCGTCGAGGCGAGCGGTCCCGCGGCGCGCTGGTCGGCGTATGTGCAAAAGCGCCCGCGCTCGATCGCGGCGATGGCGCTGGTGGTCATGGCGGTGCTCGCGCTGCCCGTACTGTCACTGCGGCTCGGCGCCACCGACCAGGGCAACAACCAGGAGTCGACGACGACCCGGCAGGCGTACGACCTGCTCGCGGAGGGCTTCGGTGCCGGTTTCAACGGGCCCCTCCAGGTCGTCGTGCCGGGCGGCGCCGACACCAGGGAGCTGGTCAGGACGATCCGCGCGACGGACGACGTCGCGCAGGCCGCCGCGGCCCCGCCCGCCGGGGGCATCACCGTCATCCAGGTCGTGCCGGAGACGTCCCCGCAGTCCGTCGGGACGGACCGGCTCATCGACCGGCTGCGTGACGACGTGATCCCGGAAGCCGGTGTCGAGGCGCATGTCGGCGGGGTCACGGCCGTCTTCAAGGACTTCGCGTCGGTGACCGGGGACCGGCTGCCCTACTTCGTGGGCGCCATCATCGGGCTCGGATTCCTGCTGCTTTTGATCGCGTTCCGCTCGCTCGTCGTGCCGCTCACGGCCGCGCTGATGAACCTGATCGCGGCAGCGGCGTCGTTCGGCGTCCTGGTGGCGGTCTTCCAGTGGGGCTGGGGGGCGGAGTTCCTCGGCATCGGGAAGGAGGGGCCGATCACGGCATTCCTGCCGGTGATCATGCTGTCGCTGCTGTTCGGCCTCTCGATGGACTACCAGGTGTTCCTGGTGAGCCGGATGCACGAGGAGTGGGTGCACACAGGGGACAACGCGCGAGCCGTGCGCGTCGGCCTCGCCGAGACGAGCCGGGTCATCAACTGCGCGGCCCTCATCATGATCTGCGTGTTCTCGGCGTTCGTCCTGAGCGGCGACATGGAGGGCGCGATGGCGGGCATCGGGCTGGCCGCGGCGGTCGCGCTCGACGCGTTCATCCTGCGTACGGCGCTGGTCCCGGCGGCGATGCATCTTCTCGGCCGCTCCAACTGGTGGCTGCCGGGATGGCTGGAGGGGCGGCTCCCGCACCTGGCAGTGGAGCCGGCCGAGCCGCCCGCCGATTCTCCGACCCGGCCCGGCAGGAAGATCAGGCCCGGCAGGAAGATCCGGCCCGACAGGAACACCGGGCACGACAGGAACACTGGACACATCAAGAACACCGGGCACATCAAGAACGCCGAGCCCATCGAGACCGTGGACCCGGACAAGAGCGGTACCGGCGGAGCCACCGTCGTCCACGGATTCCTGCGTACCGCGGACGGCGATCCCTTGGCCGGGGCCTCCGTGACGCTCGTCTCCAGGGGCGGCCGCCAGCTCGACCGTGTCACGTCCATCGCCGACGGCTCGTACATCGTGTCGGTGCCCGCGCCGGGGGCGTACACCTTGGCGGTGACAGCGCGCGGACTGGCGTCGCGCGCCCATCACGTCACGGTCGGGGGCGGCCCGCTGGTGTACGACGTGGAGCTGACGGACGACGGGGCCGGTCTCGTGAACTGACCTTCCTCGTAGGGCAGTCCGCCGGGGTGTCGACAGGGGAGTGGGCCTGGGTGTCGACAGGGGTGTTCAGCGTGAACTGCCGTACGCCGGGCACTCCCGCCGTGGCCACGCAGGACAGGCCCACGGCCGCCGCCGCGATCCACAGCGGGGTCGCCTCGCCCCAGGCGTCGGCGGCGAGCGGGGCGAGGACGTAGCCGAGGGGCATCGCGGCCAGTGACAGCAACCAGTCGTACGAGGTGACGCGGGCGAGGACCGCCGCGGGAACGGCCGCCTGAACCGCGGTCTCCCACAGGGGGTTGAAGAAGCCGAGGCCGGTCAGGGCGACGCCGAACGCGGCGGCGACCGCCGGTGCGGGGGCGTGCAGGGCGAGCAGTCCCAGCGGCAGGACGTACGTGGTCAGGGCCAGGTTGCCCGTGAGGACCGGGCGGCGGGGGCGGGCCCGCCCGGACAGAAGTGATCCGAGGAGCAGGCCGACGGCGCCCGCCTGGGCGATCACGATCCAGGCGCCGTCGCCGCCGAGTTCCTTGACGGCGACGGCCGGTCCGAGGGTGGCGAACACGGCTGCCCCGCCGTTCCAGGTGGCGTGGGCGACCAGGCTCGTCCAGTACCAGCCGCGTGAACGCACCTCGTGCCAGCCCTCGACGAGGTCGGACCGCAGGGAGCGGCGTTCCTCGGCAGGTGCCGTGGTGCGGCTGAGCCGCAGGGTGGCGAGCAGGGCCGCGCTGACGGCGAACGAGGCGGCGTCCAGGACGAACGCCCACCCGGGGCCCGCGGTCAGGACGAGCAGCCCGGCGAGCGCCGGACCGCCCGCCAGCGTGCCGCTGCGGACCACGGCGAGCGCGGAGTTGGCGGCCTGCCGGTCCTTCTCGCCGACGATGCCGACGATCAGTGAGGCGAGTGTCGGCATGGCGAAGGCGGAGGCCGCGCCGCCGATCGCCTCGGCGACCGCGATCTGCCACAACTCCGGTCTGCCGGAGAGGAGTTCGATACCGACGAAGAGCTGGCCGGCGCAGCGCACCACGTCGGTGGTCAGGGCCACGAGGCGTGGGTCGAAGCGGTCGGCGATCACGCCCCCGAGGGGGAGGAGTACGAGCCGCGGCACCATCGCGCAGCCCAGGACCAGCGCGAGTGCCGAGGCCGAGCCGGTGGCGTGCAGCACGGCGAGGGCGAGGGCGGAGGGGATGACGGCGTCGCCGACCAGGGAGAGGAGGCGGCCGAGGAAGAAGCGGCGGAAGCGGGCGTTGCCTAACAGCGGGTGGCGGAGGCTGGGGCGTGGCATGCGGGCGAATGTATTTCGTTGTCGAAGTATTCGTCAACGAAATATCGGGCGTCGAAATATCTGGCGGCGAAGGACCTGGCCGTAAACTGCCCCCATGGAACGCGACTGGACCGATGGGCATCTGGCGCGCTGGCTGCCGGTCATGCCGGACCTCGACCCGGACGTCGAGGGCGCGATCACGCGCGCGGGCGAGCTCACCCGGCATCTGCGCAAGGTCCGTGAACAGGCCCTGGTGGACGTGGAGTTGGAGCGGTTCGAGTACGACACGCTGCACAAGCTCGCGGGGCGCGGCGGACGCGCGGCGCCTTCGGAACTCGCCTCGGACCTGGGTCTCGCCCCGGCCTCGGTCACGGGGCGCCTCGACGGCCTCGAACGCCGCGGCCTGGTCGTGCGCACTCCGTCCAGGACCGACCGGCGCCGGGTCGACGTGGAGCTGACCGAGGCGGGCCACGCGATCTGGCGCAAGGCGATGGACCGGCTCGGAGGTGAGGAGCACCGGGTGCTCGGCGCGCTCGACGCGAAGGAGCGCAGGCAGCTCTCGGACCTGCTGCGGCGGGTGATGGTGGCCGCCGAATCGGGCCCCGGCGGCCGCCGCCCGTGACGGGCAGACCTCGCGGACGTCAGCCCTGACGCCGTACCGCGCTCATGCGCCGGCGTCAGCCCTGATGTCACACCGCGCCCAGGGGACCGGCGTCGGCCCTGACACGGCGCGCCGCTCACCGGGTCGGCGCCAGCCCGGACACGGCACCCCGCTCACTGCGCCGGCGTCGGCCCTGACGCGCCCCCGCCGCCCACTGGCCCGTCACCCTCACTGGCCCGGTGCGGGTCCGGACTTCGTACGCCCCACTGGCCCGGCGTCGGCCCGGACTCCGCGTCCCGCCCGCTGGGCCGCGTCAGCCCTGGCGTCGTCGGCGCCCGCTCGGCCGGTCCCGATCTCGTCGCCGCAGCGCCAGCAGCCCCCCACCCGCGAGCAACGCGACCGCCGCCGAGCCGCCGAACGCCCAGTCGTCCGTGTGGGAGGTGGCCGTCGCCGCGAGGGGAGCGGCCGCCGTGCCCGCGGCCCCCGCACGCGGCTTCGCCGCCGCCCCCTTGGGCTGCTCGCTCAGCGGCGTGACCAGCGTGCCCACCGGATCGGCCTTGCCCGCCGCCGAGAACCCCCAGTCGAGCAGCGCCGCCGTCTCCTCGTACACCGCCTCGTAGCCGGACTTGGGGTGCATGACGGTGACGAGCAGGGTGCGCCCGTCACGGGTCGCCGCGCCGGTGAACGTGTTGCCGGCGTGCGAGGTGTAGCCGTTCTTCACGCCGATGAGCCCCCGGTACGCGGCCACGCCCTGCCCGGTGAGGAGGCGGTCCGTGTTCTGGATCTGGAACGTCTTCTTGCCCCCGGCGGGGAAGTCGGCCGTCTTCGTGGCGCAGTAGCCGCGGAAGTCGTCGTTCTTGAGCCCGGCGCGCGCGAACAACGTCAGGTCGTACGCCGACGACACCTGCCCCTTGTGGTCGAAGCCGTCGGGGCTGACCACGTGCGTGTCGTTCGCCTGGAGGTCCTTCGCACGGGCCTGCATCTGGCGGACGGTCTCGCCCACACCGCCGTTCATGCTGGCGAGCACATGCACGGCGTCGTTCCCGGAGCGCAGGAACACGCCCTGCCACAGCTGCTCGACGGTGTACGAGGTTCCGGCCTGGACGCCGACGAGGCTGCTGCCGTACGGGATCCCCGCGAGATCGGCGGCGGTCACCTTGTGGACCGAGTCCCGCCCGAACTTCGGCAGGACCGTGTCCGCGAACAGCATCTTGAGCGTCGACGCCGGGGGCAGCGCACGGTGTGCCGCGTACGAGGCGAGGACGTCGCCGCTGTCGCGGTCGGCGACGAGCCACGCCTTCGCGGCGAGCTTCGGGAGCCGGGGCGCGCCGGACGCCACCTGGACACCGGACCGGCCGAGCCGCTCCCCGCCGACGGCGGAGACGGCGGCCGCGGCACGCGGTCCTGGCAGGGTGACGGAGGCCGCGGCGCCGAGACCGAGGGCGAGCGCGGCGCGGCGACTGACGTGGTGCGATGAAGAGGAGCCGGGCATCGCACGACCGTACAAGCTGCGCATGAAGCAAAGGTAAGAGCCCCCGCGTCAGCCCGTCCCCTGATCGCGCCCCTTCCCGCGTCCCTTCCCGCGCCCCTTCTCGCTCCCGGTCCCTGGCCTTGCCTCTGTCCCGGTCTCGCTCCCGGTCCCTGTCCCGCTCCCGGTCCCGGTCCTCGCCCCTGTCCCGCTCCCGCTCCCGCTCCCGTTCCCCTTTTCCTTCCCCTGCTCCCGCGCCGCCGTCGACGCCTCCGTCATGCCCGGCAGGAAGTCCGTGAACAGTTCGTGCACTTCGAGGACGAGCGGCCGCAGCACCCGGAACCGGGCGAGTGCGACCCCGCGCGTCGTCAGGCGGGCCCCCCGTTCGGCGAGGCGCCTGCTGCGCTCCCGGCCCTCGGAGCTGTCGAAGACCCAGTACAGGACGAGCCCCATCTGGGACAGCCACATCAGTTCCGGCAGGATCGCGGCGAGTTCGGCCGGGACCTTCGCCTTGGAGCCGGCCAGCACCTCGCGGTGCACGTCGATCGCCGTCTCGCGGGCGTGCTCCGACTCGGGCGAGAAGGGGCTGAGCGGGCTGGTCGGGTCCGCGGCGGTCTTGAAGAACTGGGCCGCGAACTCGTGGTACGGCTCCGCGATCTCCAGCCAGGCGCGCAGCACCCCGGCGAGCCGCTTCTCCAGGTCGGTCTCCCGGTCGAGCACGGACCGCACGGCCGCCCGGTGCTCCGCGGAGATCTGGTCGTAGAACCCCTGGATGAGGTGTTCCTTGCCGGCGAAGTAGTAGTACGCGTTGCCGACGGAGACCCCGGCCTCCTTGGCGATGGCCCGCATCGTCGTCTTGTCGTAGCCCCGCTCCCGGAACATCCGCATCGCGGTCTCCAGGATCAGCGCCCGCGTCTGCTCACTCTTGGCGGGGCTCTTCGAAGGACTCTTCGCGGGGCTCTCGGGGGTCTCTTTCTCTGCTGGCACGCTCAGAGCCTAATCGGGCACGTGGCAGCCGCTGTCGCAGGCCGCGGGGCCGTGGTACGTCCAGCCGTCGACCCGGTCGTACACCCAGCCGTCCGCTCTGCGGTAGGCGCCGCCCCCGGCCTTTCTGACCTGCTGGTCCCGGTGGGCCCGGCGGTACTTGGCGGCGGCGAGCACCGCGGCGCGCGCGAGGTGGGCGCCCGCGGGGGTGCTGAATCTGTGGGACAGGGGCCGGTACTCGGACAGTGCCCACAGCGTGACGACCCAGGCGGCGGGCCCGCGGTAGATCTGGCCGCTGTCACCGACGAGCGTGATCTCCGAGAGCGTGGAGATGTGGTCGATCCCCGGGCAGCGGCGCCGGGCCTCGTCGGATCCGGCCGGCACCAGGTCGAGCGGGACGAGCTGGCGCTGCCGGGCGAGCCAGTTCCGCAGGAACGTGCAGAGCGGGCACTGGGCGTCGTAGAGAAGGATGAGCCTGCGGACCGGGGCCCCCGTGGTGCCCCGGTCCGCGACCTCGCTCATCGCCGTCACGCCCCGGCCACCGGCGGCGCGGCCCAGGCCTGTGGGGGAACGGGCGGCTGCTGCTCCCGCTCCATCACGCCCCGGCGCCGGATCTTGTTGAGCACCCACACGTTCCCCAGGTGCATGACGCCCAGCACCAGGAGCACCACGCCGAGCTTCGTCGACAGGGCCTCGAAGACGCCCCGGGTGTCGGCGATGGCGTCGTCCCCGCTCAGGTAGAGCGCCACGAAGCCGAGGTTGACGAGGTAGAAGCCGACCACCAGGAGGTGGTTGACGGCGTCCGCGAGCTTCTCGTTCCCCTGCAGCACGTCGGCGAGGAAGACCTTTCCGTTACGGCTCAGGGTGCGCGCCACCCAGACGGTCAGGCTGATGCTGACGACGAGGTAGACGACGTATGCGACGACTGTGAGGTCCATTCCCCACCCCTCCTTGAACGCGTTCAAAAACGCTGTCGAGAAGGACTGTAGACCTGTTTTTGAACATGTTCAAGCGAGAGTCGGCCGGCGGTGATCGATGAACCCGGGCGTCAACTCCGCGCCAGTTCGGGCCGCTTGAGATAGTCCGTGAGGCCGATGACGTTGCCCCACGGGTCCGCGATCTCCACGACGTGTCCGGTGGAGGTGGAGAACGGCGGGTCGATGGGGGAGATCCCGGCCTCCGTCAGCGCGCGGGCCGCCGCCTTGGCGTCGCGCACCTCGAGCCATACGCGCGGGCCCGGCCACGGAGGGGGTCGGTGGCCGAAGTCCTCCTCCGTGCGCAGCAGTACGCCGGGTGTCTCCTGGCCGGCTTCGAGGAGGGCGATCCCGGCCTCGTCGAGGCGGAACTTCACGCGGAAACCGGCCCGCTCGTAGAAGGAGACCGCCTCGCCGAGGTCGCCGACGGGGAACAGCACGTTGTCGAAGCCGAGCGGCTCCAGGTCAAGTGACATACCGTCAGATTAGCCGGGTTCAGGGCGAACCGGACAGTACATCGTCAGCGGCGGATCCGTGGCGCGCCGGTCACGGACGTCATCAGGCAGTACAGGGACGTCGTCGCGGTGATGAAGAGGATGTTGTTCTTGGGGCCGCCGAACGCGACGTTGGAGACCGGCTCCGGGACGTTGATGCGGCCGATCCGCGTGCCGTCCGGGTCGTAGCAGTGCACGCCGCCGTGCATGGCGGCGGCCCACAGGCGCCCGCCGTCGTCGAAGCGGATGTTGTCGAAGCGGCCGTCGTCGCCGCTCGTCTCGGCGAAGACCCTGCCGTCGCTCAGGCCCTTGCCGTCGTCGAGCACGTCGAAGACGCGAATGCATCCGGCCCGGGTGTCGGAGACGTACAACTGCCGTTCGTCGGGCGAGAAGACGAGCCCGTTCGGCGCCCCGAAGCCGTCGGCGACCTGGCGCACCTCGCCCGTGGCGGGGGCGATCCGGTAGACGTTGTTGGCGCCGATCTCGGACTCGGCGCGGAAGCCCTCGTAGTCGCTGGTGATCCCGAAGTCCGGGTCGGAGAACCAGATCGAGCCGTCCGAGCGCACCACCGCGTCGTTCGGGCTGTTGAGCCGCTTGCCCTCGAAGCGGTCGGCGAGGACGGTGATCCGGCCGTCGGCCTCGGTGCGGGTGACGCGGCGGCCGCCCTGTTCGGCGCTGATGAGACGCCCCTCGCGGTCGAGGGTGTTGCCGTTGGTGTGTCCGGCGGGGGCACGGAAGAGGCTGACCGCGCCGGTCTCTTCGTCCCAGCGCAGCAGCCGGTCGTTGGGGATGTCGCTCCAGACGAGCTGGCGCCAGGCGGGCAGATAGACGGGGCCTTCGGCCCAACGGCTGCCGGTGTGCAGGGTGGTGAGGGTGTCGTCCCCGAAGGCGCACCGTCCGGTGCGGAAGCGCTCGTCCAGAATCTCGTACACGCTGGGCTGGTTCTGGCCAGACATGGTTATCCCCCAACAGCTGAAGGCCGAATGACATCCTGTCGTATGGGACTATGGCAGAACGGGGTACGGTTACGCCATGGTCGGCGGAGCGGGAGTGATCACGGTGGCAGTGGACGACATCGACCGGAAGCTGGTCGCGCTGCTCCAGCACGACGCGACGACGGCGTACGCGGCGCTCGGCAAGGAGGTCGGCCTCTCGGCGGGCGCGGCCCACGAGCGGGTGCGCAAGCTGCGTGAGCGAGGCGTGATCCGGCGGACGACCGTCGACGTGGACCCGGCCGCGCTCGGGCAGGGGGTGCTCGCGTTCGTGATGGTCGAGTCGTCGTCGTGGATGGGCGAGTCGGCCGGAGAGTTCGCCGCGATCCCCGAGATCCAGGAGGCGCACGTCATCGCCGGCAGCGCGTCGGTCCTGGTGAAGGTGCGCACGCGGACGACGGAGCAACTCCAGGACGTGCTGAGGCGGTTGTACGCGATCGAGGGCGTCAGCGGCACGCAGGCGACGGTGGCCCTGGAGACGTTCTTCGAGCGCTCCGTGACAGCGGGCCCATGACGCACCGAGGGCCCCGCTCCCGGTGCGAGACCGGGAGCGGGGCCCTCAGGGACGTGATGCCGGGAAGGTCAGTAGCGGCGCGTGATCAGCGCGCGCTTGACTTCCTGGATCGCCTTGGTGACCTCGATACCGCGCGGGCAGGCGTCCGTGCAGTTGAACGTCGTGCGGCAACGCCACACGCCGTCCTTGTCGTTGAGGATCTCCAGGCGCTGCTCGCCCGCCTCGTCGCGCGAGTCGAAGATGAAGCGGTGCGCGTTGACGATCGCGGCCGGGCCGAAGTACTGGCCGTCGTTCCAGAACACCGGGCACGAGGACGTGCACGCGGCGCACAGGATGCACTTGGTCGTGTCGTCGAAGCGCTCACGGTCCTCGGCGGACTGCAGACGCTCGCGCGTCGGCTCGTTGCCCGTCGTGACCAGGAACGGCATGACGTCCCGGTAGGCCTGGAAGAACGGGTCCATGTCGACCACGAGGTCCTTGAGGACCGTGAGGCCCTTGATGGCCTCGACCGTGATCGGCTTCTCCGGGCTGATGTCCTTGATCAGCGTCTTGCAGGCCAGGCGGTTGCGGCCGTTGATGCGCATGGCATCCGAGCCGCAGATGCCGTGCGCGCAGGAGCGCCGGAAGGTCAGCGAGCCGTCGAGCTCCCACTTGATCTTGTGGAGGGCGTCGAGGACGCGCTCCTTCGGATCGATGTCGAGCTGGAAGTCCTCCCAGACCGCGTCCGCGGAGACCTCCGGGTTGAACCGGCGGATGCGGAAGGTGACCGTGATGAGGTGCGAGCCGTTGTCCGCCTCGAGAGCCTCGAGCTTGTCCATGGTCGGGGTAGCCATCAGTACTTACGCTCCATCGGCTGGTAGCGGGTCTGGACGACCGGCTTGTAGTCGAGACGGATCGTCTCCGTGCCGTCGTCGCCGACCTCGCGGTACGCCATGGTGTGGCGCATGAAGTTGACGTCGTCGCGGTTCGGGAAGTCCTCGCGGTAGTGACCGCCGCGGGACTCCTTGCGCGCCAGGGCGGAGGTCGCCATGACCTCGGCCAGGTCGAGCAGGTTGCCCAGCTCGATGGCCTCCAGGAGGTCGGTGTTGAACCGCTTGCCCTTGTCCTGGATCGAGACGTTCCGGTACCGCTCGCGCAGCTCGGCGATCTTCTCGACGGCCGTCTTGATGGTCTGCTCGGTGCGGAACACCATCACGTTGGCGTCCATGCACTCCTGGAGCTCGTTGCGGAGGACCGCGACGCGCTCCGTGCCCGTGGAGTTGCGCAGGCGCTCGACCTGCTCCTCGACGAGGGACGCGGGGTTCTCCGGGAGCTCGACGTAGTCGGCCTTCTCGGAGTACTCGGCGGCCGCGATGCCCGCACGACGCCCGAAGACGTTGATGTCGAGCAGCGAGTTGGTGCCGAGGCGGTTGGCGCCGTGCACGGACACGCAGGCGACCTCACCGGCGGCGTACAGACCGGGGACGACGGTGGTGTTGTCCGCGAGGACCTCACCCTCGACGTTCGTCGGGATGCCGCCCATGGCGTAGTGCGCGGTGGGCTGGATCGGGATCGGGTCCGTGTAGGGCTCGATGCCGAGGTACGTGCGCGCGAACTCCGTGATGTCCGGGAGCTTGGCGTCGAGCTGCTCCGGCGGGAGGTGCGTGAGGTCGAGGTAGACGTGGTCGCCCTCGGGACCGCAGCCGCGGCCCTCACGGATCTCCGTGTAGATGGAGCGGGACACGACGTCACGGGACGCGAGGTCCTTCATGACGGGCGCGTACTTCTCCATGAAGCGCTCGCCGTCCTTGTTGCGGAGGATGCCGCCCTCACCGCGGGCGCCCTCCGTGAGAAGGATGCCCATGCGCCAGATGCCGGTCGGGTGGAACTGGAAGAACTCCATGTCCTCCAGCGGCAGACCGCGCCGGTAGCAGGCCGCCTGGCCGTCACCGGTCAGGGTGTGCGCGTTCGACGTCACCTTGAAGAACTTGCCGGTGCCGCCCGAGGCGTAGATGACCGACTTGGCCTGGAAGATGTGGATCTCGCCGGTCGCCAGCTCGTACGCGACGACACCGGCCGAGTGCTTGACGCCGTCGACCTCGGTGATCAGCTGGTCCAGGACGTAGAACTCGTTGAAGAACTCCACGCCCTCCTTCACGCAGTTCTGGTACAGCGTCTGAAGGATCATGTGGCCGGTGCGGTCCGCGGCGTAGCAGGACCGGCGGACCGGGGCCTCGCCGTGGTTGCGCGAGTGACCGCCGAAGCGGCGCTGGTCGATGGTGCCGTCCGGGGTGCGGTTGAACGGCAGGCCCATCTTCTCCAGGTCGAGGACGGAGTCGATGGCCTCCTTCGCGAGGATCTCGGCGGCGTCCTGGTCGACCAGGTAGTCACCGCCCTTGATCGTGTCGAAGGTGTGCCACTCCCAGTTGTCCTCCTCCACGTTGGCGAGCGCGGCGGCCATGCCGCCCTGCGCCGCGCCCGTGTGGGAGCGGGTGGGGTAGAGCTTCGTCAGGACGGCGGTGCGGCTGCGCTTCGTCGACTCGATGGCCGCGCGCATGCCCGCGCCACCGGCGCCGACGATGACGGTGTCGTACTTGTGGATCTTCATGAGTGGTTACCTCAGCCCCGTGCCTATCGGATGTTCGGGTCGAAGGTGAAGATCACCAGCGTGCCCAGCAGGATCGTGAACACCGTGGCGGTGTACAGGAGGCCCTTCAGCCACAGGCGCGTGTTCGGGCGCTCGGCGTAGTCGTTGATGACGGTACGCAGGCCGTTCGCGCCGTGCAGCATCGCGAGCCACAGCATCAGGAGGTCCCAGCCCTGCCAGAACGGCGAGGCCCAGCGGCCCGCGACGAACGCGAAGCCGATCTTGCTCACGCCGCCGTCGAGGACGAGCTGGATGAGCAGGTGGCCGAGGACCAGGACGACGAGGACGACGCCGGACAGGCGCATGAAGAGCCATGCGGCCATCTCGAAGTTGCCGCGCGTCGAGCGCGGGGTCTTCGAGGTGCGCTTGCGGGGGGCCTCGATGAGGGGGGCCGGGTGGTCGACGTCGTAGACGGCGGCGACCTCGACGGGTCCGACGCCGGGCGTCTTCGCAGGGGTGGTGTCAGCAGACATGTCTGGCGTCAGCTCCCGAAGAGTTCACGGACGGCGTGGCCGAGGACCGGGTACAGCGCGCCCACCATCAGCACGACCCAGATGCCGACGACGGTCCAGAGCATCTGCTTCTGGTAGCGCGGACCCTTCGACCAGAAGTCGACGGCGATGACACGCAGGCCGTTGAGCGCGTGGAAGAGGATGGCGGCGACGAGGCCGTACTCGAGGAGCGCGACGATCGGCGTCTTGTAGGTGGAAACGACGTCGTCGTACGACTCGGGGGAGACGCGGACGAGAGCGGTGTCCAGGACGTGTACGAACAGGAAGAAGAAAATGAGGACACCGGTGACTCGATGAGCCACCCACGACCACATGCCTTCCCGGCCGCGGTACAGCGTTCCAGCCGGCACGGAAGAACCCTCCGGGAGCGGGGATTGGGGCCGCGCCGGCTTCAGTGTCGGTCGGGCCCGGCCGGGTACGGTCCACCGGCCGCTCGTCATCGTATCGACGAGTTGTCGGCTCGCTCGCCCGGGGGCCGCCGGTGTGATCAAACAGGCAATCAAACAGCCACGTACGGGCTATCGGACGCGCTGTCGGGGCGCCCGGAATCCGCTGGTTCCTGCGGGTCTATCGCTTCCCGGGGCTCTGTCCGGGCATCGAGCGACCGGACGAGTCGGGCGAGTCGCCCCCGGGCGAGTCGGCGCAGTTCGTCCCAGGACAGGACGCGCTCCTCCTCGGGATCGTTGCCAAGGCGTGACCGGATTCCGGCGAGGAGCTGGTCGAGGGCCTCGTCGGGCCCGTAGCCGTCGAGGCAGATCACGAACGCATGCCCGAAGCGGCTCTCGTACGCGCTGTGCGCGGCGCCGAGGGCGGTGTGTGCGACGGAGTACGAGCCGTGCGGCGGCAGGGAGAGCGTCTCGCGGGACAGGGCCTCGTCGAGGGCGGCGGGCGCGAAGTCGTAGACCGCCTCGTCGGCGGCCGCGAGCAGCGCGTCGAGGTCCGGGTAGGGCCGGTGGGCGACGAGACGGCGGGCCCAGTGGAGTGACCCGCAACAGGTCAGGAGCGCGCGCTCGGCGTCCGTCGTGGGCAGCGTGTTGAACCGCGTGAGGCCGTGTGGGGACGACCGCACGGGCGACGCATGCCCTGGTGAGGACTGCACCCGTATGGCGGCATGCCCGGGGAGGCGGGAGAAACGGTGCGAAGGCAGCGTGCGCTCCTCGGCGAGACGTGGGACGTGACTGGGCTGACACTGGGACGAGAAGTGAGTCAGGAGCGTCACGGGACATGTGGTGAGGGTGTGGCGGATGTGCGTCCACGCTAGCCACCCGGGTCAGGAGCTGTCTGGCGGATGCACCGATTTCACCCGGACGGGAGACTTCGGGGGCGTGTGGTGGACGGGAGGTCGGGGGAACGGGGCCGTACGGTCGCCTCCTAGGACGCGGAATTCGAGGTCGGGGTTGCTGTCGAAACCGGAGGACGATCACTGATGGGTACGCGGAGTCGATCGAGGACCGGCGCGGGAGTCGTCACGGCGGGGACGGTCGCGCTGACCATGGTCCTCTCCGGCTGTTCCGGTGCCGGGGGCGGCACGGGCGCCACCGGCGCCGAGAGCCCCTCCGACGGAAAGTCCGCGTCCGCCACCCCGACCTCGGCGGAGCCCTCACCCTCGAAGTCGTACCCCCTGTCGAAGACCCCGCAGACCATCCCCTCCGTGCGCGAGCACACGGCGGCGCGCGGGCCCGGGTGGCGCCCCACCAGCGGCCGTGTCGTCATCGGGGACGCGAGGCTCTCCGACGAGGGCAAGCTCATCGCCGACGAGCTGAGGCTGAAGTACGCGGGCAGGGCCAAGGCCGGCGCCGGTGACGTGGAGCTGGCGCTCGGCGGGAGCGGGAACCCCGAGTCGTACACGATGACCGTGAAGAACGGCCGGGTGCGGATCGTCGGGCCGGGGGACGCGGGTGTCTTCTACGGCACGCGCACGCTCAAGCAGGAGGTGCACGGCGGGGGCACCGCGCCGGAGGGCGTGGTGAGGGACGCGCCGGCGAAGCCGCAGCGCGGGTTCATGCTGGACATCGCGCGCAAGTCCTTCACGGCCGGCTGGATCAAGGACCGGATCCGGGAGATCGGCGACCTGAAGTACAACCAGTTCGGTCTGCACTTCTCCGACGACCAGGCCTTCCGTATCCAGTCGGACTCGCACCCCGAGATCGTCTCGCCCGACCACCTGACCAAGGCGCAGGTCCGCGAGATCGTCTCGCTCGCCGCCGAGCGGCACATCACCGTGATCCCCGAGATCGACTCGCCGGGACATCTCGGCGCGGTGATCAAGGCGCACCCCGATCTCCAGCTGCGGAACACCGCCGGGGTCCCGACGCGCGGCGCCGTCGACATCTCGAACCCCGGCTCGGCGAAGATCGTCGACGATCTGCTGCGTGAGTACGCGCCCCTCTTCCCCGGCGCCTTCTGGCACCTGGGCGGCGACGAGTACCAGGCCCTGACGGTGAAGAACCCCGAGGCGTCCTTCCCCCAGCTCGCGGCCGCCGCCAAGAAGAAGTACGGGGCGAACGCGACGGTCGCGGACCTCACGACGGGCTGGCTGAACGACCGGGTCGCCACGATGAAGCCGTTCGACCGCTCCCTCAAGGCGTGGAACGACGGGTTCTTCCGGGGCGGTGTCGTCAAGGCCGACAAGAGCCTGCAGGTCGCCTACTGGACGGGCAAGGAGATCGGGGCGCGCCCGCCGGAGGAGTACCTGGCCGAGGGCCGCAAGATGACCAACTACAACGACGAGTACCTCTACTACGTCCTCGGCCAGCCCAACAACTTCGTGTACCCGACCGGGCGGCGGATCTACGAGAGCTGGACCCCGCTCGTCGTGCGTGGCACGACGCCGGTGCCCGCGAAGTACGACAGCCAGATCCTGGGCGGCACGTTCGCCGTGTGGTGCGACTTCCCGAACGCGCAGACACAGGCGCAGGTCGCGCAGGGGATCCGCATGCCGCTGCGGGCCACGATCCAGAAGCTCTGGTACCCGGGCAAGCCCCCGCTGACGTGGCCCCAGTTCGTGGCACTCGCGAACCGGCTGGGGTCCTGAGCGGTCGGTGATGCAGGACGAGAAGGCCCTGCGGGGGCCCGTGATGGCGCCGTTCGCTGTCTGAATCGCCGGATCCGCGTTTTCGGTGGCGGAGCCACGTACGGCTGTGGTGTATTCGGCCCGGGCCGAGATCAGGCGCTTTCGAGGGCACCGGGGGGACACCGGCATGGGGTACTGGGGCTATTACGTCGTGGCCAGGAGTGAGCGGCCGCTCGCCGAGCTCGACACGCTGGGCGGGGCGCGCGACGCGCTCACGCTCCTGGAGCGGCGGGCCGACGGCTGGCAGGTCTGGGAGTGCCCCGACGGCGGGGAGCGGCGCCAGGACGTCGGCAGCATGAACGCGCTGGCCGCCGAGACCGGCGCGCCCGCCCTGTTCGGCTACGTCATGGACAGCGACTGCGTCGTCATCGAGGCGGCCGCGCCGGAGAGCGGTTCGTGGACCACGTGTCTGGCGCGCGATGCCATGGCCGAATATCTCTCCGCGGACGAACTGACCCTGGAGGACTACTTCCTGGAGCCCGCGGACGCGGCGCGGCGCGCGGTCGCGTGGGCGCAGGAGTGCGGCCGCACCGTCAAGCAGGGTCCGCTCGCCGACGTCCTGGCCCAGGACCCCGACCCGTTCGCCGAGCCGCTCTTCTTCCGCTTCCTGGACCGGCTCGGCGTCGCGCCGCTGTGACGTTCCTGCGCCCCGGCACGCAGTAGAGCCCAGTAGGGACGAAATGCCGGGTCGGCAGGGAAAGGGCGTACGTCATGAGCCTGGTGGAGCTGATCGCGCAGGCCGACGAGCGGGGTCTCGCGGCCAGCGGTCTCGCCTGCCTCGACCGCTGCGTGCCGCTGCTCGGCGCCGAGGACGACGAGGCGCTGCGCCCGCTGTGGGGAAGCCTCGCCGAGGGCGGTCCGGAGTGGGGCGCGTGCCTGGCGCAGGCGCGGGCCGTGTTCCCGGCCCGGCCGGACGACGACACGGACGAGGCGTCCGGGCTCGCCCGGCGCATGCTGGCCGCCGCGCCGGGCACCCCGTCGGCGCCCGCGCTGCGCGAGTGGGCCGACGCCTGCTCGGTCGGCGCGCTCCAGATCCACCGCATGCTGGACACGATGGAGGACGGCGCGGGCTCGGTACGGTCCCGGCGCGAGGGCCGCACGGACGGCATGTCCCCGCTGGTGGCGGCCGAACTGCGGCGGCAGGTCAGGATTCTCGAGCTGCTCGCGGGCCGGGGCGCGGGCGGTCTGCGCCAGGCGCTCGACGTGTCGACGGAGGGCCGCCGCATCCTGCGGGCCGTCGTGTCGCGGCGGGCGCGGGGCCGCGTCTGATGCACGGCATCTCCGGGCCCTCCCCGCGGGCGTGGGCGGCGATCGCGCTGCCGGTGGCGGCGGCACTCGTCGCGCTGGCCGCGCACCGGGGCCTGCCTGACGATCCGACGGGCCGACTCCACGTCGTACCAGGAGTGTTGAAGGATGTCGCCCTGCCCCACGGCGGTACGGCGGCGCTGTCCCGGTGCGGTGCGCCGGGGGCCGCGAGGCCCGCGGCACGCGGCGAGGGCGAGCATGCGCCCGCGCCCGCGCTCGTGCTCACCTCTTACGGGTACTCGAGTTCGGGCCCGCGCTTCGACGGTCCGGCCGCCTTCACGGTCAGCGCGGTCATCGACCCGGGACCGCGACCGCTGACGCTGACCGCGCCGGTGGGTGAGCGGCGCATCACGGTCGATGTGTACGGGCCGCACGGCGAGGGGCGCATCGCGTCCGCGCGCGGGCTGACGGCGAACGTGACGAAGGGGGCGAAGCAGCGGCCGGTCCCGCCGACTTCGGGCGCCTACCGCTTCACGGAGATCGGGAACCTGGACCTGGAGATCGAGCTGCCGCAACAGGCGGTCTGCCCGGGCCACACGCGGGCGGACATCGGTCGGTGCGCGCCCGATCACACCAACCGGATCGAGGACTGTCCGGTGGTCGTGGTCACGCTGACCGACAAGGCGGTCTCCGCGCAGCGCGCCCTGGTCGCGGGAAGCACGAACCCCGAGCGGTTCAGCGACCGGCTCGTGGCGGTGTCGTTCGAGGAGAACGCCGCCGGAGTCTGAGCACGCGGCATCCGACGACGCGTGCCGACGGCACCGACCTGACGGCACCGATCCGACGGCCCTTGAACGGAACCGGGTCCGGCCGCCCCCTCCTGCGGTCGGGTCCGCTTCCGTGGAAGGTAGTGAGTAACCCATCCGGGCGCGGCGGCGCAAGTACGGGCGCAAAGCAGACAGGGCAGGCAGGGCGGACAGGGCAGACAAGGCCACCAGGGCTGCCAGGGCTGCCAGGGCCGCCAAGGCGGAAACGACTCTCGCCGCGCGGTTCCCGGGAGTGTCGGGAGCCGCGCGGCGAGAGGTCGTGCGGGTACGGCTACGGGGCCAGCGTGCTGCCCAGATGGTTGCCCGTCGCGGTGCCGAGCTGCGTCAGTCCGTAGTACTTGGACGTCGACAGGCCGAGCCCCGTGCTGTTGCTCGGGACGTACAGGAGCGTGCCGTTGCCGGCGTCCTCGCCCGCGGCGCCGATCACCAGGGCCGCGCGGCCGAAGCCGGTCAGGTCGGTGAGGGAGACGGCGGAGCCCAGGTTGTCGTTGGTCTCCGTGGAGCCGGGGACGCCGGGCTCGTCCTGCGAGATCGCGAGGGAGCCGGTGCCGGTGAGGCCGGTCGACGAGCCCTTGAACAGCAGCGACGTACCCGCGTTGGAACGGTTGGTGGTGCGGGTGATGTCCTCGTTCGGGGCGCCGGCCAGGACGTCCGCGTAGCCGTCGGCGTTGTAGTCGCCGACCGAGACGGAGGCGCCCAGGGCGTCGCCGGACTCGGCGGCGCCGGGGACGCCGGAGGTGGCCTGGTGGATGACCTTGGCGCCGGTGGCGGTGAGGCCCGTGCCCGCGGTGCCGTAGACGGCCGTGACCTGGCCGCCCGCGTACGCGCCGGACTCGGCGGTGTAGGGCTGGCCGATGACGATGTCGTCGACGCCGTTGCCGTCGATGTCGCCGGCGGCGATCGCGCGACCGCCC
This sequence comes from Streptomyces sp. NPDC055955, assembly GCF_042270245.1. Classification (NCBI taxonomy): domain Bacteria; kingdom Bacillati; phylum Actinomycetota; class Actinomycetes; order Kitasatosporales; family Streptomycetaceae; genus Streptomyces; species Streptomyces sp. NPDC055955. Next base: position 243,683 of record NZ_JBHJYS010000010.1, read on the forward strand.
TTCACGGTGAGGGTGCCGGCCTTGGTGAGACCGTTCCTGCCGCCCTTGAACCAGACGACCCGGCCGATCGACGTCGAGTCGCGGTAGTTGAGCGCGACGTCCGCGTAGCCGTCCTTGTTGAAGTCGCCGCTGGTGGCGTCCTCGTAGGAGAGGGCCGTGTCACCGCTGGTGATGTTGGAGCTGCTCTCCTGGCCCTCGGCGTAGCGCGCGGTCCAGGTTCCGCCGGTGCCGGTGGAGGACGCGAAGACGTCCGCCTTGCCGTCGGCGTTGAAGTCGCCGACCGCCACGGCGGAGCCGTACTTGGCGCCGTTCGCGTAGAAGCCCTCGTCGAGGTTCATCTGCGCGCCGGTGGTGAAGGCGGGGCCGTACAGGATGGTGACGGCGCCGCGATCGGCGTGACCGGAGGTGTCGTCCTCACCGGGCTGGCCGATCGCGAGGTCGGCGTAGCCGTCGCCGTTGATGTCGCCGGTGGCCACGGCGGCGCCCCACTGGTCGCCGCTCTCACCGGCGCCGGGCACGCCCGGGCTGGACTGCGTGAGCGAGATCTTCTTGGCGCTGTCGGGGCCGCTCGCGCCGCCCGGCACGACGACGACGCGGCCGCCGCTGGAGCCGGCGGGCACGCCGGCGACGAGGTCGCTGATGCCGTCGCGGTTCACGTCGGCGGTCGGGATGGCGGAGCTGCGGCCCGCGCCGGCGGCGAAGGAGCGGATCGTGCCGAGCCGGTCCTCGAGCTGCTTGCCCGGGCACTCGGTGGCGTACGCGTCCTGGTGGCCGGAGACGGTCCGCAGGGTCGCGGTCTCGCCGGTCTTGTAGACGCCGGTGTCACCGGCGGCGACGAGGTTCACCGAGCCGTTCGGGTCGACGCCGTACTGGCCGAGCTTGTACGCGGCGATGCGTGCGGCGGACTCCATCGCGGCCCGGGAGGGCTTGGAGTCCACGAAGTTGCCGAGGACCGCGATACCGGTCGAGTACGAGTTGAAGCCGTACGTGTGCGCGCCCAGGACGGGCTCGTCGATGCCGCCTTCGCGGCCCTCGAATATCTGGCCGCACTTGTCGACCAGGAAGTTGTAGCCGATGTCCTTCCAGCCGTTGCCGTTCGGCGCCGGCTTCACGTGGTAGGCGTAGTCGGCGCGGATCAGCTTGGCCGAATCGGCGCAGCTGTAGTCGTTCGCGTCCACGGTGTGGTGGATGAACGCGGCCTGGATCTTGTCGATGTACTCCGGCGGGCTGTAGTTGACCGCGAGAGACGTGTCCGGCTTCCATTCCGACCGCATGATGATCGGCGGCTGCTTCACCGTGGAGGGCGGGGCCGGGGGCTTGGTGGGCGTCGGCGACGGGCTGGGGCTCGCGCTCTCGGAGGCGGAGTCCGACGGGCTCGGGGAGTCGGCCGGAGCCGAGTCGCTCGGCGAAGGCGACGCCGACGGCGAGGGGCTCTCCGGGGCGGACGCGGAGTCCGAGGGGGACGGCGAGGGGGACTCGTCGAGGTCGGTGGTGTACGCCGCGTTCTGCGGCCCACCGGATGCCTTGGCCGCCTTGGCTTCCTTGGCCTCCTTGGAGGTGACACCCGGGTCGACCATCGCCAGGGTGAGCCCCTTGGGCAGTGCGGTCGACGACCCGTCGGCGGCGACCACGCGCGCCTCGACGCCGTCCGAGGGCCCGACCCACCGGGACTCGGACATGCCCCGCACGCCGTTCTTGCTCTCGGAAGTGTCGGGGTCGGGCAGGTGAGAGTCCGTGTTCACGGACACCCAGTCGGTCCACTTCCCGGTCACGCTGCTGCGCGTGCGGACCTGGGCGGTGCCCTTGAGTTCGGCGTTCTGCTTGTCCCAGGTGACGCCGACCAGCGAGAACGGTTCCGTGCTGGTGCGGGCGAGCTCCCGCTTGGCGCTGCCGTCGGCCTTCAGCGCGGCGGAGCGCACCTTGACCGGCCGCGGGGTCGTCGCCGAGGGGCCGGAGCCGCCGGGGGTCTCCGGGCTGGCGACGGCGTACGTCACCACACCCGCGCCGCCGAGGACGACGGCGCCCATCGTCAGCCAGGCCCTGCGCTTGAGACTCAGCGGTTTGTACGCATGTGATCTGCGCGCACGCGGATTACGCGGGCTCAAATGCCCCACCCCTCGAAGAAGTTCACAAATGCCACACCCGTCGCACGGGTAGCTGCTCTATTCAGCGATCGACCATCGGACAACGTCACAGGTTGTACTGGTGTGCTGTACATCACCTGGAAGTCGTCCGGAAGCTGCCTGGCGGTCACCTGGTCAGTTCACCGCCGATACCGGCACCGGCATCCGCGCCGAGCGCGGTGGGCCCGTACGAGGTGCCCGTCCCGCCGCTCACGGTCATCACGGTCCCGTCGCCCGCGTTCTCGCCCTCGGCGCCGATCGCGAGGCCGGCGACGCCGTCCCCGGTGAGATCGGCGACGGTGACGGCGGACCCGAACCGGTCCCCGGCCTCGGCCGTGCCCGGCACCGGGCCCGCTCCCTGGATGTAGGTGACTGCGCCCGCCACGCCCACCCCGTTCGCGCCACCGCTCAGCAGGAACGCGCGGCCCGCACCGGAATCCTCCCCGGGCGCACCGGCGAGTACGTCGGCGTACCCGTCGCCGTCCGTGTCGCCCACGGTCACCGAAGCGCCCAACTCGTCCCCGGCATCGGCCCCTTCGAGCTCGCCGTGGGCGACGACGCCCGCACCGGTCGTCGTGAGCCCGTCCGCTGAGCCGTCATAGATGCCGATCTCGCCACCGTCCGCCGCGTCGGGACGCCCCACGGCCAGGTCGGTGAAGCCGTCGCCGTTCAGGTCGCCGGAGGCCAGGGACCGTCCGCCCGCGCCCGCGAGGACGGAGGGCTCGGAGGTGCGCAGTCCGCTCGACGAACCGCGCACCACGACGAGGGGCCTGTCGCCCGCCGTCGTGCCGAACGTGATCGCCGCGTCGTCGAATCCATCGTGGTCGAAGTCCCCGGTGGTTACGGAGGCGTCCTGCACCGGACCGTCGGAGAGGGCGAGCGCGGGGGAGAAGGCCCGGTCGGCGCCATCGACCGTCCAGGCGCGCCCGGCGCCGGGCGCCACGGCGAGGATGTCGTCGCCGCCGTCCCCGTCGAAGTCACCGGTGGCGAGCGCGGCCCCGAACTTCGCGCCGCTCGTGCGCACCGCCGCCGGTTCGTTGATCATGCCGGCCTGTCCGGTGAGCCCGTTCGCGCCACCGCGCAGCACGCTCACGCCGCCCTCGTCGCTCGCGCCCGCGGTGACCTCCTCGCCGGGCGACGCGACCACCAGGTCGGTGTACCCGTCGTGGTCCAGGTCGCCGTACGCCGTCGCCGCTCCAAAGCCGTCGCCGGCCTCGGAGCCGCCGGGCACGCCCTCGGACTCCTGCGTGACGACGGCCTTGTTCGCCGCGTAGGGAGAGGTCCGGGAGCCGGGTACGACGCTGACCTGGCCGGCTCCGGCCAGATTGTTCGCGGTGGCCTTCGGGATGCCGGCGGCCAGGTCGGCATGGCCGTCCCCATTCACGTCGGCACCCTTGGCGGGCGAGTTCTTCGACGCGGCGAGCGTGCGGATGGCGGGCAGATCGCCGTAGAGGTTGTTGCCGGGGCACTCCGTCGGGTAGCCGTCGCGATGCCCGGAGATCCGGTTCATCGTCACCAACTGGCCTTGGGTGAACTTCCCGTTGTCCGCTCCGGCGGCCATCACGATGCTGCCCGCCGGGTTGATCCCGTACAACCCAAGCTTCCAGGCGGCGAGTTGGGCGATCGAGTCACGCACCGCGGGGGTGGAGGTCGCGGTGTTGAAGTCGCCGAGGACGGCGACACCGCTCGTGTCGGTGTTGAAGCCGTAGGTGTGGGCGCCGTACACGGGCCTGTCGAGGCCGCCCGCGCGGCCCTCGAAGATCGTTCCGCACTTGTCGACGAGGAAGTTGTAGCCGATGTCGTTCCAGCCGTTGCTCTTCACGTGGTACGTGAGGATGCCACGGATGATCGACGCGGACTCGGCGCACGTGTAGTCGTTCGTCCCGGCCGTGTGGTGCACGAACACGGCCTTCGTGTCGGTCGTGTACGTCGGCGGGTCGGCGACGATCGACTCGTCGGCGCCCCAGCCGGCACGCGAGGTGACGTCCGGCTGCCCGGCGGACGCGGTCTTCTCCGGCGCGCCCGACGCCGTACGGGTCCCGGCGTCCGGGTCGACGAGGTCCACGCGCAGTCCGGCGGGAAGCTCCGCGCCGGTGACGCGCGCCTGCACGCCGTCGGAGGCTCCGACCCAGAGCGGCTGGGTCCCGCCGCGAACGCCCTTATGGGTGTGCTCGGGCCCCGACTCCGGCGCGTGGACGTCGAGTTCGAGGGTGCGCCAGACCGACCAGTGTCCGGTCTCCGCGCTGCGGGTACGGATCTCGGCGGTGCCGTCGCCGAGCGTGGCGTCAGGGTCGGACCAGGTGACGCCGAGCATGCTGAACGCCTCGGTCGAACGGGCGGCGAGGACGCGCCTGCCGGGACCGGTCCCGTCCGGTACGGCGACGGTGTGGACGGCACCCTTGTGCACGGTGGCCTGCGCGGCGGCGGGCTGCGACCGCCCCGACAGGGAGACGACGCTGAGCACGACCGCGGCGGCGAGCGCGGTGCGGGCGGCCTGGCGGCCGAGACTCGGGTACCTCACTGCTCTCCCTGCGCGCTCGCCGGGGACTCGGAGGCCTCGGGTGCGGGCAACTCGCCCTGGCAGGTGGCGCGGCCGAACTTGCCGTAGGCGGTGGCTGTTTGGACGTGCCTGCCGCGGATGGCCAACTGGCAACTGGCCTGCCCGCCCTTCTCGCCGAGCGTGATGGTCACGATGGGCGGCTTGCCGAGCGGCACGCGCACGGTCTTCTTCCAAGGCAGCGTGACGCCGCGCGCGGCGACCGCCTTGCCGGACTCGCTGCGGGCCTGCCAGGTGAGATCGGCGGTGCCCTCGCCACTGACCTCGTACGTCACGGAGGCGGTGGGGACGTGACGCTCGGGCTTCTCGTCGGTGTCGAGCACGCCGTAGAGCACGAGCCCGGCGCAGGCGGCGACGACGACCGCGCCGGCGGCAATGCCTCGACGGTCAACTCCCTTGCCCCCCTCGGCGTTGTCGGCGTTCTTGGACTCGTCCGAGGGCTTCGCCTCATTCGCGCCCTCGGTGCCCTCGGCTCCCGCGGATTCGTCGGGCGTCTCGGCTTCATCCGTGGGCGTATCGGCCGTGTCGGTGGGTTCGGTCGGCTCTGACTGTTCGGGCGATGGCATGGGCCTGGCTTTCGTGAGGCGAGCATCCCTCGCGCGAATGCGTCGCGCTCGGCGGAGAACCGGGCGGTTATACCGCATGCGGGAGCGGCCGTTCCAGTGTCCGGAACAAGCGGGCGAATGGGACGGGGCCCAAACTTACTCACAACACCCCTCGCAACACCCTACGGACCACCCCACGGACCACCCGAATTACGCCTGCAGTCGGCCCGCCGCGGTTTCCGTGAACAGAAACCCGGCCTCCTTTTTCCCTTGCGGAATGGTGGGCGTGACCAATCACGGGCGACGGCTCAGCCCCCGGTCCCGTGCCCCTGGGCATGACGGCCGGCGGCGGCTTCGGTATCGGCCGGATCCCGGCCCCCGGGCCGGCCCCGAAACTCCGGCTGATCGACCGGCCCGGCGTTCGGGCGCAGCGAGCGCCAGGTCTAGATCATCTACGGATGGTCCGCCCCGGGACGGACCAACTGCCCGATTGATTCCCTCTGTTGACATGGTCATGTGCAAGTGATTAGAAAACGTCTGCTCGCGAAGGAGAAAGCCAGAAACCGACCGACGCATGCCCGGAAGACCTCTTCGGCCAGGGGTCTTCAGGACTTACGTCGGCCAATCCTCCCTGCCCATCAGCCGACCCTCTCCGGGGCGCACAACAGTCGTCCGGACGGAAAACCCGTCCGGAAGTTCGGCATGCCCGCATTACGTGCGCGAGAGCGATACCGCACGGAAATCGGGCGTGCCGCAAAGGAAAGGGCACAGGACGTGAAAGTCCGCTATGGGAGATTGATCTCCTGCCTTGTGGTGTCGGCGGTGGCGAGTACGGCGCTGCCGCAGATCGCCTACGCCTCCGCGCCGGCCTCCGGCAACGGAGGTGACGACAAGGGCGTCTTCGGCACGGTCAAGAGCTGGTTCTCGGACGATGGCGAGGACCAGGCCAAGCCGCCGACCGGCGGGAAACTGGAGATAGCCAGCCGGGAGAAGCTCCCGAAGGGCAAGAAGGCCGCCAAGCCCAAGCGCGTCAAGGAGCTGACCTCCCGCCGCACGGAGCACGCGCGCTTCTGGCAGCTGTCCAACGGGCAGATCCAGGCCGAGCTCTCCCAGGTGCCGACCGCGTACCCCACGGGTTCCGGCAAGAAGAAGACCTGGAAGGCGATCGACACCGCTGTCGACGCGACCAAGGCCAAGGGCTACGACTTCGTCAACACGTCCAACTCCGGTCACAGTTGGTTCGGTTCGGACCCGGACAAGCTGCTGAAGTTCCAGGCGGGCGCGGACGGCCCGGCGGTGACGCTGGGGCTCAAGGGCGCCGCGAAATCGGTCGACCCGAAGGCCAAGGGGTCGACCGTCACGTACAAGGACGCGGCGGCCGGTGGCGCGGATCTCGAGTACCGGGTCGGTCCGGGCCGCGTGAAGGAGAACATCGTCCTGGCGAAGGCGCCGGACGGACCCGTCTCCTACACCTTCACTCTCGACACGGGCGGTCTGACGCCGAAGGCACGGAAGAACGGCTCGATCGAGCTGTACGGCGAGCTGCCGAACACGCCGGTGATGACGATTCCGGCCGCGTACATGTCGGACACCCGCAAGGACGCGGACTCCCCGTACGGGGTGTCGTACAGCCCCAAGGTCAAGCAGAAGCTGGTCAAGGACGGCAAGAACTGGCAGATAGTCGTCACGCCGGACGCCAAGTGGCTCGCTTCGCCGAAGCGGCAGTATCCGGTGTCGATCGATCCGACGATCACGATCACGCCGACCCCGTCGCAGTCGCAGGACACGATGGTCCTCTCGGACCAGCCGGCGGCGAACTTCAACAACACCTGGAAGATGTCCGTCGGTAAGACCGACACGGGTATCGCGCGGTCGCTGATCCAGTTCCCGCTGGACGAGATCCCTTCGGGCGTGAAGATCGACTCGGCGCGTCTGGGCATGTACTTCGACCAGGCGCACACCACCAACGCCAACGACGTCACGATGGAGGTCCACCGGGCCACCGGCCCGTGGACCGAGTCGGGCGCCACGTGGTCCAACACCAACGCGCTGTCGGGTGAACTCTCCGGCACCACCGTCCAGATCGATGACGGCGACACCGGTACGGCAGCCGTCGGCGAGTGGCCCCGGGCCACCACGACCGGTGGCGCGGCGACCAACGATGACTTCGCCTACAACAAGAACAGCCTGACCGGCGAGTCGTACACCTGGCAGCCGCAGATCGCGGAGGCGGCGTCCTACCGGGTCGAGGCGCACTTCCCGCCGGCCTCGGACGGGGCGACAGCGGCGCCATACACGATCACGCACCGGGACGGCACCGGGACCGGGACGGTCAACCAGTCGGGCACCGCGGCCGCGTGGAAGACGGTGAACAGCACCCAGTTCTACTTCGCGAAGGGCAACGCGGGGAAGATCGTTCTGGGGGACACCGGCAGTTCCACGACCCGCAACATCGCGGACTCGATCCGTCTGGTGAACCCGGCGCAGATCGTCAAGAACACCGGTGAGTACAACCAGTGGCACGACTTCGCGGTGACAGACACCGTGCAGAAGTGGGTCTCGGGCACGGCCACGAACAACGGCTTCGTGCTCCAGGCCAAGGACGACACTCTGGCCGCGACGCCGACCGGCGGCCCACGCTACGAGTCCGGTGACGGTGACTACGGCGGCGAGACATCCTCGTACCCGCGCCTGACCATCACGTACGGCAAGGTCGGTTCGGCACTCGACTCGCCGACGATCGTGCACGACACGGGCCCGGAGCTGTCCTGGTCGAAGTACACCAACTCGACCGGCGACACCGGTCAGGACATCGTCGAGTACCAGCTGCACCGCTCCACCCAGCAGGTCTTCACGCCGAGCGCGGCCACGCTGGTGGCCCCGGTCGACAAGGCGACCACGGCCTACACCGACACCACCGCGACCCCGACGCCCGACTCGTCCACGGACGAGATCGGCCGCTCGTACTACTACCAGATCGCGGTGAAGACCAAGGACGGCACACTGCTCGGTTCCCCGACGCGCATCGTCGGGGTGCCGAAGGCCGGCCGCACCATGAAGCTGATCCAGGGCACGGCGGGCGGAGTCACCGACACCACCCTCTCCTCCCAGCAGCCGACCACCAACGAGGACACGATCCTCTCGTACACGCCGCAGAAGTGGCTGAGCGTCGGCAACAACTCGGGCACGTACGGCAAGACACGTGCGGCCCTGAAGTTCCCCACGACATCGATCCCGGCAACGGCGACGGTCCTCGACTCCAAGCTCTACATGTGGGGCGCGGAGACGACGACCGACACCGACGGCGCGATCTATGAACTGCACGGTCTGACCAAGGACTTCGCGCAGACGAGCGCGACCTGGAACAACGCCACGTCGACCACCCCGTGGACGGCTCCGGGCGGCGACTTCTCCGCCACGGTGTCCGACACGGTCGCGCAGGTGTCCGAGGTCGGGCGGCACTGGTGGGACGCCACGTCGCTCACGCAGGGCTGGGTGAAGACCCCGTCCAGCAACAAGGGCGCGATGGTCAAGCTGGCCAACGAGGCGACCGGGCCCCAGGAGCGGACCCTGTTCCTGTCGTCGGAGGCGGCCGACCAGCAGCTCGGCCCGCTGCTCCGCGTGATCTATGTCGACGCGACGTCGGAGAACACGTACTACGCGCCGCAGACGCCGGCCCGGATGACGCCGAACTCCACGTACACGGTGGACATGACGGTCACGAACACGACCGGCAGCGAGTGGCTCGCGGGTGAGCGGCAGCTCTCGTACACCTGGAAGCTGCCCGACGGCACGGACATGACGACCGGCGGAAATCAGCTGTCCACGGCGATTCCGAACCTGAAGCCGGCCCAGTCGGCGACGGTGCACGCGCAGGTCAAGACGCCGATCAACTCGGACGAGGGCAACAAGCGCACGGACTACGTCCTCGGGTGGGACGTCAAGAAGGTCTCGGACGGTAGCTGGCTCTCGGCGGGCACCGGAGGCATCCCGTCCCTGAAGCAGAACGTGGCGGTCGAGGACCCGACCTCGGACTCGCTCGGCCTGGAGAAGTTCTACTCCTACACCGGCAAGAACACCGGTGCCGGCTCGACCGTGATGAGCAACCTCGCGTCCGGCAACAGCGTCTGGTCGTACAACGCGTTCACCAACCCGGGCCGCGGACTCAGCACCTTCGCCCGGTTCTCGTACAACTCGCTCGACACGTCGGACACGGTGCTCGGTGCGGGCTGGTCCGGACAGGCGGCGGGACCCGTCCGCCTGGGCGCGCCGCTGGACTTCCACCCGAACCCGAATCCGACGGAGATCCGTCTCCCGGACGGTGACGGTACGACGCACGTCTTCGCCAAGCAGGGCGACGGCACGTGGAAGGCGCCGGCGGGCGTCCACTACAAGGTCACGATGAAGTCGGGCCTGGACTGCACGCCGAACAAGGACCCGATCCCCGACGCGTGGACGTTCACGCGCCCCGAGGGAACCCGATTCCTCTTCGGCTGCGACGGCTACATGACGTCCGCGATCGACAAGAACGGCAACACGCAGACGTACACGTACGAGGAACGGAAGTCGAACAACAAGCCGACCAAGTTCCTGAAGTACATCACCGACCCCGCGGGCCGGCAGACGCTGACCGTCACGTACTTCGACAAGTCGACGGCACCGTTCCCGAAGGTCGCCGACCACGTCCAGTCGATGACGGACATCTCGGGTCGCAAGCTGACGTTCGAATACTCGGACAAGGCCCTGCTGACGAAGATCACTGACGGTGCCGGTTCGTCCCAGCCGAAGGTGTTCGCCTTCACCTACGACGCGACGCAGGGCAACAAGAACGTCAAGCTGGTCCAGGCCGACGACCCGCGGGGCAAGGCCACGAAGCTCGACTACTTCGCCCCGAAGACCGGCGACGACCCGAAGTACCACTGGTGGACGAAGACGATCACGGACCGTCTCAACGAGGCGACCGGCTTCGGATACGGAGTGGACGCGGGGAACGCGAAGTTCACCGACACCACGGTCACCGACGCCGAGTCGCACGACGCGAAGTACGTGACGGACGACTTCGGCCGCCCGGTGCAGACGACGAACGCCAAGTCCCAGACCAGCAAGATGGGTTGGGACGCCGACAACAACGTCACATATCTGGAGGAGGACAACGGGGCGAAGACCGCGTACTGCTACGACCAGAAGACGGGCTACCCGCTGTGGTCGCGTGACGCGGAGAACAACAAGGCCGGGGTTCCGCCCCAGTCGGACTGCGCGCCGGGCACGTATCCCGCGAACTCTTCGCAGTACTCGTACCAGACCCGTCTGGACGGTTTCTCGGCCGACCTGTTCACCAAGACCTCGCCCGAGGGGCGCAAGTGGCAGTTCGCGTATGACTCGTTCGGCAACCTGAAGACGGTCACGGACCCCAAGGGCGTCGCCACCGCCACGGCCGGGGACTACACGACGTCGTACGAGTACGACGCCTTCGGCCAACTGACCAAGGCCACGGACGCGAACCACCACGCCACCGTCAACAGCGCCTTCGGGCCGACCGGTTACCCGGATCGGATCACCGACGCGCTTCAGAAGTCCACCGACTTCGTCTACGACGAGCGCGGCCAGGTAACACAGGTCACTGATGCGCTGGGCAAGAAGACCACGCAGACGTACGACACGTACGGACGTCCGCTGGTCAACACGGTGCCGAAGGACCAGTCGGCGGGCACTCTCATCACTACGCCCGCACCCGTGTACGACGCCAACGACAACGTCACCACGTCGACGACACCCAGCGGAGCGGTGTCCACGGCGGTGTACGACAGCGCGGACCAGGTCACGTCGGCGACCGGGCCGGTGAACAACCAGACCAGCCCGCGGACGTCGACGTACACCTACGACAAGGTCGGCAACCTGAGGACGACGACCGAGCCCAAGGGCACGGCAACTACTGCGGATGCGACCGACTTCGTCACGACGAACAACTACGACGCGGTCTACCAGCTCACGTCCGTGGTCAACGCGAACGGTGACAAGGTCTCGTACGAGTACGACAACGTCGGCAACGTCACCAAGCTCATCGACCCGAAGAAGAACGCGACCACCGACACGACCGACTACGCCGCCAAGACCGACTACGACCTGGACCACAGAGTCACGGTCGTCACGGACGCGGCCGGCAAGACCACCAAGAAGGGCTACGACAAGGACGGCCTGGTCACCTCGGCCACCGACGCCGAGAACAACACCACCACCGTCACTTACGACGAGCGCGGCAAGCAGACCGAGGTCAAGGTCCCGCACGAGGGCAACACGACACGGTCGACGAAGTACGAGTACGACCAGGTCGGCAACACCACCAAGGCGATCACCCCGCGGGCCGTCGCGGCAGGCACGACCACGGCGTTCACCGCCCGCACCGACTACGACGAGCTGAACCGCCCGGTCAGGCAGTACCAGCCCTACGACCCGGCGGACTCCCGCTACAACGACCCGAACGTCTACACCGAGACGACGTACGACCAGGTGGGCCAGGTCACCAAGACCTCCATGCCCCCGTCGGACGGTGAGACGGTCCGCAACGACACCACATACAGCTACTTCGACAACGGCTTGGCGAGGTCGTCCACGGACCCGTGGGACATCACCACGACCTACGACTACAACGAGCTGGGCCAGCAGACCAAGCGGACGCTGACCTCGGCGGGGGGCTCCTCCGACCGCACGATGACGTGGTCGTTCTACCCCGACGGCTCGCTCAAGTCCCGCGCGGACGCCGGCGTCCCGGTGGGTAAGTCGGTCGTCCTGGCCGACAACTCCGACACCCAGAACACGTCCAAGACCGGCACCTGGACGAAGGGAGACATCACCGGCCAGCAGGGCTACAACCACGAGACCCATGCGGCCGGCACGGGCACAGACGCCCTCACGTGGACGCTCAACATCCCCAAGGACGGCACGTACGCCGCGTACGTGACGTTCCCGAAGGTGACGGGCGCCGCGACGACGGCGAAGTACACGGTCACGCATGACGGCGGGACCACCGACAAGACGGTCGACCAGAGCGCCGGCGCCAACCAGGGCACCTGGGTCTCGCTCGGCTCCTTCGCCTTCAAGCAGGGCAACGCGGCCAAGTTGCAGCTGTTCCAGAACAGCGGCGGAGTCGTTGTCGCGGATGGCGTCAAGCTCGTCCGGGACACCAGCGGTGACCCGGCGGACACGGAGAAGGACAACTTCTCCTACTCCTACGACCTCAACGGCAACCTGACATCGATCGACGACACCTCGTCGACCGCGAAGATCGACAACTACACGCTCACCTACACGGGCCTCAACCAGGTCCAGAAGGCCACCGAGAACCTGGCCGGCGCGGAGAAGAAGGCCACGTCGTACACCTACGACGCCAACGGCCTGTCGGACACCATCACGCATCCCGACCAGTTCTCCAAGTACACGTACGACCTGCGTGACCAGGTGAAGACGGTCTCGGTCGGCAAGTCCGCCACGGACGCGTCGCCGAAGGTGTCCTCGTACACGTACACCGACCGCGGCCAGAAGCTCCAGGAGACCAAGGCCAACGGCAACACGGTCGACTACACCTACTACCTGGACGCGGCACTCAAGTCGACGACGGAGAAGAAGCCCAACGGCACCCTTGTCGACTCGCACACCTACGCCTACGACGCCAACGGCAACAAGTCCCAGGACGTGGCGAAGAAGATGAACGCCGACAACCACTCGGCGTACCTCGACTCCACCACGGACTACACCTACGACCCCGCCAACCGGCTCAAGGCGGCGACCAAGGCCGGCAATGGCGCGGGCATCGAGACGTACGTCCACGACAACAACGCCAACGTCATCAGCCAGACCGTCAAGGGCACTGCAACCTCCTACAACTACGACCGCAACCGACTGCTGACCGCCACCACGAGCGGCACGTCGGCGAACTACAACTACGACCCCTTCGGCCGCCAGGAGTCCGTCACCTCGGGCGGGCAGGTCATCTCCCGGAGCGTGTACGACGGCTTCGACCACGTCGTGGAGTCCCAGAAGCGGGACGACGCCGGCGCGATGAAGTCCACCACGTACAGCTTCGACCCGCTCGACCGAACCAACTCGAAGACCGCCGAGGGCAAGACAACGGACTACGAGTACCTGGGCCTCTCCTCGGAGGTCCTGGACGAAAAGGTCGCCGGCACCCTCACCAAGTCGTACCAGTACAGCCCGTGGGGCGAGCGCCTCTCGCAGGTCAAGCACAACACCGACGGCACGACCGAGGACGGCTACTACGGCTACAACGGCCACTCCGACGTCGAGACACTGACGGACAACAACGGCGACACCAAGGCGACCTACGGCTACACCGCCTACGGAGCTGACGACACCTCCGACTTCACCGGTATCGACAAGCCGGATACGGCGGACCCGACGAAGGAGGCCTACAACCCCTACCGGTTCAACGCCAAGCGCTGGGACGCCCAGTCCGGAACGTACGACATGGGTTTCCGTAACTACAGCCCCGGCCTGAACCGCTTCACAAGCCGGGACATGTACAACGGCGCCCTCGCCGACATGAACCTCGGCGCCGACCCCTACACCGGCAACCGCTACGCCTTCGGCGGTGGCAACCCCACCAGCATGGTGGAGCTCGACGGCCATCTTTCCATCCCGGGCGCGGGCGTGATCAGCGACATCGGCAGCGCGCTGGAGGGCGGTGCCGAAGCGTTGGAAGGTGCCCTGTCGGGCGCCGCTGACGCTGCGGCGAGTACTGCGGCGAGTGGGGGCAGCCTGCTGAGTCGGCTGACTCCTTGGGGTATCGCGGCATCCGTCTTCGCGTATGCATCCGCGCCCACGGAGACCGCGCCCGGGGGTTATCTGTCAAAGCCCGGCGCCAAGCCCGACTACAGCAAGGGCCTGTTCGTCACGCCGAAGGAGGAGAACGAGTGGCAGCCGGGGGCCGATCTTTACCCCAGGACCAAGGACAACTGCGGAAAAGGCAACACCTTCGTCTACTACAGCCCGCTCGACGACAAGGGCAGGGCGCAAGGCGTTCAGGCCTGTCTCAATGACGGAGATTTCACCTACGTCGATGAGTGGACCAAGGAAACTGGGGAGCTGAGCAATGGATCGGCGATTGTCGGCTCCGACGTGCCGCGACCACAGCGCGATTACCCGGAGTTGGACCCGACTGGGTTCAAGAAGGGGGTGGGCATGAACCGAGGCCACCTGTTGGGTAACCAACTCGGCGGCACGGGGACCGACCGTAGGAACCTGGTTGCTCTCTACGGAACGCCCAACCGAAAGCAAATGAGGTCGGTTGAGGACGAAGTGGCGAGCATGGTGAAATCCGGACAGACAGTGGCCTATCAGGTATCAGCTCACTATTCCGGAGCGAATGGTGCGCCGGACTATCTGAGCATCCAGTGGAGCAACCTGGACACCGGAGTGTCTTCGGGGCCGATAACCATCTGGAACACTCCTACAGGTGAGCAGCCGTAGGTTGTGTGCGTGAGGACGGACTGCTCGGAGGTTTGGGGACTCGCCGTCGCGTGTTCCAAAGTCTTGAGTGATTCGATCTGGTAGGAATGTAGGATGCCTTGGTGTGGGGGAATCACTGTTGGAGTGATTCCCCCATATCTTTTCCATATCTTTTCGTGACTTGGGGGTTCTGTATGTGGGTGCAACGGTTGCTGGAATATATCGAGTGGGAGCCCAGGGAGATGCCTTCGGGCCAGTTCGAGAGAATGGAAGGAGAAATGGGCACGCAACTCCCCGGCGATTACAAGGAGTTGGGTGAGGCCTTCGGGGCAGGCACCTTCTGTGACGTGATCTATTTCTGTGTTCGTGACGAAGGTAAAGTGTTCGACCTTTTGAGCGAATGGCATAGCTCTCTTTCTGTTGAGGGTGACTCCCCTGCTGACGGGGACGGTGGAGGGGCATCCCTGTATGCTCCATATGGCATCTACCGGCCTGGCCGTGGCGGGCTGATTCCGTGGGGTTCCACCGAATGGGCCGATGAGTACTACTGGCTGGCGGAGGGGCCCGATCCAGCGAGCTGGCCTATTCTTGCGCGGACCCACTCTTCAAGGGAGTGGCATCGATTCGAGATGTCGACATCGGAATTTCTCTACAAGGCTCTCACGGATCCTGAATTCTCACCTTTTGGAGTGGCTCGCTATTCTTTGGATCCTTCTTTCGAACCTGTCCCTGGATCAAATTAGTCTGGATCCGCTGTGCGGTGATCGGTTCGGATGGTGGTGAATGCGCGAAGAGGCGACAGTGCCCGGGCCGGATTGGCAGACGACACGCAGCTGAGCATCGAAGAGCTGGAGGCCGCGCTTCCGGCGATGACGCAGTGGCGTGTGGCGGCGGGGCGCAGCGTGGCCTGGGCCGCCCTTGAGGCAATCCTCGGGACGGCGCTGCCCTCGGACTTCCGTTCTTTGGCGGAGGCGTATCCGGTTCTGGTCATCGACGACTTCCTGAGCGTGTCCGTTCCCCGACCCGGCACCGAGGAGTCATGGGCGTCCCAGTCCAGGGAGGACGAGATCCTTCAGGATCTGTACGAGATGGGCGAAACGGAGGACTACGTTCCCTACCCGCAGCCGGGAGGCCTGATTTCCTGGGGGGATTCCAGTTCGGGGGACGTCTTGTACTGGAAGACGAGCCCCGCGGACCCGGACGCATGGCCGGTAGTCGTCCGCACGGACAACTCCGAGTGGTTCGAGTTCCCGGTCTGTGCCGTCGAGTTCCTGGCCGGCGTGTACGGGCGCACCATCGATGTGCCGGGCATGCCCCGGAACTTCCCGAGCAGCAACCCGCAGGTGCTGGGCCTGAGCGACCGTATCGACTGAGTGGCAGCCCGGGTGGGCCGAAGGAGTACCGACCGGCTGAGGTCGGGGCTCGCGACGCTTCCCGCGTGGGCGTACATCGGCTTCCGTGTCCGGCGGGAGAGACGGGCGATCAAGGAAGACGGCGGACTCGCGCGTGAGCGCAGGAAGCGGAGGAGTTCATGGAGCGCGACGAACTGGTCGACACCGTCACGCGGTTGGTCGGCAGCGACCCGGAGCCGTTGAAGTGCCGCGAGAAGGGGCACGGTGCCGGGCACGTGTGCCTCGCCCTGTCCGATGAACTCGATCTCGCCGGCGTGGTCGACGGGATCAGCGGCCGGTACGGGTCCTCCCGCAGGCTCGCCATGGGCGGCTTCACCGATCCCACCGTGGACGCCACGACAGGGCTCCCCCTGCTCGCCCCCTTCGGCACCGACGTGATCGACATGCGGGCCTGGGCGCACGCCGGTTCGTGGATCGGGGCCGGGACGGTCCGGGTGGGCGGCGACGTGCAGCATGTCGTCCTCGTCGCCGAGCGGCCCGCGCCCGTCGTGGCGGGGCTGCCGCCCGACGCCACGTGGGTGGAGCGGGTCGTGGCCGTGACCGGGTGGGCCGGTGAGGCCCGTACGGTCGACTGGGACGCGGTGGAGGCGCGGCTCGGCACCCGGCTGCCCACGGACTTCAAGCAGCTCGCCGAGATCTTCGGATCCGGCGCCTTCGACGGCTACCTCACCCTCTACGTGCCCGAGTCCGACGTCCCCGGCATGGACCTGGTGGAGCACGCGGAGTACCTGGCCGGTTTCGCGGCCCGCTCGGGCACGAGCCTGTGGGAGCCGTACGGCATCCATCCGGCGCCCGGCGGACTCCTGGAGTGGGGGTCGTCCGAGCAGGCGGACCAGTTCTACTGGCTCACCGAGGGCGACGACCCCGACCGCTGGCCCGTCCTGGCGTCGGAGGACATCCCTGACACCTGGAACCGGTTCGACGGCACCGCCGCCGAGTTCGTCTTCCGCATGCTCACCGAGCGTTCGCACCCTCACTCGATGGCCCGGTACTACGACACGCACTGGTTCCAGAGTTACGAAGAGTAGCGATGCGTCCGAGCGGGGAGCCGGCTTCTGCGGTGGGCGGCCTGCCGGTCGCCCCGCAAACCAGTGGCGGACCCGGGCCCCCAGCCACGACCATGCGACGTATGACTGACCAACCCGCACGATGGAGCCAGGCGACCGTCTACCCCGACATGTGGGCCGATCCGGACGACGACCCCCGCAGCGGCGAGGGATTCAACGCGGAAGGTGAACTGGCGACACTCCAGACCTTCCTGGCGGACTACCGCCTGACCCTCCGGATGAAGTGCCAGGGCCTGGACCCGGAGCAGCTGGCCCGCCGGTCGGTGCCGCCGTCGACGATGTCACTGCTCGGCCTGCTGCGGCACCTCGCCGAAGCGGAGCGGGACTGGCTCAACTGGATCACCGATGGCGAACCGCTGCCGAAGCTGTACGGCGACCCGGACGGAGACTTCGACGGCGCCGTCGCCGAGCAGGCCGTGATCGACACCGCCTACGCCGATCTCGAACGCGAGCAGGCCGCGACGGACGCCGCGCTGGCCGGGCACCCGGACCTGGGCGAGCGTCTCGGCAAGGACGGGATCGCGGTCCGGGAACTGCTGGTGCACCGGGTCGAGGAGTACGCCCGCCACTGCGGACACGCCGACCTGCTGCGCGAATGCATCGACGGAAGGGTGGGCCAGTAGGACCGCCGCTCAGCCGCGCGGGCGCTCGGCCGCCTTCACCGCCCCGACGAACGCCGTCCACGCTCCGCTCGTGAACACGACCGCAGGGCCGTGAGGATTCTTGCTGTCACGGACGGGGACGTGGGCGGGGCGGGCGCGGTCGTTGACTTCGAGGCACTGGCCACTTTCGCCGCCGCTGTAACTCGACTTACGCCACATCGGCAGGACTGAGGCATCGGGGACGCGGATGCCCTGCCACTGCTGCTCACTGCTGCTGTGCGTCATGCCCGCAATCCTCCGCGACGGACCTGATCAGCGCCAGGGACTTACTGTGCGACAGGGCGTCGCCCATGGCGTGATCGTAGGCCGTCTGGCATTCGCGTACCACGGAGGGAAGTTCGAGGACCCGACCCCATGTGAGGCCTTCCACGTACGCGACCTGCGGCAGGTCCTCGAACCACATCAGGGACACCGGGCCTTCTAGGAGAGCGTGCAACCCCACGGAGAAGGGCAGCACGTGCACGCGAATACGGCGGCTTTCGCCCAAGTTCACGATGTGACGGAGCTGCTCGCACATCACTGCGGGGCCTCCCACGGGGCGGCGCAAAACTGCTTCGTCCAGGAGGAACCACGTCACTGGTGACTTGAAGTCGTCCAGGATTCGGGCTCTTCCCAGGCGTGTGACAAGGAGCCTGTCACGTTCCTCGTCGGTCTTCGGAGGGAAGCCGGACTGGAGCACTTCGCGGGCGTACGCCTCCGTCTGGAGCATGCCGGGCACGAGCTTCGGGGCGTACGTCCTGATCGCCGTGGCCTGCCGCTCCAACTCCAGTGCTTCCGCGAAGTGTTCGGCGACGCGACCCTCTCCCTGCGTCGGCAGGAAGGTCTCGAAGACCCCGCCTGTCTTGAGTACTTGATCGAGACGGCGCGCGTCCTCCAGCGACGGCCGGCGGCGGCCCGCCTCGATATGGGCGATGTGCGTGCGCGACATGATGGCCCGCGCGCTCAGCTCTTCCTGCGTGAACCCGGCGGCCTCCCGGCGGCGCCGCAACTCCTCGCCGTAACTCGTCCGGGAACCGGGATTGTCCTCGATCGCCATCCGCAACTCCCGTATGTGCGACTCGCGTTGTCACGCTCGGACCACTGGCGAGCCTAGCTGCGTCGACCTCACCCTGTGACCGGATTGCCACGCAGAGCGAGATCGAGAGGCAGTGCGGAAGATGCAGCACGGGGAAGGCGCGTTCGTCGCCCACACCGGTACGGACGTCTACGGGCCCGGCAAGGTGCTCGGCGTCGACGGGGAGTCGCGGCGCGTGCGCTTCGTGTACTTCGTGGCGACGATCGCGGCACGCGACCTGCGGGCCGCCTCGGAAAGCGAAGAGGCCTGGGCGCGGGCGTGGCTGCGGGAGCGCGCGCAGAGATACGGCGGACAGTGGTGATTACGTCAAGTGACCGTTCGCATACGCAAGTTGCGGTACGGTGAGCGCGACAGCACGCCTCAATGTCGTCTTGATCGGACATGAGGCGGCCCTCAACGCCGGTTCGCACCCGGCGAAGAGGGCCTTCATCACCAGTGGAAGTAGCCACCGGAAAATGCTCCGTCATGCTATCGCGCCTGCCCGTTTCTTCAGCCAGGTGCCGAACGAAATCCTCCGCCATCCGCGCCTCTCGTCGGACGCCGTGCGGCTGTTGGCCTGGCAGTTGTCGCTGCCTGATGACGCCAAGGACCCGTTGTCGAAAACCGCCCGTCAGGCCGGGATCGGCAAGTGCGCCTTCAACCGCGCCAAGGGCGAACTGAAGCGCGAGGGCTATCTGCACGAGTGGCGCCAGCAGGGTGTTCGCGGCCTGTGGTCGACCGTGCAGCTCGTCTCGAATGTGCCCCTGAAGCCGGAGCAGGCGCTCGCCTTACGGGACGGAGCTCCGGCGGGCGGAAACCCGGCCGCCGGTGAGCCGACCGGCCGGACCGTCGGCCGTCATCCAGAAAAACCCGTTCTTGAGAACACCCCCCACCATCCCGGGAGGCCTCCGGAGACGGAGGTCCCCGAGGGTCCCGCGGCTACGAGAGCCGGGCACCAACTCATCTCCACCATCCTGGACTTGGAGCCAAGGCTCCGCGTGCCCCGCGGCATGCTGCCGCAGCTGGCGGGCCTGGCGAGCGCCTGGCTGGAGGCGGGGCACACGCCAGGTGGCGTACGGGCGCATGTGCACCGCAGCCTGCCGGGCCGCGAGCAGCCGATCCACCGGCCGGGCGGCTTGCTGCGGTACATCCTGAGCGACGTACCACCGGCGCCTGCCGAGGAAGAGTCCCGCCGCCCCGAGTCCGTACAGCCACGCGTCGCCCGACTGCGGGAATGCGAGGGTGTCCACACCCAGGCGCGCCTGTTCCGTCCGGAGGGCGACGAGGAGTTCTGCGGCGAGTGCCTGCGGGGGCGCGTGCCCGACGGCGCGATGTAGAACTGCCCCGGGCGGCCCGGTTGCCGGGACGCGGAAACCTGTATCTCCCACCGACTGCCGTCCGGCGTCGTTGTATACCTGTCTCCGGCTCGTGAAGGATGAGGTGCAGGGGGTGGGCCATGACGGAACGGGCGAGGGCCAGGGCTCAGAGCATCGGTGGGGGGCCGGGCAAGGGTGGTGCCCGGCGGCAGTCGCCGGGCCGGACCCGGGCCGTGGGTGTGCTGCTGATTCTGCTGGCTCTGATATCGGCGGTGCTCTGCTACATCGCGTTCGTCTGGTGGCTGCCCTCCGACAGGGATCGCTACCGGGACTACGTGGCGGCCGAGCCGTGCCCCGCCCGTGCGATGGCGACCGACTGCCTGAGCACCTGGCATCTCACCGTCGTGAAGAGGGAGATCAAGAACGCTGGGCGGACCTCCACCTACAAGGCGACGCTGAAGGACGGGGACTCCTGGCAGGGAGTCGTGGACTTCGGTGACCCGGGGCCGCTCCTGGAGCACCTGGAACCGGGCGACGAGGTCACCGCCACCGCCTGGCGCCGCGACATCGTCGTGCTCAGCAAGGACGGCGTACGGCAGAACACCTCGGAAGCGCCCCGCGACGAGGTCCAGATGAACGCCGCCATCGGCATGCTCGCCGCGTTCTTCGCGGCTGAGACGTTCGCGTTCGGCGCGGTACGCCTGGTCAGCCCTCGTGACCACGCGCCCTTCGCCTGGGACCCGTACGGCAGACGGCTGCTCTTCACCGGCATCGCCGTCTGCTTCGGGGTGGGGCTCCCGGCGGTCTGGATCGGCATCCCGTGGTGGACCGTGCCCGCCGTCGGACTCCCGGCCATGGCGTGCGCGGCGGTGCTGATGTATCCCCGCCCGGGGCGCCCTATCGCGGGTGGGGAAGCCCGCGCGCGCAGAAAGACGCGTTGACCTCCTTCTGCCCGAAATGGGAGTCCAGTTGACTCACGACTCCCTGAATGAATAGAACTCCGTCGCCATATTCAAATATTTGTCGGCCGGGCACGCCCGGCCGACTCTTCGGCATGCCTGGATTCCGGGTCGAGCCGAGCAAAGGCGAAGGGTTACTGGACGTGAAAGTCCGTTATGGGAGAGTGATCTCCTGTTTGGTCGTGTCGGCGGTGGTGAGTGCCGCGTTGCCGCAGATGGCGTACGCGGCCTCTTCCTCCGGGGACGACGGCAAGGGGGTCATCGACTCCATCACAGGCTGGTTCTCCGACGACGACGAGGACGGCGACAAGCCGCCCACCGGCGGCAAGCTGGAGATGCCGAGTCGCGAGAAGCTGCCCAGGGGGAAGAAGGCCCCGAAGGCCAAGCGGGTCAAGGAGCTGACGTCCCGGCGTACCGAGCACGCCCGTTTCTGGCAGTTGTCCGACGGGCGTATTCAGGCCGAAGTTTCCGCCGTGCCGACCGGCTACCGGTCCGGCAAGGGGAAGAAGGCGCCCTGGAAGACTATTGAAACGGGCGTCGGAACCACCCGCGCCAAGGGATTCGATTTCGCCAACACGTCGAATTCCGCGCGCAGTTGGTTCGGTGATGATTCCGGGCGGCTGCTGAAGTTCCAGGCCGGCGCCGACGGGCCCGCCGTGAGCCTCGGGCTCAAGGGCGCGGATGCCACATCGCTCGACCCGGTCGCCAAGGGTTCGAAGGTCACGTACAAGGACGCCGCCGCCGGCGGTGCCGATCTGGAGTACCAGGTCGGGCCCGGGCGGGTGAAGGAGAACATCGTCCTGGCGAAGGCGCCGGGCGAGGCCGTCTCCTACACCTTCTCGCTCGATGCGGGTGGTCTGACGCCGAAGGCCCGTAAGGACGGGTCGATCGCACTGTACGGCGAGCTGCCGAACACACCGGTCATGATCATCCCGGCCGCGTACATGACGGACACGCGTAAGGACGCGTCGTCGCCGTACGGGCTCAGCTACAGCCCCAAGGTCAGCCAGAAGCTCGTCCGGGACGGGAAGAACTGGCTGATCGAGGTCACCCCGGACGCCAGGTGGCTGGCCGCGAAGGCGCGCCGGTACCCGGTGACGATCGACCCGACCATCACCATCGCACCGACCCCGTCGCAGTCCCAGGACACGATGGTTCTGTCGGACCAGCCGGCGGTGAACTTCAACAACACCTGGAAGATGTCGGTCGGCAAGACCGACACGGGCATCTCGCGGTCGCTGATCAAGTTCCCGCTCAACGAGATCCCCTCGGGTACGAAGATCGACTCCGCGCGTCTGGAGATGTACTTCGACCAGGCGCACACCACCAACGCGAACGACGTCACGATCGAGGCGCACCGGGCGACGGGCGCCTGGGACGAGTCGACAGCCACCTGGTCCAACACCAGTGCGCTGTCGGGTGAGTTGTCCGGTACGACCGTCCAGATCGACGACGGAGACGCCGGGACCGCGGCCGTGGGGGAGTGGCCGAGAGCCACGACCACCGGTGGCGCGGCCACGAACGACGACTTCGCCTACAACAAGAACACCGCGACCGGCGAGTCGTACACCTGGCAGCCTCAGATAGCCGAGACGGCGTCGTACCGGGTGGAGGCTCACTTCCCGCCCGCGTCGGACGCCGCGACGGCCGCCCCGTACACCCTGAACCACCGTGACGGCACCGCGACCGGGACGGTCAACCAGACGGGCACGACCGCGGCGTGGAAGGCGGTGAACGGCAGCCAGTTCTACTTCGCGAAGGGCAACGCGGGCAAGATCGTCCTCGGCGACACGGGGAGTTCCACGACCCGCAACATCGCCGACTCGGTCCGTCTCGTGAACCCGGCGCAGATCGTCAAGGACACCGGCGAGTACAACCAGTGGCACAAGTTCGCCGTGACCGACACCGTCCAGAAGTGGGTGTCCGGCAGCTCCGCCAACAACGGTTTCGTGCTCCAGGCCAAGGACGACACCGTGGCCGGCACGCTCACCGGCGGCCCCCGCTACGAGGCCGGTGACGGCACCTCCTACGGCGGCGAGAGCGCGACGTACCCGCGGCTGACCGTGACGTACGGCAAGGTCGGGACCGCTCTCGACTCGCCGACCGTCGTGCACGACACCGGTCCGGAGCTCAGCTGGGACGCGTACAGCAACACCACCGGCGACAACGGGCTCGACATCGCCGAGTACCAGCTTCACCGCTCCACCCAGCAGGCGTTCACGCCGAGCGCCGCGACCCTTGTCGCGCCGATCGACAAGACGGCGACCACGTACACCGACACCACCGCGACGCCGACGCCCGATTCGTCCACGGACGAGATCGGGCGTTCGTACTACTACCAGATCGCGGTGAAGACGAAGGACGGCCAGGTCATCGGGTCGCCGACCCGCATCGTGGGCGTGCCCAAGGCCGGCCGCACGATGAAGCTGATCCAGGGGACGGGCGCCGGAGTCACCGACACCACGCTCTCCTCGCAGCAGCCGACCACCAACGAGGACACGATCCTGTCCTATGTGCCGCAGAAGTGGCTGAGCGTCGGCAACAACTCGGGCACGTACGGCAAGACCCGTGCGGCGATGAAGTTCCCGACGGCCGACATCCCCGCCACCGCGACCGTCCTCGACTCCAAGCTCTACCTGTGGGGCGCGGAGACGACGACCGGCACGGACGGCGCGATCTACGAACTGCACGGTCTGACCAAGGACTTCGCGGAGACGAGCGCGACCTGGAACAACGCCACGTCGACGACCGCCTGGACGGCTCCGGGCGGTGACTTCGGGGCGACCGTCTCCGACACCGTCGCGCAGGTGTCCGAGGTCGGGCGGCACTGGTGGGACGCCACGTCGCTCACGCAGGGCTGGGTGAAGACGCCGTCCAGCAACAAGGGCGCCATGGTCAAACTCAAGGACGAGACGGCTACCGGGCCGCAGGAGCGCACCCTGTTCCTGGCCTCGGAGGCGGCCGACCAGCAGCTCGGCCCGCTGCTCCGCGTGATCTACGTGGACGCGACCACCGAGAACACGTACTACGCACCGCAGACGCCGGCCCGGATGACGCCGAACTCCACGTACACGGTGGAGACGACGGTCACGAACACCACCAGCAGCGAGTGGCTTGCCGGTGAGCGGCAGCTCTCCTACACCTGGAAGCTGCCCGACGGCACGGACGTCACCAACGGCGGGAACCAGCTCTCCACCGCTGTCCCGAACCTCAAGCCGGGACAGTCCGCGACCGTCCAGGCGCAGGTCAAGACGCCGATCAACTCGGACGAGGGCAACAAGCGCACGGACTACGTCCTCGGCTGGGACGTCAAGAAGGTGTCGGACGGCAGCTGGCTGTCGGCCGGGACCGGCGGCATCCCGTCCCTGAAGCAGAACGTGGCGGTCGAGGACCCGACGTCGAACTCACTGGGTCTGGAGAAGTTCTACTCGTACACCGGGAAGAACACGGGCTCCGGCTCGACCGTCATGAACAACCTGGCCGCCGGCAACGCGGTCTGGTCGTACAACGCGCTCAACAACCCGGGCCGCGGCCTCAACACCTTCGCCCGGTTCTCGTACAACTCGCTCGACACCAGCGACACCGTGCTGGGCGCGGGCTGGTCCGGGCAGGCCGCAGGTCCGATCCGGCTCGGGGCTCCGCTGGACTTCCACCCGAACCCGAACCCGACGGAGATCCGCCTCCCGGACGGTGACGGCACGACCCATGTCTTCGCCAAGCAGGGCGACGGCACGTGGAAGGCGCCGGCGGGCGTTCACTACAAGGTCACGATGAAGTCGGGCCTGGACTGCACGCCGAACAAGGACCCGATCCCCGACGCGTGGACGTTCACACGCCCCGACGGGACCCGATTCCTCTTCGGCTGCGACGGCTATCTGACCTCGGTCGTCGACCGGAACGGCAACACGCAGACCTACACGTACGAGGAACGGAAGTCGAACAACAAGCCGACCAAGTTCCTCAAGTACATCACCGACCCCGCGGGCCGGCAGTCACTGGCCGTCGACTATTACGACAAGAGCGAGGCGCCCGCCTCCAAGGTCATCGACCACGTGCAGTCGATGACGGACATCTCGGGCCGCAAGCTGACGTTCGAGTACTCGGACAAGGCCCTCCTGACGAAGCTGACCGACGGCGCCGGATCGTCGCAGCCGAAGGTGTTCGGCTTCGAGTACGACGCGACGCAGGGCACCAAGAACGTCAAACTGGTCAAGGTCACGGACCCGCGCGGCAACGGCACCGCACTGGCCTTCAACGAGCCCAAGGCCGGTGACGACCCGAAGTACCACTGGTGGACCAAGAGCATCACCGACCGTGCGGGCGGCGACACGGGCTTCACGTACGCGGCGAACGCCACGAACCCGAAGTTCACCGACTCGAAGGTCACCGACGCCGAGTCGCACGTCACCACACACGTCGCGGACGACTTCGGCCGTCCGGTGCAGAACACCAACGCCAAGTCGCAGTCCGCCAAGATGGGCTGGGACGCGGACAACAACGTCACGTATCTCGAAGAGGACAACGGCGCCAAGACCGCGTACTGCTACGACCAGAAGACCGGCTATCCGCTCTGGCAGCGCGACGCGGAGAACAACAAGGCCGGAGTCCCGCCCCAGTCGGACTGCGCGCCGGGCACGTATCCGGCCAACTCGGCCCGGTACGAGTACCAGACCCGGATCGACGGCTACTCCGCCGACCTCTACACGAAGACGTCCCCGGAGGGGCGCAAGTGGCAGTTCACGTATGACACGTTCGGCAACCTGAAGACGGTCACCGACCCGAAGGGTGTCGCCACCACCGGTGTCAGCGGGGACTACACGACGTCGTACGAGTACGACGCCTACGGTGAGCTGAGCAAGGCGACGGACGCCAACGGCAACCCGAGCACCAACAGCGACTTCGGTCCCACGGGTTACCCGGAGACGATCACCGACGCCCTCGGCAAGTCCACATCGTTCGTCTACGACGAGCGCGGCCAGGTCACGCAGGTCACCGACGCGCTCGGCAAGAAAACCACGCAGACGTACGACGCGTACGGGCGGCCGCTGGCCAGGAGCGTGCCGAAGGACCAGGCCGCGGGTGTCCTGATCACGACCCCGGCGCCGGTCTACGACGCCAATGACAACATCACGAAGTCGACGTCGCCGAACGGCGCGTTCTCCACAGCCGTCTACGACAAGTCGGACCAGGTCAGCGAGGCCACGGCCCCCAAGGACACGACCACGTCCGACGAGCGGAAGACGACCTACACCTACGACAAGGTCGGCAACCTCCGGACGACGACGGAGCCCAAGGGCTCGCTGACGTCGACGGACACCACCGACTACGTCACCACCAACAACTACGACGAGATCTACCAGCTCACGTCTGTGGTGAACGCCGCCGGCGACAAGGTCTCGTACGGCTACGACAACGTCGGCAACACCACCAAGGTCGTCGACCCCAAGAAGAACGCGACCTCCGACCCGGACGACTACACCACCAAGACCGACTACGACCTGGACCACCGGGTCACCACGCTGACCGACGCCGCGGGCAAGACCAGCAAGAAGTCCTACGACAAGGACTCCCTCGCCATCTCGACCACGGACGCCGAGAACAACACCGTGAACGTCACCTACGACGAGCGCGGCAAGCAGACCGAGGTCAAGGTCCCGTACTCGGGCACCACGGTCCGGTCGACGAAGTTCGAGTACGACCAGGTCGGCAACACCACCAAGGTGATCACACCGCGCGGTGTGGAGACCGCGGCCGCGGACGACTTCACCGCGCGTACCGCGTACGACGCACTGAACCGTCCGGTCAAGCAGTACCAGCCGTACGACCCGGCGGACGCCCGCTACAACAAGGCGGACATCTACACACGGACCGACTACGACGCGGTGGGCCGGGTCTCCACGACCTCGTTGCCGCCGTCGGAGGGGCAGACGGTCCGCAACGACACCAGCTACACCTACTTCGACAACGGCTGGACCAGGTCGTCCACCGATCCGTGGGACATCAAGACCACGTACGACTACGACGAGCTCGGCAAACAGACTGCTCGCACGCTCACCTCGGCCGGCGGGTCCTCCGACCGCACCATGTCGTGGTCGTACTACCCCGACGGCAAGCTCAAGTCGAAGTCCGACGACGGTGTGCCGGTGGGCAAGTCCGTGGTTCTGGTCGACAACTCCGACACGCAGAACACGTCCTCGACGGGGACCTGGGCGAAGGGCGACATCACCGGGCAGCAGGGCTACGACCACCGTACGCACGCGGTGGGCAGTGGCACCGAGGCGTTCACGTGGACGCTGAACATCCCGAAGGACGGTACCTACACCGCGTACGTGAAGTTCCCGAAGGTGACCGGCGCCGCGACCACGGCGAAGTACACGCTCAGCCACGGTACGACGACCGAGACGGCCGTCACCAAGGACCAGAACACGAACACGGGCACCTGGGTCAGTCTCGGCTCCTACTCCCTCAATCAGGGCGAGGACTCCACACTGAGGCTGGACCAGAACAGCGGCGGCATCGCGGTCGCGGACGCTGTGAAGCTGGTGCGCGACACGGCAGGTGATCCGGCCGACACGGAGAAGAAGTCCTTCACGTACGCCTACGACGCCAACGCCAACCTGACGTCGATCGACGACACCTCGTCCGGCGCGAAGATCGACGCGTACACGCTCGCGTACACGGGCCTCAACCAGATCTCCAAGGTCACCGAGGCGCTGGCGGGCCAGGACAAGAAGGCGACTTCGTACACGTACGACGCCAACAGCCAGCCGGACACGGTCACGCACCCCGACCAGTTCTCCAAGTACACCTACGACCTGCGTGAGCTGGTCAAGACGGTGTCGGTAGGCAAGTCCGCCACCGATCCCTCGCCGAAGGTGTCCTCGTACACGTACACCGACCGCGGCCTGAAGCTGAAGGAGACCAAGGCCAACGCGAACACGGTCGACTACGGCTACTACCTCGACGGATCCCTCAAGACCCAGACCGAGAAGAAGTCCGACGGAACCCTGGTCAGCGACCACACCTACGCCTATGACCCGAACGGGAACAAGGCGCAGGACATCGCGAAGAAGATGAACGCCGACGACCACGCGGCGCTCCTCTCCTCGACCACCGACTACACGTACGACCCGGCCGACCGGCTGGCGAAGTCCGTGAAGACGGGCACGGGCGCCGGCACCGACACCTATGTCCACGACGCCAACGCCAACGTCGTCTCGCAGACGGTCGACAGCACCACGTCGACGTACGACTACGACCGCAACCGGCTGCTCTCGTCGACGACTTCGGGTACGACGTTCTCGTACAACTACGATCCGTTCGGCCGGCAGGAGTCGGTCACCGGGGGCGGCGAGACCATCGAGCGGAGCGTCTACGACGGGTTCGACCATGTCATCGACGCGCAGAAGCTCGACGACTCCGGCGCCCTGAAGTCGACGAAGTACACCTTCGACCCGCTGGACCGCACCACGTCGAAGACGGCGGACGGCAAGACCACCGACTACGACTACCTCGGTATGTCGACGGAGGTCATGGGTGAGGAGGTCGCAGGCAAGCTGACCAAGTCGTACCAGTACAGCCCGTGGGGCGAGCGCCTGTCGCAGATCACGCACAACAGCGACGGCACGACCGAGGACGGCTACTACGGCTACAACGGCCACTCCGACGTCGAGACCCTGACGACGAAGGACGGCGACACCAAAGCGACCTACGGCTACACCGCGTACGGCAAGAACGACGACTCCGAGTTCACCGGAATCGACAAGCCGGACGCGACCGACCCGACCAAGGAGGCGTACAACCCCTACCGCTACAACGCCAAGCGCTGGGACGCCGATTCGGGCACGTACGACATGGGCTTCCGCGAGTACAACCCGGGCCTCAACCGCTTCACCACCCGGGACATGTACAACGGCGCTCTCGCCGACAGCGACCTGGGCACCGACCCCATGACCGGCAACCGGTACGCCTTCACCGGCGGCAACCCCACGAGCTTCGTGGAGATGGACGGCCATGCGCCGTGTGCCGAAGGCATCATGGACGTGTGCGGGGGAAGCCTCGACGCCGGCGGCGTCTGCCTGATCTGCGTGGCCACTCCGAACCCCGGTGCGTCCAAGCCGATCGCACGCAAGCCGAGCGTCACGAACAAGGACCTGGACAACACGCTCAACCAGCTGTACGCGCGGGACTTCGTCCAGGACGCCGACGTCTACGGTGACGGCAAGACCACCACGGCGCTCATCCAGGAGTTCAACTCCGGCCAGAAGACCGGAAAGCTCTGGCACATGCAGAAGGCGTCCAACGCCATGGTCTCCCTCGCGAATCTTCTGGAGGACGACCGCCGGGCCCGGGTCAAGGGGAACGGGCTGCTCAACGACGCCGATCTCAAGGTCGCCCAGGCCGAGGCCGGCGAGCTGTGGAACGCCCTCAACTCCAAGGACATCGCGGGTGCGCTGACCAAGGACGTGTCGGCCAACCCCGAGATGCTCGCCGCGATCAACTCGAACCGGGCCACCGTCGCGGGGACGCTCGCCATGCAGGACCTGACGGGGCAGGAGTTCGCCCCGGCCCATCCGCTGGCGCGGCAGACGCCCGTGGGAGAACCCGTGAAGATGCGCGGCGCCTACAAGGCGTTCGGCATCGTCGGAGGTGTGGTCTCGGCAGCCCAGGCGCCGAGCTACATCAAGACGTACGGCTGGGGCAGAGGAGCGTGGGAGATGTTCAAGGACACCTTCGACCCCTTCGGAGTCGCCGACAGTCTCGGTGACGACCCCTTCGTCGACGACGGCGGTGGTTCGAACATCTGCGATCCGTCGAGCGGGAACTGCGCCTGACCGGTAACGACTGACCGCAGGTGATTCCGGGGCCCGCCGCGCACCCAGCGCGGCGGGCCCTTTCCCCGTCGGTGTTTCCCGCCGGCATTACAGTGCATCCGTACTCAGGAAAGAGGTTCGAGAAGAGTGACTTCGACGGGGACCGGTCGAGCGGTCGAAGAATTCCTGCGCGTCGTCCCGGGAGCCCGTTCCGTGCTCGACGACGTGATCGCCGCCGATCCCGACCGCTACGGAACCTGGGCACAGGGCAGCGTGGACGACCTGCTGGAGTTCCTGCTCCAGGCGTTCTCGCGGCCCGTGCTGCTGCCCCTTCTGCGGGCCGGAACCCCGGACGACGAGAAGGACGTCCGGGCCTGCTTCGCGTACCTCGAGTCTCTGGTGACCGATCCGAACCCCTACGTCGAGAGCTCCGTCCACTTCGGAGTCCTGGAACAGTTCCTGGAAGGTCAGGACGTACTCCTGCGCGCCTGGAACCACAGCCTCCCAGCGACACGGACCAAGCTGACGGCGCTGCTCGAGGAGTATCCGGCGACGCTTCGAGCGCTCCGGGCGTCGGGAGCGCTCGAGTGAACGGAAAGGGCGCCGCCTCGGGAGAGCTCGGGTAACCGATCAATTCCCGGGACGTCCGGAGAACGAGGAGAAGCTCCGTCCACGCCGGGGAATTGTTGCGGCATGAAGTGCGGGAGCGTCGGTTCCATGACACCGGTCCGTTCCCTGTGTGATGGGGCCCGGGACCGCCCTGCGCCGACCGCACGGCGGGCACTTTCCTGATCCGCGAACGCAGAGAGGTGCGGCATGCCCGACATCGGCAGACACCAGATCCCCGGTCTCCTCCTGATCATGGTCCCGGAGTCCCGGGACGGGATCGAGGCCGTGGCGGGGATGTCAGCGGAACAGGCCGTCTCCGGGGATCTCGGCTGGTTCGATCTCTACGACTTCCTGCGCGACGTGGTCTTCCGCGACCTGGTCCGGCCCGAGCTGCTCGCGCCCGAGGCGGAACGTGACACCGACCTGCTCGGCCGATGCGCCGAGTTCACCGAGAACCTGCTCCTGAACTCGACCCAGCCCGTGGCGTCCGCCGCGTTCTACCAGCTGGTGGAGCCGCTGTACGCGAGTGAGGAACTCCTCGTCGCGGCCATCCCCCTGATGCCGCCGGAGATGCTGCGCGTCACGCTCGAAGACCTGGGCGTGGACCGGCTCTCGGCGTCGGCGCGCGCCGCGTTGGCGGATTACCTCCACTGATCGCCGCGGGGCCCGTGCAATCCGGAGGAGCTGGGCTGATTCCGAAGGGTGTGCCCTGAATGTCTTTCGGGTCGCGGGCGCGTGAGGGGCTCCTATATAAACGGGCCGCCTCCCCACACCAGCCCACTCGAAGGGTCTCTTCGTGCTGCCCGTTTCCCGCTCCCGTACCGGAATCTTCACCGTAGGCGCTTCGCTCCTGCTGGCCGCCACCGCCGCGTGCGGGCACCAGGACGAGCCGGGATCGTCCGGCGCGGACCAGGTGCGGGCCGAGGACGCCGGTGCTGCGTCCGCCCCGGCATCCGCGTCCGCCTCTCCCTCCGCATCGAAGAAACCGAAGAAGTCGAAGGCGAGCCCGAGTGGCTCCCCCTCCGTGTCCGCCTCGAAGTCCGCCTCGGCCACGTCCTCCGCCGGTACCCCGGCCGAGTCCGCCGCCACCGAGTCCAAGGCCCCCGCCCCGGGCTCCGCGCCCGACTTCCCCGTGCCCGTCGAGGTGGGCAACGCCACGCAGGTCATCACCGTGAAGTCCAGCGGCTCGTACGCGACGGTCACCGCCTGGGCCAAGGGGTCCGCCGGGTGGAAGGCGGTCCTCTCCACCAGTGCGGGCCGCGTCGGATCCAACGGCGTCGTCCCCGGGTCGACGCGCCGTCAGAGCACCTATACGACGCCCTCGGGCACGTACACGCTCACCGAGGGGTTCGGTGTCGAGGCGGGCGGGACGAACATGCCGTACACCCGCGTCAACTCCACGCACTGGTGGGTCGAGGACTCGGAGTCGAAGTTCTACAACTCGATGCACACCGCGGCCGGCGCGGACTTCCCGCTCACCGAGAGCGGTGACCGGGGCAGCGAACACCTCGTCAACTACCCGACCCAGTACGCCAAGGCACTCGTCATCAACTTCAACCGCTGGCCCGCAGTGCCGGGCCGCGGCGCGGGCATCTTCCTGCATGTCAACGGATCGGGCGCGACTGCAGGCTGCGTCTCCGTCCCGCGCGCCACGATGGACCGCATCATGAGCTGGGTCCAGCCGGGCGCGCACCCGCGCATCGCGATCGGCTGACGCCCAAGGCCCCAAGGCCCCAAGGCCCCAAGGCTCCAGAGCCCAAGGCCCTGAAGCCCCGGCCCGAGGTCCGCCCCTCCGTCTTCTGGTCACGCACGACGCACAGCAGCCTCAAAGGTTGTACGGCCTTTGCCGATTGGTCATGTGAGAAGCGGCATGTGTGTGACGCGTGATGCTTCGGTGACGTCATCCGCTGGGCCATGCGGGGGGTGGCGACGGCTACCCCCGGTACCGGAACGAGGGGCGGACACCATGGGAGTGGGCCACAAACCCGAGCCGAACGCGGCGGACATGCGGCGGCACGCCGCGGGGTTCGTCGCGCACGTCACCGCGCGCAACCGGCTCCCGCTCGACTACACCGTCGCCAGCCTCCGCGTCGCGGACTTCCTCATCGACGGCCTGCGCAAGGGGACTTCGGACCGGGCGTCCGTCGCGGGGGCCCTGTTCGGCATCGGCGCGTACGTGGGGGAGGTACTGGTGCGGCGGGCCGGCGCCGTCTGGGTCGACTTCGACGCAGCCCAGCGCCTCTACTTCGGCCAGCCCGCCGGCGTCCGCATGCCCGACGGCCGCGTGTGGAACCCCCTCGGGAAGGTCGTCAACCGCTTCGAGCTGGGCCGTGAGGAATCCCTCCAGACCTTCTACCTGACGCTCCACGGGCGGGCCGGCGACCGAGGCCAGGGAAGGACCTGCGCAGCCCTGTGACATTTCTGTGGGCCGGGACGCTGATGACCGTGGGGGCCTGGACACGATGACCTGTGTCGCGTCGGGCCGGTACGCGGACGTACGAAGAGGACAACGGTTGGGCCACGTGGGGGAGCCCCGTAGCGCGCACACGCGCGACGAGGAGCTGGGCGCGGCCGTGGCGCTGGCACAGGACGGTGACGAGGCCGCCTTCGCGGTCGTGTACCGGCTCGTGCAGCCCGGGCTGGTGGGGTATCTGCGCGGCCTCGTCGGCGACGAGGCCGAGGATGTGGCCGGCGACGCCTGGCTGGAGATCGCCCGCGACCTCGGGCGCTTTCGCGGGGACGGCGCCGGGTTTCGCGGGTGGAGCGCGACGATCGCCCGGCACCGCGCCCTGGACCTGCTGCGCCGCCAGAAGGTGCGTCCGCGCGCCTCGGGCCTCGAACAGGACATGCTCGAACTCCCCGGCACCCACAGCACGTCCGACCAGGCCCTGGAGACGATCTCCACCGAAGGGGCGCTGAGCCTGATCAACGGCCTCCCGCGGGACCAGGCCGAGGCGGTGCTGCTGCGCGTCGTCGTCGGGCTCGACGGGCCGTCCGCCGCGCGCGTCCTCGGCAAGCGTCCCGGCGCCGTGCGGACCGCCGCGCACCGGGGCCTCAAGAAGCTCGCGGCACAGCTGGGCGCACGAGGTGTGACGGATGACGGCCCCACGACGCTGGGGGAGTCGAGATGACTGAAAATCCACTTGTGTCCGAGGGTGAGCCGGCAGGCCCGGCCGGTGCCGGGGGCTTCGAGGCCCAGCTCGCGGCCGCGGTGCGTTCCACGAGGCCGCGGGCCGACGCCGAGGCACAGGCCGTCGCCGCGTTCCGCGCGGCCCGCGACCAAGGCGCGCACGCGGCCAGGCCGCGGCGCCGCGACGACTGGCGTCCGCGCCGGCGCGGGCTCGCTCGCTGGTCGCTGCGCACCACCGTGGGCACGCTGGTCGCCGGCGTCACGCTGGGCGGCGTCGCCATGGCCGGGATCGGCACGGTCGGGCACGCCTCGGGTGACGACTCCGAACAGCAGCCGACATCCCCGGTGAGCGCCTCCAGCGCCCCCGGGCGGTCCGCACCCGACCAGGTCCGGCCGTCCGCCACGGCGCCCGCGGGGGCAGGGGCCCACGCCCCAGGCCGGGCAACCGGTCACCCGGACCAGGCCGGGGACACTCTCGCCAAGTGCCGCGCGTACGCATCTGTACGGGACCGGGGCCAGGCGCTCGACTCGACCGCCTGGCAGCGCTTTCTCGCGGATGCGGGCGGAGAGGACTCCGTGGACGCGTACTGCGCGGCGGAGCGGGCCCGCCAGGAGACCGGCGGCGGCAGCAACGGCAGTAACGGCGCCGACAAGGCGGCGGGCGGGAAAGGCAACGGTCAGCCGCCGAACGGGCACGCGAGCCCGAAGCCGAGCCGGGCGAAGAATCCCAAGAATTAGCTGACCCCGAGAAGCAGGGGAGTCCCCGCAAGCAAGGGTGCGCGGGCGGCACCGGCACGTCTCGGCGCGCCCGCCCCGAAGGGCACCGCCGGGACGGCCGAGGCCGCCACCCCCCACAGGAGAGGCCCCGGCCGTCGCGCGGTACGGGCCGCGCGGCGGCCCGTACTACCTTCAGCGCCGCGCGTGCCGTTTCTGTCACACCGCGTTGTGTCACGTGCTAGTTGCGGGTTGTACCAAACGTGGACGGGGAGCCGTATCAGGCCGTAGCGTGCTGGTTCGCGTCGGTGAGCGGCGCAGGGTTAAGCGCAAGGGTGGCGCAGTGCTGGGGGACGACGCGGAGCTGACGGCCGCGGTGCATGCGGCGCAGGACGGGGACGAGACCGCGTTCCGGACTGTGTACCGCGCGGTGCATCCACGCCTGCTCGGGTACGTACGGACACTCGTCGGCGAACCGGACGCGGAGGACGTCGCGTCGGAGGCCTGGCTGCAGATCGCCCGGGACCTCGAGCGGTTCAGCGGCGACGCCGACCGCTTCCGCGGCTGGGCCGCACGCATAGCCCGTAACCGCGCTCTCGACCACATACGGATGCGCGGACGCCGGCCCGCCATAGGCGGTGACGAGACCGAGCTCACGGGCCGACCCGCGGTCTCCGACACCGCCGACGAGGCGATGGAACTCCTCGCCACCGGTGACACGCTCGCGCTCATCGCCCAGCTTCCGCAGGACCAGGCCGAGGCCGTCGTCCTGCGCGTCGTCGTCGGGCTCGACGCGAAGAGCGCCGCCCAGACCCTCGGCAAGCGTCCGGGCGCCGTCAGGACCGCCGCGCACCGCGGCCTCAAGCGCCTCGCCGAGCTGCTCGGCGCCGAGGGTTCGCATGTGCAGACACCGCACGCGGGCCGGGACGGCACACTCGACGCCGTACCTCCCCCGAGAGAGCCGCGCGGGCATGCGGTGACGTCCGCCGGTGTGACGCATTCGCGGACGCGGACGCAGAAGGACATGTGATGGCCGACGAGCACAACAAGTGGCTGGACCGGGACGCGGCCGAGCGTCTGCTGCGCGGTGAGCCCCTGGAAGCCGTCGACGCAGCCACCCGCGCACGGGCCGCCCGCCTCGCCGGGACACTCGACGCACTTGCCGTGACACGCGTAGACGGAGGCGAGCTGCCGGGCGAGGCAGCCGCGTTGGCCGCGTTCCGCAAAGCGCGCGAATCCGGCGCGGAGGAGCCCGGCGCGGCGATCCCGAAGGCACGCCATGCCAGGCCCCGTGGTGCTGTCACCCCGGTCTCCTCGCCCCACGGGCCCGTGGGCCACGAGAACGACGCGAACGCGAACACGAACGTCGCAGCCGACGGGTACGCCGGTTCCGACGTCGGCAGTGTCCGCCTCGCGAGACCCGACGCGCGGCGTGTCCGCTGGGGCCGCCCGGTGCGGTTCGGGATGGCCGCCGCGCTCGCCGGATGCATGATCGGCGGCGTCGCCGTCGCCGCCGGAACCGGGGTGCTCCCGTCGCCGTTCGGCGGCACCGGCGAACCGGGACCCGCCGCCAGCGTCTCCGCCGCCGCGTCTGACGAACAGCCGCGCACCTCGCCGTCGCCGGACATCTCGGAGACCGACGGCGGACGTTCGGGCGGCGCCGTGCCCGGCGGCCACTCGCACGCGCCGGGCTCGGGCGCCCCGTCCCACGACGACACCGCGGGCCGGCCCGGCCCGGCGACGACGCAGCCCGGCACCGGCCCGCGCGCCTCGGACGCCGCGGACCGGGAGGCCTGGCGGCAGCAGTTGGTCGACGCCTGCCGCAAGTACCGCGGCGGCGCCCTGAGCGACTCCGAGAAGGAGCGCCTCAGCAACGCCGCGAAGCGCATCGCCACGAAGAAGCGGGACCGTGACCCCGACCGGTTCTGCGCCCGCGTCCTCGCAGAGGCCGACGACGCCGGCGGCGGAGACGGCGGCGAAGACGGCGGCGGCAAGAGCGACGACAAGAACAGCGGCAAGGACGGCGACGAGGACAGCCAGAACGGCGAGGGCTCCGGCGTCAACGGCGCCGTGCCGACCGCCTCGTGGGTCCCGTCCGATCCCGGCGGCGACGCCTCGGGCGCCGGGCCGACGACGCCGTCCGCGACGGCCTCGGCCTCGTACAGCGCCG
This sequence comes from Streptomyces sp. NPDC055955, assembly GCF_042270245.1. NCBI lineage: Bacteria > Bacillati > Actinomycetota > Actinomycetes > Kitasatosporales > Streptomycetaceae > Streptomyces > Streptomyces sp. NPDC055955. The sequence continues at coordinate 280,276 of NZ_JBHJYS010000010.1, forward strand.
CGGCCACGCAGCCCTGATCCCGTCCTGACCTGCGGGAACAACGAATTTCCGAGGCGGGTGTGACGTTTTTGGACGGCATGGCGCAGTAACAAGTGAGCCGACTGGTCATCGGCCGTGCACGAGCCGCGGGTTCCCCCCGTACCTTCGGCTCTGTGCCACTGGCGCGGGCGGGACACGTTCCCCCGGTCCCGCCCGCGCCCCACTCCCTCTTGTCACCTGTACGCGGGTCACCAGTAGACGACGACCTTGTCGCCCGTGCGGACCTGCGCGAACAGCGACGCGATCTTCCCCTCGTCCCTCACGTTCACGCACCCGTGCGACGCACCGACGTAGCCGCGGGCCGCGAAGTCCGCCGAGTAGTGCACCGCTTGGCCGCCGCTGAAGAACATCGCGTACGGCATCGGCGTGTGGTAGATCGTCGAGACGTGGTGCCGGGACTTCCAGTACACGCTGAAGACGCCCTCGCGGGTGGGCGTGAACTGCGAGCCGAACCGCACGTCCGTGGTCATCAGCGCCTTGCCGTCGATCATCCACGTCAGCGTCCGGCTGGTCTTGCTGATGCAGACGACACGGCCTGTCATGCAGCGCGGGTCCGGCTTCGCCGCGGGCTGCCCGCCCGCCGCGTACAGCTCGTCGCGCGTCGGGGTGTGCGTCATCTTCACCAGCCGCGCCCAGGTCACCGTGTCCGTGTTCCCCGTGCGCGGCAGGCCCCGCTTGCCCTGGAAGCCCTCGACCGCCTTGGTCGTCGCCGGGCCGTACCTACCGTTCGGTCCCTCGAAGAGCCACGCGATCTGCCGCAGCCTGGCCTGGAGTTCGCGCACCTTGGCGCCGCTCGCGCCGCGCGCCATGAGGACCTTCGGCGGCGGCGCCGGTCTGACCGACGGAGTGGGGGAGGGGGACGGGTCCGGCCTCTTCGCGTCGTCGGACGGGGCCGGCGACGCCGAGCCGTCGGCCTTCGGCGGCTGCTTGCCTGCGCTGTCGACGGCCCCTGCCCTGCAGCCGCCGACCAGGGCGATGACCCCGGCGACGGCGAGTGATCCACGCATGACGGTCGTACGCATCCGGCCCCCCGCAGTCTCGCCACTAGTCCGATGTGCCAACAGAGATGTTTCCCGCGCGCGTCCGGTTGCGAACTCGGCGTGAGTCCCGCGCATTGTGGGATGGAGAACGTGACGGAGGCGCTGTGAGCAAGGTCCCAGCATGCGGCTCTCCACCGCGAGCAGGCGCGCCGCTACAGTCCGTCGCGGGGGCCGAACCGACTGGCAAGTAACAACCGAGCTGGAGGCACAACCATGGCGCGCGAGTCTGAGTCAGGACTGCCCATCGAGCCGGTCTACGGCCCTGATTCGCTGGCCGACTGGAACGCGGCCGACAAGCTCGGCGAGCCCGGGAAGTACCCGTTCACGCGGGGCGTCTACCCGTCGATGTACACCGGCCGCCCGTGGACGATGCGCCAGTACGCCGGCTTCGGCACCGCCGTCGAGTCCAACGCCCGTTACCAGCAGCTCATCGCCAACGGCACGATGGGCCTGTCCGTCGCCTTCGACCTGCCCACCCAGATGGGCCACGACTCGGACGCCCCGATCGCGTCCGGTGAGGTCGGCAAGGTCGGCGTGGCCATCGACTCGCTCGACGACATGCGGATCCTGTTCGGCGGCATCCCGCTCGACAAGGTGTCCACGTCGATGACGATCAACGCCCCGGCGGCGCTGCTCCTGCTCATGTACCAGCTCGTCGGCGAGGAACAGGGCGTCCCCGCGGACCAGCTGACCGGCACGATCCAGAACGACGTGCTGAAGGAGTACATCGCGCGGGGCACCTACATCTTCCCGCCGAAGCCCTCCCTGCGGCTGATCGCCGACATCTTCAAGTACTGCCGGGCCGAGATCCCGAAGTGGAACACGATCTCGATCTCCGGCTACCACATGGCCGAGGCCGGTGCCTCGCCCGCGCAGGAGATCGCGTTCACGCTCGCGGACGGCATCGAGTACGTGCGTACGGCCGTCGCGGCCGGCATGGACGTCGACGACTTCGCGCCGCGCCTGTCCTTCTTCTTCGTGGCCCGGACGACGATCCTGGAGGAGGTCGCCAAGTTCCGCGCGGCCCGCCGGATCTGGGCCAAGGTCATGAAGGAGGAGTTCGGCGCCAAGAACCCCAAGTCGCTGATGCTCCGCTTCCACACCCAGACCGCGGGCGTGCAGCTCACCGCCCAGCAGCCCGAGGTCAACCTCGTCCGCGTCGCCGTCCAGGGCCTCGGCGCCGTGCTCGGCGGCACGCAGTCGCTGCACACGAACTCCTTCGACGAGGCCATCGCGCTGCCGACCGACAAGTCCGCGCGCCTCGCCCTGCGCACCCAGCAGGTCCTCGCCTACGAGACCGACGTGACCGCCACCGTCGACCCGTTCGCCGGCAGTTACGTCGTCGAGAAGATGACGGACGACGTGGAGGCCGCCACCCTCGCACTCATGACGAAGGTCGAGGACCTCGGCGGCGCGGTCAACGCCATCGAGCACGGCTTCCAGAAGAACGAGATCGAGCGCTCCGCGTACCGCATCGCGCAGGAGACCGACTCCGGCGAGCGGATCGTGGTCGGCGTCAACCGCTACCAGCTCGACGCCGAGGAGCCCTACGAGCCGCTGCGCGTCGACCCGGCGATCGAGGCCCAGCAGGCCCAGCGCCTCGCGAAGCTGCGCGCCGAGCGCGACCAGGCGGCCGTGGACACGGCGCTCGCCGCGCTCAAGAAGGCGGCGGAGGGCGAGGACAACGTCCTCTACCCGATGAAGGACGCCCTGCGCGCCCGCGCCACCGTCGGCGAGGTCTGCAACGCGCTGCGCGACGTGTGGGGCACCTACATCCCGACCGACGCGTTCTGAGGCCGCGTTCCGAGGGTGCGTATCACCCTCTGACCAGGGAGTGTCGTATAGCCATATAGGCGTGCGACACTCCCTTTCATGCTCGGTGTCATCAATCTCCCGACCTATCTGGCGGGCCTCGTCCTCATCGTCCTGCTCCCAGGACCGAACTCTCTCTACGTGCTCTCCGTGGCCGCTCGCAAAGGCATACGCACCGGATACGCGGCTGCCGCGGGTGTCTTCACCGGGGACACGGTCCTGATGACCCTGGCCGCGCTCGGCGCGGCCTCCGTGCTGCAGACGACGCCGGTGCTCTTCCTCGTCGTGAAGTACGCCGGAGCGGGCTATCTGACGTGGATGGCGATCGGCATGATCCGGTCGGCGCGGGCCCTGTGGAAGCAGCGCGGTGAGCCCGTCGTGGAGAGCGAGGCGCAGCCGGTGACCGGGACGGGTGACGAGCACCCTTACCGCCGCGCCCTGATCGTCAGCCTCTTCAACCCGAAGGCGATCCTCTTCCTGATCTCCTTCTTCGTCCAGTTCGTGGACCCCGGTTACGCCTACCCGGCGCTGTCGTTCGTGGTCCTCGGCGGGCTGCTCCAGATCCTGAGCTTCCTCTACCTCTCCACCCTGATCTTCAGCGGCACCCGCCTGGCCGGCGCCTTCCGGCGCCGCAAGCGGCTCTCGGCGGGCGCGACCACCGCGGCGGGCGTGCTGTTCCTGGGCTTCGCGGTGAAGCTGTCCCTCGCGGGGGCCTGAGCGGCCTGTGCCGGTCCGGCCTCCGACGGTCGCCCCCGCTGCGGCCTCCGACGGTGGGACCGGCGCCCGGCTCCTGACGTGCGGCTAGCCCCTGACGGCGCGGCGCACGGCCCGGGTGACCACCGGTGGCGTCAGGTCCACGGCGATACGGCGGGCGAGGCTCCGCCTGCGTACGCGGGCCGGCCGCGGGGCGGGCGCGGCCTCCGGTTCCCGCGTCACCTCCACGTGGTGGCGGGAGCGCGGGGAGGCGGGCGCCCTGACCGCCTTCGACTTCACGCGGACCAGGCGGTGCCCGGCCGCCTGCTGCACGCTCAGGGCGATGTCGTCGCGCCCCCTGAGCATGGCGAGGAGCGCGTCCTGGAGAGGCTCGGGGTCCTCCCATGTGGCGTACAGCTTCTGGGTGCTCAGCCACAGCGGGCGCAGTCCCCGGTTGAGCACGGCCTCCCACGCGGCGACGGAGACGCCCGGTGTGTGCTCGGAGCGGAAGTCGTCCAGGACGACGATGCCGTCCGGGCCGAGCAGCTCGCGCGCCGCGCCGATGTCGCCGTACACGTGCTCGTACAGGTGCGAGGCGTCGATGTGGACGAAGCGGCAGGAGCCGGGGTCGACCTCGGCGGAGATCACGGAGCTGGGGGCCTGGACGACCTTCGGCAGCTCGTCGTGGAACGAGAGGTAGTTCTCCTCGAAGGCCTGCCGGGTCAGTGAGGCGTACGACTTGGTGGACTCGGCCTGGTTCGCCTCGTCGGGCGCGTCCCCCTCGAACAGGTCGCACACGGTGAACTTCTCGGCGCCGTGCAGGTGCTGTCCGAGAAGCACCGCGCTCTTGCCCAGGTAGACGCCGAGCTCCAGCAGGTCGCCGCGGACCTCCTGCCGCGTCTGCCGTTCGAGGAGCCAGGTGAACAGGAGCCGGTCGAGCGGGGGGAACCAGCCGGGGACGTCGTCGAGGTCGATGGGGCGCCGGGCGGTGGTGTGCACAGCAGTCATGGGACGCGAACCTATGAGCTTCTGATCGGCAGGGTCAAGGCGCTCACAGATCGCATCCGCCAATCGTTCTGCAAACTCTGCAGGGCATGAATCCTCAGTGAATCCTGGCCGAAGTGGGGTTCAGGCGTTTGCGCAGGAAAGGTGTGAGCGGCTTCTCGACGAAGCGGTTCAGAAGCCACGCGAGGGTGAGCATCGCGGCCACCGTGAGGGCGAATGTCGCGGCCGACGGCAGCCCGAGACGCCGGTGCAGCACCTCGATCGTCACCCAGCCCAGATGCTCGTGGACCAGGTAGAACGGGTATGTCAGCGCACCGGCGACCGTCAGCCATCCCCAGTTGACCCGGTTCAGCAGCCCGAGCGCGATCGCGCCCACCGCCACGAAACCGAGCGTGACTATCAGGATGATCGAACCCGACCCGCGGTACGAGAAGAAGTGAGGATTCGGTGCGTGCCACAGCGCGGCCACCGCGTAGTGCTGACCGATCAGCCAGCTCACGAGGACGATGCCCCACGCGGTCATGTCGCGGCGGTCGAGGTGGAGCAGATACAGGCCGACGCCGCCGATGAAGTAGGGCGCGTACTCCGGCATCAGGACGACCTCGAGGGCCGGCTCGCCGGACGCCTGGGTGATCGCGGCGGCGAGCGTCCACACGGCGCAGAACAGCACGATGCGGCGCCGGTTCGCGCCCGGCAGGACGACGCACAGGGCGAACAGCGCGTAGAAGCGGACCTCGGCCCACAGCGTCCAGCAGACGCCGAGGACGCGGTCCACGCCGAGCGGTTGCTGAAGCATCGTCAGATTGAGGAGCGCGTCACTGGGCGAGACCGCCCTGTACGCGACCACCGGCAGTGCGAAGACCGCCGTCACCAGGATCACGGCCGCCCAGTACGACGGCAGCAGACGGGACGCGCGGGAGGCGAAGAACGAGCGCAGGGGTTTGCCCCAGCCGCTCATGCAGATCACGAAGCCACTGATGACGAAGAAGATCTGCACCCCGAGGCAGCCGTACGCGAACCACTGGTGCAGGGAGGGGAACTGGACCTTCGGTGAGGTGCCCCATGCCTGGGACACCTCACCGTCGCGGCCGCCGTAGTGGTACGCGGCGACCATCAGGGCGGCTATGAGCCGCAGGCCGTCCAGGGCTCTCAGCCGCGGTGCGCGCGCGCCGGAGCGCGCGGTCCGCGCCGTGGTGTCCGCTCCCGGGGAAAGCGTCGGGAGCGTCGTCTGCGAAGTACTCATCCGAGGGCGGCCCGCTTGAACGAGCGCGCGCGGCGGGCGACTCGGCGCACCGTCGCGTTGCGCGGAATGAACGCGAGCTGGGCCGGGACGGCGCCGGGCAGCGCGAGGGACGTGAGCCGGCGGCGCTTGAAGTAGCGCCACGTGTGGTCGTTCAGCCGTGTGGAGAGGTAGCGCTCGGCCGCCGCCCGCAGCTCCGGGTAGATCTTCGGCTGCATGGCGAAGCCGACCGCGCGCACCAGCTGGTTCAGCTCGGCGGTCGCCGTGCCGGAGTCCTGCGCGGTCACGGCCGCCTGCTCCGACAGCTCCGGCAGCAGCGCGTCCACGATCGTGACCGGGACGCGGTTGCTGTTCTGGTACGGGGCGAGGCGGTCGAGGAGGGTGCCGGTGCCGATGCGGGCGACCGGGATGCCGTAGAACGCGGACGCGGTCAGGAGCGCCGTCGAGAAGCAGCCGACCACCAGGGCCGGGCGCATCCGCTGGTACAGCACCTCGGCGAGCACGGGCGTGTCGAGGACGGTGAGTTCGGCGCCGAGCTTCTCCGCCTCGGCCTCCAGGGTGCGCGACCAGGTGGCCGGCGCCGTCGGATGGGGCTTGAAGACGATCCGCGTGTGGCCGAGGGCGAACGCGCCGCGCATCATCCGCACATGCAGGTCCTCCTCCTCCTGAGCGGTGAGGATGTCGAGCGCGGAGAGGTACTGCCCGAGCAGTACGGCCGGTTCGGGCCCGACGGGGGGCAACTCGCCGCTGACGTCGCCGAGTTCGGCCAGTACCTTCACGAAGACGTCCGTCGGCACGACCTCGGGCTCCACGCCGAACTCCGTGAGGAGCAGCGGCTTCAGGTCCGGCACGAGGTCCAGATGCAGCAGCCGCCGAACGCGCGTGCCGACCAGCGGATCGATCTTGTTGCGGGTGGGGCCGTAGCTCATCAGGCCGTCCGCGTACACGTCGACGGGGACGCCGGTGAAGATCTGCGCCACCGCCATCGCCGGGTTGACCTGGATCGACTCCACGGCCAGCTCGACGTCGTCGTCGCCCAGCTCCCAGGCGAGCCGCAGATGGCGCTCCCACAGCGGTACGTCGTCCGGGCGCGGGGCCCAGCCGCCGGGGTGGAACGGCGCGATGGTCTCGTTCCACGACACGACGTCGTCGAAGCGGCCGCGCAGCCGCTCGAAGCCCGGCATCTCGTCGACGGCGGGCGTCGTCTCGGGGGTCGCCGCGTTGTTGGCGACGAGCAGGATGCGCCGGTCCGCGGGCGCGAAGCAGTCCGCGTCGAGGGCCGCGGCGAGCGTCGCGGTCCCGTACAGCGTGGAGGCGAAGAAGATCTGTGTGGTCACGCGGCAGCCACCCCCGCCGCGGCGGGGCGGCGCCGCAGCCTGCGCAGGCGCGTCGCCCGCTGCACGTCCATCGAGTCGAGGGCGTCGTCGAGCACGTCCTGCGGCATGCGCTTCAGCGCCGCGGAACTCATCGTCTTCAATTTGCGCGCCACTGCCGGTTCGAACCTTTCGATGGATCCCAAGTGGTGGGAAATAATCGCGCAGTACGTACGGACGGCCTTCGGCAGAAGGTTTTCCGCGTCCTTGTCCTGTGCCGTTTCGGCCACCACCTGGTCGAACGCCTTGATGAAATCGAGCTGCCGGACATCGCCGATCTGCGTCAGTGACGACGCGACACCGCGCCGGTAGAAAACCCCGAGAAGTCCCACTGCGGCAAAGGATTTCGCCTCGCGGTGCAGCCGCCAGATCCACGGCCGGTCCTCGGCCGTGCGCAGGCCGTCGGTGAAGTGGAGGAGACCGGCGTCGGCGAGCCGGCGGTGATACATGCCGGCCCACGCGTACGCGTAGTCGACGGACGTCGAGCGGTCGGCGGGCAGGATCGCCTCGCGCGGATCCATGACGACACCGCGCCTGCCGGTCGGCACGCGGTGGACGGTGCGGGCCCGCGCGGTGCACTGGACATGGTCCGTGCGCACGAAGTCGCAGCCCAGGCCCTCGATGGAGGCGAGGAGCCGCTCGTAGTATCCGGGGGCGAGCCAGTCGTCGCCGTCCAGGAATGTCAGGTACTCGCCCCGCGACGCGTCGAGTCCGGTGTTGCGCGCGGTGGCCAGGCCTCCGTTCTTTTCGTGTCTGACCAGGACCGCGCCGGGCAGCTCGCGCTCGGCGCGCGCGAGAATGTCCGGGGTCTCGTCCTTCGAACAGTCGTCGACGAGAATGAATTCGAAGTCGTCACGCGCGTTGGCGCGAAGACTTCTGAGGGTGTCGGGCGCGTATTGCTGCACGTTGTAGAACGGCACGATGACGGAGAGCTTGACCACGTGAAGGACGCTAGGCGGCGGCCCGGCATTCGTCTTGACCGATGGTGAGATGCCAGGTGAACGACGCGTGGCGGAATAGTGAACCCGCCTGCTTCACGGCCGTTTCCCGGCTCGATTCGCCATTCGTCGGTGCGCTGTTAACCGTTTGTTGCACTCCGGTTGGGCCGCGGTCCCAAAACGCTTCCTAGCTTCTTCGGTGTGCCAGCAAGTACCTCTCAGACCCGACGGGTCGCCGTGCTCGCGGACTCCGACACCCGGTGGAAGTGGGGCGCGCTCACCGCGCGCCGCCTCACCACCGACGAGAGCCCGCTCGACGGATTCCTCCTGCGCGGCCGGGCCACCCCCACACCCCGCCAACTCGACGAGGTCGGCGTCCGCGCCGACAGCCTCGACGAAGTCACCGCCGTCGAATTCCTGCGCCGTATGGAACAGGAAGCCGACCGGTACGACGTCCTCGTCCTCGCCCTCGTCGGCGGCGCCGTCCAGGCCATGCTCCACGGCCTCGCGCGGGCCTGGCAGGGCCGGGCCGGGCGGCCCGTCGTCGTCACCGGCTACGTGGGAGTCGTCTACGAGAAGCTCGCCGACGGACTGCTCCTGCGGCACGGCGCCGACCTCGTCCTCGCCAACTCCCGCCACGACGCGGAGCGTTTCCGCGCGGTGTACGAGGGTGTGGACGCCGACGCCTCCGCGGTGACCGAGTGCGCGCTGCCGTTCCTCGGCGGCACGCCCTACGAGAAGCACGACCCGTACACGGTCGTCTTCGCCGCGCAGCCCTCTGTGCCGGACACCCCCGCCGACCGCGCCTACCTGCTCAAGCGGCTCGTCGGGCACGCCCGGCTGCACCCGGAGCGCGAGGTACTGCTCAAACTGCGCAGCAAGCCCGGCGAGCACACCACCCACATCGAAGAGGCGCCCTACCAGAAGCTCGCCCAGCGGATCGACGGCGGACTGCCCGCCAACTGCCGCCTCGTCTACGGGCACATGGGCGAGGTGCTCGACCGCACCGACCTCCTGGTCACCGTCAGCTCGACGGCCGCGCTCGAAGCCCTGCACCGGCGCATCCCCACCGCGCTGCTCACCGACCTCGGGGTGCGCGAGGCGCTCGGCAACCACCACTTCACGGGCTCCGGGTGCCTCGCCTCCTGGGACCAGCTCGACGCGGGCCACCTGCCGAAGGCCGACGAGGAGTGGGTGGCGCGCCAGGGCGTCGCGGCCGACGGCACGTACGACACCGCCTTCGACACGGCCCGCGCCCGGGTCACGGGCCTGGCCGGAGCCGACCGGCTCCCGCCCCTGGCCCCCTACTACAGCCTCACCACCGCCCCCGGCTACCTGCCGCGCATCCTCGCCCGCCACCACCTCGCCCCCGACGGGACGCCGCTGCCCGGCGCACCCGCCGCCGGCAAGGAGCCCGGCCCCGTCCGGCAGATCGTGCGCCGGGCCGCCCGTGGCGCATACCGGCACGGAGTGCAGCGCGTGGCACCCGTCATACGGCGGATGGGCGAGCTGTGAACGCCCGTACCTCTCAAGGAGACCTGATGACCAACCCGGAAGCGGGCACAGCGGCACCGGTCCGCCGCGTCCTCGCCGTGATCCCCGCCCGTGGCGGCTCCAAGGGAGTGCCCGCCAAGAACCTCGCCCCGGTCGGCGGCGTGCCCCTCGTGGCCCGCACCGTCCGCGAGTGCCGCGCCACCCGGCTCGTCACGGACGTCGTGGTCTCCACCGACGACGCCGCGATCGCCGCCGCCGCCCGCGAGGCGGGAGCCGAGGTCGTCCTGCGGCCGGCCGCCATCGCCGGCGACAAGTCGAGCTCCGAGGCGGCCGTGCTGCACGCCCTCGACGCCCACGAGGCACTCCAGGGCGCAGCGGTCGACGTCGTGCTCCTCGTCCAGTGCACCAGCCCCTTCCTCGTCCGCGAGGACATCGACGGCGTCGTCGACGCGATCGTCGAGAGGGGCGCCGACACGGCCCTGACCGTCGCCCCCTTCCACGGCTTCGTGTGGCGCGACGCCGATGACGAGCCGGCCGCGCCCGCCGTGGTCGGACGTGCCTCCGTCGAAGGCGGCACGGACACGCTGGTCGCCCCCGCGGCCACCAGCGGCGGCTACGGCGTCAACCACGACAAGTCCTTCCGCCAGATGCGCCAGGACCGCCCCCAGGACCTCCTGGAGACCGGCGCGGTCTACGCCATGGACGCGAGCGGTTTCCGCGAGGCCAAGCACCGGTTCTTCGGCCGCACGGAACTCGTCCGCACCGACCCGGCGCGCGTCCTGGAGATCGACGACCCGCACGACCTCTCCCGCGCCCGTGCCCTCGCGCCCCTCTTCGACGCGAACATCCCCCAAGTTCTCGACTCCGCTCGAACAGGGGGGACCCCCATCGGCTCCCTCCCGACCGCCGAAGACATCGACGCGGTCGTCCTCGACTTCGACGGCACCCAGACCGATGACAAGGTGCTGATCGACTCCGACGGACGGGAGTTCGTCACCGTGCACCGCGGTGACGGCCTCGGCGTCGCGGCCCTGCGCAAGTCGGGCCTGCCGCTGCTGATCCTGTCCACGGAACAGAACCCGGTCGTCGCCGCCCGGGCCAGGAAGCTCCAGATCCCGGTCCTGCACGGCATCGACCGCAAGGACCTCGCACTCAAGCAGTGGTGCGAGGAGCAGGGCATCGCGCCCGAGCGCGTGCTCTACGTCGGCAACGACGTCAACGACCTCCCGTGCTTCGGCCTCGTCGGCTGGCCCGTGGCGGTCGCGAGCGCCCACGACGTCGTACGAGGCGCCGCGCGCGCGGTCACCACTCTCCCCGGTGGTGACGGCGCGATCCGAGAGATCGCCACCTGGATCCTCGGCCCTTCTCTCGACTCCCTCAACAAGTAAGGAACTCCCCAGTCATGAGCACCAACTCCCGCCTGCGCACGTTCGGTTCGAAGACGGCCGGCCCCGGTCAGCCCGTGTACATCACCGGCGAGATCGGCATCAACCACAACGGCGACCTCGACAACGCCTTCAAGCTGATCGACGTGGCCGCCGAGGCCGGCTGCGACGCCGTCAAGTTCCAGAAGCGCACCCCGGAGATCTGCACCCCGCGCGACCAGTGGGACATCGAGCGCGACACCCCCTGGGGTCGCATGACGTACATCGACTACCGCCACCGCGTCGAGTTCGGCGAGGACGAGTACCGCCAGATCGACGAGCACTGCAAGAAGCGCGGCATCGACTGGTTCGCCTCCCCGTGGGACACCGAGGCCGTCGCCTTCCTGGAGAAGTTCGACGTCCCGGCCCACAAGGTCGCCTCCGCCTCGCTCACCGACGACGAGCTGCTCCGCGCCCTGCGCGCCACCGGCCGCACGGTCATCCTCTCCACCGGCATGTCGACGCCGAAGCAGATCCGGCACGCGGTCGAGGTCCTCGGCAGCGACAACATCCTGATGTGCCACGCCACTTCGACGTACCCGTCGGTGGCCGAGGAGCTCAACCTCCGCGTCATCAACACCCTCCAGGCCGAGTACCCGAACGTCCCGATCGGCTACTCCGGCCACGAGACCGGCCTGCAGACCACGCTCGCCGCCGTCGCCCTCGGCGCCACCTTCGTCGAGCGTCACATCACCCTCGACCGCGCCATGTGGGGCTCCGACCAGGCCGCCTCCGTCGAGCCGCAGGGCCTCACCCGCCTCGTGCGCGACATCCGCACCATCGAGGCGTCCCTCGGTGACGGCGTCAAGAAGGTCTACGAGTCGGAGCTCGGCCCGATGAAGAAGCTCCGCCGCGTCACGGGCGTCGTCGCCGAGTCGGAGATCGCCGTCGCCGCGGGCGAGCCGGTCGGCGTCTGACCGTCCGACGTCCGCCCGTGTGGGCCGGCGCCCGGCCAGGCGCCGGCCCACGGGCCCCAACCCCCACAGGTCCCTCGGAGGGCCCATGTCAGCAGCACGCTCCGGAACCCTGTGTTTCGTGGAGAGCCCCGTCCAGCTCCTCAACGTCCTGGAATGGGCGCATCTCGCCGAGAGCACCGACACGACGGACCGGATCACCCTGGTCGTCCTGTCGCCCACGGACCCCATGACCCGCGGCCAGCTGCGCCGCATGGCCGAACTCGCCCGCGACGAGGGCCACACCGTGCGCTGGGAAGAGGCACGCGGCGGCGCCACCGCGCCCTTCCACACCATCGGCGGACTCGCGGGCGCGCTGCGCAAGGCCGCCCGCATCGTCATCGGCGACCCGTTCTCCCGCTACGTGCAGCTCCTGCTGACGATCACCCGGGCCGCCGAACTCGTCGTCGTCGACGACGGCACCGCGACCATGGAGTTCGTCTCCCAGCTCGCCCGCGGCGAGCGCCTCGTGCGCTGGCACCGCCGCGGCGGCCGCCCCGGACCGCGCGACGTCGTCTTCGCGCCCGTCTCCGCCGCGGCCCGCCGCCGCCTCACCCCCGACGGCGCCCGCCGTACCGTCGAGGTGTTCTCGGCCATGCCGATCGACTCCGTCCCCGACGGCGTCCGCGTCACCCGCAACGACTTCACCTGGACCCGCGCCCGCTTCGGCCCGCCCCGCATGACGAAGGGCGCCGACCTCGTCGGCACGTCCCTCGTCGAGACCGGCGTCGTCGACCCGGACCGCTACCTGGAGGCCGTGCGGGCCCTCGCCCGTGCCCACGGCGCGACCCGCTACTTCGCCCACCGCCGCGAGAGCTCCGACAAGCTGCACCGCCTCGCGGTGGAGACCGGCCTGGAGATCGTGCGCCCCGACCTCCCCCTCGAGCTGATCGCCCGCCGCGGCCCCATCGGCCGTACGATCCTCAGCTTCCCCTCGACGGTCGTCCACACCCTGCCGCTGGCCCTCGTCGGCACCGAGGTCCGGGTCGCCGTCTGCGACATCGACCCCGCGTGGCTGACGGAGAACGCCTCACCGCGCGCCCAGGGCTTCCTCTCCGGCGTCACCGGTACCGCACGCGACGTGCACCGCCTCGCCTCGGTCGCCCCCGCGATGTGAGCCCCGGCCTCCGGGATCTTGGCCAGACCTTGGTGATCGCATGGCCATCCGAAGGGCAACGCGTCGGGGTGCCGGCCGGTCAGACTCTCCGCACCCCCCACTCCGCATCCGTACAGAGCGCCCAGAGGAACCCGTGACGCACCCCCGGCACCGCTTGTCCAAGAGACGCCGCTACCTCGCCATGTCCGCCGCGGGCGTGGCACTCGCCGCCACCGGAGCGATCGTGGCCCAGTCCGCGACAGCCACCACCCTGCCCGCGGCCAAGACGTACACCGGCCGCGCCTTCGACACGTGCACGGCCCCCTCCCTCTCCGCCATGAAGGCCTGGAAGACCGGCTTCTACGGCGCCGCGGCCGTCTACGTGGGCGGCAAGAACCGCGGCTGCGCCCAGCCCAACCTCACCGCCTCGTGGGTGAAGTCGGTCAGCGCCTCCGGCTGGAAACTGATCCCGCTCTACGTGGGCGCCCAGCCGCCCTGCCAGTCCGGCGCGAACCCCGAGAAGATGACCGCGTCCACCGCCGCGTCGCTCGGCGCCACGGACGGCGCCGACGCCGTCACCAAGGCCGCCGCCCTCGGCATGAAGGCCGGCTCCCCGCTCTACCTGGACATGGAGTCGTACGACACCACGGACACGTCCTGCAACAACGCGGTCCTCACCTACGTCCGCGCCTGGGACAAGGCCGTGCACGCCAAGAACTACCGGACCGGCTTCTACGGCTTCCGCAGCTCCAGCGCGAAGGCCGTCGCCACGACGACGAACCGCACCGACATGCCGGACATCCTCTGGTACGCGCTGTGGGACAAGGTCAACACCACGACGTCCGACTGGCCTTTCGCCTCCACCCTGTGGACGGGGCACCGCCGCGCCCACCAGTACATGGTGAACAGCAAGGAGTCCCGCGGCGGTTACGCGATCACGGTGGACCGGGACGCCTGGGACGCGCCGGTGGCGATCGTCGGGTAGACGAGGCCGGTGGGGGGGTATGAAAGAGGTGTCATACCCCCCGTACGGGTAGGCCATGCGAGTCGGGCCCGAGTTTCTTACCCCAATTCGGTTGAACTTTTGTTGATCGTGGGGCGGTTGCCCCCTGCCCCGGCCTACCCTTCAAAGGGTGAACCAATTGATGTCCCGAGGGTCCGAGGCCGGTCAGCCCGCGGAAGCGGTCACCGCAGGAGCGCTGCCCGGCACGCTGTCCGAAGAGCTCCGTGCCGAACTGGTCGCCTTCCGGCGTGACTTGCACATGCACCCCGAGCTCGGCAACCAGGAGTTCCGCACGACGGCGGCGATCAGGGCCCGCCTCGAGAAGGCCGGCCTCACGCCACGCATCCTGGACATCGGCACGGGACTCGTCTGCGACATCGGCACGCAGGACGGGGAGTGGCGGGGCGGGCGCACCATGCTCGCCCTGCGCGCCGACATCGACGCGCTCCCCATCCCGGACACCAAGGCGAGCTGCGCCTACCGCTCCACCGTGCCCGGCCGGGCCCACGCCTGCGGTCACGACGTGCACACCACGGTCGTGCTCGGGGCGGGCCTGGTCCTCGCCGAGCTGCACCGGCAGGGCCGGCTCCCGCACCCCGTACGCCTGATCTTCCAGCCCGCCGAGGAGGTGCTGCCCGGCGGCGCCCCCGACGCCATCGAGTCGGGCGTGCTCGAAGGCGTCGGGTCCATCATCGGCGTGCACTGCGACCCGAAGGTCGACGCGGGCCGGATCGGACTGCGGCCCGGCGCGATCACCTCGGCCTGCGACCGTCTGGAGGTGGCGCTCGACGGGCCCGGCGGGCACACCGCGCGCCCCCACCTCACCACCGACCTCGTGACCGCCGCGGCGAAGGTGGCCACCGAGGTCCCCGCGCTCGTCGCCCGCCGCATCGACGCCCGTTCGGGCCTCGCCGTGACCTGGGGCCGTATCGAATCCGGCCACGCGTGCAATGTGATCCCGCAGCACGCCGAGCTGTCCGGCACCGTCCGCTGCCTCGACCTGGAGGCGTGGCGGCAGGCGCCCGACCTCGTGCACGGCGCGATCCAGGAGATCGCCGACCTCTACCGCGCCAAGTCGGAGATCAACTACATCCGCGGGGTGCCGCCTGTCGTCAACGCCCCGGAGGTCACCGATCTCCTGACCGCGGCGATGACCCTGCGTCGCGGCGCCCACTCCGTCGAGGACACCCCGCAGAGCCTGGGCGGCGAGGACTTCTCCTGGTACCTGGAGCACGTCCCCGGAGCCATGGCCCGCCTCGGGGTGCGCACTCCCGGCGAGCGCGGCGGACGAGACCTGCACCAGGGCGACTTCGACGCGGACGAGTCGGCGATCACGGTAGGGGTGGAGCTGTTCACGGCGGCGGCGCTGATGGACGGGGCCGCGCGCTAGCAGTGGCGTGAACCGTTGGGAGGAAAGGGTCGGTGTGGCCGGCACGTAACCCACCCGACCCACCCACGTAACGCCCCGTAGACCGGGCGGCCGGGCGGCGTTCGCGTCAATCCGATAACGGCTGCGGAACAGCCCTTTATCTGACATCTACGCGCGTTACGATCCGTCCGAAAACCAGCGCCGGAAGCCCGGCGCTCAGGTCAGGTCGAAGGAGCCTCCCTTGCGCCGGGTAGCCAAAATCTCCGCCGCGTGCATAGCCACCGCGGCACTCGCTCTCACCGCCACCGCATGTGGCGGCACTTCCTCGGACAACGAGTCCTCGGGCTCCTCGTCGGACTCCGGCAAGAAGGGCGGCGTCAAGATCGGCCTCGCCTTCGACGTCGGCGGCCGGGGCGACCACTCCTTCAACGACTCCGCCGCGCGCGGTGCCGACAAGGCCAAGAAGGAGTTCGGCGGTGACCTCAAGGAGCTGACCGCCAAGACCTCCGACACCGAGGCCGACCGCGAGCAGCGTCTGTCCGACCTGGCCGACGCCGGCTACAACCCCATCATCGGCGTCGGCTACGCGTACGCCACCTCGATGACCAAGGTCTCCGCGAAGTACCCGAAGACCACCTTCGGAATCGTCGACTCCGTGGTGAACGCCAAGAACACCGACTCCATCGTCTTCACCGAGGAGCAGGGCTCCTACCTGGCCGGCGTCGCCGCCGCGCTGAAGACGAAGAAGGACCACGTCGGCTTCATCGGCGGTGTCGACGTCCCGCTGATCAAGAAGTTCGAGGCGGGTTACGTCCAGGGCGTCAAGGCCACCAACCCGAAGATCAAGGTCGACGTCCAGTACCTGAGCCACGGTTCGGACACCTCCGGCTTCGCCTCCCCGGACAAGGGCAAGGAAGCCGCCCAGGGCATGCTGGACAAGGGCGCCGACGTCGTCTACTCGGCGGCCGGCTCCTCCGGCAACGGTGCCATCGAGGCCGTCTCCGGCACGAAGGGCGCCTGGGCGATCGGCGTCGACTCGGACCAGTACAACATCCCGGGTCTGGCCAAGTACAAGTCCTCGATCCTGACCTCGGTCGTCAAGAACGTCGACATCGGCGTCTTCGACCTGATCAAGTCGGTCAAGGACGGTTCGCCGAAGACCGGCACCAACACCTACGCCCTGAAGGACGGCGGCGTCTCGCTCGCCACCTCCGGCGGCTACATCGACGACATCCAGGCCAAGCTGGACGCCGCCAAGGAGCAGATCGCGAGCGGCAAGGTCAAGGTCAAGACCACCCCGTGACCTGAGGCCCGAAGGGCCCGGCTCGGCGGGGGGAGTGGCGAAAGCTTCCCCTCGCCGAGCCATAACAATGTGTCAACTCTACGCGTGTAGCTAAGAGTTGGCGTACTACCGTCGCCGACGCGCCCCGTGCGGCTCCGCGCGACCGTTCACCCCTTCCGTACGTACGTCCTGTCCCCCGAGGAGAGTGCGCCATCAACGCGTCCAGCCCTCCCGCCGTCGAACTGCGCGGCATCACCAAGCGCTTTCCCGGCGTCGTCGCCAACCGCGACATCGACATCACCGTACGGCGGGGCACCGTCCACGCCCTGTGCGGTGAGAACGGCGCCGGCAAGTCGACCCTGATGAAGATCCTCTACGGCATGCAGAAGCCGGACGAGGGCACCATCGCGATCGACGGCACCCAGGTCACCTTCGCCACGCCCGCCGACGCCATCGCGCGCGGCATCGGCATGGTCCACCAGCACTTCATGCTGGCCGACAACCTCACCGTCCTGGAGAACGTCGTCCTGGGCGCCGAGAAGCTGCACGGCATCGGCGGCAAGGCGCGTACGAAGATCCGCGAGATATCCGAGGCGTACGGCCTCGGCGTGCGGCCCGACGTCCTCGTCGAGGAGCTCGGGGTCGCCGACCGCCAGCGCGTCGAGATCCTCAAGGTCCTCTACCGGGGCGCCCGGACGCTGATCCTCGACGAGCCCACCGCGGTCCTCGTGCCGCAGGAGGTCGACGCGCTCTTCGACAACCTGCGCGAGCTCAAGTCCGAGGGCCTCACCGTCATCTTCATCTCCCACAAGCTGGGTGAGGTGCTCTCCGTCGCGGACGAGATCACGGTCATCCGGCGCGGGACGACGGTCGGCACGGCCGACCCGAGGAACACCAGCACCAAGCAGCTCGCCGAGCTGATGGTCGGCAGCGAGCTGCCCTCGCCGGAGACCGAGGAGTCGACGGTCACCGACACCCCGATGCTCCACCTGGCGGGGGTGCGCCTCACGCAGACCGACCTGGACGGCGTCGAGCGCGTCATCCTCGACGACGTCACCTTCACCATCCGCCGCGGCGAAGTCCTCGGCATCGCGGGCGTGGAGGGCAACGGTCAGTCCGAACTCGTCGAGGCCATCATGGGCATGCGGACCGCGGACCGCGGCACCGTCGCCCTGGACGGCGCCGACGTCACCCGGACCCCCACCCGCAAGCGCCGTGAAGCCGGTGTCGGGTACATCCCCGAGGACCGGCACCGCCACGGCCTCCTCCTCGAAGCGCCGCTGTGGGAGAACCGGGTCCTCGGCCATGTCACCGAGCGCCCCAACTCCAAGCGCGGGCTGCTCGATCTGAAGGCCGCCCGCGCCGACACCGAGCGCATCGTGCGCGACTACGACGTCCGCACCCCCGGCATCGAGGTCACCGCGGCCTCCCTGTCCGGCGGCAACCAGCAGAAGCTGATCGTCGGCCGCGAGATGAGCCACGCGCCCAAGCTGCTGATCGCCGCCCACCCCACCCGCGGTGTGGACGTCGGCGCGCAGGCGCAGATCTGGGACCAGATCCGCCGCGCCCGCCGCGAGGGCCTCGCCGTGCTGCTCATCTCGGCCGACCTGGACGAGCTGATCGGCCTGTCCGACACCCTGCGGGTGATGTACCGCGGCCGCCTGGTCGCCGACGCCGACCCCGCCACCATCACCCCGGAGGAGCTGGGCTCCGCCATGACAGGTGCGGCCTCGGGCCACCTCCAGCACACGGAAGACGCCGAAGGCGGGGACGTCCGATGAAGACACTGATATCCCGGGGCACGTCCCGGATCGACAAGGAGCGGCTGATCCTCGCGATCGCCGCCCCGCTCCTGGCGATCATCGCCGCGCTGGTCGTCACCGCCTTGATCATCACGGCGACCGGCAAGGACCCGTTCGCCGCGTTCAGCGACATGGTGACCTACGGCTCCGCGAGCGACAGCCAGGTCTACATCCTCAACAAGGCGACGACGTACTACCTCGCGGGTGTCGCGGTGGCCATCGGCTTCCGCATGAACCTGTTCAACATCGGTGTCGACGGCCAGTACCGGCTCGCCGCGTTCGTCGCCGCCGTGCTCGGCGGGGCGCTCACGCTGCCCGGCTGGCTCTCCATCCCGCTGATCATGCTCGCGGCCATGGCGACCGGTGCCCTGTGGGCGGCCATCGCGGGCATCCTCAAGGTGACCCGCGGGGTCAGCGAGGTCATCGCGACGATCATGCTGAACGCGATCGCCACCGCGATCATCGCCTACCTGCTCCAGCCCGAGCAGCTCGGCCAGCTCGACGACGCCGGCACCCTGGTCTCCACCAAGCCGCTGCCGAAGTCCTCGTACTTCTTCACGATGGACATGGGGCCGGCCGGCCAGGTCTGGGGCTTCATCGTGATCGCCGTGCTCGTCGGCGTCGCGTACTGGTTCGTCCTCGGCCGCACCCGCTTCGGATTCGACCTGCGCACCGTCGGCCAGTCCGAGTCGGCGGCCGCCGCGAGCGGCGTCAGCGTCAAGAAGATGGTCGCCACCAGCATGATCATCTCGGGTGCCGTGGCCGGTCTCGTCGGTATGCCGACGCTCCTCAACGACAGCCACCAGTACGACAACAGCTTCCCGGTGGGCCTCGGCTTCACGGGCATCGCGATCGCGCTGCTCGGCCGTAACCACCCGGTCGGCATCGCGCTCGGCGCCCTGCTGTGGGGCTTCCTGGAGCGCACCACCAACCACCTGGAGTTCCAGGGCTACGACAAGGAGATCCTCGGCGTGATCCAGGGCGTCATCGTCCTGTGCGTCGTCATCGCCTACGAGGTCGTACGCCGCTACGGGCTCAAGCGCCAGCAGCAGCGGGTCGGCGCCGAGCTCGCCGCGCAGGCCGCCGCCGTCCGCACCGAGAAGCAGGAGGTGGCCGGATGAGCGCCACGAAGACCGACACCCCGCCTCCCGCGGCCCCCGCGGTGAGCGGCGCCAGGAAGGCGCGCGGCCGGCTCTCCACGGGCCAGACCCTGATGACCGTCGTCGGCGCGCTGTTCCTGGTCTCCGCCGTCCGCGTCATCACGGGCGCCGACCAGCTCACCTCCGGCGGCCAGATCAGCGCCGCGCTCGGGCTCGCCGTGCCCATCGGCCTCGCGGCCCTCGCGGGCCTGTGGTCGGAGCGGGCCGGCGTGGTCAACATCGGCCTCGAAGGCATGATGATCCTCGGCACGTTCGGCGCCGGCTGGCTCGGCTGGCAGACCAGCCCGTGGCTCGGCCTCGTCTGCGGCATCGGCTTCGGTGTCCTCGGCGGTCTGATCCACGCCGTCGCCACCGTCACGTTCGGCGTCGACCACATCGTCTCCGGTGTGGCCGTCAACCTCCTCGCCCTGGGCGCCACCCAGTACCTCGCCAAGCTGTTCTTCGCCGACGGAGAGCCCGCGACCAAGGGCGGCAACCCCAAGCAGTCGCCGCCCGCCGAGTCGCTGGGCGACGTCACGATCCCGGGCCTGTCCAGCGGCCTGCACTCCATCGAGCAGCACCACTGGTTCCTGGTCTCCGACCTCGCCGGCATCCTCGGCGGTCTGGTCACCAACGTCTCCGTGATCACGATCCTCGCCGTGCTGCTCTTCGTGGGCAGCTGGTGGGTGCTGTGGCGCACCTCGTTCGGTCTGCGCCTGCGCTCCTGCGGCGAGAACCCGGTCGCGGCCGAGTCCCTCGGCGTCAACGTGTACGCGCACAAGTACGCCGCCGTCGCCATCTCCGGCGGACTTGCGGGTCTCGGCGGCGCGTTCCTCGCCCTGGTCACCTCCCACAGCTACCTGGAGGGCCAGACCGGTGGGCGCGGCTACATCGGCCTCGCCGCCATGATCTTCGGCAACTGGCGGCCGGGCGGACTCGCCATGGGCGCGGGCCTGTTCGGCTTCTCCGACGCGCTCCAGCTGCGCAACGGCGGTGAGACCGTGCACGCGCTGCTGCTCCTGCTGGTCGTCCTGCTCGCCCTCCTGGCGGGCTGGAAGGCGTACCGCAAGGCCATGATCCAGGCCACGGTCAGCGCGGTGATTGCCGTGGTCGTCCTGGTCTGGTACCTCCTGACGGATGAGGTGCCCGGCGACTTCGTCGGCGCCACCCCGTATGTCGTCACCCTCCTGGTGCTCTCGCTGTCCGCGCAGCGGCTGCGGATGCCGAAGGCCGACGGCATGCGCTACCGGAAGGGTCAGGGCAAGTGACGGAAGCCGACTGGGAAGCACTCAGAGAGACGGCCCGCGAGGCCATGTCCCGCGCGTACGTGCCGTACTCGGCCTTCCCGGTCGGCGCCGCGGCCCGCGTGGACGACGGCCGCACCGTGTCGGGCTGCAACGTCGAGAACGCGTCGTACGGGCTCGGCCTGTGCGCCGAGTGCGGGCTCGTCTCGCAGCTCCAGCTGACCGGCGGCGGCCGTCTGACGCACTTCACGTGCGTGGACGGCAAGGGCGAGATCCTGATGCCGTGCGGCCGCTGCCGCCAGCTCCTGTACGAGTTCGGGGGGCCCGAGCTGCTCCTGGAGACGACGGCGGGGATCCGCCCGCTCGGCGAGATGCTCCCCGACGCGTTCGGACCCCAGCACCTCAACTGACCGAAGGCCCCGCCCTGTTGGGCGGGGCCGCTTTCAACGGGTCGCTCTATGCGCGTAGAGTCGGCCCTGCTGCCACCTGCGGAAGGACAACGCCATGGACGTCATCTCCGTCATCCGGACCAAGCGGGACCGGGGCGAACTCAGCGACGAGCAGATCGACTGGGTCATCGACGCGTACACCCGCGGCGCCGTCGCCGACGAGCAGATGTCGGCGCTCGCCATGGCGATCCTGCTCAACGGCATGAACCGTACGGAGATCGCCCGCTGGACCGCCGCGATGATCGCCTCCGGTGAGCGCATGGACTTCTCGTCCCTGTCCCGCCCGACCGCCGACAAGCACTCCACCGGAGGCGTCGGCGACAAGATCACGCTGCCGCTCGCCCCGCTGGTCGCCGCGTGCGGCGCCGCCGTCCCGCAGCTCTCCGGCCGCGGCCTCGGCCACACCGGCGGCACCCTCGACAAGCTGGAGTCCATCCCCGGCTGGCGCGCCCTGCTGTCCAACGACGAGATGCTGCACGTCCTCGACACCGTCGGCTCCGTGATCTGCGCGGCCGGTGACGGGCTCGCCCCCGCCGACAAGAAGCTCTACGCGCTGCGCGACGTCACCGGCACCGTCGAGGCGATCCCGCTCATCGCCTCCTCGATCATGTCGAAGAAGATCGCCGAGGGCACCGGCTCACTCGTCCTCGACGTCAAGGTCGGCACCGGCGCGTTCATGAAGACGATCGAGGACGC
Source organism: Streptomyces sp. NPDC055955 (assembly GCF_042270245.1). Classification (NCBI taxonomy): domain Bacteria; kingdom Bacillati; phylum Actinomycetota; class Actinomycetes; order Kitasatosporales; family Streptomycetaceae; genus Streptomyces; species Streptomyces sp. NPDC055955. The sequence continues at coordinate 302,367 of NZ_JBHJYS010000010.1, forward strand.
CCGCGAACTCGCCTCCACGATGGTCGAATTGGGCACCGACAGCGGCGTGCGCACCGTCGCCCTGCTCACCGACATGTCGACGCCCCTCGGCCTCACCGCAGGCAACGCCCTCGAAGTCCGCGAGTCCGTCGAGGTGCTGGCGGGCGGCGGCCCCGCCGACGTCGTCGAGCTCACCCTCGCCCTGGCCCGCGAGATGCTCGACGCCGCGGGCATCAAGGACGCCGACCCGGCGAAGGCCCTCGCCGACGGCTCCGCGATGGACGTCTGGCGCCGCATGATCGCCGCACAGGGCGGTGACCCCGACGCGGCGCTGCCCACGTCCCGTGAGCAGCACGTGGTGGTCGCCGGGAGGTCCGGCGTCCTGACCCGCCTGGACGCGTACGACATCGGCGTCGCCGCCTGGCGCCTCGGCGCGGGCCGCGCCCGCAAGGAGGACGTGGTGCAGGCCGCCGCCGGCGTCGAACTCCACGCCAAGCCGGGCGACCCGGTGACGCAGGGCCAGCCCCTCATGACCCTGCACACGGACACGCCGGAGCGCTTCGGGTACGCCCTTGAGTCCGTCGACGGCTCGTACGACATCGCGGCACCGGGGACGACGTTCGAGGCCACGCCGGTGGTGCGGGAACGCATCGGCTGACCTGGGTTTCCTCCGGGTCTCCCGGAACGGGCGAACGGGACCGGTGGACCTCCGCCGGTCCCGTTCGACTCACCCCAGCAGCGCCGCGATCACCACCAGCGCCGGCACCGACGCCAGCGTCGACAGCAGGATCGACTCCCTCGCCAGTCTCTCCGCGACGTGGTAGCGCGAGGCGTACGTGAAGAGGTTCTGCGCGGCCGGGAGCGCCGACGTCACCACCACGTCCAGGAGCGATGCGCCCCGCAGACCGAAGACGCCCGCCGCGAGTACCCACGCCACCGCGGGCTGCCCCACCGACTTCAGGGCCACCGACAGCAGCACCGGGACCCGGTCGGAACCGCGCCGGGCCGGCAGCGAACTCCCGCACAGCGAGATCCCGTACGCGAGCAGCACCACCGGCACGGACATCTTGCCGATCAGATCGACCGGGTTGAAGACCGGCCCCGGCACTGTCCACCCCGTCGCCGCCACGATCACGCCCGTGAGCGCGCCGACCGCGATCGGGTTGCGCAGCGGTGTGACGAGCCGTCGCCACAGCGACCGCGTCTCCCCGGCCTCCGACAGATCGAGGACCGTCATCGCGATCGGCGTCACCACGATCTGCTGGAAGAGCAGCACGGGCGCGACCAGTGAGGCGTCGCCGAGGACGTACACGGCGATGGGGATGCCGAGGTTTCCCGAATTGACGTAGCTGGAGCACAGGGCGCCGATCGTGGTCCGTCCCACGCCCCACCGGCGCGCGGCACCCACCGCGACGAACACCCCGGCGGCCGCCGCCGTGCTCAGCGCCGTCACCAGCAGCCGCGGCGACAGGATCACCGAGAGGTCGGCCTTCGCGAGCGTGGTGAACAGGAGCGCGGGTGTGGCGACATGGAAGGCGAGCTTGGTGAGGACCTCGCGGCCGTTGTCCCCGAGATAGCCGCGCCTGCCGATCAGATAGCCGACGGCGATGACCACCGCGATGACGGCGAACCCGTTCAGCACCCCTGTCACGCTGCCCCCTGCCGGCGTCGTGCGGACGGCTGAGCAGGTACGTGATCAAGGAGCATCCCCCTAGCCTCGGAGGGCATCCGACGCGGGGTCAACGTGATGCGCGCGACACACGGGGAGCGTGAGGCACGGCACTCGGCACACGGCCGGATCGCCGATGAGTTCCCGCCGCCGGGCGGGTCTTTCTTGCGTGGCTGCTTCCCGACGTCCCGACCTGGCTCTCACCGGCCCTCTGCGCCGCGGCGACGTGCCGCACCTGTGCGAGCAGGTGCGCACGGCATGCGCCCGCGCCCCCGCACGCGACCTCGTCTGCGACCTCGCGGCCGTCACCACGGCCGACCTCGCCACCGTGGACGCGCTCGCCCGGATGCAGCTCGCCGCCCGCCGGGCCGGGGCGGGACTGCGGCTGCGCGATCCGTCCCCGGCCCTGTGGGCCCTGCTCCAGCTGGTCGGCCTGCCCGGCCTAGGCGGGCTGGTCGTCGAGATGGAGCGGCAGACCGAACAGCGGGAAATAGCGGGCCGTGTCCAGGAAACAGTGGAGTCCGGTGATCCGGCCCTCTGAGATCTCCAGGACCTGGACGGCCCACGGCGCGAACCCGCCCTTGTCCGGGTCGGGCTTGTAGTGGGCGAACGCGGGCGAGCCGTTGGCCTCGACGGGCACCAGCCGGCTGTCGGCACACGAGGCGCCGATCGTCGTCATGAAGCCCGTGATGTCCGGCGTGCCGCGCAGCCACAGGTCGAACGGCGGCATGGTCATGACGGCGTCCTCGGCGAGCAGCGCCGTGAGGGCCTTCATGTCGTATCCCTCGAACGCCGCGACATAGCGCTCGAGGAGCGCCTGGTGCTCCTCGTCCAGCTCGCCGCCGGCGTCCTTCGTCTCGGCCGGGGCCTCGGCGAGCGTGGCGCGGGCCCGCTGGAGCGCGCTGTTCACCGACGCCACCGACGTGTCGAGGAGCTCGGCGACCTCCTGCGCCTTCCAGGCCAGGACCTCGCGCAGGATGAGCACGACCCGCTGCTTGGCGGGCAGCTGCTGGAGCGCCGCCACGAAGGCGAGGCGCACCGACTCCCGCGCCACCGCCGCCTCCGCGGGGTCGTGCACGGTCGGCAGCACGCGCGCGTCCGGCATCGGCTCCAGCCACACGTTGTCCGGCCGGGGGGTGAGCGCCGCCTGCGCCAGCGGAGCCGCCGCCGTCAGGTCCATCGGACGGGCCCGCTTGTTGCCCGCGTTCAGCATGTCCAGGCAGACGTTCGTCGCGATGCGGTACAGCCAGGACCGCAGGCTGGAGCGCCCCTCGAACTTGTCGAAGCTGCGCCAGGCGCGGACCATCGTGTCCTGCACCGCGTCCTCGGCCTCGAAGGCCGAGCCCAGCATCCGGTAGCAGTACCCGGTCAGCTCGACCCGGTGCTTCTCGAGACGGACGTCCAGCTCGGTGGTCGTCCCTGCGATGTCACTCATGTCCACACCCCGCCCTGCGGCTTCTGGCAAGTCCCGAAAGTCCATGCAAGTCCCAGCACTTCGGAAGCTACCGCAGGGCACTGACAACGGCCCCCGGACCGGCGAATTACGCCGGCCCGGGGGCCGTTGTCAGTAAGATCCGGGCAGCGTCAGTGCGCCGCCACGAGCGTCTGCCGCTGCTGCACACGCGCCGCGTGCGAGCCCCACAGGGTCACCGACACGACGCCGAGCACCGCCACCAGGCCGAGGGCCACGGTCCCGGCCCAGCCGCCCGCGTGGAAGGCCACCGCGCCGAGGGTGCCGCCCACGCTGGATCCGATGTAGTACACGGACTGGTACAGCGCGGACGCCTGCGCCCGCCCGTGCGTCGCCGTGTGGCTGACCGAGGACGACGCCACCGCGTGCCCCGCGAAGAATCCGGCCGTGACCAGGACCAGGCCGAGCAGCACCATGGGGATCGAGTCACCGAGCGAGAGCAGCAGCCCGGACGCCGTCGTGCCCACCGCCAGGTACAGCGCCCCGCGCCGCCCGAGCCGCGCGACGAGCTTGCCGGCCGCGGCCGAGGAGACCGTACCCACCAGGTACACCAGGAAGATCGAGCCGATGATGCCCTGCGGGAGCGAGAACGGCGCGGCCGTGAGCCGGTAGCCGATCACCGTGTACACGGCGCCGAAGACCGTCATGAACAGGGCGCCGATCACGTACAGACGGCACAGCAGCGGGTTCGCGAGGTGGCCGCGCACCGTGCGGGCCAGCACCCGCGGCCGCAGCGAGCCGGGGGTGAAGTGCCGCGGCCGGGGCAGCAGCAGCCGGAAGGCGACCGCGCACGCCACGGCGATCACGCCGATCGTGCCGACCGCCGCGCGCCAGCCCCACTCCTGCGCGACCCACCCGGTGATGACCCGGCCGCTCATCCCGCCGATGGAGTTGCCCGCCACGAACAGGCCGATCGCGGCGACCAGCGCCTTGGGCCGCACCTCCTCCGCGAGATACGCCATCGCGGAGGCCGGCAGACCGGCGAGAGCGGCACCCTGGAGCGCCCTCAGCGCGATGAGCGCGCCGAGCGAGGGAGCGAAGGGCACGAGCAGGCCGACCGCGACCGCCACCGACAGGGACGCCGTCATCACGGTGCGCCGTCCGAACCGCTCCGACAGGGCGCTCAGCGGCAGTACACACACGGCGAGCGCGCCCGTCGCGCCGGACACCGTCCAGCTCGCGGCGCTCGCGCTGACGTCGAAGTCCGCGGAGACGAGGGGGAGCAGGGCCTGCGTGGAGTAGAGGAGGGCGAAGGTCGCGACCCCGGCCAGGAAGAGGGCGAAACTCATCCGGCGGTACCCGGGGCCGCCCGGGTTCAGACGGGTGTCGGTGGCTTCGGGGGACGACGGCTTACGGGCGGCGACCGCGTGGGTGGCGGTCGCCCCGCTACTGGCAGGAGGCATGTTTCGAACGTAGGCCTCCATGTTTCATGCGTCCAATGCATGAAAACGCCATAATCGATCCCATGGCGCATAAGCAGAGTTCAGAGACCCGCCTGTCACCGTCCAGTGACACAGAAGACATCGTGACGACGCTCGCGCCACGCCTGTCGTACTTCGCCGCGGTCGCCCGCACCGAGCACGTCACGCGGGCCGCCCACGAGCTGGAGATCCCCCAGTCGACGCTGTCGCGCGCCCTGGTGCGCCTCGAACGGGACCTCGGCGTGGAGCTGTTCGCGCGCCACGGCCGCACCGTCTCGCTCACCCCGGCGGGCCGCACGTTCCTCACGTCCGTCGACAAGGCGCTCGCCGAGGTCGGCCGCGCCGCCGAGTCGGTACGGGCCGACGCCGACCCCGCGTCGGGCAAGGTCGCCTTCGGCTTCCTGCACACCATGGGCTCCGAGACCGTCCCCGGCCTGATCCGCGCCTTCCGCGCCGACCACCCGCGCATCCGCTTCAGCCTCGTCCAGAACTACGGCGAGGCGATGCTGGAGCGCCTGCGCGCCGGCGAACTCGACCTCTGCCTCACCTCTCCCGTCCCCGACGCGCCCGGCCTCGTCGCGCGCCGCCTCGACGAGCAGCGCCTGCGTCTGGTCGTCCCCGACGACCACCGCCTCGCGGGCCGCAAGCGCGTCCGTCTCGCGGAGGCGGCCGACGAGACGTTCGTGACCCTCGAACCCGGCTACGGACTGCGCCGCATCACCGACGGTCTGTGCACGGAGGCGGGGTTCAAGCCGCGCATCGCCTTCGAGGGCGAGGAGACGGAGACCCTGCGCGGCCTGGTCGCGGCGGGCCTCGGCGTGGCGCTCCTGCCGCCACCGGCCGTACCGCGCCCGGGGGTTGTCGAGCTGACGGTGACCGGCCAGCGGGCGGTACGCGAGATCGGCGTGGCCTGGCTCGACGGGCATCCGGACACCCCGCCGGTCGCCGCGTTCAAGAAGTTCCTGCTCTCCCGGCGCGGCAACCTGCTCTCCGAGTGGACCCGCGCGCAGGAGTAGTCACCGGCCGAGGGACCTGCCGAACCCCGAGGCCAGCGGCATCCGCAGTCCCAGCGGCGGCGGCGCGGCGAGCGCGTCCCGCACCGGGCGCGAGAACGCCCGGCCGAAGAGCGAGCCGAGCACGAAGTCGCGTGCCAGGGCGTGGACTTCTGCGCGGTGCTGGTGGAGCGCGTGGCCGTCGGAGTGCACCTCGAAACGGCAGATGTCGCGGTTCGACTTCTTCGCGCGGGCGGCCAGGCGGAACGACAGCTCGGGATCCGTGCGCTCGTCGTTCGTGCCGTGCACGATCAGGACGCGGCGGCCCACGAGCTGTTTCACCGGTTCGAGGGGCGCGGCGACGTCCTCCTCGGGCAGCCAAGGGGCGAGCGCGAGCACCGAGTTGACGGCGCCGTGCCCTCCCGCGTGCAGTGCCGCGCGGGCGCCCATACCGACCCCGACGAGACAGACGGCGACGTCGCCGTAGCGCCGTACGGCCTCGTCCGCAGCCCAGTCGGCGTCGCGCGCGAGCTGTGCCTGCGCGCCGTTCCAGCCGCGGCTGCGGTAGTGCACGACATGCGCCGCCAGGCCGTCCCGCCGCCCGTCGCGCGCGAGGGCGCGCCCCAGGGTCCGTACGGCCTGCGAGGCCAGCGGTGACGGTCTGCGCGTGGAGGTCTCCGCACCCGCCGGAAGCAGCAGGACCACACCGCTCACCGCCGCGGGGACGGGCCCCACCGCCTTCCCGAGCCGGGCCTCACGGACCGTCGTCGCTTGCTGTCCCATGACAGAACAGTGTCAGAAGGCCCGGTGTACGCCACCCGTCCGCAGGGTCACTGTTACGTATCGACAGGCGGACGCCACCGGGTATCTACGCGCGTAGGCGTTAGAGTGCCGAAATGACGAGCCAGACCAGCGGAAACTCGCAGATTCCGACCCCCGAGCAGATCGTTCGCGCCCCCAAGGTGCTGCTGCACGACCACCTCGACGGCGGGCTTCGCCCCGGCACCATCGTCGAACTCGCCCTGGAGCAGGGCTACGGGAACCTCCCGGAGACCGACCCCGACAAGCTCGGCATCTGGTTCCGCGAGGCCGCCGACTCCGGCTCCCTCGAGCGCTACCTGGAGACCTTCGCCCACACCTGCGCCGTCATGCAGACCCGCGAGGCGCTGTTCCGGGTCGCCGCCGAGTGCGCCGAGGACCTCGCCGAGGACGGCGTCGTCTACGCCGAGATCCGCTACGCCCCCGAGCAGCACCTCGAACAGGGCCTCACCCTCGAAGAGGTCGTCGAGGCGGTCAACTCGGGCTTCAGGGAGGGCGAGCGGCGCGCCAAGGCCGACGGCCACCGCATCCGGGTGGGCGCCCTGCTCACCGCCATGCGGCACGCGGCGCGCGCCCTGGAGATCGCCGAACTCGCCAACCGCTACCGCGACGCGGGCGTCGTCGGCTTCGACATCGCGGGCGCCGAGGCGGGCTTCCCTCCCACCCGCCACCTCGACGCCTTCGAGTACCTCAAGCGCGAGAACAACCACTTCACGATCCACGCGGGCGAGGCCTTCGGCCTGCCCTCCATCTGGCAGGCGCTCCAGTGGTGCGGCGCCGACCGCCTCGGCCACGGCGTGCGGATCATCGACGACATCAAGGTCGAGGACGACGGGTCCGTCGAGCTCGGCCGCCTCGCCTCCTACGTCCGCGACAAGCGCATCCCCCTGGAGATGTGCCCGAGCTCCAACCTCCAGACGGGCGCCGCCGACTCCTACGAGGCCCACCCCATCGGCCTGCTCCGCAGGCTGCACTTCCGTGCCACGGTGAACACGGACAACCGCCTCATGTCCGGCACCAGCATGAGCCGCGAGTTCGAGCACCTGGTCGACGCTTTCGGCTACACGCTCGACGACATGCAGTGGTTCACTGTCAATGCGATGAAATCAGCATTCATTCCTTTCGATGAACGACTGGCCATGATCAATGACGTCATCAAGCCGGGATATGCCGAGTTGAAATCCGAATGGCTGTTCCGTCAGACCGCCTCGACCAGGGGGTCTGTCGCGTAGTAGCGCCATTTTGTGCGAATCCGAAGCGGCCGGGAACAGGAAATCCCGGCCGCTTCCGCGCGTATTTCGCTGTTTGCAACGCGCCCTGGCGCATGTTTACGGTCGTGGACCGCTCAAGCCCCCGTTCACGAGGACTCATTTCACGATGAAGCAGTCTGCCGTCAAGACCCTCGGTGTCGCCGCCCTCGGTGCCGCCTTCGCCGCCGCGGGCGCCGGTGCCGCGTCCGCCGCCCCCGCCCTGCCGGACGCGGGCTCCGCCCTGAACACCGTGACCGGCACGCTCCCCGCCGAGCAGGTCGCGAAGGTGCTGCCCGCCGGTGGCACCCAGTCTCTGGCCGCCGGCAAGAACGCCGTCGCCGGTGGCCTGAACGCCGCCGCGCCCGCCGTCCGGAAGGCCCTCCCCACCAACGGCCACGACCCGGTCTCCGGGCTCCTCGGCGGCCTGCCCGTCAAGTCGCTGCCCGCCGGTGGCGCCCTGCCCGTCGGCTGACCCACCCGACACGGCACCCGCACGGACACACAGCAGGGGCGCACCCGCGCGGGTGCGCCCCTGCTTGTCGTCCATCAGCCCGCGGACCCCGTCGTCACCACGCCTGGCGGGCCTTGCCCTCGCCCGGCAGCAGGATCCACAGCGCGATGTACAGCAGGAACTGGGGACCGGGAAGCAGACACGAGAGCACGAAGATCACGCGCATCGTGGTCGCGGAGGTGCCGAAGCGCCGTGCCAGCGCTGCGCACACTCCGCCGATCATCCGTCCGTTCGTGGGGCGGGCAAGGGCGGTCATGGTGGGCTCCTTCGCGAACCGTAGCGGTGAGGCGCTCCCTTGGCCGGGACGGCCGGGGCGTCTTCGATGTCTTCGAAGCTACGGTGACGAACCGGGCGAAGCGTCAGCTCACGGGGCGACGCCGACCCTGGAAATCGTCGGGGTCCGCCCCTGAGACGGCTCCTCCCGGGGGAGGGCGGTGACCTCGGCCCTGCGGCGGAGCCTGCCCCTGAGGGTCGGCACCACGGCCGCGTGCGCCAAGGCCACGCCCAGCGTGTTCAGGAACAGCGAGTCGATGTCCACGACCTGCCCCGGCACCCCGGTCTGCAGCAGCTCGATGCCGAGAGACAGCAGCGCTCCGGCGGCGACCGTACGCACGAGCGAACCCAGCGGCGAGACGACGAGCCGCCCCCCGGCGATCGGCAGCAGCACCCCCAGCGGGGCGAGCAGCAGCAGCTCCTTGCCGATCCGCCGCACCGCCTGCGCCGGACCGAGCGCGAGATCCGCCCTGATCCCCGCGAACGGATGCAGGTTCGCGGCGCTGACCCACGGCACGTCCAGGGGGCGCAGCGTGATCCAGCAGACGAGAAGCAGATGCGCGGCAAGGAGGGCTATCCCTGCCGTACGGAAGCGGATGGCGGCCTTGGAGCCGCCCGGGCGATGGCGCTGCACGCCCCCCAAGACGCGGGCGGCGGGACGATCGGTTCCGCGTCGCCGGCGTCCGCCCGCGACCACCGCGCCCGCCCGCGTCAGCCGACCGTCTCGGCGGGCGCCGGGACGAGCCCCGGCCGCGTCCGCATCTCCGGAGAACAGTCGTACGCGCGCAGAGCGTCGTCACCCGGCCCGCCGAGCACGACCTTGTCGTCCTTCGCCGCGGCCCCGCCGTTCGCATACGTACACACGATCTGCGCCAGCGCGTACGGCGAGAGGTCGTCCGGCGGGACGCTCAGCCGCAGCGCGTTGTCCGGGTCACCTTTGCCCGGCCCCGAGACGGTCATCCCGGGCCGTACGTCCGTCGTGTACCCCGCCTGACGCTCGGCGCCGCCCGGAGACTGCTCCAGCTCGTCGAGCAGCGCCTGGGCGAGCCGCACCCGGTCCGAGGCGCCCTGCCCCTTCGGCAGGGTCACCGACCGGTCGACGCTCACCAGCTGCGACGTACAGACCAGATACACCTGCACGGCGAACTCGCCGCCCGAGCGCGACTCCAGACCGGGCCCCGACAGCGTGCACGGCACCCGGGACGGCGCGGCCCCGAAGTCCGTGGGCACCTCCGTCGGTCTGATCCCGCACCCGGCGAGGAGCACGGCGAGAACCGCCGCTCCCAGCACCGCGTGACGCCGTCCTGCCCTGCGTGCGGTCATCACGCGCCGCCCTCCTCACCGGAACCGCCACCGACGGCGCCCTCGTCATCGGGCGGCAGCGTCAGCGGTGACGCGTCGAGCGGCAGCCGGAACGTGAACACGGCGCCTCCCTCGGGGGAGTTGGCGGCCGTGATCTCGCCGCCGTGGATGTGCGCGTTCTCCAGGGCGATCGAGAGCCCGAGCCCACTGCCCTCCGAGCGCGGCCGCGACGCGCTCGCCTTGTAGAACCGGTCGAAGACGTGCGGGAGCACGTCCTGCGGGATGCCGGGCCCGTGGTCACGTACCTCGATCACCAGCGCCGAGTCCGCGAGCCGCACCGACACCCGCACCGGCGAGCCGCCGTGCTTGAGCGCGTTCCCGATCAGGTTCGCCATGATGACGTCGAGGCGGCGCGGGTCGATGCGGGCCATGATGCCGCGCTCCGCGTCCAGGTCCACCGCGTCGAGCCAGGCGCGGGCGTCGATGCAGGCCGTGATCTGGTCGGCGATGTCGACGTGGTCGAGGACGAGCCGGGCGGTGCCCGCGTCGAAGCGGGTCACCTCCATCAGGTTCTCCACCAGGTCGTTCAGCCGGCGCGTCTCACTCACCACGAGGCGCACGGCCGGCTCGATCATCGGGTCGACCGAACCGGTCTCCGCGTCGAGCTCCTCCTCGAGCACCTCCGTCACCGCGGTGATCGCGGTCAGCGGCGTACGCAGCTCGTGCGACATGTCGGCGACGAAGCGCCGCGACGCCTCCTCGCGTGCGCTCATGTCGGCGACCTTCTTCTCCAGATTCTCCGCGGTCCGGTTGAACGTCCGCGAAAGATCGGCCAGTTCGTCCGTACCGGACACCCGCAGACGTGTGTCCAGCTTCCCTTCCCCGAGCCGCCGGGCCGCCCGCCCGAGCCGGTGCACCGGCTTGAGCACCGTCGTCGCCGCGGCCTGCGCGAGCAGCGCCGAACCGACCAGCGCGAGCGCCGTCGCGATCCCGAGCGACCAGGCAAGGGAGTTGAGATCCTTCGCCTCCGGCTCCAGGGACTTGAGCATGTAGCCCGTCGGCCCCCCGTCGATCACCCGCGCCCCACCGACCAGATACGGCGTGTCATTGCTGACGATCCGCTGCCAGTACAGGTGGTAGGGGTGCTTGTTGCCGTCCGTGAGGGGCTGCTCCCTGTTCACCGCGTCCTGCAGCGAACGCGGCACCTCGGCCAGCGTGATCGCGTCCAGGTCGGAGTTGCCGGCGATCCGCCGTCCGTCCTTGTCGTCGCTGATCAGCAGCACGCTGAAGTGCTGACTGCTGCTCGCCATCAGGTTCGCGGCATGCTGCAACTCGCCCTGCGTCGGATGCTCGGGCAGCGCCGCGGCGCGGTTCTGCATCTCCTGCTGGAAGTCGCTGAGCGCCGCGTCCTGCGCCCGGGTCAGCACCGCCTCGCGGTTGAGCCAGTACGCGATCCCCGAGGCCGACACCGCCGCGGTCAGCGCCACCAGGGCGAAGACGACGACGAGCCGCAGCCGCAGGCTCGTGAAGCGCAGGCCGGCGAGTATCGCCTTCTTCGCCGCGGCCCACCCCCGCAGCCGGTCGTGCGCATCGGTCACTGAGGCGTGTCCAGCCGGTAGCCGACCCCGCGCACCGTACGGATCAGCGTCGGCGACGACGGCACGTCCTCGACCTTCGCGCGCAGCCGCTGCACACACGCGTCGACGAGCCGCGAGTCACCGAGGTAGTCGTGCTCCCACACCAGGCGCAACAGCTGCTGCCGTGACAGCGCCTGGCCCGGCCTGCGGCTCAGCTCGAGGAGCAACCGCAGTTCCGTGGGCGTCAGTTGGAGGTCCTCACCGTTCTTGGTGACCGTCATCGCGGCCCGGTCGATGACGAGGCTGCCGAACGACGCCGCGTCGTTCGCCTCCCGCTCGCCCCGCCGGAGCACCGCGCGGATCCGGGCGTCGAGCACCCGCCCCTGCACCGGTTTCACGACGTAGTCGTCGGCGCCGGACTCCAGCCCGACCACCACATCGATGTCGTCGCTCCGCGCCGTGAGCAGGATGATCGGCAACTGGTCCGTGCGCCGGATGCGCCGGCACACCTCGAACCCGTCGATGCCGGGCAGCATCACATCCAGCACGATCAGGTCCGGCCGCTGCTCACGCAACAGCTTCAGACCGTCCTCGCCGGTGGCAGCGGTGGCAACCCGATGGCCCTGGCGCGTAAGAGAGAGCTCCAGGGCCGTTCGGATGGCGTCGTCGTCCTCGATCAGCAACAGGGAAGGCACAGACGCCATTCTGTCCCATGGCACGGCTCGAGTTCGACCGTTGGAGCGCTCCCAAGCTCGTAATGAGGGGGCATCGGGCCCCATCCGCACACGACTCGCACACGCCCGCGCCCTGTGACAGGTCTGTGACAGTCGACGGACACCGTCATGAAGTGTCCCGGGCAAGCTTTTGGACATCGCAAGGACGCAAGTCCTTACGAGCCACGGGAAACCGAGACTCCACGACGGGGGGCGCGAGATGAACACGCTGCACAGCACCACCACTGGCGCAGTTGTCACACGTCTTCATGACGCTCTCGTGCGGAGTCCCGGTTCCGGGAAGCACGAGTTGTCCGGTGCCGTGAGCGGGCGGGGGTGCGCTCGCGGCGCCGGGCGTCAGCACACCACGTACATGACGGTGGTTGACGCGAACCAGGCGGTGTCCGACGGGGGAGCCGCGTACGGGGAGGAATCGGGGGAGCGGAAGAAGTCCCTGTCGGAGGCCGAGTTCACGGCCTACGTCCAGGAACGCCGCGCCTCCCTGTACGCAACCGCCTACCACCTGACCGGCGACCGCTTCGAGGCCGAGGACCTGCTCCAGAGCGCCCTCTTCTCGACGTATCGCGCCTGGGACAGGATCAGCGACAAGGCGGCGGTCGGGGGTTACCTCCGCCGCACCATGACCAATCTGCACATCAGCGCGTGGCGCCGCCGCAAGCTGAACGAGTACCCGACCGAGGAACTGCCGGAGACGGCGGGCGACACGGACGCGATGCGCGGCACGGAGCTGCGCGCGGTTCTCTGGCAGGCCCTGGCCCGCCTCCCCGAACTGCAGCGCACGATGCTCGTCCTGCGGTACTACGAGGGCCGTACGGACCCCGAGATCGCGGACATCCTCGACATCAGTGTCGGCACGGTGAAGTCCAGCATCTGGCGCTCCCTGCGCCGGCTGCGCGAGGACGAGGTCCTCAGCTTCGGCCGTGACCTGGAGGAGTCCTTCGGCGAGCTGGTGGCCTGAAGGCAGGGGGCGGGCCGTCGCTCCGGGGGGACGCGACGGTACGGGGGAGCGGTACCGGGGGGATCACGGGGGATCTTCACGGGGGGAACGAAGCGGGACCGGAGGGCCGGGGGGTCTCTCCGGTCCCGTTTCTCATGCGTACGGGGTGTGCGGGCCGCTCAGGCCTGGGCGCGGGCCTTCACGCAACGGCCCGCGGCGGCCGCGGCGAGGCGGCCGAGGGCCTCCTCCTTGCCGCACGCGTGCGCGCCGAGCGCCGTCTGACGGGCCACGATGCCGCGCTCGGCGCGCATCAGGCGCCAGCCGCGGCGCAGCAGGAACGGCACGGACTTGCGGCCCTCCCTGAGGTCCCGCAGCAGCCGGCGGCGGAACGTCGTGGACGGGCGGCCGCGCAGGCACAGCGCGTCGGCGAGCAGGCCGAGGTCCCGGCAGCGCTCCACGATGTCCGCGGCGAAGATGCCCTCCGCGATGAACAGGGGCGTGCGCTCGATGTCGAGCGTCTCCTCGCCCACCCGCGAGCTGGTCGCGATGTCGTAGACGGGAACACGGGTGCGCCCCGTGCGGCACAGCTCCGCGATCGCGGCGACGGCCGCCTCCGTGTCCCAGGACAGGGGCGAGTCCCAGTCGATGTCCGAGCTGCCCGGCACCTGCGGCAGCGTCGGGTCGTCGCTCTCCTTGTAGAAGTCGTCCAGGCACAGCACGGGAAGCCCGGAGCGGGACGCGAACGACGACTTGCCGGAGCCGGAAGGGCCTGCCAGCAGGACGACCCGGGTCGGTATCGAGGGATGGGAACTCACGAGACACCAGTGTGCTGCATCTCCTGCCCCCGGTGGACCCTGCGGGTCTGCCTTTGTCGCACGGGTGCGCCTCAACTACTCTGCGTACGCGTACGATTACTCGATCTGCGGCGGCGCATCAACCGGCCGCCGGTACCGGAAACGGGCGGCACTCCATGGCACGACACTCAGCGAAGAAGTCCTCGGCGGCCCAGCGTGCGCTGCTGCGCGCGGGGCTCACCCTCACCGCCGCGGGAGCGGCGCTCGGCGGGGGCGCGGTGAGCGCCGGCGCGGCGGAGCCCGCCGCCGCGCCTCTCGCCTCGCCGGTCGGCGACCTCGACACCGCGGCGGCCGGCGGAGCGGTGACGGGGGCGCTCAAGACCGCCGCGAACGAGGGTCTCGCCCCGGTCAAGCACCTGAAGCTCAACCCGCTCTCCGGTACCGGGGTCGATCCGCTCGACAACGCGGTCGGCACCCAGGTCGCCGACTTCAAGCCCGTGACCACGGCCGCAGCCACCGGCCCCCTGGCCCAGGGCGGCGCCCTCGCCGACCTTCCGCTGGCGGGGCAGGTCGCGTCGCTGCTCCCCGGTTAGGGCGCCGTCCCCCCATGACACGGCGAAGCCCCGGCCCTCCTGGACGGAGGAGGGCCGGGGCTTCGGCTTCGGGGCGGGGCTCAGTACGAAGAACCCGATGCGCCGAGTGAACCCGTCGGGTGCCACACCGTCTTGGTCTCGAGGAAGGACGTGAGCCGGTCCGTGCCCGGGTCCGTCGTCCAGTCCGTGTCCACAGCCTGTGGACGGCGTACGCGCTTGAGGTTGTCCGCCGCCGCGATCTCCAGGTCACGGGCCAGATCGGCGTCCGCGCCCGTCAGGTCGATCGCGTTCACGTCCTGGTGCGCGGCCAGCGGCGCGGCGATCTCCGCCGTCCTGCCGGACAGGACGTTCACGACACCGCCCGGCACGTCGGACGTGGCGAGCACCTCGCCGAGCAACAGCGCCGGCAGCGGGGACGTCTCGCTCGCGATCACCACGGCCGTGTTGCCGGTCGCGATCACCGGGGCGATCACCGAGACCAGGCCCAGGAACGACGACTTCTGCGGCGCCAGCACGGCCACCACTCCGGTCGGTTCGGGCGTGGACAGGTTGAAGAACGGGCCCGCGACCGGGTTCGCCCCGCCCACGACCTGGCCGATCTTGTCCGTCCAGCCCGCGTACCAGACCCACCTGTCGATCGCGGCGTCCACGACGGCCGCCGCCTTGGACTTCGACAGGCCCTCGGCGTCCGCCACCTCCCGCACGAACTGGTCGCGGCGGCCCTCCAGCATCTCCGCCACGCGGTAGAGCACCTGCCCGCGGTTGTACGCCGTCGCGCCCGCCCAGCCGCCGAACGCCTTGCGTGCCGCCACCACCGCGTCACGCGCGTCCTTGCGGGACGACAGCGGGGCGTTCGCCAGCCACTTGCCCTTCGAGTCCGACACCTCGTACACCCGGCCGCTCTCGGAACGCGGGAACTTCCCGCCCACGTACAGCTTGTAGGTCTTCAGGACTGTGAGTCGCTCAACCGTGCTCATTTAGCGTGTGCCCTCCGGGCTCGACGGGGCGAGGTACGCCTCCAGGCCGTGGCGGCCGCCCTCGCGGCCGTGACCCGACTCCTTGTAGCCGCCGAACGGCGAGGTCGGGTCGAACTTGTTGAAGGTGTTGGCCCAGACGACGCCCGCCCGGAGCTTGTTCGCGACCGCGAGGATGCGCGAGCCCTTCTCCGTCCAGATGCCGGCGGAGAGCCCGTACTGCGTGTTGTTCGCCTTCGCCACCGCCTCCTCCGGAGTGCGGAACGTGAGGACGGACAGCACCGGGCCGAAGATCTCGTCCCGCGCGATCGTGTGTGCCTGCGTGACGTTCGTGAAGAGCGTCGGGGCGAACCAGTAGCCGCTGTCCGGGAGTTCGCACGGCGCCGACCAGCGCTCCGCGCCCTCGGCCTCGCCCGTCTCCGCGAGCGCCTTGATCCTCGCGAGCTGCTCGGCGGAGTTGATCGCGCCGATGTCGGTGTTCTTGTCCAGCGGGTCGCCCAGGCGGAGGGTGGTGAGGCGGCGCTTCAGCGCGTCCAGCACCTCGTCGGCCACCGACTCCTGGACCAGGAGGCGCGAGCCCGCGCAGCAGACCTGGCCCTGGTTGAAGAAGATGCCCGTGACGATGCCCTCGACCGCCTGGTCGACGGGCGCGTCGTCGAAGACGATGTTCGCGCCCTTGCCGCCCAGTTCGAGCGTGACCTTCTTGTCCGTGCCGGCCACCTGGCGGGCGATCGCCTTGCCCACCGCGGTGGAGCCGGTGAACGCCACCTTGTTCACGTCGGGGTGCGCCGTGAGCGCCGCGCCCGCGTCGCCGTAGCCCGGGAGGATGTTCACCACGCCCTTGGGCAGGCCCGCCTGGCGGCAGATGTCCGCGAAGAACAGGGCCGAGAGAGGGGTCGTCTCGGCCGGCTTCAGGACGACCGTGTTGCCCGTCGCGAGAGCCGGGGCGATCTTCCACGCCAGCATCAGCAGCGGGAAGTTCCACGGGATGACCTGGCCCGCGACGCCCAGCGGCGCCGGGTTCGGGCCGAAGCCCGCGTGGCCGAGCTTGTCCGCCCAGCCCGCGTAGTAGAAGAAGTGCGCCGCGACCAGCGGGAGGTCCGCGTCGCGCGTCTCCTTGATCGGCTTGCCGTTGTCCAGCGTCTCCAGGACCGCGAGCTCGCGGCTGCGCTCCTGGATGATCCGCGCGATCCGGAACAGGTACTTCGCGCGCTCGGCGCCCGGCAGCGCCGACCACTTCTCGAACGCCTTGCGGGCCGCCTTCACCGCGCGGTCCACGTCCGCCTCGCCCGCCTGGGCGATCTCGGACAGGACCTCCTCCGTGGACGGGCTGACCGTCTTGAAGACCTTGCCGTCGGCCGCCTCGGCGAACTCGCCGTCGATGAACAGGCCGTAGCTGGGGGCGATGTCGACGACGGAGCGGGACTCCGGTGCGGGTGCGTACTCAAAAGTCATGGGTCAGTCCACCGTGACGTAGTCGGGGCCGGAGTAGCGGCCGGTGCTCAGCTTCTGGCGCTGCATCAGCAGGTCGTTGAGCAGGCTCGAAGCGCCGAAGCGGAACCAGTGGTTGTCCAGCCAGTCGCTTCCGGCGGTCTCGTTGACCAGCACGAGGAACTTGATCGCGTCCTTGGTCGTACGGATGCCTCCGGCCGGCTTCACGCCTACCTGTACGCCCGTCTGGGCGCGGAAGTCACGCACGGCCTCCAGCATGAGCAGGGTGTTCGCCGGAGTGGCGTTCACCCCGACCTTGCCGGTCGACGTCTTGATGAAGTCCGCCCCGGCCATCATGCCCAGCCAGCTCGCACGCCGGATGTTGTCGTACGTCGACAGCTCGCCCGTCTCGAAGATGACCTTGAGGCGTGCGGCGCCCGAGGCCTCCTTCACGGCGACGATCTCCTCGTACACCTTCAGGTAGTGGCCCGCGAGGAACGCTCCGCGGTCGATGACCATGTCGATCTCGTCGGCTCCGGCGGCGACCGCCTCGCGGACGTCCCCGAGCTTCACCTCCAGGGCGGCGCGGCCCGCAGGGAAGGCGGTGGCCACGGAGGCGACCTTCACGTCGCTCCCGGCCACGGCCTCCTTGGCCGTCGCCACCATGTCCGGATAGACGCAGACGGCGGCGGTGCGCGGGGTCGTACGGTCGGTGGGGTCCGGGTGCACGGCCTTCGCGCCGAGCGCGCGGACCTTGCCGGCGGTGTCGGCGCCTTCGAGGGTCGTCAGGTCGATCATCGAGATCGCCAGGTCGATGGCGTAGGCCTTGGCCGTCGTCTTGATCGACCGCGTGCCGAGGGACGCGGCGCGAGCCTCCAGGCCGACCGTGTCGACCCCGGGCAGCCCGTGAAGGAAGCGACGCAGCGAACGGTCCGAGGCGACCGCGTCGGCGAATGCGGGTGCGGGTGCAGTGGGCATGGTCACGAGGGGAGCATATCTACGCGCGTAGCTGCTGTACAGGGGGAGGGGTGAGTGGTGGGTCTCTGCGGCGGGTGCCGGTGGGGCTGCGTGGGGGCGTGTACGTGCTCGCCGTTCCGCGGGTGCACTCGGCGAGCCGATGGCCTGAACGTGGTGCTGGTGGCTGCGCGCGCCCACGCGCCACGCCCTCCCGTCTCGTGCGCTGCTGATCGTTCGGTGGGGAGCGGGGCCTGTGTGGTTGTTCTCAGGCCGTAATCAACGTTCCTCCCGGCTTCAGGCATCATCGGTGTATGAAGACCCCGGACTCCCAGCCCTCCGTCACGGAACCCGTGGCGGCGGAGCGGGCCTACCGTTCTCCCGCAGGTATCGCAGGTGGCGTCCTGCTGCTCGTGATGGGGGCCTGGCTCGGTTTCGACGCCCTGGTCAACGGCGACGCCCGTACCGCCTGGCTGGCCGTCGCGGGGCTGCTGCTCGCCGTGCCGCTCGTCGTCGCGTTCACGATCCGGCCCGCGGTGTTCGCGAACGAGGACCGGCTGCGCGTCCGTAATCCGTTCCGTGCGATCACCCTGCCCTGGGCGTCCGTCGCCGATCTGCGCGCCGGCTATTCCAGCGAGGTCTTCACCGAGGGCGGGGACAAGTACCAGCTCTGGGCCATCCCCGTCTCCATGCGCGCCCGTAAGAAGGCCAATCGGCGCACGGGTGGCCGTAAGGACAGGGGGCTGAGCGGGGCCGCCGATCTCGTGCCCCGCAAGGCCGCCGGTGACCAGTCTTTGGACGAGATTCGCGAACTGGCCCGGGACCGCGCCGACAAGCCGTCCGCGCAGGGCGAGCCGTCGATCCGCTGGGCCTACGAGATCATTGCGCCCGCGGTCGTGGGAGCGGTCCTGATGGCCGTTCTGCTTCTGATCGGCTGAGCTCAGGCACGGGAAAGGCCGGGGTCGGATGCGACCCCGGCCTTTTGCTCGCCCTTTTTCAGATCCCTGCCGCCGTCGACAGGTCCCGCTTGATCGCGTTCAGTACCCGTGCGCCCTCTGCCCGGGCCGCCGCGAGATCCGCGTGCGCCGCTACCGGGATCACCGCCTCCAAGTAGCACTTGAGCTTGGGTTCCGTGCCGCTCGGGCGGACGATGACCCGGGCGCGGTACTCGCCGTCCAGCGTGTAGCGCAGGCCGTCCGTCGGCGGGAGCGTGGTCGTGCCCCGGGTGAGGTCCTCGGCCCTCGCCACCCGGAGGCCCGCCAGTTCGGTCGGCGGTGCTTCTCGGAGAGCGGCCATCGCCTTGGTGATGATCGCGAGGTCCTCCACCCGTACCGACAGCTGGTCCGTCGCGTGCAGGCCGTGGGCCACCGCCAGGTCGTCCAGCGCGTCAAGCAGGGTGCGGCCCTGTTCCTTGAGCGTCGACGCCAGTTCGGTGACCAGCAGTGCCGCCGTGATGCCGTCCTTGTCCCGTACGCCCTCTGGGTCCACGCAGTAGCCGAGCGCCTCCTCGTAGCCGTAGCGCAGGCCGTCCACCCGGGCGATCCACTTGAAGCCCGTCAGGGTCTCCTCGTAGGGCAGGCCGGCTTGTTCGGCGATCCGGCCCAGGAGCGAGGACGACACGATCGACTCCGCGAAAACGCCCCTGACTCCGCGTGCCACCAGGTGGGCCGCCAGCAGCGCGCCCACCTCGTCGCCTCGCAGCATGCGCCAGTCCTCGTCGTCCTTCACGGCGACTGCGCAGCGGTCCGCGTCCGGGTCGTTCGCGATGATCAGATCGGGGTTCGCGGCCCGGGCCGTCGCGAAGGACAGGTCCATCGCGCCCGGTTCCTCCGGGTTCGGGAACGCGACCGTCGGGAAGTCCGGGTCCGGGTCCGCCTGCTCGGCCACGAGGACGGGCTCGGGGAAGCCCGCTCGCGCGAACGCGGCGAGCAGGGTGTCCTTGCCGACGCCGTGCATCGCCGTGTAGACCGTGCGCGCCGTGCGGGGGGAGCCCGGGGCCAGAACCGCGTCCGTACGGGCCAGGTAGGCCTCCAGGACGTCCTCGCCGAGCGTTTCCCAGCCGGAGTCCGGGCGGGGTACGTCGTGGAGGGAACGGATCGCCGCGATCTCGGCCGCGATCTCGGCGTCCGCGGGCGGCACGATCTGGGAGCCGTCGCCGAGGTAGACCTTGTAGCCGTTGTCGCGGGGCGGGTTGTGGCTGGCCGTGACCTCCACGCCCGCCACCGCGCCCAGGTGCCGTATGGCGAAGGCGAGGACCGGGGTGGGCAGCGGGCGCGGCAGCACCGCGGCGCGCAGGCCGGCGCCCGTCATGACGGCCGCCGTGTCCCGCGCGAAGTCCGCCGACTTGTGCCGCGCGTCGTAGCCGACGACGACGAGCCCGCCCGCCTCGCCCTTGCTCCTGAGATACGCGGCCAGGCCCGCGGCCGCGCGGATGACCACGGAGCGGTTCATCCGCATGGGGCCCGCGCCGAGCTCGCCGCGCAGACCCGCGGTGCCGAACTGGAGCGTGCCGGCGAAGCGCTCGGTGAGCGCCTTGGTGTCGGCGCTCTCGATGAGCTTCGCCAGCTCCTCGCGGGTCTCCGGGTCGGGGTCCTCGGCCAGCCAGGCCTCGGCCCTGGCGAGCAGTTCGGTGTCCTGCAAGGTCACGGTTCGTCCAGCCTCTCGCGAGTCTCTACGGGATCAGATGCGGCCCAGGACCTTGCCCAGGAGCTCGCCCATGCGGGTGGCGGAGTCGCGGCCGGCCTGGAGCACCTCTTCGTGGTTGAGGGGCTCGCCCGTCATGCCCGCCGCCAGGTTCGTGACGAGGGAGATGCCGAGCACCTCGGCGCCCGCCTCACGGGCCGCGATGGCCTCGAGGACGGTCGACATGCCGACGAGGTCCGCGCCGATGGTGCGGGCCATGCGGATCTCGGCCGGGGTCTCGTAGTGCGGGCCGGGGAACTGCGCGTAGACGCCCTCTTCGAGGGAGGGGTCGATCTCCTTGCACAGCGCGCGCAGGCGCGGGGAGTACAGGTCGGTGAGGTCGACGAAGTTCGCGCCGACGATCGGGGAGGTGGCCGTCAGGTTCAGGTGGTCGCTGATCAGGACCGGCTGGCCGGGGCGCATGCCCTCGCGCAGACCGCCGCAGCCGTTGGTCAGGACGATGGTCTTGCAGCCCGCGGCGACGGCGGTACGGACGCCGTGCGCGACGGACGCGACACCGCGGCCCTCGTAGTAGTGCGTGCGCCCGAGGAAGACGAGGGTGCGCTTGTCGCCGATCTTGTACGAGCGGATCTTTCCGCCGTGGCCCTCGACGGCCGGGGGCGGGAAACCGGGCAGCTCGGTGACGGGGAACTCGGCCTCGGGGGTGCCGAGGGCGTCCACGGCCGGTGCCCAGCCGGAGCCCATCACGAGGGCGACGTCGTGGGTGTCGGCGCCGGTGAGCTCGCGCAGGCGCGTGGCGGCGGCGTCGGCGGCGACCCGGGGATCGAATCCGGCGGCGCCCTGGATGTTGTCCGGAGTAACAGATGCGTTCACGCGATCGAGGGTAGCCGGTTCGGTCCTACGCGCGTAGATGACAGACCTCACGGGAATGGGATCGTTGTCTTGTCGTTTCCGACGAAGTCCGCTCAGCAGGGGCGCTTGCGCAGTTCCATCACGTAGTCGTGCGGGGCTCCGGCCGACTCCGCCGCGTCCGCCAGCTCGCCGAGATAGCGGGCCGAGGGGAAGCCGCCCTCGTACCCGTTGAGCACGTACACCCAGGCGGGTTCCTCGCCCTCCAGCGTGTCCACCCGCACCCGCATGCGCCGGTAGATGTCGAGCCCCACGCCCTCCCAGCGGTCCATGGAGTCCTCGTCCATCGGCGCGATGTCGTACAGGGCGACGAAGACCTGCGAGCGGGGCGCCTCGACGAGGGTCGCGAGCGCGCCTTCCCAGCCCATGTGCTCGCCCCCGAACGTCAGCCGCCAGCCGCTGAGCCAGCCCGTCGCGCGCATCGGCGAGTGCGGTGCGCGGCGCGTCATCAGCCGCGCGTCGAGATTGCCGGCGTATGCGGCGTAGAGCGACATGTGGTCGAGGGTACGGCAGGTGTGGCCGAGGTCTCTCCTGTGCCGGCAGCCCCTCCGACGTGGGACGCGCACGGACGGAGGCCCCCGGGGCGAAAGCACTTGAAGCGTGCGGGACAATGGAGTACGTGACTCGGATCGTGATCATCGGTGGCGGACCTGGCGGATATGAGGCGGCCCTCGTGGCTGCCCAGCTCGGCGCGGAGGTGACCGTCGTCGACTGCGACGGCCTGGGCGGGGCGTCGGTGCTCACCGACTGCGTCCCGTCCAAGACCCTGATCGCGACGGCCGAGGTGATGACCACCTTCGACTCGTCCTACGAGGAACTGGGGATCATCGTCGCCGACGACACCCCGCACATCGACAGCCCCGCACGGGTCGTCGGCGTGGACCTCGGCAAGGTCAACCGGCGTGTGAAGCGCCTCGCGCTCGCCCAGTCCCACGACATCACCGCGTCCGTCACCCGGGCCGGCGCCCGCGTGATGCGCGGCCGCGGCCGCCTGGAGGGCCAGCAGGCCGCCGACGGCTCCCGCAAGGTGGTCGTGCGCACCGCCGACGGCAGCGAGGAGACCCTCACCGCCGACGCCGTCCTGATCGCCACCGGCGGTCACCCCCGTGAGGTGCCCGACGCTCAGCCCGACGGCGAGCGCATCCTCAACTGGACCCAGGTCTACGACCTCGACGAGCTTCCCGAAGAGCTCATCGTGGTCGGTTCCGGTGTCACCGGCGCCGAGTTCGCCGGCGCCTACCAGGCCCTCGGCTCCCGTGTCACGCTCGTGTCCAGCCGCGACCGCGTCCTGCCCGGTGAGGACCCGGACGCCGCCGCCGTCCTGGAGGACGTCTTCCGCCGCCGCGGCATGAACGTCATGGCCCGCTCGCGCGCCCAGTCCGCCAAGCGCGTCGGCGACCGCGTCGAGGTCACCCTCTCCGACGGCCGCGTCATCTCCGGCACTCACTGCCTGATGGCCGTCGGCGCCATCCCGAACAGCAGCGGGATGGGCCTCGAGGAGGCCGGGGTCAAACTCAAGGACTCCGGGCACATCTGGACCGACAAGGTCTCCAGGACCAGCGCCCCCGGCGTGTACGCCGCCGGTGACGTGACCGGCGTGTTCGCGCTCGCCTCCGTGGCCGCCATGCAGGGCCGCATCGCCGTCTACCACTTCCTCGGCGACGCGGTGGCACCGCTGAACCTCAAGACGGTCTCCTCGAACGTCTTCACCGACCCCGAGATCGCCACGGTCGGCTACACGCAGGCCGACGTCGACGCCGGGAAGATCGACGCCCGCGGGGTGAAGCTGCCGCTGCTGCGCAACCCGCGCGCCAAGATGCAGGGCATCCGCGACGGCTTCGTCAAGATCTTCTGCCGCCCCGGCACGGGCATCGTGGTGGGCGGCGTGGTGGTCGCCCCGCGCGCGAGCGAACTGATCCATCCCATCTCGATCGCGGTCGACAACAATCTGACGGTCGAACAGATTGCGAACGCGTTCACCGTGTACCCGTCACTTTCGGGCTCGATCGCCGAGGTGGCGCGTCAGCTGCACACGCGGAAGACGGCCGACGAAGCCTGACGGCCGGCGATTTCACCGGACACGGTCAACTTCCCGCAGGTCACAGCCTGTTGATGGCCGTGTGGCGGGCATAGGCGCGGGAGATGAGCGTCTATACCACTTTCCGTGGTTCCGTGCGAACAACTTCTGTAATTCGGCGCATACTGCTGAAAGCAGACGGTCGTTGGGGTTACTGTCAGTTTCGTGTTCGCTGCAGAACGTCGTCAATTGATCCTCGAAATGGTGCGGGCCAATGGAGCGGTATCGCTCCGGGAGCTCGCCCGCGTCGTCCAGACCTCCGAAGTGACCGTACGGCGGGACGTGCGCGCACTGGAGGCAGAAGGACTCCTCGACCGCCGGCATGGCGGTGCGGTATTGCCGGGCGGATTCACGCGGGAGTCCGGCTTTCCGCAGAAATCACATCTCGCGACCGCAGAGAAGACGGCCATCGCCGATCTCGCCGCGGGCCTCGTCGAAGAAGGCGAAGCCATTGTGGTGGGGGCGGGTACGACCACGCAGGAGCTGGCACGCCGGCTCGCCCGGGTGCCCGGGCTGACCGTCGTCACCAACTCCCTACTGGTGGCGCAGGCGTTGGCCCACGCCAACAGGGTCGAGGTCGTCATGACGGGCGGCACTCTGCGCGGCTCCAACTACGCGCTCGTGGGCAGCGGGGCCGAGCAGTCCCTTCAGGGGCTCAGGGTCTCCCGCGCCTTCCTCTCCGGCAGTGGTCTGACCGCCGAACGCGGCCTCTCCACGTCCAACATGCTGTCGGCCTCCGTCGACCGCGCGCTGGTACAGGCCGCCGCCGAGGTCGTCGTCCTCGCCGACCACTCCAAACTCGGCACCGACACGATGTTCCA
This sequence comes from Streptomyces sp. NPDC055955, assembly GCF_042270245.1. NCBI lineage: Bacteria > Bacillati > Actinomycetota > Actinomycetes > Kitasatosporales > Streptomycetaceae > Streptomyces > Streptomyces sp. NPDC055955. The sequence continues at coordinate 326,498 of NZ_JBHJYS010000010.1, forward strand.
GACGGTGCCGACCGATGTGATCACGCGCCTCGTGACGGACGAACCGCCCGCCCACGACGACCGCGCGGCCACCGAACTCCAGGCACTCGCCGACCAGGGGGTGCAGATCGCGATCGCCGGAGCCTCGGCGACCGGAACGGGGCCGGCGGGGGGAGATCCCGCCCCGACGCGGCAGACGCGCCGGGACGTACCGCTGCCGGGCCAGCGCCGCACCCAGCTCCCGGGCGGCCCCCAGCTGCGCAGCGCTTCCGCCCTCGACCAGGCACCCCCTGAGCGCGCGGTGAGGGTGGCCGACCTCCGGCGGCGCTGAGCAGGACTCCGGGCGGGGCCGAGCCCGGTGCGGAGCCTTCTGCGTACGGCTGCGGGGCGCCGTCGGACGGCCGCTGGGGCCTGTCGTACGGATCACGCCGGGCTCGCGGGTGCCGGCACCGCGCCAGGCGGCGCTGGCGTCGGTCGCCGACGCTCCGCGTGTGCTCCTTCCTCCGCCTTGCGATGCACCAGCACCGGCTCCCTGGGTACGGCCGGATCCAGACGAAAAAGGTCCTAGCCCGCGGTGATGCCTCGCAGCGTCAGCCGGAGCAGACGATCCGCCAGTTCCGGGTCGTCCGGGGTCTCCTCCGCCGCCAGCGCGATCGCGTTGGTCAGCTGAAGCAGATCGCCGATCGACACGTCCGCGCGCACGGCACCGGCCCGCTGCGCCCTGGACAGCAGGGCCTGGCCCGCCTCGCGCATCGGCGTACTGCACCGCGACATGGCCGAACCGGCGTCGGTCGACGCCGACATGAGGGCCCGTGAGAGCCCGCGGTACTCACCCGCATGAGTGATGATGTCGCGCAGCCATGCCACCAGCGCCGAGCATGGCTGCGGGTCCGCGAGCAACGCCCGCGAGCGCGCCAGCAGATCGTTCACCGCGTCTTCGAAGACCGCGCTCATCAGCGCGTGCCGGTTCGGGAAGTGCCGGTAGAGCGTCCCGATGCCGACGCTCGCGCGCCGCGCCACGTCCTCCAGGGACGCGCCCGTGCCGTGCTCCGCGAACGCCTTACGAGCCTCGGCGAGCAGCCGCTCGTAGTTCCGGCGTGCGTCGGCCCTCATCGGGCGTACGGAAGGGGCCGGGCGGGGCCGGTCCGTCTGGTCCGTGCCGGTCGTCATCGGTCCTCCCTGGTCGTGCGCGCGCTCTCCAGGATGCCTGATCGCGCGGCAGTCGGACCACGGACCGAGACAACGCGAACGCCCGGTGGTCCGTGTCGGGGTCCGCCGGGCGTTCGTGTGGGGTGTGGTGGTGCCGGGGGTCAGTCCTTGATCTCGCAGATGGTGGCGCCGGAGGTGATGGAGGCGCCGATC
>NZ_JBHJYS010000011.1:0-324642 GCF_042270245.1 Streptomyces sp. NPDC055955
TGCGGCCACGGCGGGCCCCGCCCCGGCGGCACGGGGCGGGCCCCGCCGTGGCCTCAGCCCCGCTCGCGCAGACGCCGCCAACACGGCCGAGGCGACGGCCGGTTGACCTACGGCTCCTGTCGCTCACCTCGGTGAGAATTGGTCTACACCCTTGACCCGCTCATGGGGCGGAGGGTACCCATGGTGACTGTTCGGCTGCACAGATGTGAAACCCCCCGCGATCCACGACCTAGTCGCTCGTCGAAGGGACCGTTTGTGAGACAGCAACAGAAGCAGCGCCGCAGGACCGCCCGGCTGTTCGGTTCGCTGCTGCTCGTCGCGGCCGCGGGGGTGTCCGCCGTCGGCGCCGCCCCGTCACCGGGTGCGGGATCCGCCGCCGCGACCCCGCTGGGCCAGGTGATACCCGCTCCGGCGTCGGTGGCCGCGGGCGGACCGGCGTACGAGATCACCTCGAAGACGCGGATCCGCGTCGAGCGGGACTCGAAGGAGGCGCGGAGCGTCGCCGACTACCTCGCGGGCGTGCTCAGGCCCTCCACCGGCTACCGGCTGCCGGTCACGGGCCAGGGTGGTCACGACGGCATCCGGCTCGAACTCAGCGGCAGGGAGAAGGGCTTGGGTGACGAGGGGTACCGGCTCGTGTCCGGCCGCGGCTCCGTCACCATCACCGCCCACAAGGCCGCCGGTCTCTTCCACGGCGTGCAGACCCTGCGCCAGCAGCTGCCCGCCGAGGTGGAGGAGAGCAGCAGGCAGACCGGGCCGTGGCTCGTCGCGGGCGGCACCATCGAGGACAGCCCCCGGTACGGCTACCGCGGCGCCATGCTCGACGTCTCCCGGCACTTCTTCGGGGTCGACAAGGTCAAGCGCTACATCGACGAACTCGCCCTGTACAAGGTCAACAAGCTGCATCTGCACCTGAGTGACGACCAGGGGTGGCGCATCGCCATCGACTCCTGGCCGAAGCTCGCCACGTACGGCGGGTCCACGCAGGTCGGCGGCGGGCAGGGCGGTTACTACACCAAGGCCCAGTACAAGGAGATCGTCCGGTACGCCGCCTCGCGGTACCTGGAGGTCATCCCGGAGATCGACATGCCGGGCCACACCAACGCGGCGCTCGCCTCGTACGCGGAGCTGAACTGCGACGGTGTCGCGCCGCCGCTCTACACCGGCACGAACGTCGGCTTCAGCTCGCTGTGCGTCAACAAGGACCGCACGTACGACTTCGTCGACGACGTGATCCGTGAGCTCGCCGCCATCACGCCCGGCAAGTACCTCCACATCGGCGGCGACGAGGCGCACTCGACCAGCCATGAGGACTACGTCACGTTCATGGACAAGGTGCAGCCGATCGTCGCCAAGTACGGGAAGACCGTGATCGGCTGGCACCAGCTGACCGGCGCCACTCCGGCGAAGGGCGCCCTCGCCCAGTACTGGGGTCTCGACGGGACCAGCGCGGCCGAGAAGGCGCAGGTCGCGGCGGCGGCGCAGAAGGGGACGGGGATCGTCATGTCGCCGGCCGACCGTCTCTACCTCGACATGAAGTACAACAAGGACACCCCGCTCGGCCTCGCCTGGGCCGGGTATGTCGAGGTGCAGCGCTCGTACGACTGGAACCCGGGCAGCTACCTTCCCGGCGTTCCGGCGTCGGCCGTCCAGGGCGTCGAGGCGCCGCTGTGGTCGGAGACCCTGTCGACCTCCGCGCAGGTCGAGTACATGGCCTTCCCGAGGCTGCCGGGTGTCGCCGAGCTCGGCTGGTCCCCGCAGGCCACGCACGACTGGAACACGTACAAGGTCAGGCTCGCGGCGCAGGCTCCGCGCTGGGACGCGCTCGGCATCGGCTACTACAGGTCGACGCAGGTGCCCTGGCCCGCGGGCTAGGTCACCGCAGGCGAACGAGTGGGGCTCCGACCGACGCCGCAGTCGCTGTGGACCGCGGCGTCCTGGGAGCCCCACTCACGTCTACGCGATCGGGTTCGCCAGCGTCCCGATCAGCTGAAGCGCTCCCGACGGGTCCGCGAGGTCCACCATCTGCTCGTTGTTGCGCAGCTGGAGCCGGTTGAGGCAGGACAGCGTGAACTCCGGGGCGAACATGTCGTACTGCCTGAATTTGTCGGCGAGTTGGGGAGCCGATTCCTGGTAGTCGCGGACACAGTCGGCGACCGCCTGCCAGAACGTGTCCTCGTCGAGCACGCCCTCCGTGACCAGGTTCGCCGCGAGGAAGCGGAAGAAGCAGTCGAAGACGTCCGTGAAGACGGACAGCAGTTTCTGGTCGTCGGGAACCTCGACCCGGATCCGGTCGACGCCGGGCGGGAGGACCGCGTCGGGGTCCATGACCGCGATCTCCTCGGCGATGTCCTTGAAGATCGCCCGCTGGACCGTGCCGTCCTCGCCGAGTACCAGGATGACGTTCTCGCCGTGCGGCATGTACACGAGGTCGTACGCGTAGAAGCTGTGCAGCAGCGGGGTGAGGTACGACCGCAGGTACGGGCGCAGCCACTCGGCGGGCGTCAGGCCCGAGCGCTCGACGAGGGCCGCGGCGAACGAGCGTCCGTCGGCGTCGACATGGAGCAGCGAGGCCATCGTGGCGAGGCGCTCCCCGTCGGCCAGGGACGGGACGGGCGACTCGCGCCACAGAGCGGCGAGCATTTTGCGGTACGGGGAGTAGCGGTCGGTCGCGGCCTCGTACTCCAGGTGCCGGTAGCCGACGGCCGCGCGCTCGCGGATGATCGACAGGCCGGTCGCCTTGAGGACCTCGTCGTTCTCGATGAGCTGCGCGAGCCAGTCGTTGATGGCCGGTGTGGCCTCCATGTACGAGGCGGACAGGCCGCGCATGAAGCCCATGTTGATGACGGACAGGGCCGTCTTCACGTAGTGCCGGTCCGGGTGCGAGGCGTTGAAGAACGTGCGGATCGACTGCTGCGCGACGTACTCGTCGTCGCCCTCGCCGAGGAGCACCAGACGGCGCTGGGCGACCTCGGCCGCGAAGGTGACCGACAGCTTGTTCCACCACTGCCAGGGGTGGACGGGGATGAGCAGGTAGTCGTCCGGGTCCAGGCCCTGGTCCGTGAGCGTGGCGGCGAACCGCGCGAGGGTCTGCTCACCCAGCTCGGCGCGCAGGTGGGACTCGTAGTCGAGCCCGGCGCCGGCCGTGAAAGCGGCCCGCTCCCGCGTCGCCGCCAGCCAGATCAGCCGGATCGGGCTCGCGGTCTCGGGCGCGTAGGAGAGGTACTCGTGGACGCCGAAGCCGAGCCTGCCGTTGTTGGCGACGAAGCAGGGGTGGCCCTCGGTCATGCCCGTCTCGATCTCCTGGAAGGAGCCGTCGAGGGCGAGGGAGGCCGCGGTGACCGGGGTCTTGGCGAGCTTGTAGCAGGTGCCGGAGAGGGTGGAGGAGATCTCCTCCAGGTAGACCGGCAGGATCGCGTCGCTCAGGCCGAGTGAGGTCTTCAGCTCGATGAGGAACTCCAGCGCGCTGAGCGGGAGTTCGCCGCCGTCGCGGTGGCGTGAGATCGAGTCGGCGCGGACCTGCCAGTGGTCGAGACGCAGGCGGCGGGCGCTGAAGCGGTACTCGGTCGCGCCGTCGTCGGAGCGCACCGAGTACCGGTCGCCGTCGAGGCGCTGCGGCGTGAGGAGACGCTCGTGGGTGAACTCGGCGAGAGCCTTGCGGATGAGGAGGCGGTTGGCCTCGGCCCAGCGCTCGGGGGAGAGGTGGGTGACGGCGTCGGAGAGCGTCATACGGCGGCCACCCCCGTGGCGGCGAGGAACTGCTCGCGTGTGCAGAAGCTGAGCAGCGCCTGCTTCTCGGGCTTCTGGACGACCCGCGCGGGGACGAAGCCGACGGCCTCGTTCAGGGCATGCACGGCCTTGTTGCGCACGTCGGGCTCGACGACGACGCGCCGGGCCGCCGGGTCGGCGAACAGGAACTCCATCACCGTGGTGATCACGGCACGGGTGAAGCCCGGGATGCGGACGTCGCTGGGCGCCGTCAGGAAGTGCATGCCGACGTCGCCGGGCTCGGGCTCGTACAGGCCCACGAGTTCGACGTGCGCCGGGTCGTAGCGCTCCATGAGGAAGGCGGGTTCGCCGTCGTGGAGGCCCAGGAACGCGTCGTGGTGCTCGGCGGCGGCTATCGCCATGTACTCGCGCTCCACGTCCTGCAGTTTCGCGTCCTGCATCAGCCAGAACGCGGCCTTGGGGTCGGTGACCCAGCGGTGCAGCAGCTCGGCGTCCGCGACCGGGTCGAGGGGGCGGATGCCGAAGGTGCCGGTGGGGGAGCCGGTGGGGGTGCTCATGCGGCGAACTCCTGGAACGCGATGGTCTTCTCTACGGGGTAGTACTCGGTGCCGAGCAGCTCACGGATGATGTACGCGTTGCGGTACGCGCCCATGCCCAGGTCGGGTGAGGTGATCGAGTGGGTGTGCACGCCGGCGTTCTGGACGAACACGCCACGGCCCGTGGTGTCGACGGAGTAGTTGCGGGCGAGGTCGAAGCGGCCCCGGCTGTCCCAGTTGAGCCGGTCACGGACCGGCTCCAGGAAGGCGGGCGTCTCGTACGTGTAACCCGTGGCCAGGATCAGGCCGTCGGTACGCAGCTCGAAGTCCTTGCCCTGCTCCTCCTGGCGCAGGCCGAGCGTGTACGTACCGTTCTCGTGACTCGCGCTCCGCAGAGCCGAGTTGGTGAGCAGCCGGGTGGGGACGGGCCCGGCCAGGTTCTTCTGGTAGAGCAGGTCGAAGATCTCGTTGATGAGGTCGCCGTCGATGCCCTTGAAGAGGTTCTTCTGCCGGTTCTCCAGGCGGTAGCGGGTCTCCTCGGGCAGCGCGTGGAAGTAGTCCACGTACTCGGGAGAGGTCATCTCCAGCGTCAGCTTCGTGTACTCGAGGGGGAAGAAGCGCGGGGAGCGGGTGACCCAGTTGAGGCGGTAGCCGTGGACGTCGATCTCGCTGAGGAGGTCGTAGTAGATCTCCGCGGCGGACTGGCCGCTGCCGACGAGGGTGATCGAGTCCTTCTGCTGGAGCTCCCGCTTGTGGTGCAGATAGCGGGAGTTGTGGATCGCGTCGCCACCGAGGCCCCGGCAGGGCTCGGGGATGTGCGGCGGAGTGCCGGTGCCGAGGACGAGGCGCGGCGCGCGGTAGGTCTCGCCGCCCTCGGTGCTCACGACGTACACCTCGGCGGCCTCGTCGTACGACACCTGCGTGACGGTCGTGCCGAAGCGGATGCTGGTGAGTTTCGCGGCGGCCCAGCGGCAGTAGTCGTTGTACTCGGTCCGCAGGGGATAGAAGTTCTCGCGGATGTAGAAGGAGTACAGCCGCCCCGATTCCTTGAGGTAGTTCAGGAAGGAGTACGGGGAGGTCGGGTCGGCGAGCGTGACCAGGTCCGACATGAACGGCGTCTGGAGGTGGGCGCCCTCCAGGAACATCCCCGAGTGCCACTCGAAGTCCGGCTTGGACTCCAGGAAGACACCGTTCAGTTCCGCTATCGGCTCGGTGAGGGCTGCCAGGCCGAGGTTGAAGGGGCCGAGGCCGATCCCGATGAAGTCGAGGGGATCAGGGGACTCAGGAAGCTTCGACAAGGTTCTCTCCCAGGTACTGCTCGGCGTGGCCGGCGATCAGATCGAGGACCGCGACGATGTCGTCGACGGTGGTCTCGGGGTTGAGCAGGGTGAACTTCAGGTAGTGGCGGCCGCCCACCTTGGTGCCCGCGACGATGGCGTCGCCGGAGGCGAACAGGGCCTTGCGGGCGTACAGGTTGGCGCGGTCGATCTCGGCGGGGTCGGTGACGCCGGCCGGGATGTGGCGGAAGACGAGGGTGGACAGCTGCGGTTCGACGACGACGTCGAACCGGGGGTCCGCGGCGAGCAGCCCCCAGGCCTTGCCGGCCAGGTCGCACACCTCGTCGAAGAGCTGCCCGACACCGTCGGCGCCCATCACGCGCAGCGTCATCCACAGCTTGAGCGCGTCGAAGCGGCGAGTCGTCTGGAGGGACTTGTCGACCTGGTTGGGGATGCGCTCGGTGACCATGCGGCGCGGGTTGAGGTAGTCGGCGTGGTACGTGGCGTGCCGCAGGGTGGCCGCGTCCCGGACCAGGACGGCGCTCGAACTCACGGGCTGGAAGAACGACTTGTGGTAGTCGACGGTGACGGAGTCGGCGCGCTCGATGCCGTCGAGGAGGTGCCGGTTCTTGACGGAGGCGAGGAGCCCGCAGCCGTACGCGGCGTCGACGTGCATCCAGGTGCCGTACTGGGCGCAGAGCTCGGCGATCTCGGGGAGCGGGTCGATGGAGCCGAAGTCGGTGGTCCCTGCCGTGGCGACGACCGCCATCGGCACGAGGCCCTCCTCGCGGCAGCGCTCCAGTTCCCGGGCGAGGGCCACGGTCCGCATCCGCTTGTCGCGGTCCACGGGGATGGTGACCACGGCGTCGGGCCCCAGGCCGAGGAGCGTCGCGGACTTCTTGACGCTGAAGTGGCTGACCTCGGAGGCGAACACCCGCATTTTCGTGGGGTGTTCGGGGTTCTCGGACTTGGTCTCGTCGCGGGCGAGCAGCAGCGCCTGGAGGTTGGACTGGGAGCCGCCGGAGGTGAAGACGCCGTCGGCGGCGGGGCCGAGGCCGATACGGCTCGTGGTCCAGTCGATGAGCTTGCGCTCGATCAGGGTGCCGCCGGCCGACTGGTCCCAGGTGTCGAGGGAGGAGTTGACCGCGCTGAGCACGGCCTCGCCGACCACGGCCGGGATGACGACCGGGCAGTTGAGGTGGGCGAGGTAGCGCGGGTGGTGGAAGTAGACCGCGTCGCGGAGGTAGACCTCTTCGAGCTCGTCGAGTGCGGCGGTGGTGTCGAGGAGGGGCTTGTCCAGGTCGACGGCGTCGATGCGGGGGGTGAGCTCGTCGACCGTGACCCCGGTGAACGGCCGCTCGGTGGTCGCGAGTTTGGCCGCCACCCGCTCGATTCCCTCGGTCACGGAACGGCGGTAGTGCTCCGCGGTCGTGTCGTTGAGCAGGTGCGAGCGCATGAACGGTCCTCCGGGTGGGGGCAGGAATGCGGGTGAGCGGGGAAGACGGGCGGCATGGGAGAGGGGCGAGGTCCCAGCGCCTGACTTAGGTTAGCCTAACCTAAGTTGTGCTGGCGACCCCGCCCCTCGTGAGTGGCCGGAATGTGCTGCCCGTCAGTTCTCCGCAGCCGCCTCCTGGGCCTCGGCGACGCGCAGGCCGTCCTCGCTGAGCCCCTTGCGCCAGTAACCGACGAACGTCACCGACCGCTTGTCGTAGGCGCGTTCGCGCACGAGATGGCGGCGCAGCTCCTTCATCGTTCCGGACTCGCCCGCGAGCCAGGCGTACGGACTCGACGCGTCAGGCAGCTCCGCCGCGCGGATCGCGTCCAGCGCGGACGGCGCGTTCTCGTCACGCACGAGCCAGGTGACGGTGACGTCGCCCGAGGTCTCGATCGCGGGGATGTCCTCGCGGTGCGGGACCTCCAGCCAGACGTGCGCGGGCAGCTCCGGCGGCAGCCAGGCGAGGATGCCCAGGGCGGCGGGCAGAGCGGTCTCGTCGCCCCACATCAGGACGTGGTCGGCGCCCTCGTGGGGGCGGCAGCGCACGGCGGTGTTGTCGGCGACCGCCGGGCCGAGGACCGTCACGCGGTCACCGGCCTTCGCCGCCTCGGCCCAGACGCAGGCGGGGCCCGCGCCGCCGGGGCCGTCGTGGTGCAGGACGAAGTCGATGTCGACCTCGCCGGGTTCGCCGGGCGCGCGGCGCTGCCCGCTGACCGTGTACGAGCGCATCACGGCCCGCACGTCGTCCGGGAGGGCCCGGTACGCGGCGTGCCAGGCGCGGCCGTCGTCACCCGGCTCCGCGGCCGGCAGGACGGGGGCCTGTTGGCCCGGCCGCGGCAGGAACAGCGACAGGCTCTGGTCGCGGCCCCCGGCGTGGAAGTCCACGAGGTCGGGCCCGGTGAACGTGACGCGCTGCAGCGACGGACCGAGCCGCCGCGTCCGCGTCACCTGGAGGTCGAAGAATCGGAAGGGTGCGATCGCGGGGGACTCGGTCGTCGTCATGTGTGTCAGCCGACCTTCTTCGCCTTCTCGATGGCCTCGGCGAGGTCCTCGAGGATCGGGGCGCACTTGGCGTACGAGTAGATGGGCTCGGTGACGCGCGGGATGACCTGGCCGGCCTTGACGGCGGGCAGCTTCTTCCAGGTGGCCTTGTCGAGGTCGGCGGGCTGGATGGCCGACGTCCGGTTGTCCATCATGATGATGTCCGCCGGGTGGGCGTCGATGTTCTCCCAGCTGAGGTTCTCGAACCAGCCGCCGCTGGCCTTCTTCGCCTTCTCGGTGGGCTCCACGATGTTCACGCCCAGCGACTTGAAGTACTCCAGGTCGGCGGAGAGGTTGGAGCCGGAGACGTAGAAGATGTCCTGGCTCGCCGAGCCGACGAGCACCCGGATCTCGGGACGGGCCTTGGCGGCCTTGCGCAGGCGGGCGGCCGCGTCCTCGAAGCGCTTCTTCGCCTTGACGGTCTTCTCGGCCTTCACGTCCGCGCCGAGCGACCCGGCGAGTTCGAGCAGCCGCGCCAGCGGCTGGGTCATCTGCCGGTCGTAGACGGAGATGCCGACACTCGGGGCGAGTTCGAGGATCTTGTCCGCGGACTCCTCGGGGACGTACCAGAGGGTCCCCTTGTCGTCGAACATCGTCGACACGAGGAGGTCGGGGGCGAGCGCCGCGTACTTCTCGATCTTGAACTCGCCCCAGGTGTTGCCGATGACCGTCAGCTTGCTGACGTCCATGTCGCCGGCCTGCACGTCGGCCTTGCCGCCCTTGGTGGTCGTCGGGCCGAAGACGCCCTTGACCTCGATGCCGTAGTCGAACAGGGCGGCGGCGACACCGGTGAACGCGACGATGTTCGCGGGTGTCTTGTCGCTCTTCGCCGTCGTGCCGCGGTCGTCCTTGAAGGACCAGGGGCCGGACTTGGCGCTGCCCGACTTGGCGCCCGAGCCGCTGTCCTTGGAATCGCTGCCGCAGGCGGCGAGCGCGGCTCCGAGGCCGAGGGCGCCGCCCGCGGCGAGGATGCCGCGACGGGAAGGGGTGGTGAGACGGGCATGGGACATGACAGTGGCTGCTTTCGTGACGAACGGAGGGCCGCTGGCCGGATTCTGGCTTAGGTTAACCTAACCTAAGAAGATGTCCAGAGGGCCCCCTCGTCGCCGCCCTCTCAGCCCGTCAGACCCAGCTCCCGCGCGATGAGCATGCGCTGCACCTCGCTCGTGCCCTCGCCGATCTCCAGAATCTTGGAGTCGCGCCACATGCGGGCCACCGGGTACTCGTTCATGAAGCCGTAGCCCCCGTGGATCTGCGTGGCCTCGCGCGCGTTGTCGACCGCGATCGTCGACGAGTAGAGCTTGGCGAGCGCCGCCTCCTTCTTGAACGGCTCCCCGCTCACCAGCCGCGAGGCCGCGTCACGCCACGCGAGGCGGGACGTGTGCGCCTTCATCTCCATGTCGGCGATCTTGAACTGGATCGCCTGGTACGAGCCGATGGTGCGGCCGAACGCATGCCGTTCCTTGGCGTACTTGACCGACTCGTCCACACAGCCCTGCGCCAGACCCGTGGCCAGCGCGGCGATCGCGATGCGGCCCTCGTCGAGGATGCGCAGGAACTGGGCGAATCCGCGGCCCTGTTCGCCGAGCAGGTTGGCCGCGGGGACCCGTACGTCGTCGAAGTGCAGCTCACGCGTGTCCGACGCGTTCCAGCCGACCTTCGAGTACGGCGCCGCCACCGTGAAGCCCGGCGTGCCGGACGGCACGATGATCGAGGAGATCTGCGGCTTGCCCTCGGGGGAGCGGCCGGTGACCGCCGTGACCGTGACCAGACCGGTGATGTCCGTACCGGAGTTGGTGATGAAGCACTTCGTGCCGTTGATCACCCACTCGCCGGTCGCCTCGTCGATCCTCGCCGTCGTACGGGTCGCGCCCGCGTCCGAGCCGCCGTCGGGCTCGGTCAGGCCGAACGCGCCGAGGATCTCGCCGGAGCACAGCCGCGGCAGCCACTCGGCCTTCTGCTCCTCGGTCCCGAACAGATGGAGGGGCATCGCGCCGAGCGAGACGCCCGCCTCCAGCGTGATGGCCACGGACGAATCGACGCGCGCCAGCTCCTCCAGGGCGATCCCGAGAGCCAGATAGTCGCCACCCATCCCGCCGTACTCCTCCGGGAAGGGCAGCCCGAACAGGCCCATGCGGCCCATCTCCCGCACGATCTCGTACGGGAACTCGTGCCGCTCGTAGAAGTCGCCGATCTTCGGGGCGACGACGTCGTGCGCGAACTCCTCGACGGTGCGGCGGAGTTCTTCGTGCTCGCTGCTCAGGCGGTGGTCCATCTTGTTCACTGCTCCTGTAGGGGCTGTGCCGTCTTCACGAGGGCGCGGACGGTGCGGGACGGGCTGGGCCGGCCCAGCTGTTCGGCCATCCACGCGCTGGTGGCGGTGAGACGGCCCAGGTCGACCCCGGTCTCGATGCCGAGGCCCGAAAGCATCCACACGAGGTCTTCGGTGGCGAGATTTCCGGTGGCGCTCTTCGCGTACGGGCAGCCGCCGAGGCCGCCCGCGGAGGCGTCCACGGTGGTCACTCCGTGCTGGAGCGCCGCGAGGGTGTTGGACAGGGCCTGGCCGTAGGTGTCGTGGAAGTGCACGCCGATCGCGTTCGTCGGCACGCCCTCCTCGTTGAGCTCGGCCAGGAGCGTCTGGACGTGGCCCGGCGTCGCGACGCCGATCGTGTCGCCGAGGCTGAGCTCGTCGCAGCCCATGTCCATCAGGGCCTTGGCGACCCGGACGACCTGGTGGACCGGGACGGCGCCCTCCCACGGGTCCCCGAAGCACATGGAGAGATAGCCGCGCACATGCGCCCGGCCCTCCTTGGCGCGGGTCACGACCGGCTCGAACATGGCGAGCGCCTCGTCCACCGTCCGGTTCAGATTGGCCTTGGCGAACGACTCCGTGGCGCTGGCGAACACGGCGACGCGGCGCGCCCCGAGCGCGAGGGCCCGGTCCAGACCCCGCTCGTTCGGCACGAGGACGGGCAGGTGCGGGCGGGCCGCGCCCTCGAAGTTCTGGAGCATCGGGAACAGGGCTTCGGCGTCCGCCAGTTGGGGCACCCACTTGGGGTGCACGAAGCTGGTCGCCTCGATGGTGGTCAGGCCCGCGGCCGCGAGGCGGTGCACGAACTCCGCCTTCACCTCCGTGGGAACCGTCGCCTTCTCGTTCTGCAGTCCGTCACGCGCGCCGACCTCGTGGATCCGCACGCGCGCGGGCAGATCCTGGGAGGGCACGACCATGGGCAGGGCGGTGGGTGCGGGGTTGCTCATGCCGTCATCTCCTCGTGGGGCGTGACGACCGCGAGGATCTGGTCCATCGCGACGGTCGTGCCCGGCGTGACGTCCAGTTCGGCCACCGTGCCGGCGTGCGGGGCGGAGATGACGTGCTCCATCTTCATCGCCTCGACCACCAGCAGGCTCTGCCCGGCGGCCACGTCGTCGCCGACAGCCACCTTCACCACGGTGACCGTGCCGGGCATCGGAGCGGTGAGAGAGTCGGCGCCGGAGTGCGCGGCGCCGGTCAGCGAGGCAGCCACCGGGTCGAAGTCCTGCACGTGCCAGGCGTCGCCCTCGCGGCCCAGCCAGTCACCGGACCGGTGGAAGGTGTGGGTCAGGCCGTCCAGGTGGACGGTGACGCTGTCGGCGCCGACGGTGTGGGTGCCGCGCGCGCGGTGCGTGACGGGTTCGCATCCCGCGGCCTTGAGGTGGAAGTCGACCGGCGCGGGCGTGCCGCCCAGGCGCCAGCCGGTCGGCTGCGCGAACGGGTCGGTCCAGCCGGACCCCGACGGCGTCAGGGCCGCCTGGCGGACCGCGGCCGCCGCCTCGTACACCTCCTCCGGCACCTCGCCGGGGACCAGGCCGTCGGCCTCGCGCTCCACGAGCCCGGTGTCCAGCTCGCCGGCCACGACCGCCGGGTGCGCGAGCAGCCGCCGCAGGAACCCGGCGTTCGTCGGCACGCCCAGCGTGACCGTCCCCGCGAGAGCGGCGCGCAGCTTGCGCAGGGCGGTCGCCCGGTCGGGCCCGTACGCGATGACCTTCGACAGCATCGGGTCGTACAGGCTCCCGACCTCCGTGCCCTCGCTGAGGCCGGAGTCGGTGCGCACCCCGTCGCCCTGCGGCTCGCGCAGCGAGACGACCGTGCCGCCCGACGGCAGGAAGCCGCGCGAGGGGTCCTCGGCGCAGATCCGCGCCTCGACCGCGTGCCCGGTCAGCTCGATGTCGCCTTGTGCGTACGGCAGTCGCTCACCGGCGGCGACCCGCAGCTGCCACTCCACCAGGTCGACGCCCGTGATCAGCTCCGTGACCGGGTGCTCCACCTGGAGGCGGGTGTTCATCTCCATGAAGTAGTACGACGAAGGGTCGTTGCCCGGCACGATGAACTCCACCGTGCCCGCGCCGCGGTACCCGCACGAGCGGGCCGCCTGCACCGCGGCCTCGCCCATCGCCGCGCGCGTCGCCTCGTCGAGGAGGACGCTCGGCGCCTCCTCGATGATCTTCTGGTGGCGGCGCTGGAGGGAGCACTCGCGCTCGCCCAGGTGGATCACGTGCCCGTGGCCGTCGGCCAGGACCTGGATCTCGATGTGCCGGGGGCGGTCGACCCAGCGCTCCACGAGCAGCGTGTCGTCGCCGAAGGAGGCGCGGGCCTCGCGGCGCGCGGCCGCGATCTCGTCGCCGAGCAGCGCCTCGTCACGCACCAGGCGCATGCCTTTGCCGCCGCCGCCCGCGGACGGCTTGAGCAGTACGGGCATGCCGATCTCCCGCGCCGCGTCCGCCAGTTGGGCATCGGTCAGGCCGCTGCCCGACGAGCCGGGCACGACCGGGACCCCGGCCGCCTTCACCGTCTCCTTGGCGCGGATCTTGTCGCCCATGAGGGAGATCGCGTCGGCGGAGGGGCCGATGAAGACGAGCCCGGCGTCGGCGCAGGCCCGCGCGAACGCGGCGTTCTCCGCGAGGAAGCCGTATCCCGGGTGGACGGCCTGCGCGCCCGCGCGCGCGGCCGCTTCGAGGAGCCGGTCCACGCGGAGGTAGCTCTCGCCCGCGGGCGGCGGCCCGATGCGGACGGCCGTGTCGGCCTCGCGCACATGGCGGGCTTCGGCGTCCGCGTCGCTGTACACGGCCACCGAGCGGATGCCGAGGGCCCGCAGCGTACGGATGACGCGGACGGCGATCTCGCCGCGGTTGGCCACAAGAACGGTGTCGAACATGCACGTGTTCATTGGGGTTCCCTCCCCTCACATCCGGAAGACGCCGAAGCCGCCGGACTTCTCCGGCAGTGGCGCGTGGGCGCAGGCGGTCAGGGCGAGGCCGAGGACCTGTCGGGTCTCCAGCGGGTCGATCACGCCGTCGTCCCAGAGCCGGGCCGTCGCGTAGTAGGCGTTCCCCTGCTCCTCGTACTGGGCCCGGATCGGCGCCTTGAAGGCGTCCTCGTCCTCGGCGGGCCACTGTTCGCCCCGCGCCTCCATCTGGTCGCGCTTGACGGTCGCGAGGACGGAGGCGGCCTGCTCGCCGCCCATCACGGAGATCTTGGCGTTGGGCCACATCCACAGGAAGCGCGGCGAGTAGGCCCGGCCGCACATCGAGTAGTTGCCCGCCCCGTACGACCCGCCGACGACGACGGTCAGCTTCGGCACGCGGGTGCTGGCGACGGCCGTGACCATCTTGGCGCCGTGCTTGGCGATCCCGCCCGCCTCGTAGTCGCGCCCCACCATGAAGCCCGAGATGTTCTGCAGGAACACCAGCGGGATGCCGCGCTGGTCGCACAGCTCGATGAAGTGCGCGCCCTTCTGGGCGGACTCGGAGAACAGGATGCCGTTGTTCGCGACGATCCCGACCGGGTGGCCGTGGATGCGGGCGAAGCCGGTGACGAGGGTCTGCCCGAACTCCGCCTTGAACTCGGCGAACCGCGAGCCGTCCACCACGCGCGCGATGACCTCCCGCACGTCGTACGGGGTGCGCGAGTCGACCGGCACCGCGCCGTACAGCCCCGCGGGGTCCACCTTCGGCTCGATCGCCGGGGTGACCGACCAGGGCAGCGGGCCGCGCTCCGGGAGCGTCGAGACGATCGTCCGCACGATCCGCAGCGCGTGCGCGTCGTCCTCCGCGAGATGGTCCGTGACGCCCGAGACCCGGGAGTGCACCTCGCCGCCGCCCAGCTCCTCGGCGGTGACGACCTCGCCGGTGGCGGCCTTCACCAGGGGCGGGCCGCCCAGGAAGATCGTGCCCTGATTGCGCACGATCACGGCCTCGTCGCTCATCGCCGGGACGTACGCGCCGCCCGCCGTGCACGAGCCGAGGACCGCCGCGATCTGGGGGATGCCGGCGCCCGACATCCGTGCCTGGTTGTAGAAGATCCGCCCGAAGTGCTCGCGGTCGGGGAAGACCTCGTCCTGCATCGGCAGGAAGGCGCCGCCCGAGTCCACCAGGTAGACGCACGGCAGGCGGTTCTCCAGGGCCACCTCCTGGGCGCGCAGGTGCTTCTTCACCGTCATCGGGTAGTACGTGCCGCCCTTGACCGTCGCGTCATTGGCGACGATCACGCACTCGTGGCCGCTGACCCGCCCGATCCCGGCGATCACCCCGGCGGCCGGAGCCTGGTCCCCGTACATCCCGTCGGCCGCGAGCGGCGCCAGCTCCAGGAACGGGGAGCCCGGGTCGAGCAGTGTGTCCACGCGGTCGCGCGGCAGCAGCTTGCCGCGCGCGGTGTGCCGGGCGCGGGCCCGCTCACCGCCGCCGAGCCGGGCCGCGGCCAGCTTGCCGCGCAGCTCGTCGGCCAGCGCCTCGTGCGCCGCCTCGTTGGCCCTCCAGGCCTCCGACGCGGGGTCCGCCGCGCTCGTCAGCTCCGGTGCCTCCTGCATCGCGCAGTCCCCTCATTCGGCTCGCGTCGTTCGGCTCACTCGGTTAATGAGCGTTAACGCGTTTCCCTCAGGTTAACGACCGCTAACGTCGCTGTCTAGAATTACCTTCATGGCCACCAGAACCGACGCCCCCACCCGCCGCGAGCAGATCCTCAAGGAGGCCGCGCGGCTGTTCGCCGAGCGCGGGTTCCACGGGGTCGGTGTCGACGAGATAGGTGCCGCGGTCGGCATCAGCGGCCCCGGGCTCTACCGCCACTTCGCAGGCAAGGACGCGATGCTCGCCGAACTGCTCGTCGGCATCAGCGGGCGGCTCCTGACCGGCGGCAAGCGCCGTCTGGCCGAGTCCGACGGCGGTGACCCCGAGGCGCTGCTCGACTCGCTCATCGAGGGGCACATCGACTTCGCCCTCGACGACCGTCCCCTGATCACCCTGCACGACCGTGAGCTGGACCGCCTGCGCGACAGTGACCGCAAGCTGGTGCGTCAGCTCCAGCGCCAGTACGTCGAGCTGTGGGTCGAGGCGGTGCGCGAGGTCTATCCGGGCCTGGTCGAGCAGCCCGCGAGGGCCGCCGTGCACGCCGTTTTCGGCCTGCTCAACTCGACCCCGCACCTCGGCAGGTCCGGCGGGCTGCCCGGCCGCGAGGCGACGGCGAGCCTGCTGCACCGCATGGCCCGCGGGGCCTTCGGGGCCGCCCAGGCGTGACGTGCGTCTCTGGACGCTCCAGAAACTGGCGGGTAACCTAAGCTGAGCAAGCGCTTAGTCGTGCAGTGATGCCGTTTCCGAAGGAGCAGGTCGTGCGCCGTACCGTTTACAACGAGGACCACGAGGCGTTCCGGGACACCATCCGCGCCTTCATCGAGGCCGAGGTCGTGCCCGTCTACGACGAGTGGTTCGCGGCCGGGCAGGCCCCGCGCGACTTCTACTACAAGCTCGCCGAGCTCGGCGTCTTCGGTATCCGCGTGCCCGAGGAGTTCGGCGGCGCCGGCATCGACTCGTACAAGTTCGAGGCGGTGATGTACGAGGAGACCTCGCGCGCGGGCGTCCAGTTCGGCGGCTCCGGCGTGCACGTGCTGCTCGGCCTCCCGTACATCAAGATGCTCGCCACCGACGAGCAGAAGAAGCGCTTCCTGCCGAAGTTCGTCTCCGGCGAGGAGATGTGGGCCCTCGCGATGACCGAGCCGGGCACCGGCTCCGACCTCGCGGGCATGAAGACCACCGCCAAGCTCTCCGAGGACGGCACGCACTACGTCCTCAACGGCGCCAAGACCTTCATCACCGGCGGTGTCCACGCCGACAAGGTGATCGTCTGCGCCCGCACCGACGCGCCCACCGCCGAGGACCGCCGCCACGGCATCTCCCTGTTCGCGGTGGACACCAAGTCCGAGGGCTACTCCATAGGCCGCAAGCTCGACAAGCTCGGCCTGAAGACCTCCGACACCGCCGAGCTGGCGTTCGTCGACGTGAAGGTCCCCGTCGAGGACCTCCTCGGCGAGGAGAACAAGGGCTTCTACTACCTCGGCCACAACCTCGCCTCCGAGCGCTGGGGCATCGCCTTCGGCGCCTACGCGCAGGCCAAGGCTGCCGTCCGGTTCGCCAAGGAGTACGTCCAGGAGCGCGCCGTCTTCGGCAAGCCCGTCGCCTCCTTCCAGAACACCAAGTTCGAGCTGGCCGCCTGCCAGGCCGAGGTGGACGCCGCCGAGGCCGTCGCCGACCGCGCCCTGGAGGCCCTCGACGCGGGCGAGCTGACCCCCGCCGAGGCCGCCAGCGCCAAGCTGTTCTGCACCGAGGTCGCGCACCGCGTCATCGACCGCTGCCTCCAGCTGCACGGCGGCTACGGCTTCATGAACGAGTACCCGATCGCGCGCCTGTACGCGGACAACCGCGTCAACCGCATCTACGGCGGCACCAGCGAGATCATGAAGACGATCATCGCGAAGGACATGGGCCTGTAACCCGCCCGTCCCTCCGCCTTCTGTAGAACTGGCTGTATGAATCAGGCACTGGAGTCCCTGCTCGATCTGCTCGACCTGGAGCAGATCGAGCAGGACATCTTCCGCGGGCAGTCCCGCTCCGCCGTGGTCCCCCGGGTCTTCGGCGGACAGGTGGCCGCCCAGGCGCTCGTCGCCGCCGGGCGCACCGTCCCCGGCGACCGGCACGCCCACTCGCTGCACGCGTACTTCCTGCGGCCCGGTGACCCGGGCGCGCCCATCGTGTACACGGTCGACCGCATCCGCGACGGACGCTCCTTCACCACACGCCGCGTCGTCGCCGTCCAGCACGGGCAGCCGATCTTCCATCTCTCGGCGTCCTTCCAGACGTACGAGGACGGGCTCGAGCACCAGGCGGCCATGCCGCCCGCGCCCGACCCCGAGACGCTGCCCACCGCCGCCGAGATGCTGCCGCGCTACGCCGACGCGTTCGTCGAGCCCGGCGTCGCCGAGCGGCTCCTCGAAGCGCGCGAGGCCGTCGACCTGCGGTACGTGGACGCGCCGCCGTTCGGCAGCGTGGGCACCCCGCAGGAGCCGCGCTCACAGGTCTGGTTCCGTACGAACGGCAAGCTCGACGGCGCCATCGACCAGCCTCTGCTGCACGTCTGCCTCGCCACGTACGTCTCCGACATGACACTCCTCGACTCCGTGCTGCTCGCGCACGGGCGCGGGGGATGGGCCGTGGGCGACGTGGTCGGCGCCTCGCTCGACCACGCGATGTGGTTCCACCGGCCGTTCCGCGCGGACGAATGGCTCCTGTACGACCAGGAGTCGCCCTCGGCCTCGGGCGGGCGCGGCCTCGGCCAGGCCCGCATCTACACGCGCGACGGACAGCTCGCCATCTCCGTGATCCAGGAGGGCGTCGTCCGCGTCCCGCGGTGAGCCCCCGTGGTTCGCGGCGCGCGGGGATCGGACATACCGTCACGTGCATGGGCACGAGCGCTGAGCAGAGTGGGACGGCCGCGGACGCGGGAGAGGACGGCGGGGGCGAGAGCGTCACCACCGTCCTCGTGGCGGCCGCCGCCAATCTCGGGATCGCCCTCGCCAAGGCCGTCGCCGGAATCATCAGCGGGTCGAGCGCCATGCTCTCGGAGGCGGCCCACTCGGTCGCCGACACCGTCACCGAGGTGCTGCTGCTCACCGCGCTGAAGCGCAGCGAGAAGCCCGCGGACGAGGAACATCCCCTCGGCTACGGGCCGGAGCGCTACATCTGGGCCCTGCTCGCCGCCGTCGCCACGTTCGTCGGCGGCGCCGTCTTCTCGGTCTACGACGGCATCCACACCCTGATCGCCGGCGAGGAGCTCGGCGACCCGCTCATCTCGTACATCGTCCTCGCCGTCGCCTTCGTCCTGGAAGGCTTCTCCCTGCGCACCGGGGTCAAGCAGGTCCGCGGGGAGGCCGCCCGCACGGGGGCGGCCGTGGGCCACTATCTGCGCCGCACCCCCGACACGGCCGTCAAGGCCGTCGTCATGGAGGACTCGGCCGCCCTCGTCGGCCTGCTCCTCGCCGCGGGCGGACTGCTCGGCGGTCAGCTCACCGGCTCCGGCGTCTGGGACGCCATCGCGTCCCTGTGCATCGGTGCGCTGCTCCTGTACGTCGCCTGGGTCCTCGGACGGTCCAACGCCGAACTCCTCATCGGGCGCCCGCTGCCCAAGGCGGTCCGCCTGGAGATCCGCGAACTGCTCGCCGGCGTCGAGCACATCGAGGCCGTACTCGAACTGACCACCCTCGTCCAGGGGCCGCGCGAGGCGCTCGTGGCGGCGAAGGTCGACCTGCGCGACACCTCGACCGCCGCGCAGATCGAGTGGGCCTGCGAGGAGGCGGCCGCGCGGGTGCGCGAGCGGTTCCCGAACGTGACCCGGGTCTACCTCGACCCGACGCCCGGGTTCGCGCAGCGGCGCGAGGAGGGGCTCAACCCGTGGGGCTGAGGCCCGCCGCGTCGAGGAGATAGGCCGTCATCGGGTCGTAGTGGCGCGGGCTCGTGACGTGGTCGTCGAGCGGCACCGTCACCTGAAGGGTGCCCTCCGCCTCGCCGACGAACAGCGCCGGGTCGTTGCAGTCCGCGTATCCGATGGAGTCGATCCCCCGCTGGCCCGCGCAGCCCGCCCAGCCGTGGTCGGCGACGACGAGGTTCGGCAGCGGGCGCCCCTCGCGCTCCAGGCCGTCCAGGATCCGCGCCATGGGGTCCGGGGAATGCGTGTGCCAGAGGGTCGCGCCGCGCTCCAGGACCGCCACGTCCGCGAACTGGAAGACCATGCCCTCGTCCGTCGACAGGCCCTCGGGGATCACGACGATCTCGCAGCCCGCCGCGCGCAGCGCCGCGGCCGTCGCGCGGTGCACGTCGAGGAGGCCGCCCGGGTGGCCCGTCGCGAACAGGACGCGCTCCTTGCCGGCCGCCGCCTTGCGCAGCCGGGCGCCCATCCGGTCCAGGGCGTCGACCGTGAGCTGCGGGTCGATGGTGTCCTGGCCGAAGCGGTACTCGGGGTCGTCGTTCACGCCGCAACGCTCCGCCATCACCGCGAGGACGTCCTGCTCGTCGGTCCAGCGGTCGCCGAGCTCCAGGCCGAGCCAGTAGTGGCGGTCGCCGTTCGCGAGCCTGCGGTAGTGGGAGAGGTTGTTGTCGCGGGGTGTGGCCACGTCGCCCGCGATGCGGGTGCGGATCAGATGGTCGACGAGCGCGTCGCGGCTGGGGATCCCGGGTATCGGCATGCCCCCCATTGTGCCGTCGGGCGCTGAGAGGAGCCCCGATGTCCCGGAGGGTGGGACGGGGGTCACTCAGCGTGGCGCAGAGCGAACCACAGCTCCATGCGCACGTCGGGGTCGTCCAGGTCGGTGTCCAGGAGCGTGGCGCACTTCGCGATGCGCTGCCGCACCGTGTTGCGGTGGACGGCGAGCGCGGTGGCCGTGCGGTCCCAACTCCCGTGCAGGGACAGCCAGGTGCGCAGTGTCTCGGTCAGCGCGGGGGAGTGCGCGATCGGGGCGAGGAGCGTCCGGGCGTGCGCCGTCACCTCCCCCGGGTCGAGGAGCGAGGCGAGTCCGCGCGCGTCCGCGTGGTGGTGCACGAGCGGGGCGCGGGTCGCCTTCGCCCGGGTCAGGGCACGCGAGGCCTGCGCGTCGGCCGCCGCCAGGTCGTCCGTGGGCGCCGCGCCGCTCACCCCCAGCACCCAGCCCTCCTGGGCGACGACCTCCTGGCCCGCGGGGAGCAGGGCGCGTACGAGGGAGTCGGTCGCGTCGAGGAGGGGCGTGCCGAGGGAGACGGGGGGAGGGGACGGACGGTCGGGCGCGGCGTGGACCACCCGCCACGTGCCGTCGCCGAGCAGCGCCGCGACGGCGGCCGGCTCCTCGCCGAGCAGGAGCCGGACCAGGGCCGCCGAGCGCGCCGTCTCGGCCGTCGTCTGGTGTTCGCCCGTGAGCAGGGAGAGCAGGACCACCGCCACCCCCGCGATGGTGTGGTCGCCGGGGTCGCGGTGGCCGACCGCCGTCCCCAGCGCGTAGCCCTGGCCGCCGCCCAGCGCGTACGCCGCCAGGTGCGCGCCGCCCACCGTGTCCGCAGCCGACGTGGGCGCGGGGAAGAGACGGGTCTCGCCGGGGCGCACGATCCGCATCAGCTGCGCCATCGCCGCCCTCACCTCGGCCGACGGATCGGGACCGGCCCGGCCGACCTCCGTGCCGTCCGGCGCGGTGAGCACCGCCCAGCCGCCGGTGCGCTGCGCCAGCTGCCGCAGCACCGCGGGCACCGGGTAGGGGCGTGCCGCCGCCGTGGCGAGGCCCTGCTGCGCCTCGCTGACGCGGCGCAGCTCCGCGTGGCGCGCCTGGGCCATCAGCTGCCACACCGCGCGGGTCACCCCGCTGAACGTGGAGTGGGGCGGCACCTCGAGCAGCGGCAGCCCGTGCCGCTCACAGGCCTCGACCAGGGCGCGCGGCACCGTGTCGTGCACCGGCGCGACCCCGAAGCCGAGCGCCGCCCCGCCCGCCGCGACGATCCGCGCCACGTAGTCGTCGTAATAGGGGCCCGTGCCCGCCGACTCCGTCGCGTGCACCCCGGCGGTCAGCAGCAGCTCACCGCCGAGCAGATACGGGTACGGGTCGGCCATCTCGGACGTGTGCGCCCAGTGGATCACCGTGTCGGGGCCCACGGGCGGGCCCGCGATCTGGCGCAGGCCCAGGTCCTCGCGGGCGAGCAGCGCGGTGAGCGGCACCGGCGGGGTCGGCGGAACGGCCGGTGCGGGGGGCGCGGAGGGGCCTGGCGGGCCCGCCGTCGGCCGGGTTGCGTCCGGCATGGTGGATGTTTTCTCCATCCAGTCGCGGGAGAGTGGATAAAAAGTACACTTCAGCGTTGCTTTCAGGCCACCTAAGGTCGTGCCGACCGCAGGCCCCGGGTACGGGCGGATGTCCCCACGGCCGGTCACCCACCCCCATCTGCACGACACGCCACCGAGGTGCGCGAAGGAGGGCCCTATGGCCGTCGACTACACAGTGATCGTCGTCTATCTCGCCGGCATGCTCGCCATGGGCTGGTGGGGCATGCGCCGCGCCAAGTCCAAGAGCGAGTTCCTCGTGGCGGGCCGCAGGCTCGGCCCGATGATGTACTCCGGCACCATGGCCGCGATCGTGCTCGGCGGCGCCTCCACCATCGGCGGCGTGGGCCTCGGCTACCAGTACGGCCTGTCCGGCGCGTGGATGGTCTTCACCATCGGCCTCGGCCTGCTCGCCCTGTCCGTGTTCTTCTCGGCGCGCATCGCCCGCCTGAAGGTCTACACCGTCTCCGAGATGCTCGACCTGCGCTACGGCGGCCGGTCCGGACTCATCTCCGGCGTCGTGATGTGGGCGTACACGCTGATGCTCGCCGTCACGTCGACCATCGCCTACGCCACGATCTTCGACGTGCTGTTCGACATGAACCGCACCATCGCGATCATCCTCGGCGGCTCGATCGTCGTCGCGTACTCGACGCTCGGCGGCATGTGGTCCATCACCCTCACCGACATGGTGCAGTTCGTGGTGAAGACCATCGGTGTGCTGCTCCTGCTGCTGCCGATCGCCGTCATCAAGGCCGGCGGCTTCAGCGAGATGAAGGCCAAGCTGCCCACCGAGTACTTCGACCCGCTGGGCATCGGCGGCGAGACGATCTTCACCTACGTGCTGATCTACACGTTCGGCATGCTGATCGGCCAGGACATCTGGCAGCGCGTGTTCACGGCCCGCAGCGACAAGGTCGCCCGTGTGGGCGGCACCGTCGCGGGCACCTACTGCCTGGTCTACGCCGTCGCCGGCGCCGTCATCGGCACCGCCGCGAAGGTCATGTACCCGAAGCTGCCCAGCGCCGACGCCGCGTTCGCGACCATCGTCAAGGACGAGCTCCCCATCGGTGTGCGCGGCCTGGTGCTCGCCGCCGCGCTCGCCGCCGTCATGTCGACGTCGTCCGGCGCCCTGATCGCCTGCGCGACCGTCGCCAACAACGACATCTGGTCGCGGCTGCGAGGCGCCATCAAGCCCTCCGGCCAGAACGCCGACGAGCCCCACGACGAGGTGAAGGGCAACCGCCTCTTCATCCTGATCATGGGCGTCGCGACGATCTGCATCGCCATCGCGCTCAACAACGTCGTCGAGGCCCTGACCGTCGCCTACAACCTGCTCGTCGCCGGGCTCCTCGTGCCGATCCTCGGCGGTCTGCTGTGGAAGCGCGGCACCGTGGCAGGCGCCCTCGCCGCCGTCTGCGTCGGCGGACTCTCCGTCATCGGCCTGATGTGGGGCTACGGGATCCTCGCCAACGAGCCCGTCTACTACGGCCTCCTGCTGTCCCTCGCCGCCTTCGTCATCGTCTCCCTGGCCACCAGGCCGACCGACGCCGCGGTGCTCGCCACCTGGCGCGAGCGGCTCGCCGGGCGCGGGACCGAGGCGGACGCGGAGCCGGCCACCGCCACCCAGTAATTTCAGAATGCGCTGCGTAGCCCCGTCCAGGGCTGCGCAGCGCCTTGAAGCGTAGGAAAGAAGGCAATTCGCATGAGCAGCAACGAGACGCCCCGCGGTCCGGTCGACTCCTCCCGCGTCCCGCGGTACGCCGGTCCCGCCACCTTCGCCCGGCTGCCCCGCCTCGACGAGGTGGGCACCGCGGACGTGGCCGTCGTGGGCGTGCCCTTCGACACGGGCGTCTCGTACCGGCCGGGTGCCCGCTTCGGCGGCAACGCGATCCGCGAGGCGTCCCGGCTGCTGCGCCCGTACAACCCGGCGCAGGACGCCTCCCCGTTCGCCCTCGCGCAGGTCGCGGACGCCGGAGACATCGCGGCCAACCCGTTCAACATCAACGAGGCCGTCGAGACGATCGAGGCCGCGGCCGACGACCTCCTCGGCACCGGCGCCCGCATGATGACGCTCGGCGGCGACCACACCATCGCGCTGCCGCTGCTGCGCTCGGTCGCCAAGAAGCACGGCCCGGTCGCGCTGCTCCACTTCGACGCGCACCTCGACACGTGGGACACGTACTTCGGCGCCGAGTACACGCACGGCACCCCGTTCCGCCGCGCCGTCGAGGAGGGCATCCTCGACACCGAGGCGCTCTCCCACGTCGGCACGCGCGGCCCGCTGTACGGCAAGCAGGACCTGACCGACGACGAGAAGATGGGCTTCGGCATCGTCACCTCGGCGGACATCTACCGCCGCGGCGCCGACGAGGTCGCCGACCAGCTGCGCCAGCGCATCGGCGACCGCCCGCTGTACATCTCCATCGACATCGACTGCCTCGACCCGGCCCACGCGCCCGGCACCGGCACCCCCGAGGCCGGCGGCATGACCTCGCGCGAGCTCCTGGAGATCCTGCGCGGCCTGTCGTCCTGCAACCTCGTCTCCGCCGACGTCGTCGAGGTCGCCCCGGCCTACGACCACGCGGAGATCACCGCCGTCGCCGCCTCGCACACCGCGTACGAGCTGACGACGATCATGTCGCGTCAGATCGCGCAGAGCCGCGCGGCGAAGTAGTCCTGGTCGGGTTGTGGACACCCGTTCCGCTGGGGGTCCCCCAGGTCCTTCAGACACCTGAGGGAGGAACGGGTGGGCGCAACCCGGCCACCGGGCCGCACCCGACCGACCACGCCACGCCCCGAGGGACCCATGACCCACGACCACGACCTGGAACTGCTGCCGACGGCCGCGCAGACCGAAGCCGCCCTGAACCCTCCGCCCGGCCGCAACGGCGGTGACCTCGTCGTCGAGACGCTGCACGGCCTCGGCGCGTCCACCGTCTTCGGGCTCCCCGGCCAGCACGCGCTCGGCATGTTCGACGCGCTGCGCCGCTCGGACCTGCGGTACGTGGGCCTGCGCGTGGAGAACAACGCGGGCTTCGCGGCCGACGCGTACGGGCGCGTGACCGGTGAGGTCGCGCCCCTCCTGCTCTCCACAGGCCCGGGCGCGCTGATGTCGCTCGCCGCGCTCCAGGAGGCGGCGGCCGCCTCGGCGCCGGTCCTGGCCATCGGCAGCCAGATCCCGGTCGCCGGGCTCGGCGGCGGGCGCCACGGCTATCTGCACGAACTGCGCGACCAGCAGGCCTCGTTCCGGGACGTGGTCAAGTCCGTCCACACCGTGCGGACGCAGTCGCAGATCCCCTCCGCGATCGCCGCCGCCTGGGAGTCCGCCCTCACCGCGCCGCACGGCCCGGTGTGGGTGGAGATCCCGCAGGACGTGCTCCTCGCACAGACGGCCCTTCCGGTCGTCACGGCGATGGACGCGACCCCGCGCGACCTGGTGCCGCGCCCCGAACTGACGGCCGTGGCAGCCGACCTGCTGTCCCGCGCCGAGCGCCCCGTGATCATCGCGGGCGGCGGCGTCGTACGGTCGGACGCGAGCGGCAAGCTGGTCGCGCTCGCGGAGAAGGTCGACGCCCCGGTCGTGTGCACCTTCGGCGGCAAGGGCGCGTTCCCCTGGGAGCACCCGCTCTCGCTCCAGTCGTGGATGGAGGACCGCCACACGACGGATCTCCTGGAGGACGCGGACGTCCTGCTGGTCGTCGGCTCCGGCCTGGGCGAACTCTCCTCGAACTACCACACGTTCGCGCCGCGCGGCCGGGTGATCCAGATCGAGGCGGACGCCGGAAAGCTGGAGTCCAACCACCCGGCGCTCGGCATCCACGCGGACGCGCGCCTGGCGCTCTCGGCGCTCCTGGAGACGGTCACGGAGCGGGTGGACCCGTCCGCACCCGAGCGGGTCTCGGCCCTGCTCGCCGCCGTCCGTGAACGCCTCGACGGCCAGGACCTGGCCTTCGAACGGGAGATCCTGGGTTCTGTGAGGGCGGCACTCCCGGCCTCCTCCCCCTCCTTCTGGGACATGACGATCCTGGCGTACTGGGCCTGGTCGGCGTGGCCGGGCGCGCTGCACTCGGCGCAGGGCGCGGGCGGCCTCGGCTACGGCTTCCCGGCCGCGCTCGGCGCCGCCGCGGCCGACCCGTCGAAGCCGGTCCTCGCGGTCTCGGGCGACGGCGGCGCGATGTACTCGATCGCGGAACTGGCCACGGCGAAGCAGTACAACCTGCCGGTGACCTGGCTGATCGTGGACGACGGCGGCTACGGCATCCTGCGCGAGTACATGACGGACGCGTTCGGCGAAGCCACGGCAACGGAACTGGCCCGCCCGGACTTCGTGGCGCTCGCCGAGTCCTTCGGGGTCCCGGGCGTACGCACGTCCCCCGAGACGCTTCAGGAGGACCTGGCCAAGGCCCTCGCGGAACCGGGCCCGTCGGTCGTGGTACTCCCGGCACTGCTGAAGATGTTCGCGCCCACGCATCTGGGCTGAGGTACGCATCCGGGCTGAGGTGACCGGGGCGACCGGTTGTGCGCGCGGCGGCCCCCGGGAGATGTCCTCCCGGGGGCCGTTGGCGTTTGCGGTCCCTGGTCCGCCTGGGGGTGCGTCCACGGGGTGCCCGGCAGCGCCATGACGCACTCCCGGATCTGTCGGGGTTCGTACAACCCTTCGCCCCCACCCAGGAGTCATGTGAGGCGAGTGCGCTCGATCGGAGCGTGCTCGGTTCGTTCCAGGGGGGAATCGCATGACTCGCCGCATATCCATAAGCGCTGCCCGTGTGCTCCCGGCGGTCGTCGCCGCCGGAGTCCTCGTGCCGCTCGTCGCGGGCGCCGCGCCCGCGTCCGCCGCGACCACACCGCAGGTCACCTGCACCTCCGGCAAGGCCGGCCTCGCCGCGAAGCTCCAGAAGGACATCACCGCCGCCCTCGCGAGCCGTAAGGGGACCGTCGCCGTCGGGCTCCACGACCGGACCACGAACACCACGTGTTCGCTGCGGGCCACGTCCTCGTACGACTCCGCCAGTGTCGTGAAGGTGACCGTTCTCGCCACGCTGCTCTGGGACGCCAAGAAGACCGAGCGGTATCTGACGACGCGCGAGGCGAACCTCGCCACCGCCATGATCACCAAGTCGGACAACGCGGCCACCACCTCGCTGTGGAAGCAGCTCGGCACCACCAAGGTGAAGGGCTTCCTCAAGGCCGCCGGGATGACGCGGACCGTGCCGGGGTCCGGTGGCTACTGGGGGCTGACCCAGATCAACGTCCAGGACGAGCAGAAGCTGCTCTCGCTGGTCACCGCCAAGAACTCCGTCCTCAGTGACAACTCCCGCGCCTACATCCTCAAGCTCATGGGGAAAGTCGTGTCCTCACAGCGGTGGGGGACCCCGGCCGGCGCGCCCTCGTCCGTCGCCGTGCACGTCAAGAACGGCTGGCTGCAGCGCTCCACGCACGGCTGGCGCGTGCACAGCATCGGCGCGTTCCAGGGCGGCGGACACGACTACACGATCTCCGTCCTGACGCACGGGAACAGCACCATGAGTTACGGCGTGGACACGATCCAGGGCGTGGCCAAGGCGATCCACAAGGATCTGACACCGACCGCCCCTGCTGCGTCCCGCTACACGCCGACCACCACCCCCAAGGAGGCGTTCGTCGCTGCGCCCGGGAACTGACGGAACCGGGACCTGAGGACCAGGGCGGCTCGGACCTTGGTCCCGGTCCGCTCCCCGATTTGTTGCGGCGGGATGAAATCCGCCGGTCTCCGCGTTGGGCCTCTCGGCAGGTCAGGACAACAGGAGGCGGACACGTGGCGGAGCAACGGGGCTGGGGCCGGCGTCTGGCCGGGTACGCGTGGCGGTACCCGAAGGACGTCGTGCTCGCGCTCGGCGCGTCGCTGGGCGGCATGGCCGTCATGGCGCTGGTGCCGCTGATCACCAAGGTGATCATCGATGACGTGGTCCAGGACCACACCCGCTCCATGGGCCCGTGGGCCGGCGCTCTGATCGGCGCCGCCCTCGTCGTCTACGTCTTCACCTACATCCGCCGCTACTACGGCGGCCGCCTCGCGCTCGACGTCCAGCACGACCTGCGCAACGAGATGTACGGGACGATCACCCGGCTCGACGGCCGGCGTCAGGACGAGCTGTCCACCGGCCAGGTCGTCGGCCGGGCGACCAGCGACCTCCAGCTCATCCAGGGCCTGCTCTTCATGCTCCCGATGACCATCGGGAACGTGCTGCTCTTCCTGATCTCCCTCGTGATCATGGCGTGGCTGTCCCTGCCGCTCACCCTCGTCGCGCTCGCCGTCGCCCCCGCCCTCTGGTTCATCGCCAAGCGCAGCCGCTCCCGCCTCCACCCCGCCACCTGGTACGCGCAGGCGCAGGCCGCCGCCGTCGCCGGGGTCGTGGACGGGGCGGTGTCCGGCGTGCGCGTCGTGAAGGGCTTCGGGCAGGAGGACCAGGAGACCGGGAAGCTCAGGGAGGTCGGGCGGCGGCTGTTCGCCGGCCGCCTGCGCACCATCCGGCTGAACTCCAAGTTCACCCCCGCACTCCAGGCCGTGCCGGCCCTCGGTCAGGTCGCGATGCTCGCGCTCGGCGGCTGGCTCGCGGTCCGCGGCCAGATCACGCTCGGCACGTTCGTCGCGTTCTCCAGCTACCTCGCCCAGCTCGTCGGCCCCGTCCGCATGCTCGCCATGGTCCTGACCGTCGGCCAGCAGGCCCGCGCCGGCGTCGAGCGCGTGCTCGAACTGATCGACACGGAGCCGTCCCTCGAGGACGGCACGAAGGATCTGCCCGCCGACGCTCCGGCGACGGTCGAGTTCGACGACGTGTCGTTCTCGTACGAGGGCGCCGACCGCTCCGTACTCGACGGACTGTCCTTCGAGATCCCGGCGGGCCAGACCCTCGCCGTCGTCGGCTCCTCCGGCTCCGGCAAGTCGACCGTCTCGCTGCTCCTGCCGCGTTTCTACGACGTCACGCACGGTGCCGTCCTGGTGGGCGGCCACGACGTGCGCGAACTGACCCTCGACTCGCTGCGGGCCGCGATCGGGCTCGTGCCCGAGGACTCCTTCCTCTTCTCCGACACCATCCGCGCGAACATCGCGTACGGCGCCCCCGACGCGAGCGACGAGCAGATCGAGACCGCGGCCCGCGCCGCCCAGGCCGACCGCTTCATCGCCGAGCTCCCCGACGGCTACGACACGACCGTCGGCGAGCACGGCCTCACCCTCTCCGGCGGCCAGCGCCAGCGCATCGCGCTCGCCCGCGCCATCCTCACCGACCCCCGTCTGCTCGTCCTCGACGACGCCACGTCCGCCGTCGACGCGCGGGTGGAACACGAGATCCACGAGGCACTGCGCGGCGTCATGGCCGGCCGCACCACCCTCCTCATCGCGCACCGCCGCTCGACCCTCGGCCTCGCCGACCGCATCGCCGTCCTCGACGGCGGGCGCCTCGCCGCGATCGGCACCCACGAGGAGCTGGAGGCCGGATCGGCCCTCTACCGGCGCCTGCTCACCGACCCCGACGAGCTCGGCGGTGTCTCGCCGGGCCACGTCACGCCCGCGCTGCCCGACGAGGACACCTCCGTACGCGACGAGCTGGACGCCGAGTTCGACGCCGAGCGAGGCATCACCCCCACCCTGTGGACGGGTGACCGCGAGGCGAAGAACGGCGAGGACCGGGCGCTCGCCGGGATGCCCGCGACGCCCGAGCTGCTCGCGCAGGTCGAGGCCCTGCCCGCCGCGACCGATGTCCCGGACATCGACGAGGCGCGCGCCGTGACGGCCGAGGAGTCGTACGGGCTGCGCCGCCTGCTGCGCGGATTCGGCGCGCCTTTGCTGATCAGCCTCGTGCTCGTCGCGCTGGACGCGGGCATGGGGCTGCTGCTCCCCGTGCTGATCCGGCACGGCATCGACGAGGGTGTCTCGCAGCTCGCGCTCGGCGCCGTGTGGGCGGCCGCCGGACTCGGCCTGGTCACCGTGCTCGTCCAGTGGTGCGCGCAGATCGGCGAGACCCGCATGACGGGACGCACCGGCGAGCGGGTCCTCTACTCGCTGCGCCTGAAGATCTTCTCCCAGCTCCAGCGGCTCGGCCTCGACTACTACGAGCGGGAGCTGACCGGGCGCATCATGACCCGGATGACGACCGACGTGGACGCCCTGTCGACGTTCCTCCAGACGGGCCTGGTCACCGCCTTCGTCTCCGTCGTCACGTTCTTCGGCATCATGGGCGCGCTGCTCGTCATCGACGTCCAGCTCGCCCTGGTCGTCTTCGTGACGCTGCCGCCGCTGATCGTCGGCACGTTCTTCTTCCGCCGCTCCAGCGTCAAGGCGTACGAACTCGCCCGTGAGCGTGTCTCGGTGGTCAACGCCGACCTCCAGGAGTCCGTCGCCGGACTGCGGATCGTGCAGGCGTTCCGGCGCGAGCGCGCGGGCGCCGAGCGGTTCGCCGAGCGCAGCGGCGCCTACCGCAGCGCCCGTATCCGCGGCCAGTGGCTGATCTCGGTGTACTTCCCGTTCGTGCAGTTCCTGTCGTCCGTCGCCGCGGCCGCGGTCCTGATGGTGGGCGCGGGCCGGGTCGAGGCGGGCACCCTGACGACCGGCGCGCTCGTCGCGTACCTCCTGTACATCGACCTGTTCTTCGCGCCCGTGCAGCAGCTCTCCCAGGTCTTCGACGGCTACCAGCAGGCCACCGTCTCGCTCGGCCGCATCCAGGAGCTGCTCCAGGAGCCGACGTCCACGAAGGACGCGGAGGAACCCCTCGACGTCCTCTCCCTGCGCGGCGAGATCGCCTTCGAGGACGTGGACTTCGCCTACGGGGCCGCCGACGGCTCCGAGGCGGCGCTCAGCGACGTGGCCCTGCGTATCCCCGCCGGGCAGACCGTCGCCTTCGTCGGCGAGACCGGCGCGGGCAAGTCGACCCTCGTCAAGCTCGTCGCCCGCTTCTACGACCCGACGGCGGGCCGCGTCACCGTCGACGGCACCGACCTGCGCGCCCTCGACCTGACGAGCTACCGCCACCGCCTCGGCGTCGTACCGCAGGAGGCGTACCTCTTCCAGGGCACCGTGCGCGACGCCATCGCCTACGGCCGCCCCGACGCGACCGACGCCCAGGTGGAGGCGGCGGCCCGCGCGGTCGGCGCGCACGAGATGATCGCCACCCTGGAAGGCGGCTACCTCCACGAGGTCGCCGAGCGCGGCCGCAACCTGTCGGCCGGGCAGCGGCAGTTGATCGCGCTGGCCCGCGCCGAGCTCGTCGACCCCGACATCCTGCTGCTCGACGAGGCGACCGCCGCGCTCGACCTCGCCACGGAGGCTCAGGTCAACCAGGCCACGGACCGGATCGCGGGCAAGCGCACGACCCTCGTCGTCGCGCACCGGCTCACCACCGCGGCCCGCGCCGACCGGGTCGTCGTGATGGCCGACGGGCGCGTCGCGGAGGACGGCACGCACGCCGAGCTCCTCTCGCTCGGCGGGCGGTACGCCGAGCTGTGGCGGACCTTCGCCGGCGAGCCCGAGCCCGAGGCGGAGATCAGCTCTTCGCTGTGACGGAGGACCGGTGCAACCACCGGCCCTGTGTGCGGCGTCCGTTCATCAGTACGCTGTGGCACACGTGACGGGAGGGACGACGGTGGGTGGAGGCATGAGCGAAGGCGGCATACGCAGACGGCTGGCGGCCGCGGCGGCAGTACTGACCTCCTCGGCGCTGCTGGCCCTGGCGGGTCCGGCCGTCGGCACGGCCCAGGCCGCGGCGATCTGTCCCGGCCACAAGGTGCGCACCCTGCCGTTCTCCACCGGCAGGACGGTCCTCTACCGCAGCGGCAACTACCTCTGCGCGGTCACCCTCACCAAGCGCGACGGCGTACGGCAGAAGATGTCGGTCAGCGTGCAGGCGCGCGGCAGCAGGCCGGTTCAGGACAGCGGGCGCTACACCCACCACGCGGGCCCGGTGACCGTCCACACGGGTCACCGCTGCGTGTGGGTGAGGGGTGCGGTCGGCGGGGCGTCGGTGAGCTCCGGCTGGATCCTTTGCTGAACGCGCCCCGTGCGCTCACAGAACATCAAGAACCCCTGACAGAACAGATGTTCCTCCGCTAGGTTCCGGTGCGCATCTGTGTTCTACAGGGGAGTATGCATGCGCAATGCGCTGAGATGGCTGCTGGCGCTCGTGGTGCTGATAGGCACCGTGAGCACGGCCACAGCGGCCACCGCCGCTCAGGCCCGGCCGGCGGCCGCCGACACCAGTACCGATATCAAGGACCGGCTCCTCGCCATACCCGGCATGAGCCTGGTGGAGGAGAAGCCCTACACCGGCTACCGCTACTTCGTCCTCAACTACACCCAGCCGGTCGACCACCGGCACCCGTCCAAGGGCACGTTCCAGCAGCGCATCACCGTGCTGCACAAGGACGTCAGCCGCCCGACGGTCATGTTCACCAGCGGCTACAACGTGTCCACGACGCCCAGCCGCAGCGAGCCGACCCGCATCGTCGACGGCAACCAGATCTCCGTGGAGTACCGCTACTTCACCCCTTCCCGGCCCGCCCCGGCCGACTGGTCCAAGCTCGACATCTGGCAGGCGGCCAGTGACCAGCACGCCATCTACCAGGCCCTCAAGCCGGTCTACGGCAAGAACTGGCTGACCACCGGCGGCTCCAAGGGCGGCATGACGGCCACGTACTACGAGCGCTTCTACCCGCGCGACATGGACGGCGTCGTCGCGTACGTCGCGCCGAACGACGTCGTGAACAAGGAGGACTCGGCGTACGACGACTTCTTCAAGACGGTCGGCCCGAAGGACTGCCGCGTGGCCCTGCAGGACGTGCAGCGCGAGAC
Organism: Streptomyces sp. NPDC055955; assembly: GCF_042270245.1. Taxonomy (NCBI): domain Bacteria; kingdom Bacillati; phylum Actinomycetota; class Actinomycetes; order Kitasatosporales; family Streptomycetaceae; genus Streptomyces; species Streptomyces sp. NPDC055955. The sequence goes on from NZ_JBHJYS010000011.1 coordinate 32,033, forward strand.
GCTGGTGCGCCGCGACGCCCTGGAGAAGAAGTACGCGGAGTACCTGAAGGCCAACAACTACACGGTGGACACCGTCGGTTCGCTGGACAAGGCCTACGAGGCCACCGTCCTCGACCTGGTGTGGGGCTTCTGGCAGTACCAGCCGTCGCAGACGGCGTGCGCCGAGGTGCCCGACGCCGCGACGGTCACGGACCAGGCGCTCTTCGACTACGTCGACGCGGTCGGCGGCTGGTCCTCGTACGCGGACCAGAGCCTCGCCACGTACACGCCGTACTACTACCAGGCGGGTACGCAGCTCGGCTCGCCCGACATCAAGCAGCCCTGGCTGGGCAACCTGTCGCGCTACGGCTACCAGCCGCCGCGCAACTTCGTGCCGCGCTCCATCCCGATGAAGTTCCAGCCGTCGGCGATGCGCGACGTGGACTCCTGGGTGCGTCACCACGCGACGCGGATGCTGTACGTCTACGGCTCCAACGACCCGTGGGGCGCCGAGCGGTTCCGCCCCGGCAAGGGCTCGACGGACTCGTACGTGCTCACCGCCCCCGGCGCCAACCACGGGGCGAACGTCGCCGGTCTGAACGCCGACGACAAGACCTTCGCCACGGAGCGGATCCTGAAGTGGGCCGGCGTCTCCGCCCCCGCCGCGCAGGCCGCCAAGCCGCTGGCCCCGTACGACGCCAGGCTCGACAAGCGTGACGTCCAGCGTGAGCTGACCCTGCGGCCGTAACCGCCGGGGCTGCACCCGGACCGCGCATCCCACCGGTTCGGACCCGCCCAGCGTCACGTACAACGCCGTGAGCGCGGGGCACTCGGCGCGCTCGACCGCCGCGGCGGCCACCCGGTACTGGGGTTTCTCCCTGCCGGAGCCGTCGCAGGCGGTCTCGCGGACCTGGCCGCGGCCCGCCGCGTACACGCAGTCCCCGACGATCGTGCGGGGCCCGCCGCCGCCCCCCGGATCCCCGGGGTGCGGCGGCTCCAGGTTGCGCATGCAGGCGTAGCCCCGCGGGATCTCCCCGGCGGCGGTTCCGTCGCTCCCGACGAGCGAGGGCCGGTCCTCGGTGATGTGCAGGACGAAGTCGGTGCGGGCCGGGCACATCGGCCCGTCCGCCGCCTTTCCGTCGTAGCGCGCGGTGACCCGCGCCACCGCCCGCTCACTCCTGCACGGCACCTCGGTGAACGTCTCACGCCCGTGCGAGCTGCACTCGTCCACGGCGAGGAACACCGCCCCGTACCCCGACGGCGACCGGTCGGCTCCCGGCGAAGGTCCGCCGGCCCCCGCGTCCGGCGCCCCCTGACACGCCGCGAGCGGCATGACGAGCGACGCCGCGCACACCGCACCCACCCACCGAGCCCTGTTCCACGCAAGCATGGCAAACCCCCCGATACGCACCCCCAGCGTGACCCGCCGGGGCGGGCGCACGCCAGGCGTACGGGGTGGTTCGGGCAGGGTGGGGTGGTGCGCCGGGTGTGCGGCGTACGTCTAGTACGACAACCCGTACCCGATCGGGTACAGCACCTGCGCCGGATCGTCGGCCTGCTGCACGGGCACGGGCAGCTTGCCCCGCGGCCTGGCCCGGCCGGCGATCACCCGCACCGCGGCCCGCAGTTCGACGTCGGTCCACGAGTACGAGGCGAGCGAGGCCCCGACGCCGGGCACCTGCGCGATGTCGTACGGGTTGCGGATCGCGACCGCGACGACCGGGACGCCGGTGGCGGCCAGGGCGTTCACGAGCCGCTGCTGAGCGCTGCCCTTCGTGACGTTGTACGTGCCGACCAGGACCGCGTCCTTGCCCTGAGCGGCGGCGACCGCCTCGTCGATCTTCGCCTGGTTCGGCGCCGTCCCGGTCGACAACACCGTCGCGGTGAAGCCGAGTTCGGTCAGGGCCTGGCCGAGCGTCGTCGTCGGCGGGCCCGTCGTGCCGGAGGGGGAGGCCGGGTCGGCGCCGACCACGAGGATGTTCCTGTGGGTGCGGCGCGACAGCGGGAGCAGCCCGTTCTTGTTGAGCAGGAGCGTCGTGGTGGCCTCGGCGATGCGGTCGGCGGCGGCCAGGTGCTCCCGGGTGCCGACGCTCTTGTCGACGCCACGGCCGGTGACGTACGGCTCGTCGAACAGGCCCAGCTTCTCCTTGAGGCGCAGGACGCGCAGGATCGACTCGTCGAGGCGCTCCTCCGTCAGCTCGCCGCTCTTCACGGCGTCGAGGACGGCGTTCCAGGACACCTCCAGGGAGGGCGGGTTGAGGAGCTGGTCCACGCCCGCCTTCAGGGCGAGCACCGGCACACGGTCGTCGCCGTACTTGTCGCGGACGCCCTGCATGCCGAGGGAGTCGGTGACGATGAGGCCCTCGAAGCCGAGTTCCTGGCGCAGGATGCCCGTCATGATCGGATGCGAGAGCGTCGCCGGGTCGCCCGAGCCGTCGAGGTCGGGGACCATGATGTGCGCGGTCATGATCGAATCGATGCCCGCGGCGATCGCGGCCTTGAACGGGGGCGCGTCGATCTTCTGCCACTGCTCGCGCGTGTGCGTGATGATCGGGAAGCCGAAGTGGCTGTCGGTGGCGGTGTCGCCGTGGCCGGGGAAGTGCTTGGCCGTGGAGGCGATGTCGGCGCTCTGGTAGCCCTTGACCTCGGAGGCGACCAGGCCCGCGACGGCCTCGGGGTCGGCGCCGAAGGACCGCACGCCGATGACCGGGTTGGCCGGGTTGATGTTCACGTCGGCGTCGGGCGCGTAGTTCTGGCGGATGCCTACCGCGCGCAGTTCGGCGCCGGCGATCCGGCCCAGGGTGCGGGCGTCGGAGCGCGAGCCGCCCGCACCGATGGCCATGGCGCCCGGGAAGAGTGTCGCGGGCTCGCCGACGCGGCAGACGATGCCGTGTTCCTGGTCGGTGGAGATGAGCAGCGGGATACGGCTCGGCTGGGCGAGGCCCGCGCGCTGGATGCCGTTCGACAGGTCGGCGATCTGGTGCGGGTCGCGGGTGTTGTGCGCCCAGGTGAAGTAGATGATGCCGCCGAGCTTGTACTTGTCGATCAGCTCGGCCGCGGTGCGGACGCCGATCTCGGCGAGGTTGGCGTCGATGTCGGCCTGGTCGGGGTCGGTGGCGGAGTGGCCGTAGACCCGCATCACGAAGAGCTGGCCGACCTTCTCCTCGAGGCTCATCCGGGAGATGAGCTGCTTGAGTCGCGCGTCCTTGTCCTTGCGTGACGCGTCGTCGGCCTGGGCCGGGGCGCCGGACAGGGTGACCGCGGCGGCGCCCGCGGTGGCGGCGGCGAGCAGGGTGCGTCTGGACAGACTGTGATGCACGTGCGCACTCCTTCCGGAGGAGAACTGGTGATCCATGTCCTGAAAGAAACTTCCGAGGGTCACGATTATCCGGAAAGTTTCTGCCAGTCAAGGGTGCGCGCAGTCGGGGCGGCGGAAGGGCCGAGGAAGGGGCTGTCGCCGGCGCGAGGGAGGGGGCGCGCCGCTGGAGCCAGGGGGCGGCATCCCTCCTGACTGCCGGTCGGCGGTCCTGGCCCGTCTGCTCCACCTGCTCCCCTGATTCACCCGATCTGTCCGATCCCTCTAACTCATCCGATCCCTCTAACCCGTCCGATCCCTCTAACCCGTCTGGTCCGTCTGGTCCGTCTGTTCCGGCTCCCGGGTGACCTCGCCCCACCGCTCCCGCAGCGTCCGTACGGCCTCCGCGATGGCCGGCCTGCGTGACGCACCTGTCCGCCACAGCGCGTACAGGTGCCGTACGGGCATGGGGTCCAGCGGCACGGCGACGACGCCGTCCGGCAGCGGGCCGCGGCCGAGCCGGGGGATCAGCGCGACGCCCAGCCCGGCCGCGACGAGCGCGGTCAGCGTCGGGTTCTCCTCGGCCTGGTGTCTGATGTCGGGCTCGAAGCCCGCCGCCCGCAGCGTCCGCACCAGCCAGTCGTGGCACACCCGCCCCGGCGGCTGTGACACCCACCGCTCGCCGCCGAGTTCCTCGCGGCGCACCGCGTCACGTCCGGCGAGCGGATGCCCTGCCGGTACGAGCAGGTCGCACAGGTCGTCCCCGATGGCGGCCTGCTCCACGCCGGCGGGGGCCGGCAGCGGGGCGATGTCCCAGTCGTGGGCGACGGCCAGGTCGACGGCCCCCTTGGCGACCAGGTCGACCGAAAGATGCGGGTCGACCTCCGTGAGCCGGGCATCCAGCGCGGGATGCCGTACGGCGAGATCCGCGAGGACGGACGGCAGCAGACCGCGCGCCGCCGACGCGAACGCGGCGATCGTCAGCCGCCCGGCCGGGAGCCCGCGCCGCTCCTCCAGATCGGTCTCGGCCCGCTCGACGATGACCATCAAGTCCTGTGCCGTACGGGCGAGTTCGAGGGCCTCGTCGGTGAGGCGGACGCCCCGTCCGTGCCGTTCGAGGAGCACGGTCCTCGTCTCCCGCTCCAGCTTGGAGATCTGCTGCGAGACCGCGGACGGCGTGTAGCCGAGCGCCGCCGCGGCGGCCCCGACCGTGCCGTGCACGGAGACGGCGTGCAGCGCGCGCAGCCGCTGAAGATCGAGCATGCCGGCCTCCCGGTGGGTCTGGGGCGGGATCTGGAGGTATTCGTTAGCGCTGCTGAATTCAACCATGCAGACATTCGCGCTGGTGCTACACGGTTGTGCCCGGTGATCCTCGACGCATGGCTCCTACGCTCCCCATGCGCCCTTCCCACATCGCGCTCGCCGTCCTCGTCGCCGCCATCTGGGGCGTCAACTTCGTCGTCATCGAGGTCGGCCTCGACCACTTCCCGCCGCTGCTCTTCTCGGCGCTGCGCTTCCTCGTCGCGGCACTGCCCGCCGTGTTCTTCGTGGGGCGGCCCGAGGTGGCGTGGGACGGGGTCTCCCCTGCGCGAGCGAAGGTGAGGACCTGGGGATGCGTCGTCGGTGTCGGACTGGCCCTCGGCGTCATGAAGTTCGGTCTGCTCTTCGTCGGCATGAACCAGGGGATGCCCGCCGGGCTCTCCTCCCTCGTCCTGCAGATCCAGGCCGTGTTCACCGCCCTGTTCGCCTTCGTCGCGCTCGGCGAACGGCCCGGCCCGATCCGCCTGGCCGGCATGGCCGTCGCGCTCGCCGGGATCGGCGTCGCCGCCGCCGACGAGGGTGCGAGCGGCCCCCTGCTCGGCTTCACGCTCGTCGTCCTGGCCGCCGTCGGCTGGGGCGTCTCGAACGTCCTCACCCGCAAGGCGGCGCCGTCCGCCCCCTTCACCTTCATGGTGTGGACGTCGGCCGTCCCCGTTCTGCCGCTGCTCGCGCTCTCCCTCACCTTCGAGGGCTGGGACCGCGACACACGGGCGCTCGCGGAGCTCGACTGGAGCGGCGCCGGCATCATCGCGTTCGTCGCCTGGGTCACCACGCTCTTCGGCTTCGGCGCCTGGAGCTTCCTGCTGCGCAGCCACCCCGCCTCGTCGGTCGCCCCGTTCTCGCTGCTCGTCCCGGTGTTCGGGATGTCGTCCGCCGCACTCTTCCTCGGCGAGAGCGTCAGCCCTCTGCGCTGGTGCGCGGCCGCGCTGCTCGTCGGCGGTGTCGCCCTCGCCTCGCTCGCGCCCGCTCCCCGGAACCGCGCCGTCCAGCGTGTGGACACTCCGGCGCCCGCGCCGGCCGTCGAGGACCATGAAGCGCATGCCAGTCGTTGAGATCCCCGGTTCCAAGTCCGTGACGGCGAGGGCCCTGTTCCTCGCCGCGGCCGCGCAGGGCACCACCACCCTCGTACGCCCCCTCAGCTCCGACGACACCGAGGGCTTCGCCGAAGGACTGCTCCGCCTCGGCTACGGCGTCGAACGCGGCCCGGACGCCTGGCACATCGAGGGCCGCCCGACGGGCCCCGCCACCACGGACGTCGACGTGTACTGCCGGGACGGCGCGACCACCTCTCGCTTCCTGCCCACACTCACCGCGGCCGCCGCGCACGGCACGTACCGCTTCGACGCCTCGCCCCAGATGCGCCGCCGTCCCCTCGCGCCGCTCACCAGGGCCCTGCGCGACCTGGGTGTGGACCTCCGTCACGAGGAGGCCGAGGGGCATCATCCGCTCACGGTCACGGCGGCCGGAGTCCGGGGCGGCGACGTCACCCTCGACGCGGGCCAGTCCTCCCAGTACCTCACCGCGCTCCTGCTGCTCGGCCCGCTGACCAGGACCGGACTGCGCATCACGGTCACCGACCTGGTCTCGGCGCCGTACATCGGGATCACCCTCGCCATGATGCGCAGCTTCGGGGCCGAAGTCCGCCGTGACGGGGACGTGTTCACGGTCGCGCCCGGCGGCTACCGAGCCACCACCTACGCGATCGAACCCGACGCCTCGACGGCGAGCTACTTCTTCGCGGCGGCGGCCGTCACCGGCGGCGAGATCACCGTCGAAGGGCTCGGGAAGGACGCGCTCCAGGGCGACCTGGCGTTCGTCGACGTACTGCGGCGCATGGGCGCCGGGGTGACGACGACGGCGGACCGCACCACGGTCACCGCCCCCGGCCCCGCGGGCCTGTCCGGCGTCACGGTCAACATGCGGGACATCTCCGACACGATGCCGACGCTCGCCGCGATCGCGCCGTACGCGAGCGGCCCGGTCCGTATCGAGGACGTGCACAACACCCGCGTCAAGGAGTGCGACCGCCTGGACGCCTGCGCGCAGAACCTGCGCGCGCTCGGGGTGACGGTGGCGACGGGACCCGACTGGATCGAGATCCAGCCGGGCACCCCGGCCCCGGCACGGATCACCACGTACGGGGATCACCGCATCGCGATGTCCTTCGCGGTGACGGGCCTGCGGACCCCGGGTGGCGTCACGTTCGACGACCCGGGGTGCGTGCGGAAGACGTTCCCCGGCTTCCACGAGGCCTTCGCGAAGGTGTTCGGACAGGCGTCTACGCCGACTCGTTGAGCAGCCGGTCGAGATGCTCGCGCCCGGCCGTCAGAAGCCCGGGCAGCGGGGCGGCGTCCGGGTACCAGCGCTTCTCGTACTCCCAGCACAGCCACCCGTCCCAGCCCTCGCGGCACAGCACGTCCACGACCTCGGTGAGCGGCAGCACGCCCGCGCCCAGCGCGAGCGGCGTCGTGTCGTCGGTCCCCGCGATGTCCTTCACCTGGACGTAGCCCAGGTGCGGGGACAGCGCCGCGTACGACTGAACGGGCTGCTCGCCGCCGAGCCATGTGTGCATGACGTCCCACAGGGCGCCGACCTGCCGGTGTCCGACCGTGCCGAGCACGCGTGTCGCGTCGGCGCCGGTGCGGTGCGAGTCGTGGGTCTCCAGGAGGATGCGGACGCCGAGGTCTGCGGCGTACTCGGCGGCGGTGCCCAGGCGCCGGGCGGCCGCGGCGTCGGCCTCGGCGCGGCTCTGCTCGGTTCCGCCGCCCGGGAAGACGCGTACGTAGGGCGCTCCGACGTCGCGGGCGAGTTCGAGGAGTGACCTGATCTCCGCGATCACGGGTTCGTCCTCGCCGGGAGCCGCCACCCGCGCGTACCCGGCGAGCCCGAGGATCTCGACCCCGGCGGCCTTGAACTCGGCGGCGGCGTCCGCCCGTTCGGTGGGACCGAGCCCCGGGTGTACGGGTTCCTCGGGATGGGCGCGCAGCTCGACACCGTGATACCCGTGATCGCCGGCGAGCCGGACGACATCGGCGAGGGGAAGCCCGGGAACCCCGAGCGTGGAGAAGGCCAGTTTCATGGCGGGGACGCTACCTGTCCCCTGACACGGGTCAAGGGCGCGCCGGGCGGGGCTGCGGCGGCCGGGTGACAAGGCCCACGCCGCGCGGCACCTCGCCGGCCCGGGCTCAAGGGTCTTGCCTCGTGCCCAGGCCGGTTTCCGGTGGCGGTGCGTCGGTCGTCGGCCCGTGTGCGGGCGTGGCGTCTCGCCGGCCCGCGTTCAAGGGTCGTGCCTTGTGCTCCGGTCGGTTTCCGGTGGTGGGGTGTCGGTCGTCGGCCCGTGTCCGGGCGTGGCGTCTCGCCGGCCCAGGCTCAAGGGTCTTGCCTTGTGCCCCGGCCCGCGCCCGGGCGTGGCGCCCCGCTCGTCGGCCGGAGGCCTACGCCTTGGACGGAGCCCCGGTCGACCCCCGCACCATCAACTCCCCTTGAACCACTGCCGTCCCTCCGGCGGGAGCCGCCTCGCGGCCCATGGCGATGCGGCCCGCGCGGGCCCCGGCCTCCGCCAGCGGCAGCCGGACCGTCGTGAGGGCCGGTACCGCGTCCACACTGAACGGCAGGTCGTCGAAGCCGGCCACGGAGACGTCCCCGGGGATGCTCAGGCCCGCCTCCCGCAGCGCTGCGCACGCGCCGAGCGCCACCGTGTCGTTCGCGGCGACCACGGCCGTCAACGACGGTTCTCGGCGCAGGAGTTCGACCGTCGCCTCGTAACCGGACCGCCGGTCGTACGGGCCGTGCACCGTCCGCCCGGCGTCGTCGGGCACGCCCCGTGCCGCCAGCGCCGCACGGTGTCCCTCGAGGCGGTGGCGGGTCGTCGTCCGTTCCTCGGGGCCCGCGATGTAGCCGATCCTGCGGTGGCCGAGGCCGAGCAGGTGGTCCGTGAGGGCCTTGCCGCCGCCGCGGTTGTCGAAGGCGAGCGCCACCGCGTCCGTGTCCGGCACGGGGGGCCGCCCGCACAGGACGACCCGGGTCCCGGCGTCCGCGAGGCGCCGCAGCTTCCCGGAGATCGCCCTGGCGTGCTCGGCGTCCTCGACGGCGCCGCCCGTGAGGACGACGGCCGCCGCCCGTTGGCGCTGGAGGAGCGTCAGATAGGTGAGTTCGCGCTCGGGCGACCCGCCGGTGTTGCACACGACCGCGAGCCGCTCGCCGCCCGCGCGGCCGCCGGGCCCCACGATCTCGGACTGCACGGCCCCGGCCATGATCCCGAAGAACGGGTCGGCGATGTCGTTCACGAGGATGCCGACGAGGTCGGAGGTGGCGGCGGCCAGGGCGCTGGCCGGCCCGTTCAGTACGTAGTCGAGGTCGTCCACCGCGCGCAGCACCCGCTCGCGCGTGGCCGCGGCCACCGGGTAGTTGCCGTTCAGTACGCGGGACACGGTGGCGGGGGAGACCTGGGCGCGGGCCGCCACGTCCGCCAGGGTCACGGTCATCGCATCATCCTCCGGTCGCCGTCCGGTCCCCCGTCCGGCCTCGCATCCCGTTTCATCAGCCCCCGGTCTTGTCCGACCGGCTGTGCAGAGGCTAGCTTCTTCTCATGTAGAAAGCGCTTGCTACGACGAGCGTGTTCTTCATCGGCGTCCGTAAGAAGGGACTCAAGTGACACGCAAGACGGTGCGCATCGCCATGAACGGGGTGACGGGGCGCATGGGCTACCGCCAGCACCTCGTCCGCTCCCTCCTCGCCCTGCGCGAACAGGGCGGCCTCGACCTCGGCGACGGCACGGTGCTGTGGCCGGAGCCGGTCCTCGTCGGCCGCCGCGAGCACGCGCTGCTCGCGCTCGCCGAGCAGCACGGCCTCGACCCGGCGAACGTCTCCACCGACCTCGACGCCGTCCTCGCCGACGACACGATCGACATCTACTTCGACGCACAGGTCACCTCCGCCCGCGAGGAGGCGCTCAAGAAGGCCATCGCCGCCGGGAAGCACCTCTACACGGAGAAGCCCTCGGCGACGAGCCTCGACGGCGCGCTCGAACTGGCCCGCCTGGCGAAGGCGAAGGGCATCAAGCACGGAGTCGTCCAGGACAAGCTGTTCCTGCCGGGCCTGCTCAAGCTCAAGCGCCTCATCGACGGCGGCTTCTTCGGGCGGATCCTGTCCGTGCGCGGCGAGTTCGGCTACTGGGTCTTCGAGGGCGACTGGCAGGAGGCCCAGCGGCCGAGCTGGAACTACCGCTCGCAGGACGGCGGCGGCATCGTCGTCGACATGTTCCCGCACTGGGAGTACGTGCTCCACGAGCTGTTCGGCCGCGTGACCAGCGTGCAGGCGCTGGCCTCGACGCACATCCCGCAGCGCTGGGACGAGGGCGGCAAGCCGTACGACGCGACGGCCGACGACTCGGCGTACGGAATCTTCGAGCTCGACGGCGGCGCCGTCGCGCAGATCAACTCCTCCTGGTCGGTACGGGTCAACCGGGACGAGCTCGTCGAGTTCCAGGTGGACGGCACCGAGGGCTCCGCCGTCGCCGGGCTGCGCAACTGCCGCGTCCAGCACCGTGCTTCGACCCCGAAGCCCGTATGGAACCCGGACCTGCCGGCCACCTACTCCTTCCGCGACCAGTGGCAGGAGGTCCCCGACAACCAGGAGTTCGACAACGGCTTCAAGGCGCAGTGGGAACTGTTCCTCAAGCACGTGTACGCCGACGCGCCCTACCGCTGGGACCTGTTCGCGGGCGCCCGCGGGGTCCAGCTCGCCGAGCTCGGCCTGAAGTCGTCGGCCGAGGGCCGTCGCCTGAACGTTCCGGAGATCACGCTGTGACGATCCGGCTCCCCGGCCCCGACGGCACGTTGCGCGCCTACACCCCGCGCGCCGAGCCGGCCTCCTTCACCACGGGCGCCCCGCTCGCCTCGCGGACCGTCTTCTCGGCGGCGCACGTCGTCGCCGACCCGCTCGCCGACGCCGGCCCCGACGCGGTCGCCGTCGACTGGGACGCGACGCTCGCCTTCCGCCGTCATCTGTGGGCGCACGGCCTGGGCGTCGCCGAGGCCATGGACACCGCCCAGCGCGGCATGGGCCTCGACTGGGCGGGCGCGGCCGAGCTGATCCGGCGCTCGACCGCCGAGGCCAGGTCGGCCGGAGGCGCCATCGCGTGCGGGGTGGGCACCGACCAACTGACCGGGCCCGCCACGCTCGCCGAGGTCCGCGCGGCCTACGAGGAACAGCTCGCGCTCGTGGAGGGGACGGGCGCGCAGGCGATCCTCATGGCCTCGCGGGCCCTGGCGGCCGCGGCGTCCGGACCCGAGGACTACCTCGACGTCTACGGGCATCTCCTGCGCCAGGCGTCCGAGCCCGTCATCCTGCACTGGCTCGGACCGATGTTCGACCCCGCCCTGGACGGCTACTGGGGTTCGCCGGACCTCGACGCCGCCACCGAGACCTTCCTCGACGTCATCGCCGCGCACCCCGACAAGGTCGACGGCATCAAGGTCTCGCTCCTGGACGCCCGGCGCGAGGTCGAGCTGCGCCGCCGCCTCCCGCGGGGCGTGCGCTGCTACACGGGGGACGACTACAACTACCCCGAGCTGATCGCGGGCGACGAGCAGGGCTTCAGCCACGCGCTCCTCGGCATCTTCGACCCGCTGGGCCCGCTCGCGGCCGAGGCGGTGCGTGTCCTCGACACGGGGGACACCGCCAAGTTCCGTGAACTGCTCGACCCGACCGTCGCGTTGTCCCGGCACCTCTTCGAGAGGCCGACCCGCTTCTACAAGACGGGCGTCGTCCTGCTCGCCTGGCTCGCGGGCCACCAGTCCCACTTCACGATGGTCGGCGGCCTCCAGTCGGCCCGTCCGCTCCCGCACCTCGCGCGCGCCTACGAACTCGCCGACGGCCTCGGCCTGTTCCCGGACCCCGCCCTTGCCGAGACCCGGATGAAGTCCCTGCTCAGCGTGTACGGAGTCGATCAGTGAGCCACCCCCTCGACCGCTTCTCCATCAACCAGATGACCGTCAAGCAGCTCGGCCTCGAAGAACTCGTCGCGGCCTGCGCCGAGTTGGAGGTCCCGGGCGTCGGCCTGTGGCGCGAGCCCGTGCAGACGTACGGGGTCGAGGCCGCGGCGAAGCTCGTGCGGGAGGCCGGGCTCGCCGTCACCACGCTGTGCCGGGGCGGCTTCCTCACCGCGATCGACCCGCACGCGCGCGGGCAGGCCCTCGACGACAACCGCGCGGCCGTCGACGAGGCCGCGGCCCTCGGCACGGACACCCTCGTCCTGGTCTCCGGCGGTCTCCCCGAAGGCAGCAAGGACCTGCACGGCGCGCGGGAGCGGATCGCCGACGCGCTCGCGGAGCTCGGCCCGTACGCCGCCGAGCGTGGGGTCCGGCTCGCCATCGAGCCGCTGCACCCGATGTACGCCTCCGACCGCTGCGTCGTGTCGACGCTGGCGCAGGCGCTCGACCTGGCCGAGCGCTTCCCCGCAGAACAGGTCGGCGTGTGCGTGGACACCTACCACATCTGGTGGGACGACCGAGCGCCCGCGCAGATCGCGCGTGCCGGGGCGGACGGGCGGCTGCACGCCTTCCAACTCGCCGACTGGACCACGCCGTTGCCCGAGGGCGTCCTCAACGGACGGGGGCAGATCGGTGACGGCGCGATCGACATGCGCGCGTGGCGTGGCCTGGTCGAGGACGCCGCGTACACGGGGCCCATCGAGGTGGAACTGTTCAACGACGGGCTGTGGGCACGCGACGGCCGCGAGGTCCTCGCGCAGACGGCGGACCGCTTCGTGCGGCACGCCGGCTGAGCCCTCCCGGCGGCGGCCGGACTCGGGGCGGCGGGGGAGGGTGTGCGGCTACCGGGGGCCGCCGCCCGCCTTCCTGCCCGCGGCCCGCTTGGTGAAGACCGTCAGCAGCACCGGGATCAGAAGTTCGACGACCCGCGCGACGGCCGCGGGCGGCAGGCCCGTCTTCTTGGCCACGGCGTTCGCGACCGGGCGGCTCATCTTCGAGAGGATCCCGGACATCAGCCCGCCGGCCGCCGGCCCGCCGAGCCCGCCCAGCGTGGCCACACCCTGCAACGGCTGCTGCTCCTGTGTCTCGGCGAGCGCCTGCCGGACCTCCTCGGCCTGCCCGGGATCGGCCGTCGCCTTCTCCCTGAGCTCTCCGGAGAGCTCGGAGACGGTGGTGCCCACGACGTCCTGCGCGCCGGCGGCGTCCGTACCCACCAGTTCGGCGATCTCGCCGAGCCGGTCGTCGCCGAGCTCGTCGAGCACGTCCTTCTGCAGGGAGGGTTCGGCAGAGCCGGTGTTTTCGCTCATGCCTGAAACGCTACGTCTGCCCCACTGCGTCGGCACGCCGAAAAGATTTCGGGCGGACCGTGCAACCCTTTCCCCGATGTACGGGTCGTATGTGGCATCAGGACTTCTGGAGGGGGATCCGGGGGGATCACGGGGGTTCTGATGGGGGAGGGGAAGCGTCAGGGGGTCCGGTCCGCCGACCGGGCCCCCTTTTGCATGCCCGCAAGCCATGCATGCCCTCAAGCCGTGCCCGCGAGCCAGGCCCGCAGCAGCCGGCTAGAAGAACACCCCGCAGCGCAGCAGCACATTCGCGTACGGCCGGGCCTCTCCCGTACGGACGACGAGCCGCGCGCCCCGCGAGAGCTCCTTCAGCTCCTCGTGCGGGACGAAGGCGAGCGCGGGAAGGCGCTCCGCGAGCAGCCCCGCGGCCTCGGGGTTCGCGGCCCGGATCTCCGCGGCGGCGGTCCCGCCCTCCACCACCAGCTCGTCGAGGAGCCCGTCGACGACCTCCGCGAACGACGGGACACCGGCCCGGAACGCCAGGTCCACGACCCGGGGCCCGGCCGGGATCGGCATCCCCGCGTCGCACACGAGCACACCGTCGCCATGCCCCAGCTCGGCGAGCGCGCCGGCCAGGTGGCGGTTGAGTATTCCGGCCTTCTTCACAGCGCCGAGACCTCGGCTGTCGTCGGGTAGGACGCCTGAGCGCCTTCCTTCGTGACCGCCGCCGCGCCGACCCGGGCCGCGAAGGCCGCCGCGTCGGCGAGGCTCTCGCCCGCGCCGAGCCGCCACGCCAGGGCCGCCGTGAAGGCGTCCCCCGCACCGGTCGTGTCCACGGCCGTGACCTTGACGGACGGCACGCGGCGCGTCACCGTGCCGTCGGCCACCAGCGCGCCCTCGGCCCCCAGCGTGATCACGACGGAGCGCGGCCCGAGGGCGAGCAGCGCCCGCGCCCAGTCCTCGGGCTCGCCGGTGACGTCGGCGCCGAGCACCACCCGCGCCTCGTGCTCGTTGACGATGAGCGGGTCGCAGGCCGCCAGGACCTCGGCGGGCAGGGGAGCGGGCGGGGACGGGTTGAGGACGAACCGGCTGCCCGGCGCCAGCGTCCGTACGACCTCGGCGACCGTGTCGAGCGGGATCTCCAGCTGCGCCGAGACCACCCGCGACGCCTGGAAGAGGCCGCCCGCGGCCCTGACGTCCTGCGGGGTGAGCCGGGCGTTGGCACCCGGTGCCACCACGATGCTGTTGTCCCCGGACGGGTCCACCGTGATGAGGGCGACCCCGGTGGGCGCCCCGCCGACGAGGACGCCGGCCGGGTCGACGCCCGCCGACTCCATCGAGTCGAGCAGCAGCCGCCCGTGCCCGTCGTCGCCGACCCGCGCGAGCAGCGCCGTACGGGCCCCGAGACGCGCGGCGGCGACGGCCTGGTTGGCGCCCTTGCCGCCCGGGTGGACGGCCAGGTCCGAGCCGAGGACGGTCTCCCCGGCGCCCGGGCGGCGCTCGACGACGGTCACCAGATCGGCGTTGGCCGATCCCACCACCAACAGGTCGTAGTCCTGCATCGCTGTCACTTTCTCCGTGTTCTGGACGGGCGTTCTCGATGGGCCGGCGGGGCGCCCCGGTCGGTAGCCGAAGCCGCGACGGTTACTTGAAGCTCGCGACGTTCTTCGAGGTGACGACCTTCACCGGCACCTTCACCATCTCCGCGACCTTCTTGTCCTTCGCCGCCCTGACCGCGTTCTGCACGGCGATCCGGCCGAGCTCCTTCGGCTGCTGCGCGACGGACGCGTACAGCGTGCCCGCCTCGACGGCCTTGAGGCCGTCCGGCGTGCCGTCGAAGCCGACGACGGCGACGGACTTGCCCGCCTTGGAGCCGAGCGCCTTGATCGCGCCGAGCGCCATCTCGTCGTTCTCGGCGAAGACGCCGTCGACGCCCGCGTTGGCCTGGAGCATGTTGGTCATGACGTCGAGGCCCTTGGTGCGGTCGAAGTCCGCGGGCTGCTTGGCGACGACCTTGATGCCGGGGTACGCCTTGATGCCCTCGGCGAAGCCCTGCCCGCGCTCGCGGCTGGCGGAGGTGCCGGCCGTGCCCTGGAGGATCACGATCTTCCCGCTGCCGCCGAGCTTGTCGGCGAGCGTCTTCGCCGCCTGCCGGCCGCCCGCGACGTTGTCGGAGGCGACGAGCGTGGCCGTCTTCGCCTTGTTGACGCCGCGGTCGGCGGCGACGACGGGGATGTCCGCCTTGTTGGCGCCGCGCACGGCCGGGCCGACCGCGTCGGAGTCGACGGGGTTCACGATGACCGCGCTCATGCCCTCACTGGTGAAGTTCTGGAGCTGGTTGGCCTGCTGGGACGCGTCGTTCTGGGCGTCCGTGACCGTGAGCTTGATGCCCTCCTTCCGGGCCTCGGCCTGCGCGCCCGCCTTCATCTGCACGAAGAAGGGGTTGTTCAGCGTCGAGACGGACAGGCCGAGCTTGGCCGACGTACCCGAAGAGCCCTTGTTCCACAGGGAGATGCCGCCGATGATCGCCGCGGCGACGACGGCCGCGATCACGTACTGGGCGGCCTGTCTGCCCCTGGAGCCGCCCGGCCCGGACGTGGCGCCGGCGGCCGTCGGGGTCGCGCCCGCCTTGCGGCGCACGGTGTCGAGGAGCACGGCGAGCGCGATGACGACGCCGATGACGACCTGCTGCCAGAACGCCGACACGGACAGGAGGTTGAGGCCGTTCCTGAGCACCGCGAGGATCAGCGCGCCGATGAAGGTGCCCGACGCCTTGCCGACACCGCCGGACAGCGAGGCGCCGCCGATGACGACCGCGGCGATGGCGTCCAGCTCATAACCCTGCGCGGCCTGCGGCTGCGCGGAGGTCAGACGCGAGGCGAGGACGATGCCCGCGACGGCGGCGAAAAGGCCCGACAGGGCGTAGATGACGACCTTCTGCCGCTTGACGCGCAGCCCGGACAGGCGCGCCGCCTCCTCGTTGCCGCCGATCGCGAACATGGACCGGCCGATGAACGTACGGCCCAGGATCAGCGCCGTGATCAGCCCCATGACGACCATCACGAGCACCGGCACCGGCAGCCAGCCGCCGAGCGTGTCACCGATCCGTGAGACGGACTGCGGGAACGGGATCGGGCTGCCCTGCGAGATGACGAGCGACAGACCACGCCCCACCGACAGCATCGCGAGCGTCGCGATGAACGGCGGGAGCTTGCCGTACGAGATCAGCGCGCCGTTGACGAATCCGCAGGCGACACCGGTGACGACGGCGAGGATCACGGCGATCCACACCGGGACGCCCGCGCTGGTCGCGGCCCACGCGAGGACGGTCGCCGACAGGGCGGCCACGGAGCCGACCGACAGGTCGATGCCCGCCGAGACGATGACGAAGGTGACGCCGAACGCGAGGATCGCGGTCACGGCGGCCTGTACGCCGACGTTGAGCAGGTTCTGCGTGGTCAGGAAGTCGCCGGACAGCAGCGACATCGCTATGACCAGGACGACCAGGGCGCTCAGCGCGCCGTTGTCGAGCAGGACGCGGCGCAGGCCACCCGCGTCGGCCGTGCTGCTCTTGAGCGTGTCAGTGGCCACGGGAGCCCTCCACTTCATTGTGTACGGGGGTGGTTGCCGGGGATGCCGCGGTGCTGACGGCGAGCGCCATCACGGAGTCCTGGGTCGCT
Source organism: Streptomyces sp. NPDC055955 (assembly GCF_042270245.1). NCBI lineage: Bacteria > Bacillati > Actinomycetota > Actinomycetes > Kitasatosporales > Streptomycetaceae > Streptomyces > Streptomyces sp. NPDC055955. The sequence goes on from NZ_JBHJYS010000011.1 coordinate 48,585, forward strand.
TCGCCGGCCGCGAGTTCGCCCGCGATCCGGCCCTGCGCCATGACGAGGACCCGGTCGCTCATCCCGAGGACCTCCGGCAGGTCGCTGGAGATCATCAGGACGGCGTGCCCGGCCGCGGTGAGTTCGTTGACGAGCTGGTAGATCTCGACCTTCGCGCCGACGTCGATGCCGCGTGTCGGCTCGTCGAGGATGAGGACCTTGATGTCGGCGAGCAGCCACTTGCCGATGACGACCTTCTGCTGGTTGCCGCCGGACAGGGTCCGCACATGCTGGCCGAGCCCGGCCATGCGCACGCCGAGCTGTTCGGCCATGCGCGCGGCCGCGGCGCGCTGGGACCTGCGGTCCACGAGGCCCGCGCGGGTCGCCGAACGCAGCGTGACCAGGCCCAGGTTCTCCTCGACGGACGCGTCCAGGAGGAGGCCCTGTCCCTTGCGGTCCTCGGGCACGAGACCGACGCCGGCGGCCATCGCCGCGTTCACGTCGTGCCGCGGCAGCCGCGCGCCCGCGACCTCGACGGTGCCCTTGTCGTACGGGTCGGCGCCGAAGACGGCACGGACGACCTCGGTACGGCCCGCGCCCACGAGGCCCGCGATGCCGACGACCTCTCCGGCCCGGACCTCGAAGTGCACGTCGTGGAAGACCCCGTCGCGGGTCAGCCCCTCGACCCGCAGCAACGGAGCCTTTGCGGCGTCGAGTTCGGGCCGCTCGCGCGGGTACTGCTGCTCGATGCTGCGGCCGACCATGAGCCGTACGAGCTCGGCCTCGGGGGTGGACGCGGGAACCTGGCCGACGCTCCTGCCGTCGCGGATGACCGTGACGCGGTCGCCCAGCGCGGCGATCTCCTCCAGGTGATGGGTGATGAAGACGACGCCGACCCCGTCCGCGCGCAGCGCGCGCACGATCCCGAAGAGCTTGTCCACCTCCTCCGAGGTGAGCACGGCCGTCGGTTCGTCCATGATCAGAACGCGCGCGTCCAGGCTCAGGGCCTTCGCGATCTCGACCATCTGGAGCCGGGCGATACCCAGTTCACGCACCCGGGTCCGGGGCGACACCGTCAGGCCGACGCGCCGCAGCAACTCCTCGGCGTCGGCCTCCATCTTCTTGCGGTCGATCATCCCGAGGCGGCGCGGCTGGCGGCCCAGGAAGATGTTCTCGGCGACCGTCAGATCGGGGACGAGGTTGAACTCCTGGTAGATGGTGGCGATCCCGAGGCGCTCGGCGTCCTGCGCGCCGTGGATGCGCCTCTCCCGGCCGTCGACGACGATCCGGCCCGCGTCGGGCCGGTAGGCGCCGGAGAGCATCTTGATGAGGGTGCTCTTGCCCGCGCCGTTCTCGCCGAGCAGCACGTGCACCTCGCCGCGGCGCAGATCGAAGTCGACGCTGTCGAGCGCGACGACGCCGGGGAACGTCTTGCGTATCCCCTCGATACGCAGCAGCTCGTCGGGCGGCCCGGCCGACTCCTGGGCCTGCCGCTCTTCCGGGTTGCTCACGGGTTCCTCCTCGTTGAGGTCGTGGCGGTGGGGGTGTCCGCGGGAGCCGGGATCCGTGTCTCGCCGCAGGACCGGCGGACGACCAGGCGCGCCGGCAGTGTCACCGACTGCGGCGGCCGGCCGTCGATGCGGTCGATCAGGGCCCGTACGGCGGCCCGGCCGAGCTCCTTGGTCGGCTGGGCGATCGCCGTGACCGGCGGGTCGGTGTGCACGAACCAGGGGATGTCGTCGAAGGCCGCGAGCCCGATGTCGTGCGGGACGCGCAGCCCGGCGGCCCGGATCGCGTCGAGCGCGCCGAGCGCCATCAGGTTGTCGGCGGCGAACACGATCTCCGGCGGTTCGGACAGGGCGAGGAAACGCTCCGTCGCGCGCCGGCCGCTGTCCGCCTGGAAGTCGCCCTGTCCTATGTAGGCGTCCGGCAGCGCGAGCCCGTACGCGGCGAGCGCCTCGCGGAACGCCTCGACGCGCTCGCTGCCGGTCGTGGTGGCGGCGGGCCCCGCGATGATGGCGAGCCGGCGGTGGCCGAGGGCGTGCAGATGGGCCACGAGGTCGCGCACCGCGGCGCGTCCGTCGGAGCGGACCACGGGCACGTCCACGCCCGGGATCCAGCGGTCGACGAAGACCATCGGCGTACCGTCGCGCGCGGCCTCCAGCATCAGCGGCGAGCCACCGTCGGTGGGGGAGACCAGGAGTCCGTCGATGCGCCGGTCGACGAGGGTGCGTACGTGGTGGTCCTGGATGTCGGGCTGCTCGTCCGCGTTCCCGATGATGACGCTGTAGCCCAGCGCGCGGGCCTCCTCCTCGACGGAGCGGGCCAGCTCGGTGAAGTACGGGTTGAGCACGTCGCTGATGACCAGGCCGAGCGTGCGGGTCTGGGCGGTGCGCAGGGAGCGGGCCACGGCGTTCGGGCGGTAGCCGAGCGAGTCGACCGCGCCGAGCACGCGGGCGCGCGCGTCCGGGCTCACCGACGGGTGGCTGTTCAGCACCCGCGAGACCGTGGCGACGGAGACACCCGCCGCCGCGGCGACGTCCTTGATGCTCGCCATCGCAGGACCACCTCCTTGTGGCTGCTTGGTCCGGAACGGATCCGAAACCTGGTCCGACACCGTCATGGAATCGATTACACGGAGGATTGGAATCGATTACACGGGTTGTTGGCAACCCCCATTCCGCTTGTCGAGACCGGATCGTGATGTACGCCTCCCTCGCGACCGGTGCCGCACGGCCGTGTCGGTGGTGCGTGAGACGCTGGCGGAGTCAGCCACGGAACCCGCACGGAAGGGGCACACGCCCGTGAATCACGCACAGCTCACCGCGCTCGGCCGGGCCCTGCGCCTCCTCGGCGAGCACGGTGAGGGCCTCGGCGCCGACACACCCGACAGCAAGCTGCACGAGATGCGCGCGGACGTGAAGCGCGCGCTCGACCTCATCGAGGACTCCGTCGCCGGCGACCCGCCCACCACGCGCTGCCCGGAGCACCCGACGGGCCCGGTCGACGAGAACGCGCAGGACCTGTGCCTGCTCTGCGAGACCCGCCGCCGTGTCGCCCGCCGCTCGGAGATCAATGGCACGTATCCCACGAGACCCCGGCAGGGCGAGAGCGCGGACGCCCCGGCGATGTCGCGGTACGGCGTCCGCGAGGACCGCCCGCAGCCCCAGCAGCGCTGGCTCCCCGAGAAGTGGAACGGACAGGCGTGGCAGCTGTGCGGCACCCCGCGGCACGACCGCAGGGAGGCCGAGCACTATCTCGCGGCCCAGCGCAGGGAGCCCCGCGCGGCCTCGGCGTACCGCCTGGTCCACGCGTTCACGGACTACGAGGTGGTGCGGGTCTGGGGCATTCCCGTCAAGGTGGACATCGAACCCATGGGCGGCCTGTAGCCCGTAACCCGGGTACCGCCGCCCGGGTGTCCGACCCCACCGGTACGGTCGCCTCATGCCGAACCCGGGGATGGCGGTGCTCGAGGGGGTCCTCGAGCGGATCACGTACGCCAACGAGGAGAGCGGGTACACGGTCGCCCGCGTCGACACCGGCCGCGGCGCCGGTGATCTGCTCACCGTCGTCGGCGCGCTGCTCGGCGCGCAGGCCGGCGAGTCGCTGCGCATGGAGGGCCGCTGGGGCTCCCACCCGCAGTACGGCAAGCAGTTCACCGTGGAGAACTACACGACGGTCCTGCCCGCCACCATCCAGGGCATCCGCCGCTATCTCGGATCCGGCCTGGTCAAGGGCATCGGCCCGGTCTTCGCCGACCGGATCACCCGTCACTTCGGCCTGGACACCCTCGACATCATCGAGCAGGAGCCGGGCCGCCTGATCGAGGTGCCGGGCCTCGGCCCCAAGCGCACCAAGAAGATCGCCGACGCCTGGGAGGAGCAGAAGGCCATCAAGGAAGTGATGGTCTTCCTCCAGAGCGTGGAGGTGTCCACCTCGATCGCGGTGCGCATCTACAAGAAGTACGGCGACGCGTCGATCTCCGTGGTCAGGAACCAGCCCTACCGGCTCGCGTCCGATGTCTGGGGCATCGGCTTCCTCACCGCCGACCGCATCGCGCAGTCCGTCGGCATCCCGCACGACAGCCCCGAGCGCGTCAAGGCGGGCCTGCAGTACGCACTTTCGCAGTCCACCGACCAGGGGCACTGCTTCCTGCCGGAGGAACAGCTGATCTCCGACGCGGTCAAGCTCCTCCAGGTCGACACGGGCCTGGTCATCGAGTGCCTGGGCGAGCTGGCGGGCGAGGAGGAGGGCGTCGTACGGGAGCGGGTGCCGGGCCCGGACGGCGGGGAGGAGCTGGTGACCGCGGTCTACCTCGTTCCCTTCCACCGCGCCGAACTCTCCCTGTCCGCCCAGCTGTTGCGCCTCCTGCGCACGGACGAGGACCGGATGCCGGCGTTCCGGGACGTCGCGTGGGACAAGGCCCTGACCTGGCTCGCGGGGCGCACGGGGGCCGAGCTCGCGCCCGAGCAGGAGGAGGCGGTGAAGCTCGCCCTGACGAGGAAGGTCGCCGTCCTCACCGGAGGGCCCGGCTGCGGCAAGTCCTTCACGGTCCGCTCGATCGTCGAACTGGCCCGCGCCAAGCGGGCGAAGGTCGTCCTCGCCGCTCCCACGGGCCGCGCCGCCAAGCGCCTGGCCGAGCTGACCGGCGCCGAGGCGTCCACGGTCCACCGCCTGCTCGAACTCAAGCCGGGCGGTGACGCGGCCTACGACCGGGACCGTCCGCTCGACGCCGACCTCGTCGTGGTCGACGAGGCGTCGATGCTCGACCTCCTGCTGGCCAACAAGCTGGCCAAGGCCGTGCCGCCGGGCGCCCATCTGCTGTTCGTGGGCGACGTCGACCAGTTGCCGAGCGTCGGCGCGGGCGAGGTGCTGCGGGACCTGCTCGGCGAGGGCGGCCCGGTCCCCGCGGTCCGCCTCACCCGCATCTTCCGCCAGGCCCAGGAGTCCGGCGTCGTCACGAACGCGCACCGCATCAACGCGGGTCAGCATCCGCTCACACAGGGCCTCAAGGACTTCTTCCTGTTCGTGGAGGAGGACACGGAGGAGGCGGGCCGGCTCACCGTCGATGTCGCCGCCCGCCGCATCCCCGCCAAGTTCGGCCTCGACCCGCGGCGGGACGTCCAGGTCCTCGCCCCGATGCACCGCGGCCCGGCCGGCGCCGGCACCCTCAACGGCCTGCTCCAGCAAGCCGTCACTCCCGCCCGCCCCGACCTCCCCGAGAAGCGCTTCGGCGGCCGGGTCTTCCGCGTGGGCGACAAGGTCACCCAGATCAGGAACAACTACGAGAAGGGGGAGAACGGCGTGTTCAACGGCACCGTCGGCGTCGTCACCTCCCTCGACGCGGACGAGCAGCGGCTGACCGTACTCACCGACGAGGACGAGGAAGTTGTATACGAATTCGATGAGCTGGACGAGCTGGCTCACGCGTATGCCGTGACGATCCACCGCTCCCAGGGGAGTGAGTATCCGTGCGTCGTGATCCCGGTCACGACCGGCGCCTGGATGATGCTGCAGAGGAACCTCCTCTACACGGCGGTCACGCGGGCCAAGAAGCTGGTGGTGCTCGTCGGTTCACGCAAGGCGCTCGGCCAGGCGGTGCGCACGGTCTCCGCGGGGAGGCGTTGTACAGCACTCCGTTTCCGGCTCTCCGGAGGCACATCCTTCGGTTTGGTAACTTTTGATCGATCAAATGAGTCGGAAACGTCACACGGGCTTTCCGCAAGCGGGGCGAAGGGGGCAGGATGAGCAGGTTCGCGGCACTCAGTGCCGCGAATAGGCCCAATGGTCGACCCCGAGTGCACTCTGCTGGGCCAAGTGGGGGATGGTAGAGAACAGTCAGGGCACCTCGAAGAAGAGGCACTACGTCGGTGAGGGATGACGTGAGCGACAACTCTGTAGTACTGCGGTACGGCGATGGCGAGTACACCTACCCGGTGATCGACAGCACCGTCGGTGACAAGGGCTTCGACATCGGGAAGCTCCGGGCCCAGACCGGTCTGGTGACCCTCGACAGCGGATACGGCAACACCGCCGCCTATAAATCCGCGATCACCTATCTCGACGGTGAGCAGGGCATCCTCCGGTACCGCGGCTACCCGATCGAGCAGCTGGCCGAGCGTTCCACCTTCACCGAGGTGGCCTACCTGCTGATCAACGGCGAGCTTCCGACCGTCGACGAGCTCTCCACTTTCAAGAACGAGATCACCGGGCACACGCTGCTCCACGAGGACGTCAAGCGCTTCTTCGACGGCTTCCCGCGTGACGCCCACCCGATGGCGATGCTGTCCTCCGTGGTCAGCGCCCTGTCGACGTTCTACCAGGACAGTCACAACCCGTTCGACGAGCAGCAGCGCCACCTGTCGACGATCCGGCTGCTCGCCAAGCTGCCGACCATCGCGGCGTACGCGTACAAGAAGTCGATCGGCCACCCGTTCGTCTACCCGCGCAACGACCTCGGCTACGTCGAGAACTTCCTGCGCATGACGTTCTCCGTGCCGGCGCAGGAGTACGACCTCGACCCGGTCGTCGTCTCCGCGCTCGACAAGCTGCTCATCCTGCACGCGGACCACGAGCAGAACTGTTCGACGTCCACCGTGCGTCTGGTCGGCTCCTCGCAGGCGAACATGTTCGCCTCGATCTCCGCCGGTATCTCCGCCCTGTGGGGCCCGCTGCACGGCGGCGCCAACCAGTCGGTCCTGGAGATGCTCGAGGGCATCCAGGCCAACGGCGGCGATGTCGACTCCTTCATCCGCAAGGTGAAGAACAAGGAGGACGGCGTCCGCCTGATGGGCTTCGGCCACCGGGTGTACAAGTCCTTCGACCCGCGCGCCAAGATCATCAAGGCCGCGGCGCACGATGTCCTCTCGGCCCTCGGCAAGTCCGACGAGCTGCTCGACATCGCGCTCAAGCTGGAGGAGCACGCGCTCTCCGACGAGTACTTCGTCTCGCGCAACCTCTACCCGAACGTCGACTTCTACACGGGCCTCATCTACCGGGCCATGGGCTTCCCGACCGAGATGTTCACGGTCCTGTTCGCCCTCGGCCGGCTGCCGGGCTGGATCGCCCAGTGGCACGAGATGATCAAGGAGCCGGGATCGCGCATCGGCCGCCCGCGCCAGATCTACACCGGCGAGGTCCTGCGTGACTTCGTGCCCGTCGAGGCCCGCTGAGGTCTCGCGCCGCGCGCCTCGCGCTGCGTGACCGCACACCACGCAGCGCCCCCCCGCGTCGAGCGGGTGCAGAAGTGAAGTGAAAGCGGAAAGCGCCCCGCTGCCAGTCCCCCCACGGGCCGGCAGTCGGGGCGCTTTCCTTTTCCCGGTGCGGATTCCCCCCACGGGATCCGTCCGGGCGTCTACGGTGCGGTCTGCCGGGACGCGTACACGGGAGGGCCGCTCAAGCTCTCCGTGGCACGTGTCCCGGCCAACGCAGTCGGGTCCGTCCCCCAAGACGGCCCCGGTCAACACAGAAACGCCCCCCAAGACGTTCCTGCATCGCCTCCTTAGACTCACGAGAACCTCAAATGGTTACGTTCAGATCACTGTGATCTGCGTCTCTTGCATATGTCCTGATCGTGCGCAAGAGACCCCATATGTAGATCGAGGTTCGGACGTGAGAATGCTGCGGTTGTGATGTGAGGCGAATGTGAAGACCCCTTGATTCTGGGCCAGAGCAGGGGCGATGTGAAGTCCTTCCAGAAAAAGGGCCGCTCACCTTCAGGAAAACGTCCTCAGCCGGAGGCTGTTCGTCACCACGAACACGGACGAGAACGCCATCGCGGCGCCCGCGATCATCGGGTTCAGGAACCCGGCGGCGGCCAGCGGCAGCGCGGCCACGTTGTAGCCGAAGGCCCAGAAGAGGTTCCCCTTGATGGTGGCGAGGGTGCGGCGGGAGAGCCGGATCGCGTCGGCGGCCACGCGCAGGTCCGCGCGCACCAGCGTCAGGTCGCCCGCCTCGATCGCGGCGTCCGTGCCGGTGCCCATCGCCAGCCCCAGATCGGCGGTGGCGAGCGCCGCCGCGTCGTTCACGCCGTCGCCGACCATGGCGACGGTGCGCCCCTCGGCCTTCAGGTGCCGGACGACGTCGACCTTCTCCTGCGGCAGGACCTCCGCGTACACGGCGTCCTCGGCGATCCCGACGGCCCGCGCCACGGACTCCGCGACGATCCGGTTGTCGCCGGTCAGGAGCACCGGCGTGAGGCCCAGTGCGCGCAGTTCGGCCACGGCCCGGGCGCTCGTCGGGCGAACCGCGTCGGCGACCGTGATGACACCCCGTGCCTCCCCGTCCCAGGCGACGGCGACGGCCGTGCGGCCCGCGGCCTCGGCGGCGGTCTTGGCGGCGGCGAGCGCGGGCGGCAGGGCGATGCCGTGCTCGGCGAGGAGGCGCTCCCGGCCGACCAGGACGTCGTGCCGGTCCACCACGCCGCGGACGCCGAGCCCGGCGAGCGCGGTGAAGCGGGTGACGGCGGGCAGCGTGCCGGCCCGGTCGGCGGAGCCCTCCGCGACGGCGCGGGCGACGGGGTGCTCGGAGGCGTGCTCCACGGCCCCGGCCAGCCGCAGCAGGGTCTTCTCCTCGACGCCGTCGGTGACGTACGCGTCCTGGAGCGTCATCCGGCCGGTCGTCACCGTGCCGGTCTTGTCGAGGACGACGGTGTCGACGCGGCGCGTGTTCTCCAGGACCTCGGGGCCCTTGATGAGGATGCCGAGCTGGGCACCGCGGCCGGTGCCGACCATGAGCGCGGTGGGCGTCGCGAGGCCGAGCGAGCAGGGGCAGGCGATGATCAGGACGGCGACGGCGGAGGTGAACGCGGCGGTCACCTCGCCGGTGGTGAGCAGCCGGCCGGCGAACGTGCCGAGCGCGATGACGAACACCACCGGCACGAACACGCCGGCGATCCGGTCGGCGAGGCGCTGCACCTCGGCCTTGCCGGTCTGTGCGTCCTCGACGAGGCGCGCCATGCGGGCGAGCTGGGTGTCGGCGCCGACGCGGGTCGCCTCGACGACGAGCCGGCCGCCGGCGTTCACGGTCGCGCCGGTCACGGCGTCGCCGACGGTCACGTCCACGGGCACGGACTCGCCGGTGAGCAGGGCGGCGTCGACGGCCGATGCGCCCTCGACGACGGTGCCGTCGGTCGCGATCTTCTCACCGGGCCGCACGACGAACCGGTCGCCCGGCCTCAGTTGTCCGACCGGCAGACGTACTTCCGCGCCCGAGGGGTCCAGTACGGCGACGTCCTTGGCGCCGAGTTCGAGCAGGGCGCGCAGGGCGGTGCCGGCGCGGCGCCTGGAGCGGGCCTCCAGATAGCGGCCGAGCAGGATCAGGGTGACGACGCCCGCGGCGACTTCGAGGTAGATGGTGGAGGAGGCGGCGGTGCGGTCGACGGCGAACGTGAAACCGTGCCGCATCCCGCTCCTCCCGGCGTCGCCCAGGAACAGGGCCCACAGCGACCAGCCGAACGCGGCGAGCGTCCCGACACAGACGAGCGTGTCCATGGTGGCGGCGCCGTGCCGCGCGTTGGTCCAGGCGGCCCGGTGGAAGGGGAGCCCGCCCCAGACGGCGACGGGGGCGGCGAGCGTGAGGGAGAGCCACTGCCAGTTGTCGAACTGGAGGGCGGGCACCATCGCCAGCAGGACGACGGGCAGGGAGAGCAGTGCGCAGACCACGAGCCGCCGGCGCACAGGGGCGGTGGGGTCGGTCTCGACGCCGGTCCCGGCCCCGGTCCCGGCTTCCGTGCGGACCTCGTCCGAGGATGCGTCGCCGGCCCCGTCCGGACCGTCGGCTGCGACCAGCTCCTCCCGGACAGCCGGCTCCTCCCGGACGACCGGCTCCGCCGTGTATCCGAGCTTCTGCACCATGGCGACCAGGTCGGCGACCTCGACCCCGGGCGCGTACGCGATCTTCGCCTTCTCGGTCGCGAGGTTGACCGTCGCCGTCACGCCGTCGAGGCGGTTGAGCTTCTTCTCGATACGGGCCGAGCAGGAGGCGCAGGTCATCCCGCCGACGGCGAGCTCCACTTCGGAGAGCGGCCCGGCCGTGGTGTCCGTGGGCGTGGTCATCGCGGTTCTTTCCAGGGGCGTACGGGACTACCGCCGAGCGTACGACCACGGGCGCCGGGCCGTGGTGGGCGGCCCGGCGCTCCCTGAGGTCTCAGGCCCTGCCGGTCAGCTCGTAGCCCGCCTCGTCGACGGCGGCCCGGACCTCCTCCTCGTCGAGGGGCGCGGCGGAGACCACGGTCACCTGCCCCGTGGAGGCCACGGCCTTCACCGACATGACGCCCGCGAGCCCCGAGATCTCGTCCGACACCGCGCCCTCGCAGTGGCCGCAGGTCATGCCGGTCACCTGGTACACCGTGGTGACGGCTCCCTCGGCGCCCCCGGCGGCGTCCGAGTGGCACGAACCGCCGGGCGAGCAGCAGGAACCGGTCGACTCGGTGCCGATCTGGGGGAGCTCGGTCTGGGCGCTCATGTCGTTCTCCTTGTCGAAGGCCGCGTGCGTCCCGGTCTGCGCAGGCGTGCGGCGTACCGTGCGAGTGAGGTCCCCGGGCTTCCCCGAGACCTCCTGACGCTCAAGACTGTATACCCCTAGGGGGTATTTCTCCAAGAGGGATCGCAGTGGGCGAGCTGACGTACCCAGGCGATCCCCGCGAGCGAGACGATCACGAGGCCGCCCACCGAGAAGAGCGTGAGGAGATGCGTCTGGGTGCCGGTCGGCTGCGGGAGACGGCCGTCGGCGAAGACCGAGAGGGGCAGGTCCGTGACGGTGAGCCGGGCGACGATCCAGATCGCGATGCCGTGCATCGAGTCCCACAGAGCGTGCAGCAAGGAGACGCCCAGGCAGGTGAGCACCACCGGTGCCGCGAAGCGATGACGCCCGTTCGGCTTGCGGAAGGCCAGCAGGACGGCGCCGGAGATCGCCGTCCACAGCCCGTGCCCGAACGGTGCGAGCAGCCCGCGCAGCACCTCCGGCTCCAGGAGCGAGCGCAGGTCGATGCCCTGCGTGCCGACGGCCGCGTCGAACGCGTGGCCCGCGCTCTCGAGGGCCGCGAAGCCGAAGCCGACGGACGCGCCGAGGACGAGTCCCGCCCGCGGCCCGCGCACCCGCGGCTGTGTGCGCAGCACGTACATCAGGGCGGCGAGCTTGACCGCCTCCTCGATCAGACCGACCCCGACGAACATCCCCAGTGAGGGGTGCAGCAGGTGGTACTCCATGACCGAGGCGCCGAGCACCCCGAGGATGCCGCCGACGGCGAAGCAGCCGAGCATCAGGCTCACGCCCAGGTCGCGCGCGTGACGCTCGTACGCCCACAGCACGAAGGTGCCCGGGGCGAGGAAGCTGCCGAGCAGGATCAGCGTCGGCAGGAGTGTGGTGTTCCTGGTCGCGTAGGTGACCGCGGCGGCCAGGGCCCACAGGGCGAGTCCGCCCCACAGGAAGTGTTTCCACAGTCCCGCCCGGATCCGCGGCACGGACGAGGGGGGCCGCTTGGGGCCGGGGATGCGGGCTCGGGGTGCGCCGGGCGGCTGTGCTTGGGTCACGGCAATTCCCTCTGAGTGGGGAAGATTTGTGACGGAGTTTACGGAGAGGCGTGTTTTGTCGCACCGCGAGGTGGTGCGGGGGCGGGGTCCTGGTGTCCGGGCCGGGGGCTACGTTCGTCCGGTCGGGTGACCGTCAGGGTCTTTCGTTCGGTGGAAGTTTCGGTGGAAGTGAGGCGCGAGGGCGATGCGGGCTGTGGTGTTCGAGAAGTTCGGGGAGCGGGCCGAGGTGCGGGAGGTGCCCGATCCGGTGCCGGCGCCGCACGGCGTGGTCGTACGGGTCGAGGCGACGGGCCTGTGCCGCAGCGACTGGCACGGCTGGATGGGCCACGACCCGGACATCCGTCTGCCGCACGTGCCCGGGCATGAACTCGCCGGAGTGGTCGAGGCGGTGGGCGCCGATGTCCTGGACCGGCGGCCGGGCGACCGGGTGACGGTCCCGTTCGTGTGCGCCTGCGGCACCTGCGCTTCCTGCGCGGCCGGCGACCACCAGGTGTGCGAGCGCCAGACGCAGCCCGGCTTCACGCACTGGGGCTCCTTCGCCGAGTACGTCGCCCTGGACCACGCCGCCGTGAACCTGGTGGACGTGCCGGACGAGCTGTCGTTCGCGACGGCGGCGGGTCTCGGCTGCCGTTTCGCCACCGCGTTCCGCGCCGTGGTCGCGCAGGGCCGGGTCGCCGCCGGGGAGTGGGTCGCCGTGCACGGGTGCGGCGGCGTCGGCCTGTCCGCCGTGATGATCGCGGCGGCGAGTGGCGCGCGGGTCGTCGCGGTCGACGTCTCGCCCGCCGCGCTGGACCTCGCCCGCACCTTCGGCGCCGCCCACTGCCTGAACGCCGCCGAGGTGCCCGATGTGGCCGCTGCCGTGCGGGAGCTGACCGGCGGCGGGGCGCACCTGTCGCTCGACGCGCTCGGCTCCCCGGTCACGTGTGCCGCCTCGGTGGGCGGGCTGCGGCGACGGGGCCGCCATGTGCAGGTCGGCCTGCTGCCGCGGGACCCGGTCGTGCCCATGGGCCGCGTGATCGGCCTCGAACTCGAACTCCTCGGCAGTCACGGGATGGCCGCGCACGCCTATCCCCGGATGCTGGAGACGGTCCGGGCCGGGGTCCTGCGACCGGACCTCCTGGTCACCTCCGCGATCACGCTGGACGCGGCACCGGCGGCGCTCGAGGCGATGGGGACGACGCCCGGCGCGGGCGTGACGATCATCGAGCCGTGGGCCTGAAGACGATCCCCGGTGCCGGGCCGGCCCCGGACCGGGCGGCCGACTGCTGCTCCAGGAGCCGCAGTCGGCGCCGCTGTCCACGTCGGTTCCCGTGGGGCTAGGGCCTGTTGTCACATTCCCGTCTGCCCGGCGGCGTCTGGCACGCACTCCCGCTAGCTCTCGGCTTTGCTTGAGCAGGGGGGGACCCCCATGCGGCGTTGCCGAAAAGCCCTGGTAGCGGAGCTACCAGGGCTCTCCGGCGCCTTGCGATCGCACGCACCAGACGCCGCCGGGCCCGCCCCTCGGGCGGACGACGGGAATGTGACGACAGGCCCTAGGGGAGCCGGGGCCGCCCCTGATGTTCCGCCCACTCCGGGGCGAGGACCGACATCAGCGTCGAGTCGTACCACTGGCCGTCGCGCAGCACCGACTGCCGGGCCACGCCCTCCTCGACGAAGCCCACCTTCTCGTAGACGCGGCGGGCCCGGTGGTTGTGGCTGAAGAGGTCGAGGGCGATGCGGTGCAGGCCCAGGCGCTCGAAGCCGTGGCCGACGATGAGGCGGACCGCCTCCGTGCCGAGGCCCCGGCCGCGGCCCTCGGGGCCGACGAGCGTGCGGAACGTGCAGCTGCGGTGTTCCGGGTCCCAGTCGTACAGGACGACCTCACCGACGAGTCGGCCGGTGGCGCGGTCGGTCACCGCGAGGTCGAGGCGGTCGTCCTGGGCGCCGCGTGAGCCGTACCAGGAGCGCAGGAAGTCCACGGTGAGCTCGTTCGACGGGTCGCCGGTGAAGCGGCGGACCTCCGGGTCGCCGATGATCTCGGCCATCGTGTCCGCGTCGGCGGCGGTGAACGGCCGCAGGACGGCCTTCTCGCCGGTCAGTACCGGCTTGACGGAGAAGCCGGCCGTCAGAGGTTCTCGGGTCATCCGGGGATTGTCGGGAGAGGCGGTCGCGCGGGGCAATCGAATAACAGGGGCGCCCGCCCCGCACGGTGGCGTGCGTGCGGGGCGGGCGCCCGTGCGACGGAGGGCGGTCACTGTTTGAGGCCGCGGTTGCGGGGGCGGGAGGCGACCCAGGCGCGGACGGTGTCCGCGTACCAGTACGGCTTTCCCGACTCCACGTGGTCGGGCGGGGGCAGGAGACCGTGCTTGCGGTACGAGCGCACGGTGTCCGGCCGTACCCGGATGTGCGCGGCGATGTCCTTGTACGACCAGAGCCTTCGGTCGGTCATCTGTGGCTCCTTGCTGCGGGTGCCGCAGCGGCGGCTCGGGGTGGCCGTCGGGGGCTTGCGGCGCGAACGCTGGCGATCAGTCAGCCTGTGCCCGGACAACGACCCGCCCGGAGCGGAGGCGTGGGGCTGTCGACGGGGTGTGACGCAAGACCCGCGTATACGGGACATGTGTGACAGGAAAGTGGTGTTTGTGACGCGAGTGACGCATGGGCGGCGCAAGGAAGGCGCGTACGCGGGCGTGACCGTGCGTCCGGTGGCGCCGTCCTCCTACACCCCGCACGACCTCAGATAGCCCCTGGTGCGACGGGCGACGGGCAGCGGACGGTCCGGCTCGCACGGGTACATGTCCTGCTCGACGATCGCGAAGAGATCGACGTCCAGGCGCTGCGCGGCCGCGATGACGGGCTCCAACGCGGGCTCCCCGGACGGGGGTTCGCACATCACCCCGCGCGCCACGGCGGGCCCGAACGGGACCCCGCCCGCGCGGACCTCGGCGAGCACGGCCGGGTCGACCTGCTTGAGGTGGAGGTAGCCGATGCGCTCGCCGTACGTCTCGATGAGCTTGACGCTGTCGCCGCCGCAGTACGCGTAGTGGCCCGTGTCGAGGCAGAGGGAGACGAGGTCCTGGTCCGTGGAGTCGAGGAAGCGGGCGACGTTCTCCTCCGAGTCGATGTGCGTGTCGGCGTGCGGGTGGACGACGGTCCGCAGGCCGTACCGCTCGCGGACCTCGTGGGCGAGCCGCTCGGTCTGGGTGGTCAGGTCGCGCCACTGCGCCGCCGTGAGCGAGGAATCCTCTATGACCTCGCCCGTCTTGTCGTCGCGCCAGAACGCGGGGATGACGACGAGATGCCCGGCGCCGGTGGCGCGCGTGAGGTCGGCGATGGCCGAGACGTGCTCCCACGTCGCGTCCCAGACGCCGGGGCCGCGGTGCAGGCCCGTGAAGACCGTGCCGGCGGAGACCTTCAGACCGCGCCGCCCCGTCTCCTCGGCGAGCACGTCCGGGTCCGTGGGCAGATAGCCGTACGGGCCGAGCTCGATCCACTCGTAGCCCGCCTCGGCAACCTCGTCGAGAAAGCGCCGCCAGGGGACCTGGCGGGGGTCGTCGGGGAACCACACGCCCCAGGAGTCGGGTGCCGAGCCGATGCGGATACGGGGTGACATCGTCGTCATGCAACCAGCCTTCAGGGCGCCGGAGACGAGTGTCAAGACGTGGTCCGAATGTCCGGACAAAATGTTGACAGGGTCTTGAGGCAGGGCTAGACCTGAGCCTGAGACCGCCGAAGGGGCGCGCGCCCCGCCGAAGGGAATCCGTATGCAGCCCAGCCCCGGCGAGCCGTACGACCTGATCACCATGGGCCGGATCGGTGTGGACCTCTATCCGTTGCAGACGGGCGTGCCGCTGGCGGAGGTGGACACGTTCGGCAAGTTCCTGGGCGGATCGTCGTCGAACGTCGCGGTGGCGGCGGCCCGGCTCGGCTGCCGCACGGCGACGGTCACCCGCACCGGGGCGGACCCCTTCGGGGAGTATCTGCACCGCCAACTGCGGGAGTTCGGCGTCGACGACCGCTGGGTCACCCCCGTGCCGGGCCTGCCGACGCCCGTCACGTTCTGCGAGGTCTTCCCGCCGGACGACTTCCCCCTCTACTTCTACCGCCGCCCCAAGGCGCCCGACCTGGAGATCCACACCGCCGAACTCGACCTGGACGCCATCGGGGCGGCCCGGGTCTTCTGGATGACGGGGACCGGGCTGAGCGAGGAGCCCAGCCGCTCGGCGACCCTGGCCGCGCTGGCGCACCGGGCGAGGGCGGGCATCACCGTCTTCGACCTCGACTGGCGGCCGATGTTCTGGCCGGACCCGGGCGCGGCCCGCCCCTTCTACGCCGAGGCGCTGCGCCATGCGACCGTCGCCGTCGGCAACGTCGACGAGGTCGAGATCGCCACCGGTGAGCGCGAACCGGGGGCGGCGGCAAGGGCGTTGCTCGCCGCCGGAGTGCGCCTCGCCGTCGTCAAACAGGGCCCCAAGGGCGTACTCGCCATGGCCGCGGACGGCAGTTGCGCCGAGGTGCCGCCGCTGCCGGTCGACGTCCTGAACGGGCTCGGCGCGGGCGACGCGTTCGGTGGCGCCCTGTGCCACGGACTGCTCGCCGACTGGGAGCTGGAGGACGTCATGCGGTACGCGAACGCGGCGGGCGCGATCGTCGCGTCCCGCCTGGAGTGCTCGTCGGCGATGCCGACCCGCGACGAGGTTGAGGCCGCGCTCACGGCGGGAGAGGTCCGATGACCCGGGCGGGCCGGGTCGGCGGGAGCGGCCCGGGGCACGTACTCGCCCGAGGCGGCCGGGACTTCGGCGTCGATCCCCTGAAGCTCGTGCGGCTGCGGGCCCACCACCCCGAGGCCGTCGCCGAGGCGGCGGCCCGGCGGCCGCGCAGGCCGCTGATCGCGCACGAGGCCGGGCGCCTCCTGATCGTCGCCGCCGACCACCCCGCGCGCGGCGCCCTCGCCGTGGGGGAGCGGCCCTTCGCCATGGCCGACCGCGCCGACCTCCTCGGACGGCTCTGCCTCGCCCTGTCGCGGCCCGGCGTCGACGGGGTCCTCGCCGCCGCCGACATCCTCGACGACCTGCTTCTGCTCGGTGCGCTCGACGGCAAGGTCGTCCTCGGCTCGATGAACCGCGGCGGGCTCGCCGGGGCCTCCTTCGAACTCGACGACCGGTTCACCGGACACCGGCCCGCGGACCTGCGCCGGCTGCGGTTCGACGCCGGCAAGCTGCTCCTTCGCATCGACTACGACGACCCGGGATCGCTGCGCACCATGGAATCCGCGGCCCGCGCGGTCGACGAGATGGCCGAGCTGCGCCTGCCCGTGTTCGTCGAGCCGTTCCTGTGCCGTCGCGACCCGGCGAGCGGGACCCTGCGCAGCGACCTCGGCGCCGAGGCCGTCACCACGTCCATCGCCATCGCCTCCGGCCTCGGCGGCAGTTCCGCGTACACCTGGCTCAAGGTGCCCGTCACCGACCACCCCGACGACATGGCGCGCGTCATGGCGACGTCGACGCTGCCCGCGGTGCTGCTCGGCGGCGACGTGGGTGACGACCAGGACGCGGCGTACGAGAAGTGGCGGCACGCGCTCCAACTGCCCACCGTGCAGGGCCTGGTGGTGGGGCGCTCGCTGCTCTACCCGGCCGACGGCGATGTGGCGGCCGCGGTCGACAGTGCCGCGTCGCTGCTGTAGGAGGGGACGGTGACCGACGACAGGGACCTCATGAACCCGTACCTGCCCCGGGGGAGCGCCGCCGACGGGCCGTACGCGCTGGCCGTCGGCCCGGAGCGGGCCGGCTGGTCCCGCGCGGGGCTGCGAGTGATCGAACTGGGACCCGGACAAACCCACGATCTGGACACCGGTGCGAGTGAATGGATCGTGCTGCCCCTGACAGGTGGTTGCACGGTGCGCACGGGAGGCCGGATCATCGAACTGCTGGGCCGGGAGAGCGTGTTCGGCGGGGTCAGCGACTTCGCATACGTGCCCCGCGACGCCCATGCGCAGATCGCCTCCGGTGCGGGAGGCCGCTTCGCCCTGGCAGGAGCGAAGTGCGAGCGTCAGCTCCCCGCCCGCTACGGCCCCGCGCCGGAGGTTCCCGTCGAGCACCGTGGCTTTGGCACCAGCGCCCGCCAGGTCCGCAACTTCGCGTCCGCCGACGCCTTCGAGTGCGACCAGCTCATCGCCGTCGAAGTGATCACGCCCGGCGGGAACTGGTCCTCGTATCCGCCCCACAAGCACGACGAGCACCGGCCGGGAGTCGAGACCGAGCTGGAGGAGATCTACTACTTCGAGATCGAGGGGCCCGGCGGGTACGGGTACCAGCGCGTCTCGCCGTCCAGGCCCGGCGGCACCGACCTGCTCGCCGAGGTCCGTACGGGCGACGCCGTCCTCGTTCCCGACGGGTGGCACGGCCCGTCGATCGCGCAGCCGGGACACACGATGTACTACCTGAACGTGATGGCGGGACCGGGCGAGGAGCGGGAGTGGCGGATCTGCTTCCACCCCGATCACCTGACGGAGGGATACCGATGACGCGGCTCACCACAGCACAGGCCCTCGTGCGGTTCCTGTCCCGGCAGTACACCGAGCGCGACGGCGAGCGGCACCGCCTGATCGACGCGACCTGGGGCATCTTCGGGCACGGGAACGTCGCCGGGATCGGCCAGGCGCTCCTGGAGTACGCCGACGACATGCCCTACCACCAGGGCCGCAACGAGCAGGCCATGGTGCACGCGGCCGTCGGCTTCGCCCGGCAGAGCGGCCGGCTCGCCGCGCAGGCCGTGACCACGTCCATCGGGCCCGGCGCCACCAACCTCGTCACCGGCGCCGCCCTCGCCACCGTCAACCACCTGCCCGTCCTGCTGCTGCCCGGTGACACCTTCGCGACCCGGCCCGCCGACCCCGTGCTCCAGCAGCTCGAAGTCCCCTACGCGGGCGACGTGTCGGTCAACGACTGCCTGCGCCCCGTCTCCCGGTACTTCGACCGGATCACCCGGCCCGAGGCCCTGATCCCCGCGGCCCTCGCCGCGATGCGCGTCCTCGCCGACCCGGTCGACACGGGCGCGGTCACCCTCGCGCTGCCGCAGGACGTGCAGGCCGAGGCGTACGACTGGCCCGACGCCTTCTTCGACGAGCGGGTCTGGGCCGTGCGCAGGCCCGCGCCCGACCCGCGCGAGCTGGACGAGGCCGTCCGCGCGGTGCGCGCCGCGCGCAGGCCGTTGCTCGTCGCGGGCGGCGGCGTGCATCACAGCCGCGCCGAGGAGACGCTGAAGGAGTTCGCCGACGCGACCGGGATCCCCGTCGCGTCCACCCAGGCCGGCAAGGGCTCCCTGCGCTGGGACCACCCCTCGGACGTCGGCGGCATCGGACACACCGGCACCGCGACCGCGAACGAACTCGCCCGCACCGCCGACCTCGTCATCGGTGTGGGCACCCGCTACACCGACTTCACGACCGCGTCCGGCACCCTCTTCGGCTCCGGCCGCGTGCGCTTCCTCAACCTCAACATCGCGGCCTTCGACAGCCACAAGATGGCCGCCCTGCCGCTGGTCGCGGACGCCCGCACCGGCCTGGAGGAGCTCACGGCCGGGCTCCGCGGCCACCGCGCGGAGCCCTCGTACGTCATGGAGTACACCGACGACAAGGAGCGCTGGGAGTACCGCGTCGACGCCTGCTTCACAGCCGACGACGACCTGGCGCACCCCACCCAGCCCCAGGTGCTCGGCGCCCTCGACGAACTCGTCACCGAGGACGACATCCTGATCAACGCGGCCGGATCGCTCCCCGGTGACCTGCACAAACTGTGGCGGGCCCGGTCCCGCGACCAGTACCACGTCGAGTACGGCTACTCCTGCATGGGCTACGAGATCCCGGCCGCGATCGGGGTCGCGCTCGCCGCGCCGGGCCGGCCTGTGTGGGCGCTCGTCGGCGACGGCACGTATCTGATGATGCCGACCGAGATCGTCACCGCCGTCCAGGAGAACATCCCGGTCAAAGTGGTGCTCCTGCAGAACCACGGGTACGCGTCCATCGGCGGGCTCTCGGCCTCCGTGGGCGGCGAGGGGTTCGGTACGGGCTACCGCTTCCCGGCCGCCGACGGCACGTACACGGGCGCCCCGCTGCCCGTGGACCTGGCGGCGAACGCGGCCAGCCTCGGCATGACGGTGCTGCGCGCGAAAACCGTCCGTGATCTGCGAGAAGCCCTCGCGGCGGCGCGTGCGGCGGACGGTCCCACATGTGTCTACGTGGAGACCGAAACGGCAGACACAGTGTCGGGCGCGCCCCCCGCGCAGGCGTGGTGGGATGTGCCCGTGGCCGAGACAGCGACCCGACCGTCGGCGGTCAAGGCCCGCGAGGAGTACGACCGGCACGTCACCGCTCGGCGCCGCCGGCTGTGAAAGCGCGCGGAACACGCGGAACGCGCAGAACGCGCGCAACACCCGAAACACCCGTAGGACCCCAAAGGAGCTTGCCCTCATGACGACCGACGTCAAGACCGTCAACCACTGGATCGGCGGGAAGACCGTCGAGGGTGTCTCGGGCAATTTCGGCCCGGTCACCGACCCCGCGACCGGCGCTGTCACGACGCAGGTCGCCTTCGCCGACGTCGACGAGGTCGACGCCGCGGTCGCCTCGGCCAAGGCCGCGTACGCGACGTGGGGCACCTCGTCCCTCGCCAAGCGCACCGCGATCCTCTTCAAGTTCCGCGCGCTGCTCGACGCCAACCGCGACGCGATCGCCGAGCTGATCACCGCCGAGCACGGCAAGGTCCACTCGGACGCGCTCGGCGAGGTCGCCCGCGGCCTGGAGATCGTGGACCTGGCCTGCGGCATCACCGTGCAGCTGAAGGGCGAGCTGTCCACCGAGGTCGCCTCGCGCGTCGACGTGTCGTCGATCCGCCAGCCGCTCGGCGTCGTCGCCGGCATCACGCCGTTCAACTTCCCGGCCATGGTGCCGATGTGGATGTTCCCGCTCGCCATCGCGTGCGGCAACACCTTCGTGCTGAAGCCGTCGGAGAAGGACCCGTCGGCGTCCATGAAGATCGCGGAGCTGCTCTCCGAGGCCGGTCTGCCCGACGGCGTCTTCAACGTCGTGCACGGTGACAAGGTCGCCGTGGACCGCCTCCTGGAGCACCCGGACGTCGCGGCCGTCTCCTTCGTGGGCTCGACCCCGATCGCCCGCCACATCCACACCACGGCCTCGGCCAACGGCAAGCGCGTGCAGGCGCTCGGCGGCGCCAAGAACCACATGCTGGTCCTGCCCGACGCAGACCTCGACGCCGCCGCCGACGCCGCGGTCTCCGCCGCGTACGGCTCCGCGGGCGAGCGCTGCATGGCCATCTCCGCCGTCGTGGCCGTGGGCTCCGTCGCCGACGAGCTCGTCGCGAAGATCAAGGACCGCGCCGAGAAGATCAAGATCGGTCCCGGCAACGACCCGACCTCGGAGATGGGCCCGCTCATCACCGCGGCGCACCGCGACAAGGTGGCGTCCTACGTCACCGGCGCCGCGGCCGAGGGCTGCGAGGTCGTCCTCGACGGCACCGGCCTGCGCGTAGAGGGCCACGAGAACGGCCACTGGATCGGCCTCTCCCTGCTCGACCGCGTCCCCACGACCGCCAAGGCCTACCAGGACGAGATCTTCGGCCCGGTGCTCTGCGTGCTGCGCGTCGACACGTACGAGGAGGGCGTGGCGCTCATGAACGCCTCGCCGTTCGGCAACGGCACCGCGATCTTCACCCGCGACGGCGGCGCCGCCCGCCGCTTCCAGCTGGAGATCGAGGCGGGCATGGTCGGCGTGAACGTGCCGATCCCGGTGCCGGTGGGCTACCACTCCTTCGGTGGCTGGAAGGACTCGCTCTTCGGCGACCACCACATCTACGGCAACGACGGCACGCACTTCTACACCCGCGGCAAGGTCGTCACGACGCGCTGGCCCGACCCGTCCGACGCCCCCGCGGGCGTCGACTTGGGCTTCCCGCGCAACCACTGAGGTCCCGGCAGTACGAGGTGCCCCGGCCGCCGCACGGCGCGTCCGGGGCACTTCTGTAGGGGTCCGGGGCGCCGGGAGGGTGTCCGGAGTGCGGACAAATTCCGACGGACTTCGGAGCGGGGGCTGCGGTTCCCGTACGTAGGGGATGTATCGGGTGTCCCAGACGACATCGCCTGTTCACCTGGGAAAGCAAGGTCATTAATCCGGGATGCCTGATGGAATGCACTTGCTGCGGCGAACCGTCTTGGAAGTGGCCGTAGTTAGAGCACGTGCCCGGTGCGAAATCCGCAGCTGAACGGCCGTTGACGTTCCGGATTTCGCACGGTGCAATGACGCGCCGGGAGCGGACGAACAACCCCCCATCGCGACAGCCCTTCGGAGGCGATAGCGCTCCCGGCCCGAGTATCAGAAACATCTGCCGCACGAGTCGATCGGAACCGCTCCCCCATGTCCGACACGCTTCGCACAAGCCCCACGACCGTCACCGAGGAGCCCCTCGCGCCCCTCGGCAACACGGCCAGTCCCCAGAAGCTCAAGCGTTCCATCGGCGTCGTCGGCGGCACCCTGCTCACGCTCTCGTGCGTGACACCCGCCTCCACGCTCTTCGTGGTCGTCCCCGACCTGTTCTCCTCGCTCGGCACCGCCACCGCGCTCACCATCGCGATCGGCTCGCTGCTCTGCATAGCCGTCGCGTTCTGCTACTCGGAGCTGGGCACCCTCATCCCCAGCGCGGGCGGCGAGTACGCCATGGTGTCGACACTCGCGGGCCGCCTCGCCGGCTGGCTCGTCTTCGTGCTCTCGCTGCTGGTCGTCATGATCGTGCCGCCCGTCATCGCGATGGGCACCGCGGACTACCTCGCCCCGCTCGTGCACCTGCCCGCCGCCGGCGCCGGCGCGGGCGTCATGCTCCTCGCCACCCTCGCGGGCCTGCTCGACCTGCGCGCCAACGCCTGGATCACCGGCATCTTCCTCGTCCTCGAGGTCATCGCCGCCGGAGTCGTCGCCGTCCTCGGCTTCGCCCACTCCGAGCGCGGCGCCGGCTCCCTCGTCGACCTGCACGTCTCCGGGGCGGGCGGTCACACCGACACCGTCACCGCGATGCTGATCATCTCCGGGCTCGCCATCGCCCTCTTCATCACGCAGGGCTTCTCGACCGCGGTCTACCTCTCCGAGGAGCTGGAGAACCCGCGCCGCAACGTGGCCCGCACGGTGCTCGCGACCCTCGCCATCTCCACCGTGGTCATCCTGGTGCCGGTCGCCGCCATCACCATGGGCGCCCCCGACCTCGCCGCCCTCAGCAGCGGCGACATCAGCGGCATGGTCGAGGCCTGGTCCAACTCCGCCGTCGGCACGTTCGTCAGCCTCTGCGTGGCCCTCGCGATCATCAACGCGGGTATCGTCATGGTCATCCAGAACTCCCGCGTCCTGTTCGCCTCCGCCCGCGACAAGTCCTGGCCCGAGCCGGTCAACAACGCGCTCTCCAAGCTCGGCCGCTTCGGCTCCCCGTGGGTCGCGACCCTCGTCGTGGGCGTGCCCGGCGCGGCGCTCTGCTTCGTCAACCTCGACACCCTGTACGGCGTGACCGGCGTCTCCGTCACCGGCATGTACCTCCTGGTCGCCGTCGCCGCGCTGCTCGCCCGCCGCGGCTCCCACCGCGACCAGCCGGCCTGGCGCATGCCGCTGTGGCCCGCGGTGCCGGTGCTCCTGATCGCCGTACTCGCCTACATCCTCAGCCAGCAGGAGGTCTCCTACCTCCTGTGGACCGGCGGCATCACCGCCGCGGCCACCCTCTACTGGGCGCTCTACCTGCGGCCGCGCAAGGACACCCGCTGGCTGGTGTCGATCCCCGAGGACGAGCAGGCCTGAGCCTCGGCGCCGCCCGGGGCGGCGCCCGGACGAACGACCGCTCGACGACGGCGCACCCACCGCCGTCCCGGCCGCCCGCGCCGCGATACGTCGCGAGCGCGGGCGCGTTGTCCGTGTCCACGCCGCCCCACATCCCGTGACAGCCCCGCTCCCTGGCCGGCGCCTCGACCAGGGAACGGCCGATGCCGCGGCGCCGGTACGCCTCGGCCACCGACAGCTCGTACAGGAACATCTCCACCCCCTTGTCCGGGTGGATCGTCTCCATCCCGCTGACGAAGCCCACGGGCGCGTCGTCCTCGTCAGGCCAGGAAGAGACGGTGGCCCGGGGTCCGAAGGAAACGGGCCGACCGCCCCCACTGCCTGAAGGGCGTGGGGGTACCCCCAGGCAGGGCGGGCCCGTCGAACAGAGGCCCGGCGGCGGTCGGTTCGTCGACGGTGCGCGCACGGCGGATGCCGGATTTCTGCCTGACGCTTCGTACCGCGAGCGGTGTACGCGGGGGCGGGACCCTACTCCCCAGGGAGGTCCGCCGGTTCACCCCGGGGGTTGCCCCCGTTGTCGGCGGTCGCCCGTACCGTTGACGCATGGATCTACGACTGACCGGTCCGCGGGCCAGGCCGCAGCGGTGGGCGGCCGCCGCCGCTGCCGTCGTGGTGCTCGCCGGCGCAGGCACGTGGACGGCCGCGGCCGCCTCGGAGGACGCGCCCCCCGTGCAGCGCCGCGACGCGGTGATGGACATGGGCGGAGCCAGAATCGACACGTCGTACTTCACGACGCCCGGTTCCGAGCGCCGCCCCGCCGTCCTGCTCGCCCATGGCTTCGGCGCCAGCAAGGACGAGCTGCGCGCCCAGGCGGAGGGCCTCGCCCGCGACGGATACGCCGTGCTGACCTGGTCGGCGCGCGGCTTCGGCCGCTCCACGGGCAAGATCGGGCTCAACGACCCGAAGGGCGAGGTCGCCGACGCGTCCAGGCTCATCGACTGGCTGGCGAGGCGGCCCGAGGTGCAGCTCGACATGAAGGGCGACCCGCGCGTCGGCGTCACCGGCGCCTCGTACGGCGGAGCGGTCTCGCTCCTCGCCGCCGGGTACGACGACCGGGTCGACGCGATCGCCCCGCAGATCACGTACTGGAACCTCGCCGACGCACTGTTCCCCCAAGGCGTCTACAAGAAGCTCTGGGCCGGGCTCTTCATCAACACCGGCGGCGGCTGCGACCGCTTCGAGCCGCAGCTGTGCCGCATGTACGAGCGCGTCGCCGAGGCCGGGAAGCCGGACGCCGCGGCGCGCAAGCTGCTGGAGGAGCGCTCGCCGATCGCCGTCGGCAAGCACATCAAGGTGCCCACGCTCCTGATGCAGGGCCAGACCGACTCCCTGTTCCCCCTCGGCCAGGCCGACGCGGCCGCCAAGGCGATCCGGGCCAACGGCGCGCCTGTCGACGTCGACTGGATCGCGGGCGGCCACGACGGCGGCGACCGCGAGACAGGGCGCGTCGACGCCCGCGTCGACTCCTGGTTCGACCGCTATCTGAAGGACGACAAGGCCGCCGACACCGGCCCCGCCTTCCGCGTCACCCGCACCGGAGGCATCGACTCCACCGACGGCGCCGCCCAGCTGCGCGGCGCGAGCAGCGACACGTACCCGGGCCTCGAGAACGACCCGCGGCGCGTGCCGCTCACCGGGCGCGAGCAGCGCGTCGACAACCCCGCGGGGGCCAGCCCGCCCGCCATCTCGAACCTGCCGGGGTTCGGGGGCGGGGGCGGCGGCGGCCTCGGCCAGCTCTCCTCCCTGGGCGTCGGCCTCTCCCTCGACTTCCCCGGGCAGTTCGCCCAGTTCGAGTCGGCGCCCCTGCGCGACGACCTGCACGTCACCGGGTCCCCGACGGTGACGGTGCACGTCGCGTCCGACAGCGACGACGCCGTCCTGTTCGGCAAGGTGTACGACGTCGCGCCCGGCGGCGGGTCCCAGCCGGTCCTGCCCTCCCAACTCACCTCGCCCGTACGGGTGGTGGGCTCCGGGACCGGCGGCGGCAAGGACGTCACGCTCACGCTCCCCGCCATCGACCACGAAGTGCAGAAGGGCCACCGGCTGCGCCTCGTCCTGTCCTCCACGGACCTCGGCTACGCGTCCCCGACGCACCCCGCCACGTACACCGTCTCTCTCAAGAGCGACCTGTCCGTGCCCACCGCACCCGCCGTGCGCACGGCCGCCGCGCCGCTGCCCGCCTGGGTGTGGTGGCTGCCCCTCGCCGGCGTCCTCGGGGCGCTCGCCCTGCTGCTCACCGGACGCCGCCGCGAAAGCGCGGGAGCCCCCGACCCGGACCTCGCCGAAGTCCCGCTCCAGATCACCGACCTGAGCAAGAAGTACGCGAAGTCCGCCGACCGGTACGCGGTCCGTGACCTGTCCTTCCGCGTGGAGAAGGGCCAGGTCCTCGGCCTCCTCGGGCCGAACGGCGCGGGCAAGACCACGACCCTGCGCATGCTGATGGGCCTCATCGGGCCCGACGGCGGCGAGATCCGCGTCTTCGGGCACGCCGTCAGGCCGGGCGCGCCCGTCCTGTCGCGGGTCGGCGCGTTCGTCGAGGGCGCGGGCTTCCTGCCACACCTGTCCGGCCGGGAGAACCTGGAGCTGTACTGGGCGGCCACCGGCCGCCCCGCCGAGGACGCCCACCTGGAAGAGGCCCTGGAGATCGCCGGGCTCGGCGACGCCCTGGCCCGCGCCGTGCGGACCTACTCGCAGGGCATGCGCCAGCGGCTCGCCCTCGCGCAGGCCATGCTGGGCCTGCCCGATCTCCTCATCCTCGACGAGCCGACGAACGGCCTCGACCCTCCCCAGATCCGCGAGATGCGCGAGGTGATGATCCGGTACGCGGCCGCGGGCCGCACGGTCATCGTCTCCAGCCATCTCCTCGCCGAGGTCGAGCAGACCTGCACACAGCTGGTGGTCATGGACCGCGGCCGCCTGGTGCAGGCGGGACCGGTCGCCGACATCATCGGCTCCGGCGACACCCTCCTGGTCGGGCTCGCGGCGGACATCTCCGACGCGCTGGTGGAGAAGGTGGAGGCGCTGCCCGGCGTGGAGTCGGCGGCCCGCGCGGACAGCGGACTCCTGGTCCGGCTCGCCGCCCCGGCGCACGCGGGTGTACCGGCGGCGGTTCCGGAGATTCCCGCGGCGCTCGCCACGAAGAGCGCCCCGGCGGCACCCGAGGACCCGGCTCGGTCCGCGGTCCTCATGCCTCCCGCCGGCGACCGGGAGGCGGCCGCCGCCAGGCTCCTCGCCGAGCTGGTCCGGCTCGACGTGCCGGTCGCGTCGCTCGGCCCGCACCGCCGCCTCGAAGACGCGTTCCTGACCCTGATCGGAGGCGAAGCCGGATGACCGCGCTCGTCGAGTCCCCCGAGGTGGCGCCCGGATACCGCGCGCGCCGCACCCTGCCCCTGCGGGTCGAGGCCGTACGCCAGCTGATGCGGCGGCGCACGCTCGTCATGGGCGCCGTCCTCGCCCTGCTGCCGTTCGTCCTGGTCGTCGCGTTCGCCATCGGCGGCGACCCGGGCGCGCGCAACGGCCGGGTGACGCTGATGGACACGGCCACCGCGTCCGGCGCCAACTTCGCCGCGACATGCCTGTTCGTCTCGGCCGGGTTCCTGCTCGTGATCCCGGTGGCCCTGTTCTGCGGGGACACGGTCGCCTCCGAGGCCGGCTGGTCCAGCCTGCGCTACCTCCTCGCGGCGCCCGTGCCCCGCGCCCGCCTCCTGTGGAGCAAGCTCACCGTCGCGCTCGCCCTCAGTCTCGCCGCGATGGTCCTGCTGCCTGTCGTCGCCCTCGCGGTCGGCACGGCCGCGTACGGCTGGGGCCCGCTGGAGATCCCGACCGGCGGCGCGCTCACCGCGGGCACGGCGGCGCAGCGCCTGATCGTCGTGATCGCGTACATCTTCGTGTCCCAACTGGTCACCGCGGGGCTCGCGTTCTGGCTGTCGACGAAGACGGACGCGCCGCTCGGCGCCGTCGGCGGCGCGGTCGGGCTCACCATCGTGGGCAATGTGCTCGACGCGGTGACGGCGCTCGGCGACTGGCGCGACTTCCTGCCCGCGCACTGGCAGTTCGCGTGGGCGGACGCCATCCAGCCGCGCCCGGAGTGGGGCGGCATGATCCAGGGGACGGCCGTCTCGGTAACGTACGCCGTCATCCTGTTCGCCCTGGCCTTCCGGGGATTTCGCCGCAAGGACATCGTCTCGTAGGTCTCCGGAGGATCGCCCTCCGGTCTCGGCGGGCCCCCTTCGTAGCCGCATCGAGATTCATCCGCAACGCCATCGACTGCTCGTTCCGGCCGTCTCGGACGTCACATTCACGAGTGCTGACGCAGCGATCGGCGAACCGAGGGGGCACGGATGAGGCCTGACAGCGAGCACCGGACAGGGGACCGCGACGGTACGCGGGCATCGGCGCGGGCGCGAAGGCGGACACGCGCGCGGACACGGGCTCGGGCGGCCGGCCTGCTCGCGGCGGCGCTCGTGGGCGGGCTCCTCGTCACCGGGTGCGGCGGCGGGAGCGACGGCTCCTCGGCGGACCACGGCAAGGCGCGGCGCGCGGGCCCGCTGCCCGCGCCCGCCCCGGCGCGCCCGTCCGCACCCGCGACACCCGTACCGGGCACCGACGCCGACGGCGAGCAGCGCGACATCGCGCCGACCGGCACCCCGTCGCCGACGCCCGCGGACTATCTCTCCACGTTCGCCCTCGACGTCGACACCGCGTCCTACGGCTACGCCCGCCGCACCCTCGCCGACGGGCGCCTGCCCGACCCGAAGACCGTGCGGCCCGAGGAGTTCATCAACAGCTTCCGCCAGGACTACCCGCGACCGGAGGGCAACGGCTTCTCCGTGACGGCCGACGGGGCCCGCGCCGGCGCCGAGGGCTGGTCCTTCCTCCGCGTGGGCCTCGCCACCGGCCCGGCTTCCCCGGCGTCCCGGCGACCGCCCGCGGCGCTCACCTTCGTCATCGACGTCTCCGGCTCCATGTCCGAAACCGGCAGGCTCGACCTGGTCAAGCAGTCCCTCGGCGTCATGACCGACCGGCTGCGCCCCGACGACTCGCTCGCACTCGTCACCTTCAGCGACACGGCCGAGACGGTGCTGCCGATGACACGCGTCGGCGACGGCCGGGGACGGGTCCACGACGCGATCGACGGCCTGGAGCCCCGGTCCTCCACGAACCTCGACGCGGGCGTCCGCACCGGCTACGACACCGCCGTCGAGGGCGCGCGGCCCGGCGCCACCAACCGCGTCGTCCTCCTCTCCGACGCCCTCGCCAACACCGGTGAGACCGACGCCGACGCGATCCTCGACCGGATCTCCGACGCCCGCCGCGAGCACGGCATCACCCTGTTCGGCGTAGGAGTCGGCAGCGAGTACGGCGACGCCCTGATGGAGCGCCTCGCCGACAAGGGCGACGGCCACACGACGTACGTCTCCACCCCCGAGGAGGCCCGGAAGGTCTTCTGCGACGAGCTGCCGCAGAACATCGAACTGCGCGCCCGCGAGGCCAAGGCGCAGGTCGCCTTCGACCCGCAGACCGTGCAGCGGTTCCGGCTCATCGGCTACGACGACCGGCAGGTCGCCGACGACGACTACCGTAACGACCGCGTGGACGGCGGCGAGGTCGGTCCCGGCCACACCGTGACCGCGCTGTACGCGATACGGCTGCGCCCGGGCGCGAGCGGCCACGTCGCGACGGCGGGCGTGCGCTGGCTGGACCCCGACACGCGAGCCCCGCACGAGCAGACGACCCAGATCGAGGCGTCCGCGCTGGACACGGACGTATGGCGCGCGAACCGAGGCCTCCGGCTGACGGCCACGGCGGCCTATTTCGCGGACGCTCTGAGGCAGGGCGCACTGCCGGGAGCGCCCACGCTGCCCCAACTGGCGTCGCACGCGGACAAGTTGGCCCGCGCGGCGGAGGACAAGGACGTGCGGAAGCTCGCGGAAGCGATACGCAGGGCCGACGACCTGCGGACCTGAGGGCGGTCCTACCTGCTCCCGCAGATCGGGGAAGCTGTCATTTCGCCCTGTAATTTCTGAGTGAATATCGAGACGTAATCGTGGGTGCTCGAATGGGGTGGCGTAAATTCTGTGTGAATGGCTGTTCAGTTCCTGAAGGGTGATGAGAATTGAACTCAGACGTAACTGATCGAGTTCTCATCCCATTTGGTGATTCCGGGTCTTGGGGCCGCGTAATGTTTTCCGTGTCGAAGCCGAACAGGGCTTACGGCAAACGGAAAAGCGTCACCGAGAAAGGGACCACCCTCATGAGCTTCCACAAGGTCGCCCCCGTCAAGAAGACCCGCAAGCCCGGCGCGAAGCCGGCCGCCGCACACCAGCCGCTGCCCAAGCCGAAGCGGCAGCCCCGCCGCCGTCCGGTCGGCAACAAGGCCGGCAAGGACTGCTGAACCGTGCCGTCGAGGCGGGCCCCCGGCGTGTGCCGGGGGCCCGCCTCGGCCGTGTTCCCGGTTCGGACAGAGGGAGTTGAGAAAAACGGAGGATTCGGATGGGACGGGGGAATTGATGGAGCACAGAGGCACGGGTGCTCGTCAGGCGTTCCGGCGTTTCTGGCCTTTGACGCGTGGCGGCCGCAGATGGCTGGCCCTGATCATTGTCTGCGTCGTGGTCGCCGCGCTCGCCGAGACGGCCTCGATCCTGATTTTCGCGCATCTCACCGACCATGCGCTGGCCGCGGGGTCGCTCTCCGCGTTCTGGATGCCCGCCGCGCAGTGGCTCGGTGTCGCCGTGATCGGCGCCGCGGTCGGGTACGCCGGAAACTCGCTCGCTGTATGGACCGCGGAGCGGTTCGTCCGGAGGCTGCGCGCCGGCGTGTTCCGTCATGTGCAGGGGCTGCCCCCGCACTTCTTCCAGAAGCACCGGCAGGGCGACCTCGTCGAGCGGCTCACCGGTGATGTCGAGGCCATCGAACAGATGGTGGTGTCCGGCGTGGTCGGCACCGTTTCCGCGTCGTTCTCCACCGTCTTCTACGCGGCCGCTGCACTCTGGCTCCGCTGGGACCTCGCCCTCGTCACCTTCCTGCTCGCCCCTCTCTTCCTCGTCGCCGCCCGCCGCTTCGCGACCCGCATCAAGTCCGCGGCCCGTGACGAGCGCACCGCCGACGGCGCCATCACCTCGGTCGTCGAGGAGTCCCTCGGCAATGTCGTCCTCACCCAGGCCTACAACCTGCGCCGGGACGAGGAACGCCGGCTCGACCGGGAGGCCCGTGCGTGGATGCGCGCCTCCGTGCGCGGCGCCCGCGCGAGCGAGCTGTACGAGCAGTTCGTCGAGGTCGTCGAGACGCTGTGCGTGCTGGCCGTCATCGGATTCGGGGCCTGGGAGATCGCCGCGGGCCGCATGACGCTCGGTGATCTGCTCGCCTTCGCGGCCTTCATCGGCTACCTCTATCCGCCGGTCCGCACCCTCGGGCAGCTGGGCCTCACGCTCACCGCCGCCACGGCCGGAGCGGAACGGATCCAGGAGGTCCTGGACGCCGAGCCCGCGGTGACCGACCCCGTCTGCCCCCGGCCGGCCTGGCCCGTGCACGGCCGCATCAGCCTCGAGGGCGTCTCCTTCCGCTATCCGGACGCTTCCGCGCAGTCGCTGACAGACATGTCACTGACGGTCGAGCCCGGCGAACTCGTCCTGATCACAGGGGAAAGCGGAGCGGGCAAGTCGACCCTCTCCAAGCTGCTCCTGCGCTTCTACGACCCGACGGCGGGGACCGTACGCCTCGACGGGGTGCCGCTCACGGACGTACCGCTGGAGTTCCTCCGCGAGAACGTGGCCCTGCTGCCCCAGGAGACCCTGATCCTGCACGGCACCATCCGCGAGAACATCGCCTGCGGTCTCCGGGGCGCCGGCGAGCGGGAGATCCGGCAGGCCGCGCTGGACGCGGCCGCCCACGAGTTCATCACCGACCTGCCCGAGGGCTACGACACCCGGATCGCTCCGGGCACCGCCGCCCTCTCCGGCGGTCAGCTGCAGCGCATCGCGATCGCCCGCGCCATGCTGCGCGGAGCCCCCGTCCTCGTTCTCGACGAGCCGACCGCCGGACTCGACGCGCCGGCCGCGCGACGCGTGGTGCAGCCGCTGCGCCGGCTGATGGCAGGCCGTACGACCATCGTGATCACCCACGATCTGGGCCTGGCGCCGGAAGCGGACCGCATCCTCGTCGTGGACGGCGGCCGGCTCGTGGAGTGCGGTACGCACCGGGAACTCCTCGCCCGGGGCCGGGCGTACGCGCGGCTGCGCAGCGCCTAGGGCCTGTCGTCTGGATCATGCCGGGCTCGAGGGTCCGGCCTGCCGAACGAAAGCCCCCGGCCCCGGGGCATGCCCTTGCCTTCCCGACTGCCCCGCAGGCGCTGTGAAGGCATGCCCTAGGGGAGCGCCGCCCCCCGAGCCGTGACCCACAGCTCGTACCACTCCTCGTGGGTGAGGTCGGGGTCCCGGTGGGCGGCGTCGCGGCAGGCTCGGATGCGGGTGGGGTTCGCCGTACCGATGACCGGGGCGATGCGGGCCGGGTGGCGCTGGAGCCACCACAGGATGATCGTCTCCGGGGTGGTGTGCTTCTTCTCGGCCAGGGCGGTGACCAGCTGGGCCGTGGCGTATTCGGCGGGGGTCGCCTCGCGCCCGGTGTAGCTGCCCTGGGCGAGCGGGCCCCACGCCTGGAGGCGGATCCCGTGGGTGGCGCAGTGTTCCAGGGTGCCGGCAGGGAAGCCGTTCGCGGCGGCCGCGGGCGTGTTCACCAGGACCCCGGCCTCCACCCAGTCCCGGCTCTTCAGGCTCATCTCCAGCTGGTTGGCGACGAGCGGGAAGTCCAGGTGGGACTGGAGGTGGGCGATCTGGTGGGCGTTCATGTTGGAGACGCCGAAACTCCTGACGAGGCCCTGCTCCTGGAGCGAGGTGAGGGCCTTGGCCACGTCGCCCGGGTCGGCCAGCGGGTCGGGGCGGTGCAGCAGCAGGACGTCGACGTGATCGGTCCGCAGCCGGGTCAGGCTCTCCTCGACGCACCGCACGATGCGGGCGCCGCTCAGGTCGTACACCCCGGGGCGGTCCCCGTCGGCGAGGCGGATCCCGCACTTGGTCTGTACGGTGATGCGCTCGCGCAGCCCGGGCGTCCGGGCGAGCACCTCGCCGAACACGGCCTCGGCCTTCCCGTCGCGGTAGATGTCGGCGTGGTCGAACGCGGTGATTCCGCTGTCGAGGGCCGCCTGGACGGCGGCCTCGGCGGCGTCGATGTCGGCGGCCTTGTAGGGCGCGGAGTCCCAACTCCCGCCCAGCCCCATGCATCCGTAGATCAGCCGGTCCTGGTCGGTGTGCGCGTGCGCGTGCGGTGTCGTGGTCACCCCGGCAGCGTAGGCCCCGTCGTCACGGCTTGGGGATGTCGAAGTAGCGGTTGAGGCCCGCGGCGAGTGCGACATCGCCGGTGATCCTGACCTTGCGCATCATGAACATCATGACGGGGCTCTGATTGCCGGAGACCAGCTTCAGGAAGTCCGCGTCGCCCATGGCGAGCGTGACGCGCGGCGTGGTGTCCGAGCGGCCCTCGGTGACCGTGCAGGTCCCGTCCGCGATCTCCGTCTCGTAGACGGCCTCCGCCCGGTCCGCGCTCGTGACCTTCCAGCGGATGACCGCCCGGAGCGAGCCTGCGGCGTCCGGCTTGAACTGCCGCTCCATGCGCGCGAAGACCTCCTCGAGGATGCGGGCCCGCAGCTCGCCGTCCCGTGCGATCCGGTCGATCTCCTTGGCGGACAGACCCTTCACGATCTTCGCGAACTGCTCGGGCGTGACCGCCGAGAAGTCGAGGCCGGCAATTCCGTCGCGCGTGCTCGCACCCTCGCTCATGGAACCCTCCGTGTGCCGAAACTGCTTACCATTCAGTAAACTTACCAATCGGTAAGGTTACGGCCGCGATAGATGGGCTGACAAGCGTGACGGGTACAACGGGCGATCAGGGAGAAGGCCACGGGGGGCCCGGGGAGCCTTCCGGGGTGCGGGGCGGCGGACCGGGCGCCGTCACCGGCCGACGGCGCCGTGTCCCGCGCCGCGAGCGCGAACAGCAGATGATCGACGTCGCCGTGCGGGTCTTCGCCAAGCGCGGGTACCACGCCGCGTCCGTCGACGAGATCGCCGAACTCGCGGGTGTCTCCAAGCCGATGGTCTATCTCTATCTCGACTCCAAGGAAGGGCTGTTCCTGGCCTGTCTGCGCCGGGAGTCGGACCGGCTCGTCGCCGCGTTCCAGGGGGCGGCGCGGGCGGGCGGCGAGCCCGAGGAGCGGCTCCACGCGGGCCTCGTCGCGTTCTTCGCGTTCGTCGCCGGACACCGTGACTCCTGGGTCGTCCTGCACCGTCAGGCCTCCGAGCTCAGCGCCGCCATCGCCGCCGCGGTCGCGCAGGCGCGCCGGGCCGTCATGGCCGAGGTCGCGGCCCTGGTCGGGGACGGCATCGCGGACAGCGGGCGGGGAGCCCTGCTCGACGCCGAGGACGCCGACTTCGTGGCGCACGCGCTCGTCGGCGCCGCGGACGCGCTCACCGACTGGATGGAGCGCCACCCGGGCCAGTCGCCGGAAGGGATCGCGCTGCGGCTGATGAACATGGTGTGGGTGGGGATGCGGCACGTGCTCGACGGTGAGGTCTGGACCCCGCGCGACGCCTGACCGCGCAGGATCCCTCACCCGCCCGCGCCGTTCGGTCACGTCAGGCCCATTGAATTTCCCTTACGCGTGAGTAAGTTGACGGCCGAGTAAGTCTGCAAGTCTGCGTGGGACGAGCGAGACGCAGGGATCACGTCAGCCGCGACCTGGAGCCGTCATGGGCGTACGCAAGGATCTTCAACGGGCACAGCAGCGCAGCGACTTGACGGGCCGGGCCACCGTCGAGACCGTCAAGGACGCGCACGGAACCGTGCGCGAGGTGCGCACCGTCGCCCTCGCCGCGGACCCCGGCGGGAGCACGCCCGCCGACATCCCCTTCACGAACGCCGCCGAGGCGCCCGACGCCGTGGTCCTGCGGCGCAAGGAGGGGGACCACTGGCGTCCCGTCACGGCGGCGGCCTTCGCGCGTGAGGTCACCGCGGCGGCCAAGGGACTGATCGCGGGAGGCCTCGAACCCGGCGGGCGCGTCGCCCTCATGTCCCGTACGCGCTACGAGTGGACTGTCCTCGACTTCGCCATCTGGGCGGCCGGCGGGCAGACCGTGCCCGTCTACGCCACCTCGTCGGCCGAACAGATCGAGTGGATCGTCCGGGACTCGGGCGCACGCCACCTGATCACCGAGACGCCCGAGAACACGGCCACCGCGCGGGCCGCGCTCGCCACGCTGCCCGAGGAGGAACGGCCGCGCTGCTGGGAGCTGGACGCGGGCGCCGTACTCGAACTCGCCACCCTGGGGCGGGAGGTGGACGACGACGAGGTGGCCGAGCGGCGCGCCGCCCTCACCCCCGACGGCGTCGCGACCGTCTGCTACACCTCCGGCACCACCGGGAAGCCGAAGGGCTGCGTCCTCACCCACGCCAATCTGCACGCCGAGGCCGCGAACACGGTGGAGCTGCTGCACCCCATCTTCAAGGAGGTGACCGGACAGGTCGCCTCGACGCTGCTGTTCCTTCCCCTGGCGCACATCCTCGGCCGCACCCTCCAGATCTCCTGCATGCTCGCCCGTATCGAACTGGGCCACTGCCCCGGCATCAAGCCCGACGAGCTGCGGCCTCAACTGCGCTCCTTCCGGCCGACGTTCGTCGTCGGGGTGCCGTACCTCTTCGAGAAGATCCATGACACGGGCCGGGCCACCGCGGAGAAACTCGGCCGCGGAGCGTCGTTCGACCGGGCCGACCGGATCGCGGTGAACTACGGCGAGGCACACATGGCCCGCCTCCTCGGCCGCGGCGGCGATCCCCGCGGCAACGGCCCGTCCCTCGGCCTCCGCGCCGCCCGCGGCCTCTACGACCTGCTGGTGTTCCGCCGTGTGCGCAAGGAGCTCGGCGGGCGCCTGCGCTACGCGATCAGCGGCGGCTCCCCCCTCGACCGGCGCCTCAACCTCTTCTTCTACGCCGCCGGGATCCTCGTCTACGAGGGCTACGGCCTGACGGAGACCAGCGCCGCCGCCACGATCACCCCGCCGCTCGCCCCGCGTCCCGGGACGGTCGGCCTCCCGGTGCCGGGCACGGCCGTGCGGATCGCCGACGACGGGGAAGTGCTCGTCAAGGGCGGCATCGTGTTCGGCGGATACCGCAACAACCCCGAGGCGACGGCGGACGTGCTCGACGACGGCTGGTTCGCCACCGGTGACCTCGGGGCCCTCGACGAGGACGGCTATCTCACCATCACCGGCCGCAAGAAGGACATCATCGTCACCTCCGGAGGCAAGAACGTCTCGCCGGCCGTCCTGGAGGACCGGCTGCGCAGCCGCCCGCCGGTCGGCCAGTGCATGGTCGTGGGCGACAACCGTTCCTACGTCGCCGCGCTGATCACGCTGGAGCCGGAGGCGGTCGCGCACTGGCTGTCCGTACGGAAGATGCCCGCCGACACCCCGATGGCCGACGTCGTCCGTGACTCGCGGATGATCGCGGCGGTGCAGCAGGCCGTCGACTATGCGAACGAGGCGGTCTCGCGGGCCGAGTCCATACGTGAGTTCGCCGTGGTGGACGGCGAGTTCACCGAGGACAACGGGCTGCTCACCCCCTCGTTGAAGATCAAGCGGCATGCCGTCGCGGCCGCGTACGAGCGGGAGATCGAGGACCTCTACCGGGGGTGACCGCCCGCCGTCGGCATCGGAATCGCCGTCGGCATCGGAATCGCCGTCGCGACCGGGGCCGCGGTCGGGGTCCGGCGTGGGGGTGCCGCGGCCGGCAGGACATGGGCGAACAGCGCGGCGCGTTCGGCGGGCGTGGCGCCCGTGCGCTCGCCGGCCAGGTCCCACAGATCCAGCCAGCCGCGGCGGAGCCGCGCGGCGAACGCTTCCTGGCCCGGTGACGCGGCCGTGGCGGCGGCCTGGAGCAGCATGAGGGCGACGTCCCGGTCGGCGCGCGCCTGCGCGACCGCCCGGGACATCCCCTCCAGGGTCGCGGGCGCCTCGCCCAAGGCCTGGGCGAGGCGCTGGAAGCAGCGGTCGGTGGCCGCCTCGAACAGGGCGTGCTTGGTCGGGAAGAACCGGAACAGGTACGGCTGCGACACCCCGACCCGCCGCGCGATCGCCGCCGTCGACGTGCCGTGGTACCCGCGCCCGGCGAACTCGACGCAGGCGGCCCGCACGACGGCCTCCCGCCGCTCGCCGGCGCTCAGCCGCATCGCGTGCCCACCCCGCACCGCCCGCTCACGCCTGCTCGGCAGCGGTCGATGCGGGCCACGATCACAGGGGAATGCATCGGTGGTCTCCCGTCTCCTTGGGGGGCGGCTCAGAGCAGGACGTCGTCTCCCCTGGACCCGTCCAGCGGGTCCCAGTCCTCGCCTCGCTCCGGGAGCAGGGACGGGTCCGACAGGACGGATCCGGTGTGCACCTCGTGCATCAGGCGGCGGTCCAGGATCCGGCCCGCGCAGGCGATGCCGCTGACCGCCGACCCCGTGATGCCGTTGCCGAAGCGGGTGTCCGCGCCGGCGATGTAGAGGCCCTCGACGAAGGTCGCCGAGTCCGGGCGGGCCCCGGCCGCGCCCCAGTGCGCCATGCCGAAGGGCGTACCGCCGCTGGAGAGCGTGTAGCGCTCGTGGGTGAGGGGCGTCGCGGTCTCCAGGTGCGTGATGTGCCCGCGCAGCGGGCCGAGCAGCTCCTCCGCCGCGTCCAGGACCGCGTCCGTGAGGCGGGCCTTCTCCTTCTGGTAGGCGGGGTTGCGGCGGTACTTCTCGCCGTCCGCGGGGCCCGTACGCACACCCCACTGCTCGAATCCGGGCGGGCACAGCGTCATCAGCTGGAAGTTGGAGTGGCCCGGAGGGCAGATACGGGGGGTGACGTCGTCCTTGCCGGAGGCGAACGACGCGAAGAGGAAGTCCGAGCCGCCCTTAACGGTGCCGGCGCGCAGCCCCGCGTAGAACCGCTCGATGTCGTCGCCGCGGTACCACCACAGGTTGGCGTGCTGGTCGATGTCCCGGTCGAGGGCCACGTAGACGGCCGCCCAGGGGAGCGCCATCCGCGCGTCGCGCGTCTTGGCGGCGAGGCGGCGCGGCAGGTTCCGCGCGCCGACGAGGTCCAGCATGGTGCGCCGGTAGTCGGCGTTCGAGACGACGACCGGGGCGAGGGCGCGGCTGCCGTCGGCGAACTCGACGCCGCGCGTGCGGCCCTCCTCCACGGCGATCCGCGTCACCCTGCTGTACGTGCGCAGCGCGCCGCCGTGCGCGCGGATCACTTCGAGGAGCCCGGCCGCGAGCATCTGGCCGCCGCCCTGCGGGTAGTAGGCGCCCCGGATGTAGTGGTCGGTGACCGTGGCGTGCAGCGCGACGGTCGCCTCGTCGGGCGCCATGCCGTAGTTGGGCGACTGGGCGGCGAGCAGCGTACGGGCCTGTCTCGACAGGCCGCAGTGGTCGAACAGCTCGGCCAGGGTGCGGCGCCCCCAGGCCACCGACTGCGGTGCGCGCCGCGGGAGTTCGGACATGGGAAGGTCCTCGGCGGCGACGATCGCGTCCCGCCGCTCGGTGCCGAGCCCCGCCACGACGTCGAGGAACGTGTCGATCCCCGCCGCGTCGGACGGGCACGCCTCCTGGAGCCGCTTGCGGTACGTCACCCAGTCCGCCGGCATGTCGAGCGTGGCGCCGGGGATCACGATGCGGTCGAAGCCGTCCGGGTTCATCTCTCGGTACGTGAGCCGCTCGCGCAGGCCGAGCCCGTCCAGGACCGCCGGCAGCAGGCCGTCCGGGCCGCAGTCGCCGAGATAGTGCACGCCGACATCGAACTCGTAGGCGCGGCGCCTGCGGAACACATGGCTGTTGCCACCCGCGACGCCGCCTTGCTCGGCGACGAGGACCCGCTTTCCGCAGGCCGCGAGATACGCGGCGCAGACGAGACCACCGATGCCGGAGCCGACGACGACCGCGTCCCAACTCTCCGTGTTCTGCGTGGAGTTCATGCCACGCTCCGGGTCGGCGTCGACGGGAGCGGGGTCGGCACCGCGGGCAGCTGCCCCGGTTCGCCGACCGTGAGCCGGGAGACGCGCGGCGCGGTCTTGCGGGCCAGGCCCGTGAGCGTACGGCCGGGACCGATCTCGACGAACATGTCGCAGTGCAGCTCGTCGGCCATCGTGCGCACCGAGTCGGTCCAGCGCACCGGCGACGTCAGCTGCCGCTTCAGGAGCTCGGGCCAGCCGTCGGAACCGCGGTGGGGGCGGGCGTCGACGTTCGCCACGACCGGCGCGAAGCCGTGCAGGAACTCGGTGCCCGCCAGCGTCCGCGCGAACGACACGGCGGCGGGAGCCATCAGCGGTGTGTGGAAGGCGCCGCCCACCGGGATCGACACGACACGCGTCGCCCCCAGCTCCACGGCCACCGCCGCGCACCGCTCCACGGCGCCGGCCTCGCCCGAAAGAACCGTCTGCTGAGGCGAGTTGAGGTTCGCGACCCAGACCCGGCCGCCGTCCTCACGCACCGACGCGGCGGCCTTCTCCAGGTCACCGGCGGGCAGGCCGAGCACCACGGCCATCGTGCCCGGTGCGTCCGCGCACGCCTTGCGCATCGCCTCGCCGCGCGCCGCGACGAGCCGCACACCGTCCTCGAAACCGATGACGCCGGCCGCGACGAGCGCCGCGTACTCGCCGAGGCTGTGGCCCGCGCAGACCAGGGGGCGGCCCGCGGCGGGCAGGACCTGCCGCAGCTCGCTCAGGATCACCATCTCCAGGACGAACGTGGCGAGCTGCGCGTTGTCGGTGCGCCGCAGGTGTGCGTCGTCGGCGCGGAGCAGCAGCTCCACCACGTCACGCCCGGACACCTCGCTCGCCCGCTCGGCCAGGAACCAGCCGGGGCTGGACGCCCACGGCCGGCCCATGCCCGCCTGCTGCGCGCCCTGCCCCGGAAACACCAGAGCCAATCGCGGACCTGTCATGTCGTCCATCGCCTTCTTCTGTCTCCCGGAATTACGGCTACGGCGATGATTCCAGAGGGATTTGGAACCGCCGTAGAGGGCAGATAAAAGGTCTCCGAATACCCGCGCTGGGCGGGGGAGAAGCCTTTGCTGTCACTTTCGGGGAATGTCCTGCCTCTTTCGTTGGGCGCCCCTTGTCCGGCCCGCTCCGGCCCGCTTACGTTCCCTTCGTCAAGGCAGCAGGCGATGAGAGGAACCCACATGACTCAGCAGACCGTGGCGTCGGCGGCCGGCTACCACGAGCAGGTGAGCCGGATCGTCATCGAGGAACTCGAACTGGAAGAGGGAGAGCTGACGGACGGTGGTCATTTCATCGACGACTACGACAGCGACTCGCTCTCCCTCATCACCGTGGTCTCCCGAATAGAGAAGGAATTGGGAGTCGCCATTCCGAAGGACACCCTCGGTGATCTGGTGAATCTGCGCCTCCTCGTCGACGCCGTCGCGCAGCACGCGGGGGACCAGCAGTCGGGGGAGAGCGCGAATGGCTGACACC
This sequence comes from Streptomyces sp. NPDC055955, assembly GCF_042270245.1. NCBI lineage: Bacteria > Bacillati > Actinomycetota > Actinomycetes > Kitasatosporales > Streptomycetaceae > Streptomyces > Streptomyces sp. NPDC055955. The sequence continues at coordinate 88,494 of NZ_JBHJYS010000011.1, forward strand.
GCCGGTGCGGCGCGCCCCTCGCGCCGCGTCGTCATCACCGGACTCGGCGCGGTGTCGCCCGTAGGCATCGGCGCCGACGTGTTCGCCGCCGCCGTCCGGGCGGGCGTCGACGGCACCGCCCCCATCGAGTCCTTCGACGCGAGCGCCTTCCCGCGCCGCAAGGCCGGCGAGGTCCTCGACTTCGAGCCCGCCGACCACCTCAAGCGGCTCGACCCGCCGCGCTGGGGTCGCAGCGGCCTGCTCGCGGCGGCCGCCGCCCGGCTCGCCGTCGCCGACGCAGGCATCGACGAGGAGCAGCTCGACACGGCCCGCGCGGGCGCCGTCATGGGCACCACCAGCGGCGAGTCCGCAGTCGTCCAGGCGCTCGCCGAGCAGTGGATCGAGGGCGGTCTCGCCTCGATCGACGGCGAACTCGCGGGCCAGACACCGGCGTCCAGGATCGCCAACGCGGTCAGCGCCGAACTGCGCCTCACCGGCGAGACGCAGACCATCCCGACCGCCTGCTCCGCCTCCAACTACGCGCTCGGCTACGCCTACGACCTGGTGCGCAGCGGCGAGGCCGAGGTGATGCTCGCGGGCGGCGCCGACGCCGTCAACCGCCTCACGCACGCCGGGTTCTACGCGCTCGGCGCGATGGCCGAGGACGTGCCGCGGCCCTTCGCCGCCGACCGCTCCGGCATCGTCACCGGCGAGGGCGGCGCCGTCCTCGTCCTGGAGACGTACGAGCACGCCGTGGCCCGCGGCGCCCGGATGTACGCGGAGATCCTCGGCTACGCGGCCAACTGCGACGCCGCCCACATGGTGCACCCCGACGCGACCAGCATCGCCGCGGGGATCAGGGCCGCGCACGAGGCGGCCGGTGTCGAGCCCGCGCAGATCGACTACATCTGCGCGCACGGCACCGGCACACCGACGAACGACTCCACCGAAGTGGCCGCCGCCCGAGAGGTGTTCGGCGACCGCATCCCGCCGATCAGCTCCATCAAGTCGATGCTCGGCCACACCATGGGCGCCGCGTCCGGCTTCGGCGCGATCGCCTGCTGCAAGGCGTTCGAGCAGGACTTCCTGCCGCCCACGGCCCACGTCACCGAGCCCGACCCGGCGCTCGGCGAGGGCGTCGACTGCGTGCCCGGCGTCGGCCGCGAGGCCCGCCTGGACATCGTGCAGAACCACGGGTTCGCCTTCGGCGGGAACAACGTCATCACCATCCTGGGGAGGGTCTCGTGACGACCGCGACTGCGACCGCGGCCACCACCGCCGTCGCGACCGCCGCACCGCTCTACGTCACCGGCGCCGGAGTCGTCTCCGCGGCCGGGTACGGACTCGCCCCGCTCGGTGAACTCCTGGCCGGACAGGTCGAGTTGGAGAAGACCCCGGTCGGTGAGGACGCCGAGGCGTACCCGCCGCGCCCCGTCCGCGCCGTCCACGGCTTCGACGTCAAGGCGCACCTGGGCCGCAAAGGCACCAAGTACCTCGACCGGCTCACCTCCTTCGGCCTGGTGGCCTGCAAAGAGGTGCTCGAAGGGGCGGAGGTGAGCGGTGGCCGCACCGGCGTGGTGCTCGCCACCAACACCGGCTCCGTGTCGACCCACAGTTCCCTCCTGTACGACACGCTGACCCTGGAGAAGCCGTACCTGGTGAACCCGGGCCAGTTCCCGAACACCGTCATGAACAGCACCTCCGGGCAGATCGCCATCCGCAACGGCCTGCGCGGCCTGAACGCCACGGTCGCCGGCGGTCAGACCGCCTCGCTGCTCGCGTTCCGGCACGCGCGCCTCGCGCTCGGCCTCGGCCGCGCCGAGCGGCTCCTCGTCGGCGGCGTGGAGGAACTGAGCGCCCCGGCGGCATGGGCGTGGCACCGCACCGGGGTGCTCCGCGAGGGCGCGGCACTCGGTGAGGGCGCGGCCGTCTTCACCGTTCAGCAGGACCCTGCGGAGGGGGCCCTGGCCGAACTCCTCGCGTGCGAGGTGCGGTTCACACCGGACCCGCGGCAGTACGCCGAAGGTCTCGCGAACGCCGTCTCGCGGGCCCTCGACCGCAGCGGGATCCGCCCCGAGGAGGTGACGGCCGTCTCCCTCGGCGCCGCCCATCACCGCGGCCTGGAGCGGATCGAGGAGCGCGGCGTGCGGGCCGCGCTCGGGGGCGGACTGCCGCGCGCCGTACGGGTCGCCGATGTGCTCGGCGAGACGTACAGCGCCAGCGGCGCGCTGCAGCTCGCCGCCCTCCTCGCCCTGTGGCGGGCCGAGCCGCCGGCCTCGCCGGTGACGGCGCTCGTCACCTCCGTGGGCCGGGACGGCAACGCCGCGGCCCTGGTGGTGCGCAGCCCCCGCTGAGGCCTGCCCCGATGACGGCAGCGGCGCCCGCGAGTCTCCCCGCGGGCGCCGCTGCCTTTTTTCGTCCACCGCCCCTGAAGGAGCCCGTATGCCCGCCGCCGCCCTCGACCCGGCCTGCGCAGGCCGCACGTATCCGCCCACCGAGCCGTACGAGGTGGGCCGCGAGAAGATCAGGGAGTTCGCCGCCGTCCTCGGGGCGCCGGCCGGTGACGGCGCCGTCGCGCCGCCCACCTTCCCCATCGTGCTCTCCCTGCACGTCATGAAGCAGATCCTCGACGATCCGGACCTCGGCTTCGACTTCGCGCGGGCCGTCCACCGCGACCAGCGCTTCGAGTCGGTCCGTCCGGTGCGCGCCGGGGACCGGCTCACCGTCACCGTCGAGATCGTCGCCGCCGAGACGGTCGACGGGAACGACGTCGTCACCCTGCGCGGACACCTGCGCGAGGCGGACGGCGGCGCGCCCGTGTGCACGACGACCTCGACCCTCGTCTCCCGTAAGGAGGAAGCCGCATGAGCCAGGCACCGCAGCCCGGGGACCGGCTGCCCACCCGCACCTTCCGCTACACCCGCGAGCGGCTCGTGGCCTACGCCGCCGCGTCCGGCGACCACAACCCCATCCACTGGTCCGACTCCCGCGCCGCGGCCGTGGGCCTGCCCGGTGTCATCGCGCACGGCATGCTCGGCATGGGCGTCGCCGCGACCGCCGTCACCGGGTGGGCGGGCGAGCGGGCCACCCTCATCGAGTACGGCACCCGCTTCACCCGCCCCGTCCTCGTCCCCGACACCGCCGACGGCGTGGACCTCACCGTCGACGGCACCGTGGGCGACGTCAGGGAAGACGGGACGGTTCGGGTCGATCTGACAGTGCGCTGTGGGGAGCAGAAGGTACTGGCGCGGACGCGCGCGGTACTGGCGTACGACCGATAGCGAGCCCCGCGAACGCCCCGGCGAACACCACGGCGGCCCCCGTCAGCACCGCGCTGCGGAGGCCGCCGTGCGTGTACACGGCGGTCAGGACGGCGATGCCGAGGGCGCCGCCGAACTCACGGATCGTGTTGTTCACGCCGGACGCGAGATTGTGCTCGTGCTCCGCGACCGAGCCGATGACCGTCGCCGGGTTCGCCGCGAACACGAGACCCATGCCGACGCCCGCGAGGACCATGGCGCCGACCATCTGCCCGTACGCCAGACCGGGCTTCGAGATCAGCGCCAGCCACACCAGCGCGACCGCCTGGAGCAGACACCCCGCCGCCTGGAGCGGACCGCCGCCCACCCGTCCGACCAGCGCGCTGGCCAGCGGCACGATCACCATGGGCGCAGCGGTCCACGGCAGCGTACGCAGACCCGCCTCGAACGGCGAGTAGCCCATCGGGCCCTGCATGAACTGCGCCAGGAAGAAGATCGCGCCGAACACCCCGAAGTACATGGTCAGGGCCAGCGCGTTGCTCAGCATGAACGGGCGTACCCGGTAGAGGTGCAGCGGCGCGAGAGGCGTCGGGGTGCGCCGCTGCCACCGGGCGAAGCCGGCGAACAGCGCGGCGGACACGGCGAGTCCGGCCAGCGGGCGCACGGCGGCCCAGCCGCTGTCGGCCGCCTGCACGATGCCCCACACGGCCGCCACCACCGCACCCGTGACGAGGGCGATGCCCGGCACGTCGAGGCGGCGCGGCGCGCCCCTGGACTCGCGGATCGCCCACAGGGCGAGGGGGAGGGCGACGGCGCCCACCGGCACGTTGATCCAGAAGATCCAGTGCCAGTCGAGGCCCTGCGTGACCAGGCCGCCGGCCATCGGGCCGAGCGCGATGCCCAGGCCGTTGACCCCGCCCCACACACCGACCGCGAGCGGCCTGCGCTCCGGGGCGACGGCCGCGACGGCCAGCGTCAGCGAGACCGGCAGGACGGCCGCGGCCCCCGCCCCCTGCACGACGCGGGCGGCGACGAGCAGGCCCGCCGAGTCGGAGAGCGCGCACGCAGCGGACGCGACGGTGAAGAGCCCGATGCCCCACACGAAGACGCGCCGCCGGCCGATCCGGTCGCCGAGAGCCGCTCCCGCGAGCAGCAGCCCGGCGAACGCCAGGATGTATCCGTTGACGACCCACTGGAGGCCGGACTGGCGCACCCCCAGGTCACGGGAGATGACGGTCAGCGCGTTGGTCACGACGAGGTTGTCGACGGCCACCATGAACATGGGCAGCGAGGTCGCGATCAGCGCCCACGCCGCCCCCTTTGCTCGCACGATGTCTTTCCTTCCTTACGGCTCGGGGACGCGCGGAGGCCGCCGGCCCTCGATCGAGAGGTCCGGCGGCCTGGCCCGCGCACAGGAACGGCGTTACGCCTGCGTGCCCGCCGGCGGCAGCTTCAGCTCGACGGCGCCGATCTGCGCCAGCAGGAACAGGTCCTGGCGGCAGGCCCAGTGCTCGTGCACCAGACCGTCGTCACCGACGCGGTAGATGTGGATGTGCTCGACGTCGACCTTGTTGCCGGTGCCCTCGAAGCCGAGGAAGTCGCCGGTGTGGATGCCGGTGAAGCGCACCCGGATGACGGCCTTGTCGCCGTCGGCGAACGAGTCGATGTGGTCCCAGCTCGCCTCGGAGAACACGGAGTTCATCCAGCGGGCGGTGCCGAGGTAGCCGGCGGGGCCGCCGGGGGTGCCGGGCGGGGCCTCGTAGTCGACGAAGCCGGGGGCGACCAGCTCGTGGGCGACCTTCTCGTCGAGGTCGTTGAAGATCCTGCCCATCTGCTGGGCGATCTCCAGAACGGTGGCGTTGGACATGGAGTTCCTTTCCTCTGTGGGGAGTCGGTGGGGTTCAGTGGCCGACGCCGAGGCCGCCCGTGACCGGGAGGATCGCCGCCGTGACGTACGAGGCCTCCTCGCTCGCCAGGAAGCGGACGGCGGCCGCGACCTCGTCCGGGGTGCCGGCCCGGAACAGGGACGTCTGGCCGAGGACGTGCTGACGCCGGGCGTCGGTGACGTCCTTGACCATGTCGGTCTCGATCAGGCCGGGCGAGACGACGTTGACCGTGATGTTGCGGCGGCCCACCTCGCGGGCGAGCGAGCGGCCGAAGCCGATCAGCCCGGCCTTGGACGCGGCGTAGTTGGTCTGGCCGGGGGCACCCGCCATCGCGCTCATCGAGGACATGAGGACGACCCGGCCCCAGCGGGCCTTGAGCATGTCCGGCACGACCTCCCTGGCGACGGTCACCGCCGACATCAGGTTCGTCTCGATGACGGCGCGGAAGTCCTCGTCCTCCATGCCGACGAGGAGCTCGTCGCGGGTGATCCCGGCGTTGGAGACGAGCACCTGGATCGGCCCGTGCTGGATGCGGGCCTCGTCGACCGCGCGCCGCACGGACGCGGGGTCCGTCACGTCGCAGCGCACCCCGAACAGGCCCTCGGGCGGCTCACCGGTGCGGTACGTGACGGCGACCTTGTCGCCCTGTTCGGCCAGGGCGCGGGCGGTGGCGAGGCCGATGCCCCGGTTCCCGCCGGTGACGAGCACGGAACGGCTCACGGAGTCAGCTCCTAGGGGTGTGGGACGGGGCCGCGGACAGGAGGGCGTCGAGCCGCTCCGCCGCCTCGGCCGTGTCGGTGAAGTGGATCGCCTGCCAGCCGGCCGCCTCCGCGCCCGCGCAGTTGTGCGCCAGGTCGTCGACGAGCACGCAGTTCTCGGCCGGCACCCCGGCCCGCTCGGCGGCGAGGGCGAACATGCCGGGCGACGGCTTGCGGTGGCCGACCTCGAAGGACAGCAGGACGTCGTCGAAGAGCTCCGCCGGGTCGACCATGCGGCGCCAGTGCGCGTCCCAGGTCGGCACCATGTTGGAGAGCATCCCGACGAACGCGCCGCGCTCGCGCGACGTGCGCAGCGCCGCCACCCACGCGTGGTTGGTCTCCCGCCCGTCGAACCAGGCGTCGGCCAGCGTCGTCAGGTGTACGCCGGCCACGCCGTGGTCGGCGGCGAGTACCTCGGAGACCTGCGCGAGCCACTCCTCCTCGGAGACGAGAGGGGTGTCGATCGGCTCCATGACGTCGCTGGTGCCGTAGCGGGCGGTCACCTTGCCGAGCGCCTGCTGAAGGGCCTGTGGATCGATGCCCTGCGCCGTGCAGAAGGTGCCCATCGTGTGGGCGATCGGCGGCGTGAGGACCCCGCCGAAGTCGGTCCAGACGGCGAGGCGCCGGGGCGCCCGCGCGTCCTGCGCGCTGCTCACAGCTCACTCCCGGGTGCGACGGTGACGGTGACGTGCGCGATCTCGGCGTCGCCCTGGAGGAAGCGCACGGGGGTCTGCGTCCGGCCGCCGTCCGCGCGCGTCCGCGGCGCCTCGGCGTGCACCGGCTCGTCGAGCTCCGCGAACCGCGAGAAGCGCGCCTCGAACCCGACGGCGTACGTCGTCCGCGGCTCGCCCGTGGACAGCAGGGCCAGCTGCCGCGCCGCCTCGACGAGGGTCATCGCGGGCAGGTGGTCGTAGACGTGGTCGAACAGCGCGCGGTTGTCGAAGCGCGGGGTGACCTCGGCCGAGACCGCGGCGGGGGACGTCTCGGGGCGGGACAGGACGACGTTCAGCGGGTTGCCGCGGCCCACGCGGGCGGGTTCGGCCTGCCCGCTGTCGTCCACGGCGGCCCCGTGGTCGCAGAAGTCCGAGGTGAGCGGGGCGGGCGTGCCGCGCTGGGCGTGCCGCAGGACCTCGTTCTCGTGCTGGTTGAGGAAGAGCACGTCCATCTCGTGCTCGCCGACCTCGGTGTCGTCGACGAAGTACCGCTGGGCGACCTTGCCCTTGCGGTAGCGGCCGCGCCGCGTCGGCTGCCCGATGTACTCGGTGTCGATACGCAGCCGGCCGGGCTCCGGGCCGACGACCAGTTCCTTGAGCCCGTACAGGTCGAGCCGGAACGTGTCGACGATCATCGTGGTGCCCTTGGAGAGTCCGATGTGCGCGTGCGACCCGGCGATGGCCGCCTGCCGCCCCGACTCCAGGAGCAACAGCGCGTCGTAGACCGCCGGACGCTGCACATGGTCGCTGTAGTAGCCGTGGGTGAGCGGGAGTTGGACCGCGGAGCGGACCTTCTTGGCGGCCAGCGCCCTGATGTCCGTGACGAAGACCTCGGAGACCGCGGCCCGGTGGACCAGGGAGCGGTCGACGGTGCGCCCGTAACTGAGTTCGGCGGGCGCCGAAGGAATGTCCGGAGCCACGTGTGTGGTCATACCTGTTTCCTTTGGCTGGGGTCCCTCGAAGACTTCTCGCGCGGACATCTCGTGAAGACATCCGGTGAGGCTTCCGTCTGAGCGGAGGGGTTCGCTGCCGAATGAGCGTCGCAGGGGCGCATGGAAGCGCGATGGCGCGGGAATTCAACGGCGATAAAAGCGTCTTCGCATTTCCGTGCGCCGGGCGGGGAGCAGGCCGCGGGGAAAGCGCAGTATCCTCATGGAATGCGTATCGGAGAGCTGGCGCGGCGTACCGGAGTTCCGGTCCCCACCATCAAGTACTACTCGCGCGAGGGCCTGTTGCCCCCGGGTGAGCGCACCAGCCCGAACCAGGTCGCGTACGACGATTCCCATGTCCGCAGGCTCAAGCTGATCCGGGCGATGCTGGAGGTCGGCGGCCTGTCCATCGCCGCCGCGCGTGATGTCCTGTCCGAGGTCGACTCCCCGACCCGCACGGTCCACGGCATGCTCGGCGTCGCCCAGTCCGCGGTGACCAGGGCCGCCGTCGAGCGGGGCACCGACGAGGACCGGGAGCGGGCCGAGGGGGAGGTCCGTGAACTCGTGCTCCGGCACGGCTGGGCGGCCAAGCCGGAGAACCCGGGCTGGCAGGCGCTCGTCCAGATCGTGCTGACCTACCGCGACCTCGACCGGGGTGACCTGCTCACCCTGCTCGACAAGTACGCCGCCGCGGCGGGGGAGTTGGCGGTCGCCGAGCTCGGCGCGCTCGCCGATGTGCCCAGCGCCGACGGCAAGGTCGAGGGCGTCGTCCTCGGCACGGTCCTCGGCGACGCGGCCATGGCGGCGCTGCGCCGGATCGCCCAGGAGGACGCCTCCGGCCGGATCCGCAGCGGGCGCAGGCACAGCGCGTAGCCCTCGCCGGCTCACCCGGCGTACGCCAGCAGCGGCGCCACGGGCGCCAGATGGTGCACATGGGCGGGCGGCAGATTCCCCAGCACCGTCTCCGTGCGGAACCGGTGCCTGTCCAGGGTGCGCCCGAGGACGGCCTGCACCGCGAGGGTCCGCTCGCGCGCCCCTCCCGTCGTGAACACCCGGCGCAGCGGCGGCATCCCCGCGTAGGCGAAGAACGACAGGGTCCCGCCGGGACGCAGCGCCGCGAGGAGTCGGCCGAAGATGTCCTCGACCGTGCCCGCGTCGAAGTTGGCGAACGGCAACCCGCACACGATGGTGTCGTAGCTGCCCAGTTCGTGTTCCTGCACGAGCCCGGTGAGCAGCCGCACCCGCTCGTCGCCGCCGTAGTCGCGGTGCAGGAGCTCGGCGAAGCGGGGGTTGGCCTCGACGAGGTCGAGGGTGTCCAGGGCGCCGAGCGAGGCCCTGACGCGCCGGGTCACGGCGCCCGTGCCGGGGCCGACCTCGAGCACCGCGCGGGCGCGGCCGGGGCTGGGGATCACATAGCGGGTCAGGGCCCGCGCCAGCAGGGGACTGCTGGGCGCGATGGCCCCGGTGTCCCGGCGGGTGCGGGCGAACTCTCGGAGGAACAGCGTCACATCGGTCATGGCCACCTGCGTCATTAGTGATAGTGAAACTATCGATAGCGTAGGTTACTGTTGGAGCTCAGGACACGCCCAGCCGCTGCCCACAGCGACGCTAATGGGCCTCTGACCTGGGAACACGCCTCACCAAAGACCCAGCGCATGCCTCCAAAGAGGCATCGGGCCCAGGGAAAGGGAGACCGATGGACTTCGCCTCACTCATGTCGTGGGTCGACTTCACGTCCGGCCTGTCCACCCGGATGTCGGGCGCCGCCTGCTGGGCGTACGCGATCCTCGCGGTCACCACGCTGCCGCCCCTGCTGCCCAACGCGGTGCTCCTGGTCACCGGCGGGATGCTCGCCGCGCGCGGCGAGATGTCCCTCGTCCTGGTCCTGCTCTCGGTGGCCGGCAGCGCGCTCGCCGGTGACGTCCTCATCCACCGCTTCGGCCGGTCCGCCGGCCGCAGGGTGCGCGGCGGCGCCGCGGGGCGCGGACGCAGGGGCGAGCTGTTCGACTGGGCCGCGGGGCGGGTGCAGCGCGGCGGGATCCCGTTCGTCGTCGGCGTCCGCTTCCTGCCCAGCGGGCGCCTCCTCGGCGGGCTCGCGGCCGGGGCGGCGCGCTACCCCGCCGGCAAGTTCGCGATCGGTGCCGCACTCGCCGAAGTCGTCTGGGCCGCCTACTCGGTGGGCGTGGGCTACTTCGGCGGAGCGGTCAGCGACGACCCCGTGTACTCCGTGGCGATAGGCCTCGGCCTGTCCGTCGCCGTCGGCGCGGTCGCGGCACTGGCCCAACGCAGGGCGACCGCCACGGCCGCGGATGTCCCGAAGGGGGCATAGCGCCTTCCCCGAAACGCGAATGTCGGACGCCCGCCTCTCCTGAAAGCCTCGGAATTCGTGTGCTGCGCAACGGAATTCACCGCAGCCACCCCCTGCCGACGTCACATGAAACAGACGCTCGCCACACGCCATTTGATTGATTCAGGGAGACAGAAGTGTTTGCCGCTATCGGAAAGTTCACCGCGCGGCGCCGGAAATGGGTCGTCATCGCGGCAGTCGTCTTCACGCTGTTCGCCGGCGTGTGGGGCACCGGGGTCTTCGGCTCGTTCACCGGCGGCGCCGGCTTCGACGACCCGGCCAGCGAGTCCGTACAGGCCGACAAGGTCCTGGACGGCCCGCTGGGCCGCGAGTCCAACGACCTCATCGTCCTGTACGAGTCGAAGGACAAGAACGCCACGGTCGACTCCTTCGGCGCGGCCGTCCGCGCCGCGCTGGACGACGTCCCGCGCGCCGGCATCGCCCGCCTGGACTCGTTCTGGCACCCCGGCACCCAGAGCCCGAGCGCGTACGTGTCCAAGAACGACCGACAGACGTACGCGACCGTCCAGTTCACCAGCGACGACGACCAGAAGCAGGTCGAGGCGCTGGAGAAGATCAAGGACGACTTCGCGGTCGACGGCGTCACCGTCCGCTACGGCGGCGTCGCCGCGATGACCGACCAGGTCAACACCCTCACCGGCTCGGACATCGCGCGCGCCGAGATGCTGTCGGTCCCGATCCTCCTGATCCTCCTGGTCCTGATCTTCCGCAGCGCGATCGCGGCGCTCCTGCCGCTGGCCGTCGGCTCGTTCGTGGCCCTGGGCTCCTTCGTCGTGCTCCGCGTCCTGACGATGTTCACGGAGATCTCCAGCACTGTCATCAACGTCATCACGATCCTCGGCCTCGGTCTTGCGATCGACTACGCGCTCTTCCTCGTCAACCGCTTCCGCGAAGAGCTCCACGCGGGCGCCGACGTCGACACGGCCGTGGAGCGCGCCACCGCGACGGCGGGCCGCACGGTCGCCTTCTCCGGCATCGCCGTGGCGATCTCCTTCGCGGGACTGGCCTTCTTCCCCTCCCGCTTCCTCTCCTCGATGGGGTACGCGGCGGTCGCCGTGGTCGCGTTCGCGGTGGTCGGCTCCCTCACCCTCCTGCCGGCGCTCCTGCGCTACACCGGGCACAGCATCGACAAGTGGCGTATCCCGCTGGGCGGCCGGAACCGTGCCCCCAAGCCGGAGAAGGAGGGCCGCTGGTACCGCACGGCCCACGCGGTCATGCGCAAGCCGCTGATCTCCTCGCTGGCGATCGTCGCCGTCCTCGTCGGACTCGGAGCCCCGCTCCTCGGCGTCAACTGGGCGCGCCCCGGCGAGTGGGTGCTGCCCTCGGACGCCGACGCGAAGGTGGTCAGCAAGACGCTCGCATCAGACTTCGGGACGAACCCCGCACAGATCATGACCTCGGTCGTCCAGGGTTCCACCGGCCCGGTGGACCGCGCCGAAGTGACGGCCTACGCGGCCAGGTTGGCCAAGGTCGACGGAGTGGCCTCGGCGACCCCGACCGCCTTCGAGGGCGACGACGCGCGCATCACGCTCCGCTACACGCCGGACGCCATGTCCGACGCCGCGCAGAGCATGGTCCACGACCTGCGCGCCACGACGCCCCCCGCCGGCGCGGACACGCTCCTGACGGGCATGCCCGCGTCCCGGGTCGACATCGTCGGCATGATCGGCGAACGCCTCCCGTGGATGGCCCTGTTCGTGGCCGTTGTCTCCTTCTTCGTGCTCTTCCTGGCCTTCGGCTCCCTGCTGCTCCCGCTGAAGTCGGTGATCCTCAACCTCCTCTCGCTCCTGGCCGCGTTCGGCGCGATCAAGTGGATCTTCCAGGACGGCCACCTCTCGGGCCTCCTGGGCTTCGAACCGATCGGAGCGGTGGACGCCAACTTCCCGGTCCTTGTCGTGGCGATCGCGTTCGGACTCGCCATGGACTACGAGGTGTTCCTGCTCTCCCGCGTCCGCGAGGAGTGGGAGGTGAGCGGTGACCCGGTCGAGTCGGTGGCACTGGGCGTCCAGCGCACGGCCAAGATCATCACGAGCGCGGCACTGCTGCTCGTCGTGGTCGTCGGCGGCTTCATGGCCTCCTCGATCCTCTTCATGAAGATGATCGGGGTCGGCCTGGTCATCGCGGTCCTCGTCGACGCGACGATCGTACGAGGCCTGCTGGTACCCGCGACGATGGCGCTCCTCGGCCCATGGGCCTGGTGGGCACCGGCCCCGCTGGCGCGCTGGTGGTCCAAGTACGGCTTCCGCGAGTCCTCGGCCCCACCGCCCCCGCCCGCGCCCGCCCCGGCGCCGCGCACCGAGGCGCTGCGGTGACGTTGCCCTCCGCAGGACGGTCGGGTGAGGCGCCTGCCCCGCCCGCCCCCCGAACCGGGACGGCCGGCAACCCCGGTCCGGCCGTCCCTTCCGGCGCGCCGCGCCCCGGCCCCGTCACTCCCCCGTCGACGGCAACCCGGGGCGCGGCGTCCCCCCGCACCGATGACGAGCCCCTCCCGGGGGACCGGGCCGCACGCGCCGGGAACGACCGGGACGACCGGCTCGCGCTCGCCGGAATCATCGCGGCCGGCGTCACCGCGGTGCTCGCCGCGCTCTTCGGGGACTGGGGAACCTGGACCGCGCCGTTGGGCGACGGCCTGCCCGGATTCCCCCTCGCGTGGGGAGTGACGGCGGGACCGCCGGTCGTCCTCATAGGGCTGGCAGGCGTGTTCGTGGCCTGGGCGGGCGCGCCCTCCTTCGCACGGACGTGGGCGCACACCGCCGCCGCGCTGGCAGCGGCCACCGGTCTCCTGGCCCTGTTACGGCTGCCCGTGGGCCCCGACACCACGTGGGCGGCGCTGGCCGAGGCCTCGCACGCGGGCCTGTTCGGCGTGCTCGCGGGCTGGGCCCCGGCACTGGCGGCGCTGGCTGTCACCCGACGGCGCGCGGACGGCCGTACGGGACTCACCCCGTATGTCTGGGTGACGGCCCTGGCGGCCATGGCGCCTCTGCTCGTCCTGGCCGCCGGTACGGCGTGGAGCAGCCCGGCCCACGCGACCCTGTGCACCGCGTCGGAGTGCATCAGCCCGCGCGCAGGCCTCCTCTTCACCGGCGAAGTCACCCTCCGCCTGGCCCTGCCCGCCTGGGCGGCGGCGATCGCCGTACTGGCGGCGGCCCGCCGGGCACCCCGGTTCCGCAACCTGCGCGCGACCTGGCAGATCCTCCTGGCCCTGGTGGCGGCGGGCTCAGCGATCCTGCTGGCGCCCGGACTGGTACTCGGAGCCGAGATCTGACGCGCGGGCCCATGGCCCGGCCACCCACCGACGAGAGGGGCCACGGCCCCACCGACGGATGGGCAGCGTACGAGAGGCCGGGCGACGGGGAGGAGACACCCCACCGAACGATCAGCTGCGTACGAGACGTGCGCGGCCGGGAAGGCGGAGAGTCCCACGGCCGATCAGCCGCGTACGACACGAGCCCTCGCGCACAGCGAGGGGCAGCGCCAGCGAACGATCAGCTGCGTACGAGACACGTGCGGGGCCGGGAAGGCGGAGAGTCCCACCGGCGATCAGCCGCGTACGAGACGAGCCGCTGTGCAGAGCGAGGGGCAGCGCCACAGAACGAGCAGCCGCGTACGAGACACGTGCGCGGCCGGGAGGGCAGCGAGTCCCACCGGCGATCAGCCGCGTACGAGACGAGTCCTCACACAGAGCGAGGGGCAGCGCCACCGAATGATCAGCCGCGGACGAGACGTGCGCGGCCGGGAGGACACCGAGTCCCACCGGCCGTGAGACGCCGACGAGACGGGAGGGGACGTGGGGGCATGTGCGCGCGCAGCCACCAGCACCACGTACCGGCGATCAGCTCGCCGACGTACACCCGTAGAACAGCGAGCACGTACATGCCCCCGCGGCCCCGCACCCGAAAACACCACGGCCGAGGACAGCCGGCACAGCAATCGATGCCGAAGCCCAAATCCACCACTCGTCGCCATGACGCTGCCCCGACCATCCCTCCACGACAACGGAGAGCCGAACCATGAACGCGACGCACCACCCAGACCGCCGAAGGCTACTCGCAGCATCCGCGGCCGGAGCCGTCGCCGCGCTGGCCTGGGCCGGAACCACCGCCGTCGCGGGTGACGCCCCGCGCCCCCGCGCCAGACGCGCGTACATCGGCGGTTTCACGCTCGGCGAGTACGGCCTGCCGGGCCTCCCCGGCATCGGTATCGCCCGGGTCGGCGCGGCCGGACAGCTCGAACCCACCGGCTGGCAGCGGGACATCGTGAACCCCTCCTACCTCGCCCTCGCCCCGAACCACCGCCACCTGTACGCGGTGAGCCAACGCCCCGGCGGCGCCACCGGCTCGCTCCACGCGTACCGCATCGACGGCGACCGGCTGCACCCTCAGGGCCCACCGCGCTCCAGCCACGGCGCCGCCCCCGTCCACCTGGCCGTGCACCCCGCCGGCCGCTTCCTGCTCACCGTGAACTACGACTCGGGCCACCTCGCCGTCCTGCCGGTGCACCCCGACGGCTCCCTCGGCGAAGCCGTCCAGGTGCTTCGCCACCACGGCCACGGCCCGCACCCGCAGGAACAGCGCGGCCCCCACCCGCACATGATCGCCTTCGACCCCACGGGCCGCCGCGTCCTCGTCCCCGACAAGGGCAACGACCACATCTACGTCTACGACTTCGACAGCCGCACGGGCCGTCTAGAGCTCGCTGACCGGACCTGGGCCGGCCGCGGCATCGGCCCACGCCACCTCGTCTTCCACCCCTCCGGCAAGCTGGCCTACGTCACCAACGAACTGGGCCACTCCGTGACCGTCCACGCGTACGACGCGCCCACGGGCCGGCTCACGCCGGTCTCGCACGCCTCCGTGGCCCCGCCCGGCATCAACCCGCGCAACGCCCCCTCCGCCGTCCACCTCACGCGAGACGGCGGCACCCTGGTGACCGCAGACCGGGGCCTCGACACGGTCGAGTCGTTCCGCGTGGAGAACGCGGGCCGCACCCTCACGCTCCTCGCGTCGCAGCCGGTCACAGCGAAGGCTCCGGGGACCCGCTGGCCCAGGGACGTGGCACTCGACGCGTCGGACCGGTTCGTCTACACGGCGAACCAGGCGGGCCAGTCGGTCAGCGCGTTCCGCCTGGACCCGGCCACGGGCCGCTTCGCCCCGGCGGCCCCGCCCCTCCGAGTGGCGAGCCCCAGCTGCGTACTTCTGGCGTAGACCGCAACGCGAGCAGCCCGCAACGCAAGACACGCCACGACACGAGTGAGGGGCGACTCCCGGATCCGCAGATCCGGGAACCGCCCCTCACTCACAGGCACGCACTCATAGGCACCACCCCCCTTAGGGCCGCCAAGGCACCACGGTCACTCTGGCGTCGGCCCGCCCGCAGGCCACCGAAGCGGCATAGCCGTCGGGCGAGCGCACGCTCCGTACGAACCACTCATGACCAGAGCCCGGCACGCGCGCCGCCCGCCAGGTGCCGAAGACGTGCCCGGTGTAGCGAGGCGGCGTCCGGCTCAGGCCCGTACCCGCGGCCTTCACCAGCGCCTCGGCGCGCGTCCACTGTTCGAAGCCGTGGGTGTTGCGGCCGCCCTGGACGCAGGGGATCCGGCTCCAGTCCATGTCGGCCCTGACCCGCTCGATGTCGACGCCGACGGGTACGTCGGCCGGGTAGCCGACGGCGATGAGCGCGTACGCCGCCGAGTGCGACAGGCTCGCCGACAGTGTGGTCCCGTCGGGCGCGAAGGGCACGGGTTTGCCGTGCGCTTCGTCACCGCAGCGCGCACAGAACCGGCGGAAGCCCACGTCGGCCGGGTCGACCCCGAGCGCCTGCCCGAGCACGGTCCGGTACACGTGGTGGACGGCCAGATACCGCATCCGGTCACCGCCCCGCCGAAAGCGCGCGTAGCGCTCACGCTCGGCGGGGCCGAGAACGCCGTACGCCTCTTCATGGGGAACGGCGGATGCCGCCGCGGCGATGGAAACGGTCCAGACCCGAATGAGCCCGGAACGAACCGAACTCACCGAACTGCCCGCGGAACTGACCACCGAACCGCTGGCCGATCGACTGACCGAACCGCTCGCGGAACTGACCGCCGTACCGTTGGCTGAACGACTGACCGAACCGCCCGCGGAACTGACCACCGAACCGCTGGCCGACCGACTCACCGAACCGCCCGCCGAACCGCCAACTGAGCGACTGACCGAACCGCCCCCGGAACGACTCGCCGCCCCACCCCCCGTACTGACGAAGACACCGCTCACGCCGCAGACCCGCCCGCCAGGATGTGATGCTGAAGCTGCCGCAGGTCCTCGGAGGGCTCCAGCCCCAGCTCCTCGGCCAGCACGGCCCGTACGTCATGGAAGGCGCGCAGCGCGTCCCCGCGGCGCCCGCACCGGTGCAGCGCGTCGATGAGGCGCGCGTGGAGCCACTCGTTGAGGGGGTCGACGGCGACCAGGCGGCGCAGCTCGGGCACGAGCTCGCGATGGCGGCCGAGCCCCATGGCGGCCTCGATGCGCAACTCCTGGGCACGCACGCGCAGTTCCTCGATGCGCGCGGCATGCCCGGCGAGTACGCGGCCGTGGCCGACATCGGACAGCGTCCGTCCACGCCACAGCCCGAGCGCGGTGTCCAGGCGTTCCAGAGCCTTCTCGCGGCGCCCGGCACGCAGCTCGGCGCGCCCCTGCCCGTACAGGCGGGTGAAGTTCTCCAGGTCGAGACGGCCCGGCGCGGTGCGGAGCGAGTACCCGGTGGCTTCGGTGGAGATGACGTCGCGGACGGCGCCGGCGCCGAGCTCGCGCTCCAGCTCCTGGCGCAGGTGGTAGATGTGCGTGCGCACCGTGCTGACGGCGGTGGGCGGCGGCGCCCCGTCCCAGAGCTCCTCGACGAGCGTGTCCACCTCGACGATGTCGTGGGCGCGCACGGCGAGGAGCGCGAGCAGCTTGCGCACCTTGGGTCCGCGTGGCCGGTGTGTCACGCCGCCACCGACGGCCTCCAGCGGGCCGAGGATGCGGAAGCCGACGCTCCCGTCGGGTTCCGAGGCCGTGACGCCCGGTATTCGGAAGCGGGCCTGGGTGTCGCGCATCGTGGGTCCCCCGTTTCTGTCGGAACTGCTCATGCGATGGGCTGGGCGAAGGTGACGAGATGCGCCGCGTACTGGGTGACCATGAAGATCCGGTACGGCAGCCGGCGCCGGGCGCGTGAGTCGTCGCGGCGGGCGGTCAGCGCGGCGGCGCTCAGCGCGAGCGCCCCGCACAGGACCACGCAGGCGGGCGCGAGCAGCCCGTACGTGGCCGTGGCCACGGCGCACACGAGGAGCGCGGCGCCGATCCCCAAGGCGCTCAGCGACACGATGAGCGCGGTGACGGCGCGGCCCCAGACGACGGTCCAGTTGCGGCGGCCGTGCTTGGCGTCGCCCTCGGCGTCGGAGAAGTCCTTGGCCACCGCCCCGACCATGCCCATCCACAGGCACATGGCGGCCGAGAAGGCGAGCAGCGCGGGGGACAGGGGCGCGGCGCCGCTCAGGGCGCCCGCGGTGTAGGCGAGGGCGCCGCTGGCCACGACGACGGCGATGGTGCCGGGGGTGCGGCTCTTGAGGGCGAGGCCGGGCGCGGAGTACGCGTATCCGAGCAGCAGCATGCCGGCGGTGACCAGGAACATCAGCGGGCCGAGCACGGCGCCGCCGGTGAGGGCGAGGGCGGCGAGCACCCGCGCGGTGGTGCGGGCGAAGCGGACGGGCAGGGCGCCTCGTGCGATGGGCCGCGCGGAGCCGTTGGCCCGGTCCTCGTGGATATCCGTGACACCGTTGTAGAGATAGGTGAATGCGACGGAACAGAACCAGACGGCCGCGCCGAGAACGAGTGACGGCCGAATGGTGAGGTGGGACACGTAAGAAGCGGTTCCGGCCGTGCCGGCCACCAGGAAGCGCAGCAGAAAGATGACCTGCACGGCATACCTGGATTCCTGTGCGCACAGAGCCAGGAGGCGGAACTTCCCCAGGACACCGGCCGATTTTCCGGATCGCGGAGTCGTGGTGGGTATCAGGGTTTTCGCAGGCGTCGCTATCGACATACCTGCGAATCTAATCCGAGTGAGGGAGAGGTGACAGACTCTCCATGGGCCACGGGGATACTCCCTAAGGTGTATCCCCGTGACTCAACCTGCCTAGGGGTGGGGTGATTTCGCGTCACGTCCCGGACCTTGCGGTCTTCTGATCAGTTGCGCGTCCACCGCTTTGTTCACGGCATCGATACGTGATACGGCGTGGAGTTTCTCGAAGATGTTGCGCAGATGCCGCTTCACGGTGCCTTCGGTAATCCGCAGCCGGGTGGCGATCTGGCGATTACT
The DNA here is from genome assembly GCF_042270245.1 of Streptomyces sp. NPDC055955. Classification (NCBI taxonomy): domain Bacteria; kingdom Bacillati; phylum Actinomycetota; class Actinomycetes; order Kitasatosporales; family Streptomycetaceae; genus Streptomyces; species Streptomyces sp. NPDC055955. The sequence continues at coordinate 106,721 of NZ_JBHJYS010000011.1, forward strand.
CAGGGCGGCCGCCGCCTGTGTGAGCACTTCCCGTTCCCTGGGGGAAAGGGTCTGCTGCGGCTCGCTGAATCCGGATTCTGGAATTCCGCTGCGGGGCACGGCGATCGTCACATGCGGATCGCGTGCCGCCGTGTTCCGGATCGCCGACAGGAGCGACTCGCGCGGCACGCTCTTGTGCAGATAGCCGCGCGCGCCCCGGGCGAGCAGCTCCTGCACCAGCTGTGCGTCGTTGTACATCGTCAGCATCAGCACGTGCAGGTCCGGGAAGCGCCCTGTCAGCTCGCTGACGACGCTGGGCGCGTGGTGGTCGGGCATCTCCACGTCGAGCAGCACGACCTGCGCGCCCGTGCGCTCCACCAGGTCGCCCAGGCCCTGCGAGGTGTCGACGTCCGCCACGACGCGCAGGTCGTCCTCCGCGTCGAGCAGCTGACACAGGGCGGTGCGCAGCAGGGAGTGGTCGTCGACGGCGATGATGCGGATCGGCTCAGCCGTGCCGTGCCGTCCTTCGTCCGTCGTCTGCATGTTCCTCCTCGTCCAGGGGGACGGACAGCTCGATGGCCGTGCCGTGCCCGGGGGCACTGTTGATGGTGAGCCGGCCGGCCAGGAGCTGGGCCCTCTCGGTCAGCGACGCGAGCCCGTTCCCCTCCCGCTGCCCCGGTACGAAACCGATGCCGTCGTCGTGCACGGACGCCCGGACGTGACGCGCGTCGACCTTGACGTCGATGGTGACGCGGGAGGCCGAGGCGTGGGCCAGCGCGTTGCGCAGGCACTCGCGGAGCATGATGAACAGGTCGTCGCTGACGCCGCGGGGCAGCAGGTCGTCGGGGTCGTCGACATGGATCTCCACCACGGGTTCGTCGATCGCCATGGCGCTGACGAACGCGGACAGGGCGAGCTGGAGCGAGCGGCAGGTGTCCGACCTGGTGCGCAGCTCGGTGACGATGTCCCGGGTGGTGTAGAGCGTCTCCAGGATCGCCTGCTTGAGGCTGCCGAGCCGGGCGTCCGACGAGGCGGCGTGCTGCGTGAGTTCGTAGAGCTCGAGCTGGCGCAGGGCGAGGCTGGCGGTGCTGCCGATCCGGTCGTGGATCTCGCGCGCCATGCCGTGCCGGCCCTGCTGCGCGGCGTCGCGCACGATGTCGAGCAGGAAGAGGTCGTATCCGCTGGACCCTTCCTCGAGGCGCCGCGTGATCGCGGACTGCAGAATGGGCGGCACCTTCATCAGGTAATGCTCGGAGCCGGGCCGGTCCGCGGAGATCCGTCCCAAGAACTCCATGGTGACCTGGAAGAACATGGATCCCGCGCGGACCGAGTAGACCGGCGGAATTCCCTGTGAGATCCGGGCCCCGCCGAGTCGCCGGGTCTTCTTCATGAGCTGGGGATTGAGTGGCGCTTCGGTGCCGTACCGCAAAGCGTGCACGCATTCCCCGAGAATGTGCTGGGCCTGCTCGCGGCAGGATGTCCAGGCTTCCTGATCCATGCCGAGCGGATTGTTCTGCTCGAGCAGAGCGCGCCGATAGGCGTCGAGCAGTTCCGCTTCCAGTGCCTGTAATTCCGCAGCGAGCGTCGCGCCTTCAGGATCCGGAGTCTCCCCCTGGATTTCCTGCGGCGATGCGTCGTGCACGTTTCCTTCCCCCCGTCGATACCCGTCGCCGCTTCCAGGTCCGGACTACGTTGTCAAGAGGGAAGACGGTTCGAAGATCGGATTGAGCATGCCTCGTGCCGCGACGGGGTGTCAAGCGACAACCGGGTTACCCGGCCGTATAGGCACGGCCTTCAACTACCTGTATTTTCCGGCCTGCCGACAAGGCAATCAAAGGCGCCGCCGTCAGCTCTCGCGGGCGGTATCCATGGCTTCGTCACGAGCGGAACGCGCAGTTTCCCGTCCCGTCACGTCGGTCGGCACGCCACGGGGCGTATCGCCTGTTTCGGCCAACTTCTGGGCCGAGCACGAGAAATGTTCATGAATCAGCCGGCGCAGAGCGGAAAGCGCGACGTCGCCGAGTACGGTGCCGGACACCATGCTCGCCGCGGCACTCTCGGGGTCGGGTTGCCGGCGCAGCAACTGCACCTCGATGTCGACGACCCGTTCGAGCGCCTCCGCGTACGTTTCCAGGAGCCGCGGCAGATCGCGCTGTTCCAGCCATTCGCAGGTGACCAGGACCTGGGTGAGCGTCTGCCAGGCCGGATTGTCCGGGCTGACCTGCCACGACCGCTGCTCGGCGAGCGCCGTGGTCCGCTCCCTGGCGCGCTCCCACTCCTGGTCCTGCGACACGGACCCGCGCGCGGGCAGCGCGTACTGGACCGCGCCGAGCAGTTCGTGCAGCGGCGGCGAGGTGTCGATCCGCCCGACGATCTGCCGGATCGCCGAGGGGGAGAGCCCGCCGACATCGAGCAGCGTCCGCACGAGCGCCACGCGCCGGACGTGGGACTCGTCGTACTCCTGGGACTCGTCCAGAGCCGGCAGGAGGTCCATGCGCAGATAGAACCTGAGCATGCGGTCGGGGACGCCGGTCCGGCGGCTCAGATCGGAGAGCTGCGGCACGTCTCACTCACCTTCGGGCCAACTCGGCTGAACAGCCGTCTACTTCGGGGTGTACGGGCGGATCCGTGCGGAATGGCGCGGGGAATCAGCGGGACCATATGCAGCATCGGAACACGGGCACAAGACGGCCCGAGCGAACTCGATGACCACTACAACCAAGGAAGTACCCACGCTGTGCCCTGCGACCGGACCGATCGCCGCTCGGGCGTGTCGGGGGTGGTACCGGCGGGGGTGGCCGCCGGATCTGCCGGTGCGGCCGCCGGTGTGCATCGCTTACGCCACCGCTACGGCCGGGTCGCTAGCGTCCGAGGAACCCCATGAAAAAAGCCCTCCCTGAGGAGGGCCGGCAACCCGGAAACAATGAGGCGCCCCCGGCAGGACTCGAACCTGCGGCCAAGCGCTTAGAAGGCGCCTGCTCTATCCACTGAGCTACGGGGGCCGGTGTGTGGGCCAGTGGCTCGGGACGGATGTGGGGGAGATCCGTGACCTTGCCGGGATCAAGGATAGGGCTCCCGGATCCCTGTCCTTGCTGCTTCGCCTCCGTGGCACGATGTGGAGTTTCGGTGAAGCGGTCCTGATAATCGCAGGCGGGTACGAATCCTGCACCGCTTTTGGCGTCTCGCGCCCCGGGTGTTGTGCACTCGTTATGCCTGCGCCCCAGTCGTCCCTTCCGTCCCATGGACCGGATGGGCCGCATCGGCGCGCAGAGACGTCCATATGCTTCAGAAAGACGCCAAAATTGGGCATTCTTCGCATGTGGTGACCTTGGACGTTCGGCCTCAGCTGCTCGACGCACTCTCCGCGCTGCGCGACCGTGTCGCCGCCGCGCGCTTCCCCCTCCCTCTCCCGGGGGCGCCGCGTGCGCGGGCCAACCGGGCGGAGCTCCTCGCGCAGCTCGACGACTACCTCGTGCCCCGGCTGAGAGACCCCGAAGCTCCCTTGCTCGCCGTGATCGGAGGGTCGACCGGCGCCGGGAAGTCGACCCTCGTCAATTCCCTGGTCGGGCGGAAGGTCAGCGAGGCCGGGGTGCTGCGGCCCACGACCCGCACCCCCGTCCTCGTCTGCCACCCGGAGGACCACCGCTGGTTCTCCGGGACCCGCGTCCTGCCCGACCTCACCCGCGTATGGACGCCGCGGCGGCCCGACGACACCGAGCTCGGCGCCTCCGCCCCCGCCGACGACGGCGAAGACGTCCTGCGCGTCGAGACCTCCGGCAGCCTGCCCCGCGGACTCGCCCTCCTCGACGCGCCCGACGTCGACTCCCTCGTCGCCCACAACCGCCTGCTCGCCGCCCGGCTCATCAGCGCCGCCGACGTCTGGATCATGGTCACCACCGCCTCCCGCTACGCCGACGCCGTGCCCTGGCACCTGCTGCGCAGCGCCAAGGAGAACAACGCGACCCTCGTCACCGTCCTCGACCGCGTGCCCCACCAGATGGTCGCCGAGGTCTCCCGCCAGTACGGGGCCCTGCTCGCCAAGGCCGGACTCGGCGACGTGCCGCGCTTCACCGTGCCCGAACTGCCCGAGTCCACCGGCGGCGGCGGCCTCCTGCCGGCCTCCGCCGTCGCCCCCCTGCGCGCCTGGCTCACCCACCGTGTGCAGGAACCCACCGCCCGCTGCACGGCCATCGCCCGCACCGCCGACGGTGTCATCGACTCGCTCCGGGTCCGCACCCCCGAGCTCGCCGGCGCCGTCGCCTCCCAGTACGCCGCCGCCCTGCGCCTCACCGCCACCGTCGACGAGACGTACGCGAGAGAGGAAGCGCGCGTGCGCACCCGGCTCCAGAGCGGTGGCGTGCTCGCCGGGGACGCCCTCAAACGGTGGCGCAGCTACCCCCTCGACTGCGCGCCCGCCGAGCTCCTCGACGCGCTCACCGAGAGCCTCGGCGCGCTCCTCCTGTGTGCCGTCACCGCCGCCGACGAACGCATCGACGAGGCCTGGCGCCGCGACCCCGCGGGCGCGGCGGACGGACTCGCCGCCCGCGACCCCGACCTGGAGACCGCGGAACACCGCATCGGCATGGCCGTACGCCGCTGGCGCCGCATGCTCGAGGAGTACGCCGAGGAACAGGTACGCACCCTGGACATCACCCCGCCGCCCGACACCGAGCTCGTCGCCGCCCTCCTCGCCACCGCCCTCCTCGGCGGGAACCGCGCCCGCAGCGCGGGCGAGAGCCTCGCCGAACGCATCGGCGCCCAAGGGGCCCTGCGCCTGCGTGACCGGGGCGGGCGGCTGCTCACCGACTACCTGGACAAGGTGCTCGCCGTGGAGCGCGAACGCAGGCTCGCGCCGCTCGACGCACTCGACGTGCACCCCGAGTCCCAGGCAGAACTGATCGCCGCGCTGTCCGTACTGCAGAAGGAGAGGTGACCGCGGTGACCGCCGTCACGGACCACACCGACCACGCCGAGCACGCCGACGGGACGGAACCGGCCGGGCGGGTGGATCCGCCCGGGGACGACGCGGACGGCTTCGTCGGCGGCGCCTGGGACGACGGGCTCATCGCCCGCCGCGTCGCGGACTCCGGCGTCTTCGACGTGGACGTACCCGAGCAGTACGCCCACGGCGACGAACGTCAGGGCGCCGACGCGGAACTCGTCGCACGCCTCGACGCGCTGCGTGAACTGGTCGCGCTCTCCCGGGCCCGCGTCGACGGCGAGGCCCTCGCCGAGGCGGGCCAGGTGCTCGACCAGGCGGCCGCCCGGCGCCGGCTCTCCCACCGGCACACCGTCGTCGCCATCGCGGGCGCCACCGGCAGCGGCAAGTCGACCCTCTTCAACGCCCTCGCGGGCGTGCCCCTGTCCGAGACGGGACTGCGCAGGCCCACCACCTCCGCGCCCATCGCGTGCAGCTGGACGGACGGCGCCGCGGGACTCCTCGACCGGCTCGGGATCCCCGGCCGGCTGCGCCGCCGCCCGCTCCAGGGGCAGGGCCCCCAGGGCGTGAGCGCGCCACTCAAGGGGCTCGTCCTGGTGGACCTGCCCGACCACGACTCGGCGGCCGTCGCGCACCGTGAGCAGGTCGACCGGATCCTTGAGCTCGTCGACGCCGTCATCTGGGTCGTCGACCCCGAGAAGTACGCCGACGCGATGCTGCACGAGCGCTATCTGCGGCCCCTGGCCGGCCACGCCGAGGTCAGCTTCGTCGTCCTCAACCAGGTGGACCGGCTGCCCGGCGAGGCCGCCGACCTCGTACTCGACGATCTGCGGCGCCTTCTCGACGAGGACGGGATCGCGCTCGGCGAGCACGGTGAACCGGGCGCGACCGTGCTCTCCCTGTCCGCGCTCACCGGTGACGGTGTCGATGAACTGCGCGAGTGCCTGGACCAGTTCACCCGGGAGCAGGGCGCCGCCGCCCGCCGGATCGCGGCCGACATCGACGCGGCGGCGCTGCGGCTGCGGCCCGTCTACGCGACCGGGCGCAAGAGCGGGCTCAGCGAGGACGCCCGCGAGGAGTTCACCGACCGGCTCGCCGACGCCGTGGGCGCCGAGGCCGCGGGACAGGCGGCCGAACGCGCCTGGCGCCGCAACGCCAACAAGGCGTGCGGCACCCCCTGGCTGCGGCTCTGGCGCTGGTACGAGGGCCGGCGCAGCCCGAGCACCACACTGACGGTCAGGCCCGTGCCCTCCGACGAGGAGGCGACGGCGCGCCAGCGCGTGGAGCACGCGGTGCGCATCGTGGGCGAGCGGGCGTCGACGGGACTGCCGGGGCCCTGGGGGCAGGCGGTGCGGGAGGCGGCGACGCGGGGAGCGGAGGGGCTTCCGGAGGCGCTCGACGACCTGGCGGTCTCGGCGGGGTCGCCGCCGACTCGGCTGCCGAGGCCCGGCTGGTGGCCGGTCGCGGTCCTCGCCCAGATCTCCATGACGATCGTTCAGGTCATCGGCGGGCTCTGGCTGTTGGGGCAGATCATCGGTGTCCTCGACCCGAACCTCGGGGTGCCGGTGCTGTTGATGCTGTGCGGCATCGTCGGCGGACCGTGCGTGGAGTGGGCGTGCCGGATGGCGGCGAAGGGGCCGGCGCGGCGCTACGGACTCGACGCGGAACGGCGCCTGCGGGAGGCCGCGGCGGGGTGCGGCCGGGCCCGGGTCCTCGATCCGGTGGCCGCCGAGCTGCTGCGGTACCGGGAGGTCAGGGAGCAGTACGCGAAGGTGGCGGGGTGAGGGGCGGACTCCCGTCGGGGTGAGGGCGGACTCCCGTCGGGGCGAGGCGCGGGCTCCGGGTGGGGTGAGGTGCGGTCCTCCCGCCGTGCCCCGGCCGGGTGGCGGGGTTTTCCACAACCGGCCGGTAGAACACAGGCTTCAGCGGGCTCGTCCCGGCACAGGCACTCTGAGATCGCGGACCCGGAACCGACCGGGAAGGCGGTACGGACGAGGCCGTGCGGGACGGGCCCGCACGCGTCCGTGCGCAGGGGAGGGGTGGACCGACATGAATGAGACGACGGTGACGGTCGTGGGGAACGTCGCGACGACGCCGGTGTACCGGGAGTTGCCGAAGGGGCCGGTGGCGCGGTTCCGGCTCGCGGCGACCGCCCGGCGCTTCGACCGGGTGCGCAACGAGTGGGTGGACGGGCACACGAATTTCTTCACGGTGTGGGCGTGGGGCGCGCTCGGCACGAACGTGCAGGGCTCGCTCTCCATCGGTGAACCGGTGCTGGTCCAGGGGAGGTTGAGGGTGCGGGACGAGGAGCGGGGCGGGCAGCACTGGACGTCGGCGGACATCCAGGCGTCGGCCGTCGGACACGATCTGTCGCGCGGGACGACCGCGTTCCGGCGTGCCCGGCAGGGGCAGCCGGGACGCCAACCGGACGGCGACGAACCGTCGTTCGAGATCGAGCCGCAAGCAGAGGGCGAACCCAAGGAGCGGGCCGAACCCGGCGAACAGCGAGAACCGGCCGCCGTCGGCTGAAACAGGCCGCCGAGCGCTCGGGTCGAGGCACGTGGCGAATGCGGCCCGAAGTGCGGCTTATCGGTGAATGAACACCGGTTCCATGCCGTTGATTTGTCGATAAGCCAGGGTCGTAATCATTAGTTGCGATAACGATTCCGATTCGGATCGCTCTGGCACCGCTCTGACCTGGGGACTGTGGTGCGCGGTTTCCTTAGGATGCCGGGCGTAGCCCACGGGGCCATTGTTTCGGGTGTCTGCTCAAGCGTCCGATTCACACATCGTTCTGTCGGCGGGACGTCACCCCCCTCGTGCCAATGTCTCCCGCCTGAAGGGGAATTCTGTGTTCTCTGCGGTATCTGTGTTGTCGGCGGTCACCCCACGCGGGCGGGGCGCCGCCCGCCTCGCCGCGGCGGCCCTGGTGTCCGGACTCGTGGCCACCGCCGCGATATCCGGCGCCGGCGCGGCCTCTGCGGACGAGGTCCCTCAGCAGCAGGGCGGCGCGACCGCCACGATCGGCGGGCTCAAGACCTACGGCCAGGCCGTCATCCACGACCACGGCCAGGACCAGCCCGTCTCCGCCGGACTCTTCGAGATGTCCGTCGACAACGGCGGCACGCTGCAGACGTACTGCATCGACATCCACAACCCGACCCAGCGGGACGCCAAGTACCAGGAGACCCCCTGGAGCGGCACCTCGCTGAACGGGAACGCGGACGCGGGCAAGATCCGCTGGATCCTGCAGAACTCCTACCCCCAGGTCAACGACCTCGCCGAGCTGGCCCGCAAGGCCGGTGCCGGCAGCCTCACGCAGAAGGACGCGGCGGCCGGCACCCAGGTCGCCATCTGGCGCTACTCGGACGGCGCGGACGTGGACGCGGTCAGCCCGGCCGCCGAGAAGCTCGCCGACTACCTGCACAAGAGCGCCCAGCCCCTCGCCGAGCCGAAGGCCTCGCTGAACCTGGAGCCCTCCGCCGTCTCCGGCCGCGCCGGTGACCGGCTCGGTCCCGTCACGGTCCGTACGAACGCCGACAGCGTGAGCGTGACGCCGCCCGCCGACGCGGCCGCCAGTGGGGTCAAGGTCGTCGACAAGGACGGCAAGCCCGTGACCTCCGCCGTCGACGGCGGGCAGCTGTTCTTCGACGTCCCCGCGGACGCCGCCGACGGCACGGCCGCGCTGACGGTGCAGGCGTCGACGACCGTGCCGGTCGGCCGGGCCTTCGCCTCCGACACCCGCAGCCAGACGCAGATCCTCGCCGGTTCCAGCGAGTCCACGGTCTCCGCGACCGCCACGGCGAACTGGGCCAAGAAGGGCGCGGCCCCCGCGCTGTCGGCCCAGAAGAACTGCGCCAAGGGCGGCGTGGACATCACGGCGACCAACAAGGGCGACGAGGCGTTCACCTTCAAGCTGATGGGCATCGAGCACACCATCGCGGCCGGTGCCTCGCAGACGGTGACCATCCCGTTGCAGGAGGACCAGGCGTACGACTTCACGATCAAGGGTCCGAACGGCTTCGAGAAGCGCTTCAAGGGCGTCCTCGACTGCAAGACCGAGAGCACCACGGGCGGCGGTGAGCAGCCGTCGTCGCAGCCCAGCCCGGCTTCCGTGGGCGGCACCGGCACCCAGGCCGGCGACCTCGCCGAGACCGGCAGCTCGAACGCCACCCCGATGATCGCGGGCATCGCCATCGCCCTCGTGGTGATCGGCGGCGGAGCGGTCTTCCTGGTCCGCAAGAAGAAGACCCCGACCCAGGACTGACCCCCACCACGCCTGACGCCGGCCCCGGTCCGCCTTCACGGCGGCCGGGGCCGCATGCGTTCTCGGCCGCACCCGGAGCGTCGCCAAGAGCAGCAGAATTCGACGGCCCGGCACGTTTCCGTAGCCCGGCGCCAAGCCCGCCGAACGGGCGAAAAGTGCCGCAGCCGCGCCAGGCGCCCTGCCTCGAAGCGGAGGCTCCCCTAGGGTTCCCGTGCTCTTTGATCACCTGTGGTCTCAAACATCCGATGCCGTTCGTCCGGAGTTGGGGGCCTTCATATGTAGCTGTCCACGAGTGGGGAGCCGTACGACCTCACCTCGGGGACGCTCGTCGTTCTCCCTCAAGGTGGGCCCCATGCCGGTGTGGGAGTCGTGAACTGGATGGCGCAGATCGGCGTCACCGTGAGCCATGCCGTCGAGCAGCCGGAGCCGAGGCGGGCGAGCGCAGAGGAAGTCTCACTTCTCGGTATCCAGAAGTCCGCTCTGGTGACCCACATCCGGCGGACGTACTACAGCGACCAAGGGCGGCCAGTAGAGACGGCTGACATCGTCGTGCCTGCCGCCCTGTGCGAGATCGTTTACGAGATTCCGGTCAACCCTCACTAGGGTCCGAAGCAGCGTCGGCGTGACTGAGTTCCGCGGCTGGCTTTTTGAGCCCTGAGCGGGCACCAAGGTCCGGGGTGAAATGGGGGATGGCTGTGAGCCATCCACGGGGGAGGCGGGGGCCATGGCGGCGGACAGTGAACGGGAGCGCTGGGAGTGGGCGCCCGAGGTCGGTGTGGGGCCCTTGCGGTTCGGGATGAGTTCGGCCGACGTCGCAGTCGCGCTCGGGGTCTCCGCCCCGCAGGAACAGGTAGGCGGCCCGTACGAGCAGGAGAACTTCGCCGACGGGGTGAAGGTCTTCTACTGCGAGGGCAGGCTGGCGTGCGTGGCGTTGGACGCGGTCCTCGGCCCTCAGGCCTTCCTCGCAGGCCGGGCGCTGGACGGCCATGACCCCGAGCAGGCGCACCAGCTTCTCCTGGACCACGCTGACGAGCACGGGAACTGCTTGCTGTACACGTCCGATGACTCCCTCGCTCTGACTGATCTTGGGCTGCTTCTGAGGGCTCAGCGGGTTGGGGAAGCGCTTTTGTCGCGACCGCTCTTCGTGATCGAGGAGTGGTTGGAATCGGAGTGGTACCGCGACCGCCTCCCGCTGGAAGGAGCCCCGGTCGTGCACGTATGGAACCAGCTCACGTAAGGCCCACACCTGTTTCCGCTGCGACGTCTCCGGCGATCCTGGGCCGTCCCTGGGCCGTGCGACGTTGCCCGAGGGTGACCAATGGCGACCAACAGTGACGGCTCTGCTGTGACGGACTGGGGTCGAACGCCCAGTTCAGGGCCTCAGGCGCATACGGGTTTCCATCCAGGGATGGACGTCAGGCAAGATGGGGTGTATCTGCCCACACATCGATTGCCGGACGGTTTCTCTTGGCTGAGTTCATCTACACCATGCGCAAGACGCGCAAGGCGCACGGCGACAAGGTGATTCTGGATGACGTCACCCTGAACTTCCTGCCCGGCGCGAAGATCGGTGTCGTGGGTCCCAACGGCGCCGGTAAGTCCACGGTGCTGAAGATCATGGCGGGCCTCGAGCAGCCGTCGAACGGCGAGGCCTACCTCTCGCCCGGGTTCAGCGTCGGCATCCTCATGCAGGAGCCGCAGCTCGACGAGTCGAAGACGGTCCTGGAGAACGTGCAGGACGGCGCCGCCGACACCATGAAGAAGCTCCACCGCTTCAACGAGGTCGCCGAGCTCATGGCGACCGACTACTCGGACGCCCTTCTCGAGGAGATGGGCAAGCTCCAGGAGGACCTGGACCACGCCAACGCGTGGGACCTGGACGCGCAGCTCGAGCAGGCCATGGACGCCCTGGGCTGCCCGCCCGCCGACTGGCCCGTCAACAACCTCTCCGGTGGCGAGAAGCGCCGCGTCGCGCTGTGCAAGCTCCTCATCGAGGCCCCCGACCTGCTGCTCCTCGACGAGCCCACCAACCACCTCGACGCCGAGTCGGTGAACTGGCTGGAGCAGCACCTGTCGAAGTACGCGGGCGCCGTGGTCGCCGTGACCCACGACCGCTACTTCCTCAACAACGTCGCCGAGTGGATCCTCGAGCTGGACCGCGGCCGCGCGCTCCCCTACGAGGGCAACTACTCGACGTACCTCGACAAGAAGGCCGCGCGCCTCAAGGTCGAGGGCCGCAAGGACGAGAAGCGCGCCAAGCGGCTCAAGGAAGAGCTCGAGTGGGTGCGGTCCAACGCCAAGGGGCGCCAGACCAAGTCCAAGGCCCGTCTCGCCCGTTACGAGGAGATGGCCGCCGAGGCGGACAAGATGCGGAAGCTGGACTTCGAGGAGATCCAGATCCCGCCGGGCCCGCGCCTGGGCAGCATCGTCGTCGAGGTCCAGAACCTCTCCAAGGCCTTCGGCGACAAGGTCCTCATCGACGACCTGTCGTTCACGCTGCCGCGCAACGGCATCGTCGGCGTCATCGGTCCGAACGGCGCGGGCAAGACCACGCTGTTCAAGATGATCCAGGGCCTCGAGACGCCGGACAACGGCTCGATCAAGGTCGGCGACACGGTCAAGATCTCCTACGTCGACCAGAGCCGCGCCAACATCGACGCGAAGAAGACCCTCTGGGCCGTCGTGTCGGACGAGCTCGACTACATCAACGTCGGCCAGGTCGAGATGCCGTCGCGCGCGTACGTCAGCGCCTTCGGCTTCAAGGGCCCGGACCAGCAGAAGCCGGCCGGCGTCCTGTCCGGCGGTGAGCGCAACCGCCTCAACCTCGCCCTGACGCTCAAGGAGGGCGGCAACCTGCTGCTCCTCGACGAGCCGACGAACGACCTCGACGTCGAGACCCTGTCGTCGCTGGAGAACGCGCTGCTCGAGTTCCCAGGTGCGGCCGTGGTCATCTCCCACGACCGCTGGTTCCTGGACCGGGTCGCCACGCACATCCTCGCCTACGAGGGTGACTCCAAGTGGTACTGGTTCGAGGGCAACTTCGAGTCGTACGAGAAGAACAAGATCGAGCGCCTCGGCGCGGACGCCGCGCGTCCGCACCGCGCCACGTACAAGAAGCTGACGCGAGGCTGATCGTGCGTCATATCTACGCCTGTCCCCTGCGCTGGTCGGACATGGATGCCTTCGGGCATGTCAACAACGCTGTCTTCGTGCGGTACTTGGAAGAAGCGCGGATCGACTTCATGTTCCAGCTGGCGCCCGGGGACGGGTCGCCGTCGTTCTCCGGCGGGTCCGTCGTGGCCCGCCACGAGATCGACTACGTACGCCCGCTGGTGCACCGGCACACGCCGGTCACCATCGAGTCGTGGGTGACGAAGATCGGCGCCGCGTCGCTCACGATCGCGTACGAGATCAAGGACGAGGACCAGGTCTACGTGCGGGCCTCGACCGTGGTCGTGCCGTTCAACCTGGAGGCGCAGCGGCCCCGGCGGATCACCGCCGAGGAGAAGGCGTACCTCCAGGAGTACATGGACGACAGTGCCGACAGCGGCTCGGGGGCGCTGGCCGCATGACGGCACCCGTGCTGCACTTCGCCGACGCCGGGGAAGGGGCGGATCTCGCCGCCTTCCTCGGCCGGCTGGTGCACTACGACCGGGCCGCCGCGGTGCGGCTCCAGGCGGGCGGACAGGCGCTGGCCGTCTTCGGGCGGCCGCCGTCCTTCGAGGTGCTCGCGATCCGTACGGCCCGCCTCCTGAAGCCGTACGAGTACGGGCTGGACAGCTCGCTCGACGTGACCGTGTCGGCCGGTGAGCTGCTCGAGTCGATCGACGAGGCCGCCGGGACCGCGCGGGTGCCCGCCGCGGTGACCGGACCTCCGTGGGCCGGCGTCCTGCCCCCGCGCGGCGGCTGGGAGCTGGTTCCCGGCTTCCCCGGCGTGGACGTCGTGCGCGGGCTGGTACGGACCGCTGTCGCCGAGTTCAAGGCGCGGGTCGAGGAGTTGGCTCCCGACGCGCGCACCCGCGCCGAACTGGACCGGATCGGGCGCGAGATCTGGTCGCGGACCATCGGCGACACCGGGGTTCCGGTGCGCGCCGTCCACGCGGCGCAGTCGCTCGGCTTCCTGCGCGGGGACGCGCTCGACCTGCTGAGCAGCGGCGCGTGGCTGCGGCTGCGCACGGCCTACGGCTCCGTGGCGCTGCGGCGCAGCAACGGGCTCTCCGGTCTCTCCGTCACGCCCGCCTGACCGGACGGCAGGCACCCGGCTGACCGGACGGCAGGCACCCGGCTGACGGATCGGCCCGGCTGACGGATCGGCCCGGCTCGGGGATCAGCCCGGCTCGGTGTCGTCCGGCCACACCCCGATGTGGTCCTCCTCCAGCTCCAGGAGCACCCTGTCCCGCATTCCCAGCGCCCGCGTGTGGTCCGCGGGGAGCTGGAGCCGGCCCGCGCGGTCGAGCATCGCGTACTCCCGTGAGATCAGGGACTCCTGGCCCGTCGTCGCGTCGACCTCCGTGCGGCGCAGGACCTCCGTCGAGGTGCGGCCGTCGCGGATGGCGACCGTGCGGCGGACCTCGGAGGCGACGGTCTGGTCGTGCGTGACGATCACGATGGTCGTGCCCAGCTCCTCGTTCGCCGTGCGGAACGCGGCGAAGATCTGCTCGCCCGTGTGGGAGTCCAGTTCGCCGGTCGGCTCGTCGGCGAGCAGGACCGACGGTTCGTTGGCGAGCGCCACGGCGATGGCGACGCGCTGCTGCTGGCCGCCCGACAGCGCCTGCGGGCGCCGGTCGCGGCAGTCGCCGACCCCCAGCAGGTCGAGGAGTTCCACGGCCCGCCGGGACTTGTGCGCGCGCTTGGTGCCGCCCTTCAACTGCATCGGGAGCGCCACGTTCTGAGCCGCTGTCAGGTAGGGGAGCAGATTGCGGGCCGTCTGCTGCCAGACGAAGCCGACGATGTCCCTGCGGTAGCGCAGACGTTCCTTCGCGCCCATCGCGAGCAGGTCGCAGCCCGCGACCTTCGCCGCGCCCGCCGTCGGCTCGTCGAGCCCCGCGAGGATGTTCATCAGCGTCGACTTGCCGCTGCCCGACGCGCCGACCAGAGCCATCAACTCGCCCTCGCGCACCAGGAGATCGAGCCCCTGGAGCGCCTGCACCTCGACGCCGTCCGTGGAGAAGATCCGCACCAGCCGGTCGCAGGTGATCAGGGCGTCATGGCCGTACGCGGGCTGCTCGCGGCGGTCCGCGGCGCGCCGTTCGAGATCGGCGAGGGTGGGGTCGGTGGTGGTCATGGTGTCTCTCCCGGTGTCCCTTCGGCCCTCGCCGCTGACGTTGCCGATCCTGTCGGTGTGGTGACGTCGTACGCCTGCTGTCGCCTTCGGTTCATGACGCTTCCCCCGCCCTCAGCTCCCGGACGAATCCCCGCCGCCCGGTCCACCAGGCCTGCCCGGCGGCCACGGCCGTGGCGAGCAGGACGACGCACAGCGCGGGCAGCAGGAGCGACAGGGCGTCGGTGCGCAGCTGCGCCACGGGGCCCCCGTCACCGGCCGTCGCCAGGGCCAGACCCGTCAGGTCGACGCCCGGTGAGAGGAGCCGGATCGCCGCCCACCCCGTGAGGGCGCCGCCCGCCGCGGCGAGCGCGGCCTGGGGGAGCGCTTCGAGGACGAGGAGGCGGCGGGCCTGGCGGCGGGTGAGGCCCATGGTGCGCAGGCGTGCGAGGAGCGCGGTGCGTTCGGGGGCGGCGCGTGCGAGCGCGAGGAGCAGGGTGAGGGCCGCGTACCCCGCGCCGGTGAGGACGGCCGCCGAGTAGACGCGGGCGGCGCCGGTCTGGAGGGGGGAGTCGACGTACCGGGCGCGTTCGGTGGCGCGCAGCCGCACCGACACCTTGGAGCCCGCGGCCTTGCGCAGGGCGGGTCCGTCGATGTGGTCGCCGGTGACGAGGAGGGAGCTGGGGAGGTAACGGGACGCGATGTCCTCGTTGGCCTTCTCGCCGATGCCGACCCGGCGGGCCAGGGCCGCCCTGTCGAGCACGAGGAAGTCGTCGGACAGGGCGGGTGTCGTGGTACGGACCTCGGAGATGCGCAGCACGACGTCCTCGCCGTCCAGCCACAGAGAGAACGGTCCGGTCCCGAAGACGTCCCGCATCGAGGGGGAGGCCAGCACGGGAAGCGGCGACGCGGGGGTGCCGGCCTGCGCGGCGTCCGTCGTCAGCGCGCCGGCGGGGAACGGCCCGAGGTCCGTACGGGCGGCCAGACGCGCGTACGACGCCGTGTTCACGACCGCGAGCGGCACCTTGCGCTTGCCGTCCTTCGGCTCGGCGTCGTACCGCAGCGTCAGCGGGGACACGTCCCGCACCCCGGGCATCTTCCGGACCTGCCCGGCGAGCGCGGCGGGCAGCGCGGAGCCGGACTCGACGCGGGCGTCCGCGCCGGTCGCGAGAACCGCCGCCCGGTCCCGCTCGTGGCCGATGCCCGCGAGGACCGAACCGCCGAACGCGGCCGTCGTCAGGGCCGTGAGCAGCGCGAGCAGGGGGAGTACGGCTGTACCGGCACCGGCGCTCGCGCGGCCCGTCCGCGCGAGCGACAGATAGCCGACGACGCCGCGCAGCCGCCCGGCGGGGCGGGCCAGCCAGCGCAGCGGCAGCGGGTAGACGCGGACCAGGACGAACGCGGCGACGACACCGACCAGGACCGGCGCGAGCGCGACGAGGCTGTCCCCGCCGTCGGACGTGCCCCGGCGGCGCAGCGCCACGATGGACGCGACCGCCAGCACGAGCAGGGTGAGTTCGGCGACGGTGCGGCGGCGTGAGGGCCGGGCGTGGGCGAGGTCGTCGCGCGCGCCGCCCACGTGGACGCGGTGATGCGCGGCGACGGCGCGCAGGGGCAGGGCGAGGCAGGTGAGCAGGACGACCGCGGCGGCCGCGAACACGGCGGGCTGCCAGCGGCCGTGCCGGATCACGAGCAGCGCGAGCGCGAGACCGGCCGTGCCCGCGGGCACGGCGACGACGGCCGTCTCGGCGAGCAGCCGCCCGGCGAGCCCGCGCACCGAGCCGCCGCGCGAGCGCAGGACGGTGAACTCGGCGCGGCGCCGCTCGGCGGCCAGGCCGCCCGCCATCAGGAGCACGATGCAGGCGACCGTGCCCGTGCCGTACGCGGCGACGGAGACGACCGGGCCGATACGGGACCGCAGGTCCTGGTAGCCGGTGACGAACTCGCCGAGGCCGGTGGCGACCTCGGTCTCGCCGCCCGTGGCCCGGCGCACCGCGAGCAGGCCCGGGCCGTCCTTCGTATAGGCGAGGGCGGACTTGAGGGCGGGCATGGTGCGTGAGTCGAGGGCACCCAGGTCGGGCGCGAGCTGCCAGAACTGCTCGGGGTCGCCGGCCGTGCCGATCAGCGCGGGCGCCGCGTCGGGCGGGAGGAGGATCCCGCCGACCCAGAAATTCGAGGGAGGCATCGTCTCGGTCTGACGCAGCGACGGTGCGGCGAGGACCGGGTTGGCCGCCCAGTACGAGGCTTCGGGATCCCTCGCCTTCACGACACCGGTGATGCGCACGGACACGTAGCCCTTCATCAGGGCGGGCACGTGGATCACCGAACCGGGCTCGATGTGCAGCGCCTTGGCGGTCGCGGTCGTCACCGCGCCCTCCACCTCGGGCGTCTCCCAGGTGACCTTGCCCGCGCGCGGCAGCCGACCCGCCGCGACCGTGCTGTGCCGGGCGAGGCCGCTCTGCGCGGAGAGCGTGAACTGGGCGGGCAGCCCGTCGGGCCGCGGCAGCCACCTGTCGGTGGTCGCCGCCAGCTGCACCGTGGTGCGCAGCCCGTACGAGGACTGCGCCTCGTCCACGGCGAGCGGCGCGCGCAGGGAGCCGACGATCTTGTCGTACGCGGCGCGCAGGGACTTGGTGCGCATCATCTCGTCCCGCGCGTCCGCCTCCTGTTCGATGCCGGGTTGTGCGGTGGTGAGGTCGAGGACGGTGCGCTGGGGTGACGCGGCCGAGACCGCGTGGCGCAGGCCCGCGTCCTCGTAGTCCTGGACGGCGCGCGGGAAGACGGCGGCCAGGCACGACGTGAGGGCGACCAGGAGGGCGAGCGCGCAGGCGGCGCCGGGCGCGGCGCGCAGGCGGGTGCGCACCCAGGGGGCGACGGTCGGTGGCGTCATGTCACTCACTCCCCTGGCGGCGCAGTGTGATGGCGGCGTCCGGCGGTCGGCGCAGGGCGATGCCCGCGGTGATCAGGACGGGCGTCACGGCGACGCCCGCGAGGAGCGACAGGACCTGCCCCCACGGCAGTTCGACCAGGACCCGGGGCATCGGCTGGGCGGCCTGCCCGGTCAGTACGACGAGCGGCACCACGGCTCTCGTGAGGAACGAGCCCAGGGCCAGCCCCACCAGGAGGGCGAGCGCGACCAGGATGCCCTGCTCGGCGGCGACGAGACGGGCGAGCTGGCGCCGGGGCGCGCCGAGCGCCCGCAGGATCGCGAACTCGCTGCCGCGTTCGCGCATCGAGCCCGCCGTGTTCACGGCGAACCCGACGGCGGCGAGGAGGGCGGCGGCGACGGCGGCCGCGGCGAGCGCCGACTGCGGTCCCGCGCCGAGCGGGTCGTCACGCAGCGACTCGGCGATCTCGGACCGCACGACGACCTGCGCCGGGTCGGCGTCGGGGCGGGCGCGCAGCGCGGCGGCGGCCTCGGCACTGCGGCCGGGCTCGGTGCTCAGCCACCACTCGTCGGGCAGGACGGTGTCCTTGTGCCGGTCGGCGAGCGCCCGGTTCAAGGTGGGCAGATCGAGCAACAGGGCGCCCCCGTCGGCGGACTGGGGGCCGGTGGCCGTCCCGGCCGTGGTGTCGGCCCCGGCCTCGGGTCCCGTGGTGGGCAGGGCGCGCACGCTCGCGGAGATCCGCACCTTGACGGGCGAGCCGTCGACGGGCACGGCGACCGTGGATCCGACCCGCGCTCCGGAGGAGCTCAGGAAGCGGTCGGTGGCCACGGCGGTGACCTCCTCGACCACGGGGCGCTTCGCGGTGAGCCGGACGCTCATGCTGGTCGGCGATCCGAACGGGACGGCCGCCGGATTCAGCCGCCCGGTGTCGAACCCGACGGACACGCCGCCGCCCGACGCACGCCCGACCACGGGGGCGCTGGGCCGGCTGTCGCGGATGTCTTCCCCGCCGCCCCGCACGAACGCCCGCCACCGCGTCCCCGGCTTCAGCGACTGCTGCGCCCCGGCCGCGTTCACGGCGCGCAGTCCCTCGAACGTCAGACGGTGCTTCACCGTCTCGGTGACGGACTGGTTGATGTCGAGGGCCAGGCCGGTGAGGGTCAGCGGGGTCGCGGGCCGGTCGGATGAGGAGGAGCCTTCCCCGCCGAGGTCCATCGTGAGCCGGTGCGCGCGCCCGTCGGCGGGCAGGTCGTCCAGGAACACCTGGTACGGGACGCCGTAGCGGTCCTCGACCGTCGCGGTGACGGTGCCCCGCACATCGGACGGTGAGGCTTCGTGCGGACGGGCGGGCGTGCTCAGGCGCAGCGTGAGGGAGGCGCCGACCGCGTCGGCGGGCAGCACGACGCCGGGCGAGCGGCCGTCGCCGCCGGGGCGCAGCGACGACAGCAGCTGCGACGGTGACTTCGCGGACAGGTCGTCCCGCAGCATCAAGCGGTCCGTGGCGTGCGCCGAGTCGAGAGCGAGGAGCGTCGCCTCGCGGCTTCCGGGCAGGGGCATCGTCGTGCGGAGGGCGGGAGCCGCGTCCCGTACTCCGGGAGCCGCCGCGTAGACCCCGGCCTGGCCGAGTCCGCCGCCCGGCGCGAGGACACGGATGGAGGCGCCCGCCCGGAAGTCCGCCTGGTCCTCCTGCGAGCGGTTCCAGGACGCGCCCTGCCCGATCGCCAACATGCCCATGGCGACGGCGAGTACGAGGAGCAGGACGGGGCCCGCGCCGCGCAGCGGGCGGCGGCTGAGCTGCCAGCCCGCGAGCGCCGACGGCAGCCCGCGCCCCCCGGCCGCGCGCCGCTCCGCGAGCTTCGCGGCCGGCGGCAGCAGCCGCAGCGTCAGGACGGTACCGGCGAGCAGGGCCAGGGCGGGGGCCGTGACGAGGAGCGGGTCGATGCCGAGGGTGCCCGAGGCGTTGCTGCTGAGCGTGCCCGAACCGGACGTCTGCCGGTCCAGCTGCCAGTACGCCACGGCCGCGATGACCAGGAGTCCGACGTCGGCGCCCGCCCGCAGCGGGGCGGGCAGGGCCTTGGCCCGAGCGCGTTCGGGGCCGGCGGCACTCAGCGAGGGCACCGTCACGGCGAGCGCGCAGCCCACCGCGACCGCCACGGCGACGAGCCACACCCCGCGGTCGGCGCTCACGTCGAGCCGCAGCCCGATCCGCGACAGGGCACCCCAGGAGGACAGCAGCCGGACCAGCGGGCCCGCGAGGAGCGGCGCGCACACGGCGGCGGGCAGCGCGAGCAGCGACGCCTCGACGGCCGCGAGCGAGGTCACCCGGGCCCGCGAACCGCCGCGCGCCCGCAGCATCCATGTCTCGCCCGCCCGGTCCGTGCTCAGCAGCCGGGCGACCAGCAGCAGCGTGTACGTGGCGAGCAGGACGAGCTGGAGCGCGACGATGAGGAGGGTGGAGCGGGAGACGAGCAGGGCGCGCTCCGCCCGGTCGAGCGTCTCCGGCAGCGAGGTGGTCACCCCGGTCGTGCCCGCGAGCGCCTTCTCGTGCAGGAGCGCCCTGGTGCCTGCGCGGGCGCTGGTGCTCAGCGTGTCGATGTCCGACGTCGTCACCGACGAGAAGTCCGCCGACGCCAGCCAGGCCGACTTCCCGGCGGAGACCCGGCCGGCCGCGAGGTCGGCGGGGGCGGCGAGCAGCGGCCCGTACGTCGTGAAGGAGATCTTCTGGATGCCGCGGCCGCCGAGGTCGTCGAGCGTCCAGTAGGGGGCGGTCGGCCGGACGGGCCGGTACACGCCGGTGAGCACGACCGACACCGTGGGGCCGCCGATGCGGTCCTTCAGGGTGAGCCGGTCGCCGGGGCGCAGCTTCAGCCGCTGGGCGGCGATCTCGGGGAGCGCCGCCTCGACGGGCGCCTTCGCCCCCTGTGACGCCTTGGATCCTTGTGCCGCCCTGGGCGCGCGGCCCTTCGTGATGCGGACCTCGCCGCGCTCCAGCGCCGCGAACTGGGTCAGGTCGGGGTTCCCGGAGCGGGCGGCGGGCGACTGGAGGGAGCGCGGCAGTGCGTACGGGCCCGACCTCATCAGTGTCCGCACCCGCACCGGCAGACCGTCGAAGGTGTCCCGCGCCCCGGACCGGACCGCCGCGTCCGCCGCCTCGCGGCCCTCGGCCGGCACATCGGCCTTGACCGTCAGCGCCGTGGTCGCCGCGTCGCGGGTGAGCAGACTGTTGCGCAGGGAGGCGTCACCGATCGCGCCCGAGAAGGCGCTGAGCATCGCGAGAACCGACGTCGTCAGCAGGACCGCGAGCAGCGCAGCCGTCAGGAGCAACCGGTGCGCGCGCACCCGAAGGAGAACAAATCCTGACACCCCTGCCCCCGTACCCGCTCTACGCCGCACATCCCCCGAAAGTCTGTCCGGATGCTTTCAGAGCGAACGGAGTTGGGGAAGGGGTTTGAACCGGATACCGGGGGCGGCGCGTCGGATAACGGCGTCTCAGCCCTCCGTGTTCACCATCGAGGCCGCGGCGTACGTCAGGTAGTTCCAGAGCGTGTGCTCGTGCTCCTCGGACAGGCCGAGCTCGTCGACCGCGGTCCGCATGTGCCGCAGCCACGCGTCGTGCGCCGCACGGTCCACGGCGAACGGCGCGTGCCGCATCCGCAGGCGAGGGTGGCCCCGGTTGTCGCTGTAGGTGCGGGGGCCGCCCCAGTACTGCATCAGGAACAGGGTGAGGCGCTCCTCGGCCGGACCCAGATCCTCCTCCGGGTACATCGGCCGCAGCAGCGGGTCCTGGGCGACGCCCTCGTAGAAGCGGCGGACCAGGCGCCGGAAGGTCTCCTCGCCGCCGACCTGCTCGTAGAAGGTCTGCTCCTGAAGCGTGCCGCGCGGAATCTCGGTCACGTCGGTGGGCCTCACAACTCTCGCTCGGGTCACCCCGATGCCTTTCCGGCCGGGGGTCCGGGGTCGTCCCCCGGGAATGCAGCACGTGTCCATCGTCTCAGACGACCGGGACGAGGACTTGAGGCTTAGGCCCTGCCCTCCCCGCACCCGACTACACCCCGGACGGGGGCTCGCTCTTCCGCCCCCGGCACAGCACAGTGGACGCATGGGCGCACAGGGCACGGACCCGGATGCGGGAGCCGACGCGGCACGGGCAGCGCTCGTGCGGGAGATCGCCGTGAGCGGGGCCTTCGA
Source organism: Streptomyces sp. NPDC055955 (assembly GCF_042270245.1). NCBI lineage: Bacteria > Bacillati > Actinomycetota > Actinomycetes > Kitasatosporales > Streptomycetaceae > Streptomyces > Streptomyces sp. NPDC055955. Next base: position 128,242 of record NZ_JBHJYS010000011.1, read on the forward strand.
CGGCGACCCGGCCTGGCGCGAGGTGTTCGAGCAGGTCCCGCGCCATGTGTTCGTGCCCTACTACTACCTTCCGGCGCCGGCCGGCTACCGGCGGCTGTGGCGCGAGGACCCCGACGTGCGGGAGCGGGAGCGCTGGCTGCGCGGCGCCTACGCCGACGAGCCGCTCGCCACCCGGGTGCGCGACGGGGAACTGATCTCGTCCAGCAGCCAGCCGTCCCTGATGGCGCGGATGCTGGTCGAACTGGACGTACGCGAGGGACACCGCGTCCTGGAGATCGGCGCGGGCACGGGCTACAACGCCGCGCTGCTCGCCCGCCGCGCCGGCGACGACAACGTCACCACCGTCGACCTGGACCCGGAGATCACCGAGTCCGCGCGCCGGCATCTCGCCGCGGCGGGCTTCCGGCCTCATGTCGTCACGGGCGACGGCGCGGTCGGCTGCCCCGAGCACGCCCCTTACGACCGGATCATCGCGACGTGCGCGCTCCGGGCCGTGCCCAGTGCCTGGCCCGCGCAGTGCCGGCCCGGGGCACGCATCCTGGCGCCCCTCGCGACCGGCCTGATCCTGCTCACGGTGGGCGAGGCCGGCCATGCCGAGGGCCGCTTCCTGCACACGCCCGCCTACTTCGTGCCCCTGCGTGGCGGGACGCAGGGCGAGGAACCGGTGCAGCACATCGGCGGGCTGCCCCGCAGGGTGCTCGCCGACGACCTCTTCCGGTTCCTGCTCTCGCTGACCGCGGGCCGACTCGACCCGCACGAGGCCCTCGCCCTGTGGGAGCGGGAGGGGCGGCCCGTGCGGGAACGGTTCGGCGTCACGGTCAGCGGTGAGCAGGAGTGGGCCTGGCTGGACGACCCCGAAGGGCCGTACGCCTGGTCGCTGCGTCCCGACCGGATGTGAGACGACAGGCCCTAGCCCCGGTGGATCGTGATCGTCGTCCAGGCGCCCACGTGCACCCGGTCGCCGTCCTGGAGCGGCACGGGGACGAAGGGCTGGATGGGGTCGTCGCCGCCGTTGACCGTGGTGCCGTTCGTCGAGTTCTGGTCGACGACCGCCCATGATCCGTCCGGCTGCTGCACCAGCACGGCGTGCTGGTGCGAGACGCCCGGGTCCTCCGGCGGCACCGACAGATCGATGTCGGGGGTGTCGCCGGTGGAGTGGCGGCGACGGCCGATCGTCATCTGGTTCCCGGTGAGCCGGCGCTGCTGCTCGGGCGAGTACGCGGGCAGGTTCAGGCCCGAGGCCTCGGGCCCGCTGCGGTGCATCATCGCCATGAAGTACTCACGGTCCGGGCCGATCGTCGCGCTCCAGGACGCGGGCTGCTGCTGGAAACCCTGGGGCGCCTGCGGGGCCTGGGTCTGCTGCGGTGGCGGGAAGCCCTGCGGGCCGCCCGGCGCCTCGGTCGCGCCCGGACCCTGACCCTGCTGCGCCGGGGCCGACGGGGGCGAGAGCACCCAGTCGTCACCGCCGCCGAACGACGGACCCGACGGACCGGGCGGAGGCGGCGGCGGACCCTGCGGGCGGCCGGTCTCCTGCGGGAACGCGGGCGGGGCCGGCGGACCCGGCTGCTGGAACGCCTGCGGGGCGCCGCCCGTGCGGGGACCCGGCGGGGGCGGCGGGGCCTGTGCCGGGCCGCCGCCGAACGGCGGGATCGGCTCGGCGGGCCGGTTCATCTGCGAGGGCCGCGAGCCCTGGTACTCGAAGGAGTCACCGGGACCGGGCGGCTGCTGGAAGCGGAGCGCCGGGTTCGGGCCGACGGGGCCCTGACCGGCGCCCGCGCCGGGGCCGGGAGCCGGCGGGTTCGGCGCGGCCGGCGTGTAGGACGTGGCCGTGTTGGTCAGGAAGTTCCACCGGCACTCCTCGCAGAACGGCGCGCCGCCCTCACGGGGCGTGCGGCACTGCGGGCACAGCTCGGGACCAGCGCCGGGCGGCGGCGGAGCGGACTGCCCCGTGTTCCCCGGCGGCGGGTAGCCGTAGCCGGGAGGCGGGGTCTGGCCACCCTGGGGGTAGCCGTAACCGGCGGCCGGGGGCGGCGGCGGAGGGGGCGGGGGTACGGCACCGGCCATGCGGTGACCGCAGACCTCGCACCAGTCGTCGGAACCCGACTGGTGTCCGTTCGGGCAGGTCGGCATGTCGGCGCTTCCCCCTCCGTTACTTCGCTACGTCATCACTTCTTGACACGGACAGTCTTGGTGGACCGGGTCTCGAGGGTCATTTCGTCGGCCTCGGCGACCTTGGCCTTCAATCGAACAGTACCTTCCGCGGCGTCGACCACGTCCACCACCTTCGAGAGCAGTTTGGCCGTATCCGCGTTCCCGGAGGCCGCGGCGAGCTGTACGGCGCGTCCCAGCTTGGCCGTCGCCCCGTCCGCGTCGCCCGCTTTGCGGGCATCCAGACCCTGCTGGATGACCTGTGCCAGTTCCGCCTGACCTGTGTAGTGCGCCACCTGTGGATTGATCGACGTGGACGCCGTCATGTCGTCCGTCCACACGGCCCGTACGAGTCCCTGCGCGAGGGTCTGCGCGCTGCCGTCGGCGCCCGGGACCACCAGCGAGACGCGGCCGGCCAGCATCTCCTGGCCGAGCTCGGCGTTCGGGACCTGCACGCACACGTGGTAGTCGCGGGACTCGTCGCCCCACGAACCCGTCGGGTAGTCGCCCGCGCGGGGCCCCGCCTCGACGCGTCGATCCGTCAGCTCCTCGACGGTGGGCGCCACTTGCTTCACGAATTTGATCTCGGCGCCGAGCGGCGTCCACAGCCGCAGCGCGACGTCCGCGACCTCTTTGCCCATCGCCGTCTCCATCATCCGAGTGAAGTCGGCGGCCAGGGCGGCCGGGTCCGCGACGATGTCGGCGGTGCCGAGCATGGCCGAGGCGATCCCCGTGACCTCCTTGACCTCCCAGTCCGTCCCCACGCCCCGCGCGTCACACGTGAAGCGGCCCGCGCACGCGTCGAGCGCGGCCTTCAGGTCCTCGGGCGACTCGTGCTCGTTGCGCCCGTCGGTCAGCAGGATGCCGTGACGCACCGAGGACGCGGGGACGTCGGCCGCCGACAGCAGCCGGTCGGCGAGGCGCAGCCAGGTGCCGATCGCCGTGCCGCCTCCCGCGGACAGCTTGCGCAGTGCCTGCTTGGCCTGGTCACGGGTCCGTGCGTCGGCGACCGAGAGCCGGCCACCGCCCGGGAAGACCTCCTTCGCCACGTGCGTCCCGCCGATCACGGCGAAGTGCACACCGTCGCGCAGGGTGTCGATCGCGGCGGCCGTGGCGTCACGGGCGTTGCGCATCTTCGTCGGCGGGTAGTCCATCGAGCCCGAGCAGTCGACCATCAGGGCGACCGCCGCGTCGGCCCCCCGGCCCGCGGCGTAGAACTGCGGAGCGGCCACCGCGCCGCCGACCGTGCCGCCGCCCGTCGACGTCACGGTCACGATCGCGTTGACCTCACGACCGCCCTCCGGCAGGAACTCGTTCTGATAGACGTCGACCGAGAACTGCGGAACGCTCGGCTTCGAGAAGTTGGCCATGGTTGTTGGTCCCCCCTGCACCTTCGTGCGCCTCGTGGAACTTCCCCGACGATCCGGCGACTTCCCCGCGTCGCCAGGGCCTTTCGTCCGGATCGTGCCGGGCTCGCGGGTCCTGGCACCGCGCCCCGTTCCCTGGTCCGGCCCGATCCGGACGAAAGGCCCTAGACCGATCCTGCCCCCTGCGGCGGGACGGGGAACGGCAGCACCGCCACTGTTACGTTGTCGTGGCCGCCGCCGTCGAGCGCGTGGCCCACGAGGACCTGGGCGCTGTGCAGCGGGCGGTGCGCCGCGTCGGCCGGGATGACCCTGGCCATCTCCTCCGCGGCCTCCGCGTAGTTCCACAGCCCGTCCGTGCACACCACGACCACACCGGGGCGGTCCGGCTTGAACGAGGCCGTGTGCGGCTCCAGTTCGTACGCGTCCGCGCCGAGCCAGCCCGTGATGGCGTGCGCGCGCTCGTCCGCGTACGCCTCCGCCTCGTTCATCAGGCCCGCCGCGACCATCTGCGCCGCCCACGAGTCGTCCTCGGTGAGGCGGGCGGCGGGGGCCGTGCGGTCGTCGGGCACCCAGTAGGCGCGCGAGTCGCCGACCCAGCCGACGATCAGCAGGTCCTTGGCGACGACCGCGCCGACCAGCGTGCACGCGGGCGCGTTCTGGTGCGGGGCGTGCTCGCGGGCCGAACCGGGCTCCTGCGCCAGGACGTTGACCGCCTCGGCCGCCACGACGATCGCGTCGTGCATGGCCTGCTGCGGATGCGTGCCGCGCGGCAGGGACTCAAGCAGCGCCTCGCTCGCGGCGCGCGACGCGGCCAGGGACGCCTCGTCGGGACGGGTCGCAGAGGAGACGCCGTCGCAGACGATCGACACGACGGACGGCGTCCCGTCGGGCAGCGCGGCCGACGCGATCGCGAACGCGTCCTCGTTGCGATGGTGGCGCAGCCCCCGGTCGCTGACCGCGGCGACCGCGCCCAACTCCTGCTCCATGTGGTCGCGTTCGCGCGGCTGCGCGTGCCCGCAGTTCTCGCAGTAGCCGTCGCGGTCGACGTGCCCGGCCCGGCACGCCACGCAGAGCTTGGTGCCCGCGGGCGGGGTCGCGAGCGCCTCGGGCGGCGCCGTACGCGGGTCGGGCGCGGGCAGCGTGTAGTCGCCGGCGCCGGCGGACTCGCCGGCCTGCTCGGGAACCCCGTCGAAGCGGACGGACGACGGCAGTTCGGAACCGCCCGAGTCGGTGCCCGGCAGGTCGGTGGGCAGATGCACGGGCGCCGGGGTGTCGGAGCTGTCGAGCTCGGGGGCGGCCGGCCACTCCACGGCGGGCGTCGGTGCCGGCGCCGCGCCGTCCGTGCTCAGGGTGACCGTCGGCAGGTCGTCCGGCGGGGCCGGCACCGCCGACAGGTCGTACCCGCACGCGCCGCAGAAGCGGTCACCCGACTCGAGTGGCTCCTCGCAGCTGGGGCACGTCGACATGGCCGTCGGCCGAGGCATCTGCGACATCAACTCACACCCACGTTCGTGGACGGTAACGGTTCGCCCGCTCCACCAGTTCGATCCTCTCCTCGCCAACCTGAGCGAGCCTGGCCAGTGTCCGGTACGAGCGCTCGAGGCCGAGTCGCAGCCCCCGCTCGTCCAGGTCGTTCCCCAGCACCAGGGTTCTCACGGGTCCCTGGCGTGGAGCGGAACCTTGACCACCGGAGAGTACCCAGTCGAGCGCGGTACCGAGGACCTCGGTCGACAACTGCTCCCGGCGCACCGCGTCCAGGCCGAACCCGTCCAGCGCCTCGACCTGGCCCGCCGCGGCCGTCAGGTCGTCGAGCAGGGGCCCGTGCGCGACGGCCGCCTCCGCCATCCGCTGCCGCAGCCTGGACCGCACCGCGGCGACCCGGGCCGCCGTGTAGTGGATCGACGACTCCGGCACGGACTCCAGGGTGTGCACGGCGCCGTGCCGGTCGGCCGCGGCGAGCTGCACCCGGGCCAGGCCGAACGCGGCGCTCACATAACTGGGGTCGGTGGCCCAGACGAGGCGGTAGTACTCCGCCGCGTTGTCCAGCTGGCCGAGCACCTCCGCGCACACCCCGAGCGCGAGCTTCGGGGCGGGCTCGCCCGGGAACGCGTCGTAGACCGCGTCGAACGACAGGGCCGCGTTCGTGTGGTCGCCGGTCGCGAGCGCCGCGACCCCGCGGTACCAGACGACCCGCCAGTCGTCCGGGTGCTGCGCCTCCAGCTCTGTCAACGCATGGGCGGCGGAGATCAGTTCGCCCATCTCGAGGCGGGCCCGCAGCTCGCGCAGGCGCAGCTCCACGGAGGCGGCGGGCGCGGCGCGCAGCGCGGTGATGAGCTCGCCCGGCGCCGACGCCATCAGTCCCGCGAGGAACCCGGCGTTCGGGTCGCCCGGGTCGACCCTCGGCACGGGGAGCGCGAGCGCGGTGATGGCGGCGTCGAGAGGCTTCACCAGCGAGCCGGGGGAGGCGGGTGTGCCCGGGGCGCCGGGGAGCGCGGTGGGCACGCCGGCCGGCGGGAGCGCGGGTGCAGCCTGTCGTGCGCCCCGCCCCCTGCGCCGCACCGGCTCCGCCCGGACCCCGAGCCGCGACACCTCGTCCTTCAGCTGCGCGAACAACTCCGTGTCCGTGACTTTGACTTCGGGCCCGAACAGCGTGGACAGGGCCGGGCGCGGACGGCCCGTCTGGAGGGCCACGACCTCGCGCAGCACGCCGGTCAGCTGCTCCGCCATCTCCTGCGCGGACGCGAACCGGCGGGCCGGGTCGGGGTCGGTGGCGCGTACGAGGAGCCGGTAGAACGATTCGTACGTGCGGAAGACCTCGATGCTGTCGGGGTCGGGCAGCGAGTCCGCGAAGACGTTCGTGTAGCCCTGGAAGTCGAAGGTCAGGACGGCCAGCGTGCGCGCCACCGTGTACAGGTCGGAGGCGACGGAGGGGCCGACGTCCGCGACCTCGGGTGCCTGGTAGCCCACGGTCCCGTAGATCGCCGACTCGTCGTCGTCCATCCTGCGGACCGCGCCCATGTCGATGAGCTTGAGCTGGTCCTCCGTCTGGATCGCGTTGTCGACCTTGAAGTCGCAGTACAGGAGGTTGCGGCTGTGCAGGTGCCCGAGGGCCTCCAGCGCCTCGATCCCGTACGCGCAGGCCTGCTCGACCGGCAGCGGGTCGCGCTTGCCGGCCGGCGTGCGGCGTCCGTTGGCGATCTCCTTCAGGGACTTGCCGCCGACGTACTCCATGACGATGTAGCCGTCCATGGAGCCGGTGCGCTGGTCGAGGTGCTCGACGAAGTTGTAGATGCGGACGATGTTCGCGTGCTCGATCTCGGCGAGGAAGCGGCGCTCCGAGATCGCCGCGGCCATCGCGTCCTGGTCACCCGTGTCGAGGAGGCCCTTGAGGACGACCCAGCGGTCGGAGACCGCGCGGTCCACGGCGAGATAGACCCAGCCGAGCCCGCCGTGCGCGAGGCAGCCCACCACCTCGTACTGGCCGTGGACGATGTCGCCCGTGCGCAGTTTCGGCACGAACGAGTACGGGTGGCCGCACTTCGTGCAGAACCCCTCCGTGCGGCCCGGGCGGTCCCCGCGCGCGCGGCCCACCGGCGCCCCGCAGTCCGAACGCGAGCAGAATCGCTTCCGCTCGGGGACCTCGGGGTTCTCCTGGATCATCGCCCGCGGGTCGGGCCGCGGCACGTCCGGCACCTGGACCAGCCCGGCGCCGAGGCGCCCGCGCCCCGAGGACGCGGCCGAGGCGCCCGAACTGCGCACGGACACCGACCGGGACCCCTGCGAACCGGCCGACAGCGAGCGCGACAGACGGCCCGAGACGGACCGGCGCGACTGCGAGGAGCGCGAACTGGCCCGAGAGGACCGTGAACTGCTGCGCGCGCTGGAGCTGTTGGAGCCACGGCCGCCGACCGTGACGCCCGTCGGCGGCGACGTCACCATCCCCGTCGGCGAGACCACCGGGGCCAGACCGCAGGTGTCGCAGTACAGCTCCCCGCCGCCCACGTCCTCGTACGACCCCGCGCACCCGGGGCGCTGGCACTGCCGCTGCTCGCTCATGATTCCCCCCTCCGGTCGGCGGGACCGCCCTGATCGGGCACCCGCGGGACCAATACGTCGGCGGCCGCCCGCTGGTACCGCAGGACCGCGTCCTCGGCCGCCCGCAGGTCGCAGGGTGCGCTCCACAGCATCCGCCGGGCCGCGTCGTAGCGCTCCACGAGCAGCGGGTCCTCGGCGAAGCCGAGCCGCGCCACCTTCGCCTTGTACGCGTCGAGGCGGCCGCGCAGCTCGGCGCGGACCGCCAAGGGCTGGGTGACCGCCGTCAACGACTCCCGGGCCCGCAGGAGTTCGTCCTCGGCCCGAGTCTCCAGCGTCTCCAGAAGCGGTGAGAGCCGGTGCCACTGGGCGGATCTGCGGTACTCGGCCGCCGTCGCCAGCTGCTCCTGGAGCGCCGTCGGCGGGCCGCTGACCGCGGGCACCTCGAACGCGGCGATCTTGGCGAGGACCTCGCCGCGCGCGGTCCGCGCCTCGGCGAGCGTGCGGTCGGCGCGCGAGAGGACGTCCCGCAGCCTGCCGAGCCGGACCTCCGCGTCCTGGCGCACGGTCAGCACCGCGTCGATCTCCCGGCGCACCTCCTCCAGGGCCCGTGCCTCACGGTCGTACGCCGTCGTGTCGGGACGGCCACCGCCGGGCGCCGAACTCCCGCTCCCGGAGCGCCAGTACGCCAGCGGATCGGACACGACGTCCTCCCGCAGCCGCGCCAGCGCGTGCGTGATCCGCTCCAGGTCGTCGCCCGAGGGGTGCTCACCGGGGCGTACGCCGACGGAGTGCGCGAGCTGGCGCGTGCGGCCCAGCTCGGCGGCGAGGAGGTCTATGCGGGCGGGCAGCGCCGACCAGACGGCGTCGGCGGCGACCACCATGTCCAGCGAGCTCGCGTACAGGTCGTTCATCCGCTCGACCAGGTCGGCGAGCGTGAACCGGTCGCTGAGCCGGGCGGGGCCGGTGAGCGACGCGGGCGTGGAGGGGCCGCTTCCGGCGACGGTCACGCTCTCGCCGCGCAGCAGCTCGGTCAGCTCGACGAGGTCCTCACGGCTCGACCAGCGGCGCCGCGCCCGTATCTCACGAGCGGAGCGCAGCGCGGCGGTGTACGCGTCGAAGTACGTCCACAGCAGGGTGATGGCCTGGTCCGCGGCCGCCCAGCGCTCCTGAGTGGTGCCGGTCAGCCGCGCGCCTTCGAGGAGTCTGCGGCCCGCGTGGTCCTGGAGGGCGAACAGTGACGTCTCGATCGCCTCGTGCTCCGCGCCGAGCCGCGCCAGCGCACGGTCCACCTCGTCCCGGTCCATCACCGGATTGGGGGGTCCCGTGACGCCCATCGATCACCTCTCCGTTCACATCGCTGCCGCCGACTGCCGTCGGCCGTCGCTGTGCAGTGCCGCAAGTAGCGCCCGGCCGGGGCTACTTGTACTTCGGTGCGGGCGGCCCGGAGGACGCGCCGAGACCGTCCTTGAGCCACGTGTCGTACGAGTCCTGCCAGCCGCCGTCCTTGCGGAAGTCCTCCAGGACCTGGTTGACCCGGCGTACCAGGTCGTCCGTGCCGCGCTTCATCGCCACGCCGTAGAACTCCTTGGTGAACGGCGTGCCCTTGAGCTCGACCGTCGGGTCCTGCGCGGCCTGGCCCGCGGCGAGCGCGCTGTCCGTCACCACGGCGTCCACCTCGCCGAGCTGCAGCCTGACGAGGCAGTCCAGCTGGTTCGGCACCGTCGTGGAGATGTCGGCGCCGGGGGCCAGCGTGCCCGCCTTCCGGTCCGCGTCGAGACGGTCGAAGGCGGTCGAGCCGGCCGCCGTGCAGATCCGCTTGCCCGCGAGCGACTTGTCGTACCCCGTGATCGAGGAGGTCTTGGGCGCCAGCACCTGCTGCCCGGTCTGGAAGTAGGCCGTGGAGAAGGCGACGTCCTTGAGCCGCTCGCAGCTGATCGTCATCGTGCGGACGACCATGTCGACGTTCCCGTGCTTGATCGCGGGGATGCGCTGGTTGGTCGGGATCGCGCGGAACCGGATCAGGTCGCGGTCGCCGAGGATCTTCTGGGCGATCTCGTGCGCCAGGTCGATGTCGAAGCCCTCGAGCTCGCTGGACTTCTTGTTCGGGTCGCGGTAGCCCCAGTGGTAGCTGTTCTGGTCGACGCCGACGATGAGGTAGCCGCGCTTCTTGATGGCCTCGACCGCCGCACCCGACTCGTCGCCGGACGGCTTCAGACTCCGCTCCGGATCGGTGCAGTTGTCGGCCCTGGCCTGCACGCCCGTGGCCAGACCGGGGCCGCCGACACCCGTGCTTCCGTCGACGCCGGCGCCCCGGGTCAGGGGGAGCAGCAGCGCGAGGACCGCGGTCAGGGCACAGGCGACCGCCATGGCCGCCACACCGCCCCAGCCGCGCAGGCTGGTCCGCATACGTCGTGCGCTCATGGCTGTCCCGCCCCCTCTCACCGGTACTCCGAAAGCCGGCGTCCGATGCCGAGCACGGCGCCCGCCGCGCCCAGCACGGCGAGTACCGCGGCACCCACCGGGAGCCCCGTCATCGCGCCGCGCCCGTCGGTGGCCGCCTGCTTGAACTCCGCCTGCTCGTGCGTCAGGGCGGACTGCAGTTCCTTGTCGACGTTGTCGAAGCACTCGCGGGTCGGCTTGTCCTGCGCGGAGCCGATCACCTTGTCGAGCGCCCCCTGGTAGTTGCCCGCGTCGTCCTGCTCGCGCGCGTCCTTGTGGCGGTCCTGCCACGCCCGCATGTTGTCACCCGCGGCCTGCACGGGCCGCTTTCCCGTGCTGTCGTCGGCGAGCTTCGCCGCGTCCCCGAGCTTCGTGGCGAGCGTCTTCATCTGGTTCTGGTAGTCCACGTCGAAGGCGTCCTCGGCCACGCCCTTGACCTCGACGGTCTCGGCGCCGCGGCTGACCAGCGTCAGGTTCTCGTTGCCCCGCGCCTTGAGGGAGGCGATGCGCGCGTCGTGCAGCACGTTCAGCGAGCGGACGCCGTGGTCGTACGACTCGTCGAGTCCCGCGCGGGCGACGCTGTGGCCGACGACGAGCCACAGGAGGACGACCGTGGACGCGGCCGTCGCGGCGACCAGGCCGTGGTTGAGCACGCGGTTCGTCCGGTGGTAGTTGCGCCGCTGGGCCCAGGCGAGCGCGCCGAGCGCGACGACGCCGAGGCCGATCGCGGCCCAGGGGTAGGGCGTGGCGCTGTCGTAGTCCGAGCGGAGCCGCTCGTTCTCCTTCTTGTACAGGTCCTCGGCCGCGGGGAGCATCTGCTCCTGCATCGTCTCGTTCGCGTACCGCAGGTAGGCGCCTCCCAGAGGGAAGCCCTGCCGGTTGTTCGCCCGGGCGCGTTCGATGAGGCCCTTGTACTGCGGCAGGAGCTTGTTGAGCTTCGAAATGGCCGCGGTGGAGGGGGAGTCGGGGTCCGAGTTCGCCGCCGCCGTCACCAGCTTGGCCGCGGCCGTCCTGATGTCCTTCTCGTACCGGTCGCGCGTCTCGGCCGGCTCCTGGCCGCCCGCCAGGAAGCCGCTGGACGCCGCCGTGTTGGCGTCGGCGAGCGAGCGGTAGATGTCCGCCGCGTCGGCGCTCAGGGGCTGACTGCTGTGCAGGACGTCGTCCGCGGCGGCCGAGCGGTCGGTCGTCTGCCAGGCCGTGACCGCGCCGAACGCCACGACGAGCAGGGCGAGTACGGCGCCGATGATGCGCAGGCGCCCCGGCTCCGTCGTCGCCGCGGCGCGCACCCGGTCGACGCCCTCCGCCCACGCGGTGCTGCGCGGGGGTGTGACGGGCTTCGGGCCCTGCGCGTGCGGCGGCCGCACCTGCGGCGGCACGGACGGCACGGTGGGCGCGCCGACCGTCCCCGGCGGCGCCGCGCTGCCGTTCGGCGGGTTGTTCACTCGACCTCCCCCATGGTCATCGGCCGGCACTTCCGTCCGGCGTGCGGGGAGCGCGGGCGAAGGTGCACGGCCGCAAGTATTGCCGCCGGGACTGACATCCGCACAGCCATTGACTGGATCTTGTTCGGATTCCCGTGCGAACGCACCAAACCGACCGCCCCCTCGACCGCCGTCGTGCAGCCCCCTGCCCTTGAACACGAAGGGAGAATCCGATCGGTTCCCTCCGCGCGCGCCGGGCGCGGCAGCGCGTGCCGCCGGGGCCCGCTCAGCCCCCGAAGTGCGCCCGCACGCGGGCGTGCACGTCCTCGTCCGCCCCCACGGCGTCGAGGCCGAGCAGCACCGCGCCCAGGACGGGCGGTGCGCTGACCACGCGCGGCACCGCCTTCGGGGCGCGTGCGGCCAGCATCTCCCGTATCCGGTCGTCGAGTTGGGGATGACGTGCGGCGAGCACCGAGCCGCCCAGGAGCACGGGCGCCTCCTCGTCGAGCAGGCCGAGCCGGTCCAGGGCCACCACGGACATGGCCACGACCTCGTCGCCCATGCGGTCGATCAGGGCGCGGGCCACCGGGTCGCCGTCCGCTGCCGTCGCGAAGAGCACCGGCGTCAGCTCGTGCCGTCGCTCCATCGGGATGCGGCCCAGGTGCAGCGCCTCGATCAGCGCGTACATGGAGGGGAGCCCGAAGTGCGCGGGCAGGGAGCGCATCAGGGCGGTCGTGTCGCCACGGCCGTCCTCGGCGCGCGCCGCGTACCAGAGGGCCTCCTCGGCGAGGCCGCCGCCACCGCCCCAGTCGCCGGAGATCTTGCCGATCGCGGGGAAGCGGGCGGTGCGTCCGTCGGGCAGCATCCCGGCGCAGTTGATGCCGGCGCCGCACACGACGGCGACGCCGCGTGGCTCGGAGTCCTTGAGGAGCCCGGCGCGCAGGACGGCGAAGGTGTCGTTGCGCACGTCGACGGAGGCGGCCCAGCCGCGCGTACGCAGCTCAGCCGCCAACTCCCTCTCCTCGACGGGGAGATCGGCGTTGGCCAGACACGCCGAGACGTGTCCCACCGTGGTCGTGCCCGCCTCGGCGAGCGCGCGGTCGACGGCCTCGGCGAGCACGTCGACGGCGGCCTCGACACCCACCTTGGGCGGTTGGAACCCGCCGCCGCGGGCCGCGCCGACGACGGTGCCGTCGGCCGCGGCCACCGCGACGTCGGTCTTGCTGTTGCCGGCGTCGATCGCCAGCACCCAGCCGTTCACAGAAGAGCTCAGACCCACGCGAGGTGCTCCCGGTTGTGGGCGATCAGCTGGTCCGTGAGCTGCTCGGCGTAGTCGATCTGGCCCACCAGGGGATGCGCGAGGAGTGCCTTGAAGACACGGTCGCGGCCGCCGCGCAGGGCGGCTTCGAGTGCCAGGTCCTCGTAAGCGGTGACATGCGCGACGAGGCCCGCGTACAGCGGGTCGAGCGCGGGTACGGCCAGCGGCCTCGCGCCCTTGCCGTCGACCGCCGCCTGTACCTCGATCACCGCGTCGTCGGGCAGGAACGGCAGTGTGCCGTTGTTGTACGTGTTGACGACCTGGTACGGGGAGCCGCCGCCTCCGAGGAGGGACGCCGCCAGGTCGACGGCCGCCTCGCTGTAGAAGGCGCCGCCCCGCCTGGCGAGCAGCTCAGGCTTCTCGTCGAGCGTCGGGTCGCCGTACATCTCCAGCAGTTCTTTCTCCATCGCGGCCACTTGGGAGGCGCGCGACGGCTTGGTGCGCATGTCCCGCACGACCTCGTCGTGCTGGTAGTAGTAGCGCAGGTAGTAGGAGGGCACGACCCTGAGGCGGTCCACGATCGCGCGGGGCATGTGCAGGTCCTCGGCGATGGCGTCGCCGTGCTCGCCGATCAGGCGCGGCAGCACGTTCTCGCCGTCCGGGCCGCCGAGGCGGACGCCCAGCTCCCAGGTGAGGTGGTTGAGGCCGACGTGGTCGAGGTGGACCTGCGACGGCGTCACGTCGAGCAGCCGCGCGAACTTCCGCTGGAAGCCGATCGCGACGTTGCACAGACCGACGGCCTTGTGCCCGGCCTGGAGCAGCGCGCGGGTCACGATGCCGACCGGGTTGGTGAAGTCGATGATCCAGGCGTTCGGGTTCGCGCGGCGCACCCGCTCGGCGATGTCGAGGACCACCGGCACCGTGCGGAGCGCCTTCGCGAGACCGCCCGCGCCGGTCGTCTCCTGGCCGACGCAGCCGCACTCCAGCGGCCAGGTCTCGTCCTGGTCGCGGGCGGCCTGGCCGCCGATGCGCAGCTGGAGCAGGACGGCGTCGGCGTCGGCCACACCGGCGTCCACGTCGCTCGTCGTACGGATGACGCCGGGGTGGCCCTGCTTGGCGAAGATGCGCCGCGCGAGACCGCCGACCAGTTCCAGGCGGTCGGCCGCCGGGTCGACGAGCACGAGCTCCTCGATCGGCAGAGTGTCCCTCAACCGCGCGAATCCGTCGATGAGTTCGGGTGTGTAGGTCGAGCCTCCGCCGACCACGGCGAGCTTCATATCGGTTCTCAGCCCTTTACTCCGGTGAGGGTGACGCCTTCGACGAAGGCCTTCTGTGCGAAGAAGAAGACGATGCAGACCGGCGCCATCACGAGGAGTGTCGCGGCCATCGTCAGGTTCCAGTTGACGCTGTGTGCGGACTTGAAGGACTCGAGGCCGTACGACAGCGTCCAGGACGCGGGGTTCTGGGCCGCGTAGATCTGCGGCCCGAAGTAGTCGTTCCAGCAGTAGAAGAACTGGAACAGCGCGATCGCGGCGATGCCCGGCTTGGCCATCGGAACGATGATCTTGAGCAGGGTCCGCAGCTCACCGCAGCCGTCGACCTTGGCCGACTCGATGTACTCCTTCGGGATCGTCAGGAGGAACTGACGGAGCAGGAAGATCGAGTACGCGTCGCCGAACGCCATCGGGATGATCAGTGGCCACAGCGTGCCCGACAGATGGAACTGCTGGGCCCACACCAGGTACATCGGGATCACGATGACCTGCGGCGGCAGCATCATCGTCGAGATGACGAGGATCATCGCCGTCCGGCGGCCGCGGAAGCGGAACTTGGCGAGCGCGTACGCGACGGGGATCGCCGAGCACACGGTCAACAGCGTCCCGAGGCCCGCGTAGAGCAGGGAGTTCTTCCACCAGTCGAGGAAGCCGTCGGTCTCGAAGACGGCCCGGTAGTTCTCCCAGTGCCAGGAGTCCGGCCACAGGTCGCCGCTCATCGCCTGGCTGTCGCTCATCACCGACGTCAGGAAGACGAACACGAACGGCAGGATGAACAGCAGCGCGACGGCGATCGCGACGCTGTGCACGGCGATCCAGTGCAGGACGCGCTTGCGGCGGGCGCGTGCGGCGGCGGGGCCGCGCGCGGGCGGGGCCTGCGCGGGAACCGCGGCCGGGGTGGGGCTGAGTGTCGTAGTCGTCATCCTGATCAGTCCTCCGCCGCGAGCAGACCCGAGCGCTTGCGCATGAGCAGCATGGTCACGGCCATGGCGATGGCGAAGAGCACGAGCGAGAGAACGCACGCCGCGCCGGTGTTGAAGTTCTGGAAGCCCATCGAGTAGACGAGCTGCGGGACGGTGAGCGTCGAGTGGTCCGGGTAGCCGGGCTGGATGACGCTGCCGGGGCCGATGGAGACGCCGGAGGCGATCTTTCCGGCGACCAGGGCCTGCGTGTAGTACTGCATCGTCTGTACGACGCCGGTGACGACGGCGAACATGACGATCGGAGTGATCGACGGCCAGGTCACGTACCGGAACTTCGACCAGGCGCCCGCGCCGTCCAGCTCCGCGGCCTCGTACTGCTCCCTGGGTACGTCGAGCAGGGCGGCCATGAAGATCACCATCAGGTCGCCGATGCCCCACAGCGAGAGCATCACCAGGGACGGCTTGGCCCAGGCGGCGTCGTTGAACCAGTTCGGGCCGGTGATACCGAGGTGCGCGAGGACCTCGTTGACCGGTCCCGTCGAGGGGTTGAGCAGGAAGACGAAGGCGACGGTCGCCGCCACCGGCGGGGCCAGGTACGGCAGGTAGAAGGCCGTACGGAAGAAGCCGGCGCCGGTCTTGATCTTCGTGATGAGCAGTCCGAGCGAGAGCCCGAACACCACCCGCAGGGCCACCATCACGACGACCAGCCACAGCGTGTTCCACAGGGCGGGACCGAACAGCGGCATCTGCTCGAAGACGTACTTCCAGTTCCGCAGCCCCACGAAGTCGGGCTTCTGGATCTGGTTGTAGTGCATGAAGGAGAAGTAGACGGTGGCGATCAGCGGGTACGCGAAGAAGACGCTGAAGCCGATCAGCCAGGGGGAGAGGAAGCCGAGCGTGCGCAGTCTGCGCCGCGTGGGATTGGACAGTGTCAAGGCCATGATGGGGCTCCCGCTCCTCAGCTCTTCGACTGAAGGGTGTCGGCGTCGATCTGCCGGTCGAGCTCGCGCAGCCCCTTCTTGAGGTCGTGGACCTTGCCCGCCTCGACCGAGTACGAGAAGTCCTGCAGAGAGGTGACGTACATGCCGCCGTTGGTGGAGGGCGGCATGACCTGGCTGTACTTGTTCTGCGCGATGTCGAGGAAGGTGCGGAACGTCGGATCGGCGTCCAGCTTCGGCGACTTGAGGGCGGCGAACGTGGACGGCACGTTGTGGATCGCGTTGGCGAAGCTGACGACCTGATCGGTGTCGGCGGTCAGGTACTTGACCAGCTCCCAGGCCGCGTTCTGGTGCCTGCTGCTGTGTGCGATGCCCGCGACGGTGCCGGTGAGATAGCCGCGCCCGTACGTCTCGGCCTGGTCGTCGGGGACCGGCAGCGGTGCCACGCCCCAGTCGAAGCCGACCTTGGCCTCGTTCATCATCAGGCCGCGCCACTCGCCGTCGAGGTGCATCGCCAGCTTGCCGTTCATGAACGCGTTCTGCGTGGACATCTCGTCGCCGAAGGACGTGCGGAAGCGCTCCAGGGCGTTGTAGCCGCCCTGTGCCTCGACGAGCTTGTGGGTGGTGTCGAAGAACTTGTACGTGGCGGGGTCCTTCGCGAGCCGCGAGTCGCCCTTGGAATCGAAGTACGTGGGGCCCCACTGGGCGAAGAGCCGGTCGGGGCTGTTCTGGTACAGGCGGAAGTTCGGCATGAAGCCGACGCGCCGGTAGGAGTTGCCCGCACGCTTCGTGAGCTTCTTGGCGTCGGCCTCGAACTCGGACATGGTCCGCGGCGGCCGGCTGATGCCCGCCTCCTCGAACGCGTCCTTGTTGTAGTACATCCCGTACGCGTCGGCGAGCAGCGGCAGGGCGCACTGGTTGCCGTCGTAACTCGTGTAGTCCAGGAGGGTCTTGGGGAAGACCTTCGCCTTGTCGAGGCCGCTCTTCTTCATGAACGGGTCGAGATCCGCCCACATGCCGGAGTCGCAGTACTGGCCCACGTTGTTGGTGGTGAACGAGGTCACCACGTCGGGGGCCTCGTCGCCTCCGGCCCGCAGCGCCTGGTTGATGGTGGCGTCCGTGACGTTCCCGGTGGCCTCCACCTTGATGTTCGGGTGGAGCTTCTCGAAGCGGGCGATCGAGTCGTTGATCGCCTTCACCTCGCCCGGGGCCGACCAGCCGTGCCAGAACTTCAGCGTCACGGGCTTCGTCGGGTCGTCGTCGGCGCTGCCGACACTCGGGTTGGCGCAGCCGGACAGCAGCAGTCCGGCCGCGGCGAGCGCTACGGGCGCGCGCAGGGGTACACGCCATCGCGGCATGGCGAACGTCCTTTATCTGTACGGGAATGGGAGGAAGTGACGAAAGGCGGGGGAGAGGAAGTCGAGCGGAGTCAGACGTTGCCGGTGTCGAAGACGATGTCGCGGGCCTGGGTCAGCGCCGAGCGCAGGGCGCCGGTGAGGATCGGATCGTCGTCCAGATCGCTGATACGCAGCTGGGGCCGCGGCAGGGCGAGCCCGGTGAGTTCGTCCTCGACGCGGACGCGCAGCGCCTCGCCGCCGGTCTGGGCCACCTGTCCCGACAGGACGACGAGTTCGGGGTCGACGACGGCGACGACGGCGGCGAGCCCGGTGGCCAGGCGGCGCGCCACCTCGTCGAGCACGGCGGGGTCGGCGAGGGCCTCGCCGAGATCCTTGGCGCCCCCGGCGAGCAGCCGCACGGCGGGCGCGGCGACCAGGCTCTGGAAGCCGCCGCCCGCGTCCTCGCCCGCGATCTCCTCCTCGCCGCCGCGCGCCAGCGGGGCGCCGGGCAGCGGCATGTAGCCGATCTCGCCCGCGCCGCCGGTCGCGCCCCGCAGGAGCACGCCGCCGAGCACGATCGCCGCGCCGACACCCTCGTCGACATAGGCCAGCACGAAGTCGTCGTGGTCCTGCGCCGCGCCCTCGTACTGCTCGGCGATGGCGGCGAGATTGACGTCGTTCTCGATGGAGACCGGGGTGCCGAGGACCTCGGCGAGCTCGGCGAGCAGGGTGCGCGAGTGCCAGCCCGGCAGGTGCGGGGCGTACCGGAGCTGGCCGGTGTGCGGGTCTATGGCGCCGGGGGTGCCGATCACGGTGGCCGTGATGTCGTCGTGGCCGAGTCCGGCCTGCCGCAGGGCGCCGTCGAAGGCCTCGGCGACGAGCTGGGCGGTGCGGTGGCGCACGTCGTCGGCGACGGCGACGGCCTCGATGCGGCAGCGGCCGCGCTCGGTGCCGGCGATGTCGGCGACCACGGCGGTGACCCCGGTGGGGTCCGCGGAGACGGCCACGATGTGGGCGGCGCCGGGGTGGATCTCGTACAGCACGGCGTTCGGCCCGGGCCGCCCCGTCTGGCTGCCCGTGGTGCGCACCAGGCCCACCGCTTCCAGCCGGCTGAGCAGCTGGGAGGTGGTGGGCTTGGACAGGCCGGTCAGCTCTCCGATCCGGGTGCGGGTCAGGGGGCCGTGCGCGACGAGGAGGTCGAGTGCCGCGCGGTCGTTCATGGCGCGCAGGACGCTCGGGGTACCGGGGGTTCCCGGGGGCGTACCGGCCATGACCTGTCTCCTCGCAGCACTGTTAGGAAGGTTTCCTATTTGATGTGCGAGGAACGTAAGCCGTGGGTGAAGGGGGCGTCAATAGCCGACGGCCGTCAGGCAACCAAGTCGTTACCCGGGCCGTCCGGGCGCGCGGCGCACGCGTCGTGGCCGTACGCCGGGAGACGTACGGCCACCTGGTGACACGCGCCCGAAAACGCGAAGACCCGGATCGTTGTCAGGCGGAAATGCCTTCGATCCGGGCCAGTGCCTCGTCCGCGCCGAACGGCTGCAAGTACGGCAGCCAGCGCGGATCCCTGTGCCCGGTCCCGATGATGCGCCAGGCGAGCCCGGTCGGAGGGGCCGGCTTGTGCCGCAGGCGCCAGCCGATCTCGACCAGGTGACGGTCGGCTTTGACGTGGTTGCAGCGGCGGCAGGACGCGACCACGTTCTCCCACGCGTGCTGGCCGCCGCGGCTCTTGGGAATGACGTGGTCGACGCTGGTTGCGACGCCACCGCAGTACATGCACCGCCCGCCGTCCCTGGCGAACAGCGCCCGCCGGGTCAGAGGAACGGGCCCCCTGTAAGGGACCCGGACGAACCGCTTGAGGCGGACCACGCTGGGCGCGGGGACAGTACAGGTTGCGCTGTGCATATAGGCGCCGGACTCCTCGAGGCACATGGCCTTGTTCTCGAGGACCAGAACGAGCGCGCGGCGGAGCGGTACGACGCCGAGTGGCTCGTACGACGCGTTGAGGACCAGGACATGCGGCACGGATGCCTCCTTGTACGCCGGCGGCGCGTGGCTCGCGCCGGGACGATCTGTAGTCAGTTTCCCCTCATGGCCTGCACAAGCGCCACCATGTCCCGGTAACGGGCTGGGAGTGTTTTCGACCACACCCCCTGCATCCCCGGGTGAGGACGGCCTCTCCCTCGAACAAGACAACAATCCACACACAATGCCCCGTTAGTGTGGTGGGTCTGCCCGTAACTTCGCCATTCACGGGCGGCCGCTATGCCTGGAGGTTTCAGCCGTGATCTTGTCCGTCCGGTCGGTGTCCGACCCATCCTCGGACCCGACCACTTTCAAGGACGCCCAGGAGCAGGCCACCAACGCCGCCAGCTGGGTCGAGCAGAACTGGTCCACCTGGCTGGGTATCGGCCTGCGCATCCTGCTCATCGTCGTCATCGCCGCGGTCCTGAGAGTGGCCATCCGGCGCGCCATCACCAAGCTCATCGAGCGCATGAACCGCACGGCGCAGGCCGTCGACGGCACGGCGCTCGGAGGCCTGCTGGTCAACGTGGAACGCCGCCGGCAGCGCTCGCACGCCATCGGCAGCGTGCTGCGCTCGGTCGCGTCCTTCGTGATTCTCGGCACAGCCGCCCTGATGATCCTCGGCACGTTCCAGATCAATCTGGCCCCGCTGCTCGCCTCGGCGGGCGTCGCGGGCGTCGCGATCGGCTTCGGTGCCCGCAACCTCGTCACGGACTTCCTGTCCGGCGTCTTCATGATCCTGGAGGACCAGTACGGCGTCGGGGACAGCATCGACGCGGGCGTCGCCTCGGGCGAGGTGGTCGAGGTCGGCCTGCGCGTCACCAAGCTGCGCGGCGCCGACGGCGAGATCTGGTACGTCCGCAACGGCGAGGTCAAGCGCATCGGCAACCTGTCGCAGGGCTGGGCCACCGCGAGCGTCGACGTCACCGTGCGCTCGGACGAGGACCTGGTCAAGGTCAAGGAGACCCTGACCGAGGTCGGCGTCGCCATGAGCAAGGACGAGCCCTGGAACGAGATGCTGTGGGGCCCGGTCGAGGTCCTCGGCCTCGACAGCGTGCTCCTCGACTCGATGGTCGTGGGCGTCTCGGCGAAGACCATGCCCGGCAAGGCCCTCACCGTGCAGCGCGAACTGCGCTGGCGCATCAAGCTGGCCTTCGACGAGGCCGGGATCCGCATCGTGGGCCGACTGCCCCTGCAGGCCGCCGAGGAGGCCGCCGCCGACCCGACGGCCGGCATCTCGGCGCCGTCCGCCTACGCGTCGACCACGTCCCCGCAGTCCCTGGCGGCCTCCCCGATCACGCCGCCGAACCTGTCGAAGTAGTCGCGGCGACGGCCGGGCCGTACGCCAGGAGGGGCGCCGCCAGGAACCACGGTTCCGGGCGGCGCCCCTCCCTCTTTTCCCGGCACGGTGCCTGCCCCGCGGGGGAGCGCGTCAGCCCGCCCGCAGCTCCGAAGGGTGGACCGCGCGTCGCAGCAGCGGCAGTGAGGTGGCGGTGGCCGCGAGGCAGGCGGCGTAGACCGCGGGCGGGACCAGGAGCGGCATGACCACCGGAGCCGCCGCGCCGACGGCGGAGGCGTACGCGAGATGGACGGCCGTGCCGCCGAGTGTCGCGAGGGCGACGGCCGGTGCCAGCGGCAGCGCGGTCTCCAGGAGCAGTGTGCGGGCCAGAACCCGGTGCGGGACTCCGGACGCGGCCTGGGCGGCGAGGGTGCGGCGACGGGTCGCCACCGACTCGGCGGTGCCCACGGCGAGGCTGAAGAGACTGATCGCGAGAGCGACGAGGACGGCGGCGCCGACGAGGTCGATGCCGAAGGTGTAGTAGCCGATGTCCATGCCCAGGTGGCCCTCGCGCTGCGAGCGGTGCAGTGTGTCGAGCAGGACCTCCCGGACCCCGACGAACGCGACGCCCACGACGGTGACGAGGAGCAGGGCCGCGTGCGTGCGGGCGGCTGCCCACGCGTCCTGGCGGAGCCGGTGCGCCGCGACGAGCACGGCGGGACGGGTGGCGCGGCCCGCGAGGCGCGCGCCGATCAGACGGGACGAGGCCCCGGCCACCCACACCGAACCCGCCCCGGTCACGACGACCACCGCGCACACCAGCAGGGGTGCGGCCGCGATGTCGCGGGTGCCGCGCAGGGCGAGCAGCGCCGAGCCGGCGACGACGAGCAGCACCGGCACGATCAGGCCGACGAGGACGCCGGGCCCGTGGTCGGCCGTGACCCGGCGCACCTGACCGAGCGGCGACGCCACCACGTGGCGCAGCGCGAACACGCTCACCCCCGCGCCCGCGGCCGGCACAGCGAGGGCCAGGGCCACGAAACCGGCCCAGGCGAGCGGCACGGGATACCCCGTCGTGGCGAGCATCGCCCCGAACGCGATCAGCGCGAGGACGGAACCGGCGAGGCACGCGAGCCCCGACTCCAGCGCCGCGATCCGCCGCACCTGGCGTGGCCCGGCCCCGGCGAGCCGCAGCGCGGCGAGCCTGCGGTCCCGGTGCACCGCGCCGACGCGGGCGCACTGCCCGAGCAGCCCGGTCACGGGCACCAGGAGCAGCAGCAGTGCGACGACCACGCCCTGCCGCGTGCCCGGTTCGTCGAGCAGACCGTTCCCGTACGGGGCGGACACCTGGTGGCCGGTGAGAGCGGCGAGGGCTGCGGCGCCGAGGCAGAACACCGTGGCGAGGGCTGCGCCGAACGCGGTGAGCGCCAACCGCCACCGCTCGCGGCGGTCGGAGCCGGCGGCCAGCGTCCAGGCGAGCCGGGTGTCGGTGCGGACGGAGGGCCGCGCGGTGGCGCGGGCCGCGACGTCAGTGGTCATGGGACACCGCCTGGGGGAGCACCGGGCTCTCCTGGACCGTGCCGTCGTGCAGCCGCACCTCGCGGTCGGCGTACGCGGCGACCTGCGCGTCATGGGTGATGAGGACGACTGCGGTGTGGGTCTCACGGGCGGCGTGTGCGAGCGCCGTCATGACCTGTTCGCCGCCCAGGGAGTCGAGTGCCCCGGTCGGCTCGTCGGCGAAGACGATGCGCGGGCCGGTGACCAACGCGCGGGCCAGAGCGGCTCGTTGGACCTGTCCGCCGCTCATCTCGCCGGGGCGCAGCTCGCGCTGTCCGCGCACGCCGAACCGTTCGAGCCAGGCGTCTGCCCGGGCGTGGGCCTCCGCGCGGGAGACGCCCGCGAGCAGCAGTGGCAGCGCCACGTTGTCGATCACCGGCAGTTCCGGGATGAGCTGGCCGAACTGGAAGACCACGCCGAAGTCGGTGCGCCGCAGTTCGCTCAGCCGCTCCTCCGCGAGCCGGTCGAGCTGCTCGTGTCCGTACGACACCGATCCCGCGTCCGGCCGCACGATCCCGGACAGGCAGTGCAGCAGCGTCGACTTGCCGCTGCCGCTGGCCCCCGAGACGGCGAGGATCTCGCCCGCGTACAGGTCGAGCGCGGCGCCGCGCAGCGCCTCGGTCCTGCCGTACGACTTCACCAGGCTCCGGGCGGCCAGCAGGGGCGCTCCGGCCGGGACTTCGCGTGCTTGCGTGCTCATGCTGCGGTGACCTCCGCGGTCAGGGTGGAGAGCCGGGCCGCGGTGGTGTTCATCCAGCGCAGGTCGGCGTCGAGGTGGGCGAGGGCGTAGTCGGCGGAGAGGACAGTGGTGAGATCGGCGCCGGGGCCGGTCTTGACGGCGGTGAGCTCACGCATCCGCGCCATGTGGGCGGCCCGCTGCTCCCGCAGTACGGCGGCCGGGTCCACGGCGTCGCCGACCAGGATCGACACGACGACCTTGGCGAAGATCTCGTTGGTCACGAAGGGGGCGGGCGGCGTGATCTCCCCTGCCCACCGCACGAGTTCACTCGCTCCTTCGGCCGTGGACCGGTACAGCGTGCGTTCGGGGCCGCCGTCGGATTCGGTGCCCTCGACGTCGGCGAGGCCGTCGCGCACCAGGCGTTGCAGGGTCGTGTAGACCTGCGCGTAGGCCAGCGGCCGGGCCTGCGGGAAGCGATCGTCGTAGCGCCGCTTGAGGTCGTAGCCATGGCTCGGACCCCCAGCCAGCAGCCCGAGAAGGACGTGACGGGTGCTCATGCCGTCAGTATGTACTCGGTATATGTACTGAGTACATAGTGGCGGGCGAGCAGTTTGAGATCGGATCAGAAGTGAGAACTGAAGTTCCGCTCAGGTCACTCCGCGACCGCGTACGCCTCCACCGACCACAGCGAATAGCCGTACCGCGTGGCCCGCTTGTCGCCCTGTACGCGCACGAAGCGGGTGTCGCGGGCGTCCATGCGGACCGACTCGCGGCCTCCGTGGCCGTCCTTCACGGTCGCGGCCGTGCGCCAGGACTTCCCGTCGGCGGACGTCTGGATCCGGTAGCCCTTCGCGTACGCGTCCTGCCAGGTCAGCACGACCTGGCCCAGCCGCACCGGCTTCGCCAGTTCGACCTGCCACCAGGCGCCGTCCTCGGCGGGGGACGACCACCGGGTCTGCGGATCGCCGTCGCCGGCGGCGGCCGCCGGGAAGTCCGAGGTCTCGTCACCCGAGGACGAGGGCCTGCCCTCGCGGACCAGGTCAGGACCCGCCGTGCGGGGATACGCCCGCACCGACACCGTGCGCGTCGTGCCGGCGAAGCTGACCGGCACGTCGTACGTGCCCGCCGGGGTGCCCTCCGGGACGGTGATGTCGACCGGGGCGCTCACCTGCGTGCCGCGCGGGAGCGTCGCCCGGTCCGGCAGCGCCACCTTGATGCCGTGCGGGCCCTTCGCGTGAAGGCGCCCCTCCACGGAGCCCGGCCGCTGCGACGTCAGGCGTGCCGTGACCCGCCGTGCGCCGCCGCCGATCTCCGCGTCCAGCTCCGTGCGGGCCAGCTCGAACGAGGCGTCGGGGGAGTCCGCGTACCAGGGGACGACGTGGCGCACGGCGCCCTTCGCGGCGCCGGTCACGCGGATCGCGTCCGCCCGTACGTCCTTCGGCCTGCGCTCGGTGAACCCGCTGTCCGTGAGCGTGCCCACGGACCTCCAGCCCTCGCCCGGCTCATGGACCTGCACGGTGCCCCGCGTGCCGGGGTCGGCCAGGACCGTCACCGCAGTGAGCCGCCGCGCCCGCGGCAGCTTCGCCTCACCGTCGCGCGTCGCGTCGGCGCGACCGGTCCCCGCCCATTCCGCGTACGCCTTCTGCGCCCGGTCGAGGAACGGGTCCAGCACGCCCTTGCCGACGGTGACCTGAGGGGACTTCAGAGCGGCGCGCCGACGCTCCAGGAGCCGCGCCGCCCGCCACGCCGCCGCCCCGTCGCCGCGGGCCTGCGCGTCGAGCATGTCGACGGCCGTCTCCCCGGCCTCTCCGTAGCGCGCCAACCGGTCGCTCCAGGGACGCACTTCGGCGTCCACCGGCGTCGACCTGAGCCGCTCCGGCGTCCGCCGCATCACGGTGAACGCGTCCCGCAGCTTCTTCGCCGCCGCCTCGTACCGCGCCCGGTCGGTGACCAGCGTCGTACGCGAGTCCCAGAAGCGGGAGACGACCGGCTTCAGATATGCGGACTCGTCCTCGCCGAGCACGGACGACGCGTCGTTGCCCGCCAGCGCGCCGAGCGCCTCACGGGTGGGCGCGTCACCGCCCGCCAGGTCGTCGATCGCGGCCTTCCAGGACTCCTGAGGGCGGTAGTCGCGCGGGTTCCACGCGTAGTCCGCCGTCGTGAACAGCGGGATGCGGGAGGCCGCCGGCTGCTCCATCGCGTTGGCGAGCAGTGCCGCCGAACCCGTCGCCACGGCGGGCTCACGGCCCGTGTAGGGCCCGAGGAAGATGCGGTCCTGCGCGTAGTCGTTGACCGGGTAGTTGTCCATCGTGACGAGGTCGTGTGCGGAGCCGAACGCGGCCCGCGCGCCCGCCAGTTCACGCCCGGTGATGGTGCGCGGGACCACGCCGACACCCGTCCACGCCACCTCGACGGAGTCGTCGAGCCCGCTCGCGAGCGCGCCGCGGTACTCCGTGGACCCGTCCTGGTAGAACTCGGTCGGCATCAGTGACAGCGGCCCCGCACCCGGGTGCCGCGCGGCGAGGTGCCGTGCCACCGCGTTCGCCACGCGCGCCTGCGCCCGTGCCGCCGCCTGCGGCCCCGAACCGAACGTCCTCGCGTCCGCCTCGCAGTGCCACTCGCTGTACGACACGTCCTGGAACTGCAGCTGGAACGCCCGCACACCGAGCGCCCACATGGCGTCCAGCTTGCGGTTCAGGGCCCTGACGTCGTCGTCCGACGACATGCACATCGCCTGCCCGGGCGCCACGGCCCAGCTCAGCGTCACGTGGTTGGCGCGCGCCCGCTCGGCGAGCGCCCGGAAGTCCGCGCGCTGGGCCGCCGGATACGGCTCGCGCCAGCGTGCCTGCCGGTACAGGTCGTCGCCCGGCGCGTACAGGTAGCGGTTCTGCTTGGTGCGCCCCATGAAGTCCAGCTGGTCGAGCCGCTGTTCACGGGTCCACGGGGTCCCGTAGAACCCCTCCGTCATGCCGCGCACGGCCGTCCCCGGCCAGTCGCGCACGACGACCCCGGCGACCTTGCGCCCGCTCACCAGCTGCCGGAACGTCTGCGCGGCGTGGAACAGGCCGTCGTCGCCGACGCCTTCCATGGCGACGGTGTCCCGGCCGTCGGTCCGCCCGACGGCGAGTCGGTACCCGCCGGACGGCAGGTCCTTGCGGGCCGACGCCCCGAGGGCGCCGAGCGCCGTCTCCAGGCCCTGTCCCCGGCCCGGGCGCGCGCCGGCCGCTCGCCAGCCGTCACCGGCCGCGGTCGAGGCCGCCACGGAGCCGATCCGGACCACGAGCGCGGGAGTCGTGGGCAGGGAGCTCTCGTCGTCGACCTCGGTGATGTGCCGGGCTCCCGCCCCGCGCAGCACGGTGCGCAGCGCGTCCACCGCGTACCGGTCGGCACCCGGGCCGGTGACGAGGACGACCTCGTCGGTCACGGTCACCGACTCCGAGCCGGAGGCGGTACGCAGCGACTGCGGCCGGGGCCACACCGCGGGCGTCCCCGTCTCGCTGTCCCGGTCGCCCGTGGAGAGCGGGTGAGCGGGAGGGACCGCCGCCGCTCCGGAGGCTCCCCCGAGCGCACTGGCGATGACGGCGGCAGCGACCGCCGCCGCCCCCTTCCTGTGGCGCCGGAGCTGCACGGCTCACTCCTCGTTGGTCTCGGCTCGGTGGGGACCGGTCATGGGCGTCCCAGGATGGCAACCGAGCCCACCACTGACCGGGTCGGAGTGTCAACGGGAGTGGCCGTTGTGCCGCAATTGCCCGGCCGGGAGTGGTGGGAAGGGGTGATTCGCGCCGCTCACCGGCCGAGTCCCGCCCATGGAACAGAATGTGACCAGTAACACGTTGTCGGTCCGTTCATGTCTGCGGCCGCGCTCGCTGGGTAGAGCTGCCGAGACCGTCCCTCACGAAAAGATCGACGACAAGACCCGCGAAGAACCGCGAAAAGGAGGCCACCATGGCCGCATCAGCGCACCTTCTGCTCTCGGCCCTGTCCAAACAGGCGGACGTCATCCTGCCCGCCCCCTCCCTGCCGCTGCCGGACGAGTTCGCGTTCGGCGCCGAGCTGCCCCTCACCAGCGAACCGCCCCTCGCCGACGCCGAGCCGCTGACCAGCGAGCCCGCCCTCATCGACGTAGCGCCCCTCACGAGCGAGCCGACCCCCTCGGGTCCGGTCGCGGGCCTGGACGCCCCGGGGATCTAGGGCCTTGCGTCCAGATCACGCCGGGCTCGCGCGGCCCGGCACGCCCCTCCGCGGTGTTGTCGTCAGTCGCCGATTCCCCCGAGCTCTCGGCTCCGCTCGAGCAGGGGCCCCCATCGCCCCGCCTCCTTCCTCCGTCTCGCAGCTGCACGCACCAGACCCCGCTCCCTGATCCAGCCCGATCCGAACGGAAGGCCCTAGGTGACGCTGGCCCGGCTCGCCGCGCTGCACGGGATCGCCCCGTCCTACTCGCCGTCCCCCGGCCGCACGGTCGAGGCCCCGGACGCCGCGCTCGTCGCCGTCCTCGCCGCTCTCGGCGTCGACGCGCGCACCCCGGAGGCCGTACGGGACGCGCTGGCCGCGCGCGAGGCGGAGACCGCGGCGCGGCTGCTGCCCCCGACGGTCGTCCTGTGGGCCGGTGAACCCACCCCGGACTGGGCGCGGGAACTGCCCGAAGGCGTGACGCTCCAGCTGGTCACCGAACAGGGTGAACGCATCGACGGCTGGCGGCCGTCCAGGTCCGCTCCCCTCGGCGTCCACCGGCTGCACGCCACCGCACCCGACGGCGCCGCGGCCGACGCCCATCTGATCGTCGCCCCGCCGCGCGTGCGCACCCCGGGCGAGCGCGCCTACGGGCTCCTCGTGCAGCTCTACTCCCTCCTGTCGGCGAAGTCCTGGGGCATGGGCGACCTCGGTGACCTGGCCGACCTCGCGGCCTGGGCGGGCCGCACCGCCGGTG
Organism: Streptomyces sp. NPDC055955; assembly: GCF_042270245.1. Lineage (NCBI taxonomy): Bacteria > Bacillati > Actinomycetota > Actinomycetes > Kitasatosporales > Streptomycetaceae > Streptomyces > Streptomyces sp. NPDC055955. The sequence continues at coordinate 155,849 of NZ_JBHJYS010000011.1, forward strand.
CCGGGTTCGTGCAGGTCAACCCGCTGCACGCGGCCGTGCCCCGAGGAGAAGGGCCCTCGGACCCCTCCCCGTACCGGCCGTCGTCGCGCCGCTTCCCCGACCCGGTACACCTGCGCGTCGAGGACATCCCCGAGTTCGCGTATCTGCCCGATGCCGACCGCGACCGCGTGGGCGCGCTGCTCGCGGAGGCCGCCCGGCTGCGCGACGGCGTCCTGCACGAAGGCGTCCTGATCGACCGCGACGCCGTGTGGGACCTCAAGCGCCGCGCCCTCGAGCACGTCGTGCGCGTCCCGCTCAGCCCCGGCCGCCGGGCCGCCTACTGGGACTTCCTCGCCGAGCAGGGCGCGGACCTGGACCACCACGCCACCTGGTGCGCGCTCGCCGAGCGGCACGGTCCCGACTGGCACACCTGGCCCGAGCCGCTGCGCGATCCCGGATCGCGCGAAACCGCCGCAGCCCGCGCCGAGTTGTCGGACCGCGTCGACTTCCACAGCCACCTCGCCTGGCTCACCGACGGCCAACTGGCCACCGCCCAGCGCTCCGCGCGCGACGCGGGCATGCCCGTCGGACTCGTCCACGACCTGGCGGTGGGCGTGCACCCGGAAGGCGCCGACGCCTGGGCCCAGCAGCACGTCTTCGCCGCGGGCATGTCCGTCGGCGCGCCCCCGGACGCCTTCAACTCCCGCGGCCAGGACTGGGGTCTGCCGCCCTGGCGCCCCGACCGGCTCGCCGCCGTCGGCTACGCCCCGTACCGCGCGGTCCTGCGCGGCCTGCTCGCCCACGCGGGGGCGGTCCGCATCGACCACGTCATGGGCCTGTTCCGGCTGTGGTGGGTGCCGGCCGGGCAGCCGCCGACCGAGGGCGCGTACGTCCGCTACGACGCGGAGGCGATGCTCGCCGTACTCGCCCTGGAGGCCGACCGCGCCGACGCCCTGGTGATAGGGGAGGACCTCGGCACGGTCGAGCCCGGCGTCCGGGAGGCACTGCAGGCGCGCGGCGTGCTCGGCACGTCCGTGCTGTGGTTCGAGCGCGACTGGGACGGCACGGGCCGCCCGGTGCCGCCGGAGCGGTGGCGGACGGACTGCGTGGCCACCGCCACCACCCACGACCTGCCCTCCACCGCGGCCCGGCTGACCGGCGACCATGTGCGGCTGCGCGACAGCCTCGGCCTCCTCGGGCGGCCGCTCGCGCGGGAGCAGGCGCAGGCCGCGGCGGAAGTCGCCGAGTGGACCGCCCTGTTCGCGCGCCTCGGACTGCTGCCCGGCGGCGGGGGACAGGGGCCGAGCGAGGAGGAGGAGATCCGCGCCGTCCACCGCTTCCTGCTGCTCACCCCGGCCCGCATGGTCGGCGTCTGGCTGCCCGACGCGGTCGGCGACCGGCGCCCGCAGAACCTGCCGGGGACCTGGGACGAGTACCCGAACTGGCGGCTCCCGATCGCCGACCCCACCGGCCGTCCGGTCACCTTCGAGGAGCTCACGGCCTCGCCGAGGGCGCACGCGCTGATCGGGGTCCTGCGGTCCGGGCTGCCCCGTACGGCACCCCCGGGCGCGCGGCCCGTTTAGGTGTTCGCTACGTTTGCACCGTGGACAAGAAGAACGCCCTGCGCGCCGGCGCCCTGGCTGCCGGTACGACGCTGATGATGCTGCTCATGTCGTCCCCCGCGCTCGCGCTGACGCGCGACGACGGCGACGACCCCGGTAAGGGCCTCACCGTCATCGAGACCCTCGGCCTCTATGTCGTTGCGCCGATCGTGCTGTTCCTGGTGATCGCCGGCCTCGTGATCGTCGGTGACAAGTCCCGCAAGCCGCAGAAGCAGGGCTGACCGCCGCACCTCTCCGTAACGTCTTCGCCGAGGGCGTCCTCGTGTGCACCACGCACCGAGGGCGCCCTCGGCGCGTTCCCCGGGGTTTTTCACGGGTTTCCCCGGGGTGTTCCGCGGGCGTTCTGCGTGCGTTCGGCCGGGACGTTCTACGGCCGCTCGGCCGTCAGATAGCGCTGGAGGGTCGGCGCCAGCCACGCCACCGTCTCGTCGCGGCCGAGCCCCACGGCGGGGCCGAAGCGCAGCACGTAGCGGGTGAGCGCGAGACCGAGGACCTGTGACGCGCAGAGCGCGGCCCGCACCGGGGCCTCGGCGGGGTCGGGGCAGACGCGCAGGGCGAGCGGCAGCGTCTGCCTCTTGAAGACGTCCCGCATCCGCTCGGCACCCGCGGCGTTGGTGACGCCCACGCGCAGCAGTGCGGTGAGCACCTCGTTCTCCTCCCACAGGTCGAGGAAGTGCCGCACGAGGGTCCGGCCCATGTCGTCGACCGCGATCTCCTCGGGGTCGGGCAGCCGCAGGTCCAGGTCGATCGCCGCGGCGAAGAGCCCCTCCTTGTTGCCGTAGTAGCGCATCACCATCGACGGGTCGATCGCCGCGTCCTTGGCGATGGCGCGGATCGTGGCCCGCTCGTACCCGTCGGCGGCGAAGCGTTCGCGGGCCGCCGCGAGGATCGCGGTGCGGGTGGCGTCGGAGCGGCGTGCCGGCTGGGTGGTTCCTGTCATGCCAACAAACGTAGGCCAACAGCTGTTGACAGTCCAGAGCGGCGGGTCCAGAATTGCCAACAAGCGTTGACCAACAAGTGTTGGCAATAGGCGCCCGGGTACACCCGACCTGAGCTCGCAGGCACCAGGAGGCCACCATGAACGGCACCACTCCTCGCACCGTGATCGTCGTCGGCTCCGGCCCCACCGGCCTGCTCCTCGCCGGCGACCTCGCCGCCGCGGGTGTCTCCGTCACCGTCGTCGAGAAGCGCCCCCACAAGATCAGCAACCTCTCCCGGGCCTTCGTCCTGCACGCCCGCACCCTGGAGCAGCTCGACGCCCGCGGCCTCGCCGACGGCATCGAGGCCAAGGGCCAGGCTCTCGACCGGCTGAGCCTCTTCGGCCGCCTCGCCGTCGACCTGAGCGACCTCCCCTCCCGCTACCGGCACCTCCTGGTCCTGCCGCAGTACGAGGTCGAGGCCGCCCTCCAGCGGCGCGCCATCGACGCGGGCGTGACGTTCTCGTACGAGACCGAGGTCACCGGCCTCACCCAGGACGCGGACGGGGTGACCCTCCGGGTCCGCACGGGGGACGGCGGGCCGACGACGATGCGGGCCGCGTACGTCGTCGGCGCAGACGGCATGCGCAGCGCCGTGCGCGAGAGCGTCGGGCTCCCCTTCCCCGGCAAGTCCGTCATCCGTTCCGTCGTCCTCGCCGACGTGAAGCTCGCCGAGGAGCCCGCGAACGTCCTCACCGTCAACGCCGTCGGTGACGCCTTCGCCTTCATCGCGCCCTTCGGCGACGGCTACCACCGCGTCATCGGCTGGAACCGCGCGCGTGACGTCCCCGAGTCCGCGCCCCTCGACCTCGACGAGATCAAGGAGGTCACCCGCCGCGCCCTCGGCCGCGACTACGGGATGCACGAGGCCCGCTGGATGTCCCGCTTCCACAGTGACGAGCGCCAGGCGCCCGCCTACCGCGTCGGCCGCGTCCTGCTCGCCGGCGACGCCGCGCACGTCCACACCCCGGCCGGCGGCCAGGGCATGAACACCGGACTCCAGGACGCCGCCAACCTCGGCTGGAAGCTCGCCGCAGTGGTCGACGGCCGTGCGGGAGAAGCCCTGTTGGACACCTATGAGGCCGAGCGTCACCCCGTCGGGAAGGCCGTCCTGCGCAGCAGCGGCGGCATCGTCAGGCTCGCCATGGCCAACCGGCCCTGGACCCTCGCGGCGCGCGCCGCCCTCACCGCGTTCCTCGGCCGCGTCCGCCCCGCACGCACCCGGATGGTCGGCCGGCTCACCGGCATCGGTGTCGCCTACCCGGCCCCCCGCGGCGCGCACCGCCTCGTCGGCACCCGCGTCCCCGATGTCGCCCTCAAAGAGGGCCGGCTCTACGAGGTCCTGCGCCAGGGCACGTTCGTCCTGATCGTCCCCGAGGGCGTCGACGGCGAGGGCGGCGACCGTTACGCCGTCGCGCACTGGGCCGGTGACCGCCGCACGTCACTCCTGGTGCGCCCCGACGGGTACGTCGCCTGGGCGTCGGACGACGAGCCGGCGGGCGGGGGCGTCGTCTGCGTGGGTGTCCCGGACAGCATCGACTCGTACGCGTTCCGGGCGTAGGCGGCCGGGCCGGGGGCTCGACGGTTCGGTCCGGTGTCAGGCGGGCTGCGTGCCCGCCATCAACTGACGGAGCAGGTCGGCGAGTTGGCCGGCCTGCTCCTTGTCGAGCGAGGCGAGCGCCTCGCTCTGCACGGCGAGCCCGGCGCCGACCGCCTCGTCGACCAGTGCCCGGCCCTCGTCGGTGAGTGTCACCTGGAGGCCGCGGCGGTCGTGCGGGTCGGGCGAGCGGCGCAGCAGCCCGCGCCGCTCCAGCTTGTCGAGCCGCCCGGTCATGCCGCCGGTCGTCAGCATCAGCGTCGCCGACAGCTGGCGCGGCGAGAGCGTGAACGGGTCGCCGGAGCGCCGCAGCGTGGCGAGGGCGTCGAACTCGCCCCGCGCGATGCCGTAGCGCGCGTACGTCTTGTCGATGCGGTCGCCCATCGCGCGCGAGATCCGGTAGACGCGGCCGAAGACCTCCATCGCCGTGGTGTCGAGGTCGGGCCTGACCTCGGCCCACTGGTCGATGATCGCGTCGACGGCGTCCTTGCTGCTGCTCATGGGGCGAGTATGCGGCCCGGATTCGGCCGGTCGCAAGAAAGTAACTCGGAAGAAAGTAACTTTGATGGAAGTGACTTGACGGAAAGTAGCTTACGACTAAGCTACTTTCCACGAAGCTACTTCTCCAGCTCATTTCACCGCGGGGGGCGCCCGATGAAGACGAACCAGCACAGCGTCGTGAAGGCGAACAGGCGCAACGGCGCCGTGATCGCGCTGACCGCGCTGGCACCGATGTCCTGGGGCTCGACCTATGCGGTCACCACGGAGTTCCTGCCGGCCGACCGTCCGCTGTTCACCGGACTGATGCGGGCCCTGCCCGCGGGCCTGGTTCTGCTGGCCCTGGCGCGCACGCTGCCGCGCGGCGCCTGGTGGTGGAAGTCCCTGGTCCTCGGCGCGCTGAACATCGGCGCGTTCTTCCCTCTCCTCTTCCTCTCCGCGTACCGCCTCCCTGGCGGCATGGCGGCGGTGGTCGGCTCGATCGGCCCCCTCTTCGTCGCGGGCCTCGCCACGCTCCTGCTCGGTGAACGCCCCACGCGGCGCACGCTCTTGACCGGCATCGCGGCCGCGCTCGGAGTCAGCCTCGTCGTCCTCAGGGCGGCGGGCGCGCTCGACCCGGTCGGCGCGCTGGCGGCGCTGGCCTCCACGGCGTCGATGTCGACGGGAACGGTCCTCACCAAGCGGTGGGGCCGCCCGGAAGGGGTCGGCCCCCTGGCGCTCACCGGCTGGCAGCTCACGGCCGGCGGCCTCCTCATCGCCCCGCTAGCCTTCCTCGTCGAAGGCGCGCCCCCGGCGCTGGACGGCCGGGCCGTCGCGGGCTACGCGTACCTGGCGCTCGCCAACACGGCGGTCGCGTACTGGCTGTGGTTCCGCGGCATCGGCCGCCTGACCGCGACGCAGGTCACGTTCCTCGGACCGCTCTCGCCGCTGACGGCGGCGGTGATCGGCTGGGCGGCGCTCGGGCAGGCGCTGACGCCGGTGCAGCTGGTGGGCATGGCGCTGGCGTTCGGCGCGACGCTGCTGGGCCAGCGCCCGCCCCGGCGTGCAGGCGAATCCCCCGCTCCGCAGCAGCCCCGACCTTTCAGTTCATCTGAAGAGAAGGGACAGAAAGTTTCGATGGACTTGACGGGTGGGGGGCTGCGACGGTAGTCGGGTCGTAGAGAGACCAGCGCTCAGGGGGATACGAGATGGCAGTCCTGGACCGGACGACCACCGGCGCCGACCGGGCCGCAGCAGGCGACGCGGGAGACGCGGGAGCGGGAGGGCGCCGCGCAGGCAGCGGGCTCGGCACCGGCCTCGCGCTCGCGGTACTCGCCACGGTCGTCTGGTCGGGCAGCTTCGTCACCTCCCGAGCGCTGCACGACAGCGTGCCCCCGATCCAGCACGCGTTCTGGCGCTGGATCATCGCGATCGCCGCGGTGGCGCCGTTCGCGGCGCGTTCCGCCTGGCGGCAGCGGGCCCTTCTCCGCGCCCACCTGCGCTTCCTGCTGCTCGCCGCGCTGCTCGGTGTGACCGTCTACAACACGCTCGTCAACCAGGCGGCGATGACGACGTCCGCCGGGAACATGGGCATGATCATGGCCGCGTCGCCGGTCCTGATGGCGGTGTACGAACGCCTCGGCGGCGCGCGGCTCGGGGCCCGCCGGGTGACGGGCACGGTGGTGGCGTGCGTGGGTGTGCTGCTCCTGGTCAGCAAGGGCTCCCTGGGGCCGGACTTCACGGCGGGCGACCTGTGGGTGGTCGCGGCGGCGGTCTGCTTCGGCTCGTACAGCGCGCTGCTGCGGCGCAGGCCGGCTCGGATCGGCGGGCCCGCGTTCCTCTTCGCGACGTTCGTGCTCGGCGCGCTGCTGCTGCTGCCGGTGTTCCTCGTCAGCCTCGCCGTCCAGGGCGGCTTCGAGCCGACGGCGGCGACCGTCTCGCCCCTCCTGTACGTGGGAGTGGTGTCGTCCGCCGTCGCGTTCTTCGCCTGGAACAAGGCGATCGCCCAGATCGGCGCGGCCCGCGCCGGCGTCGTCTACTACCTCCAGCCGGTGTGCGTGGCCCTGCTCTCGTACGCGGTCCTCGGCGAGGCCATGGGCGGGCTGCAGATCGCGTGCATGGCGCTGATCCTGGCGGGGGTGGCCCTCGGCTCCGCGACCCGGAGCGGGTCCCGGATACGTTGACCCCATGCGCGCCACCGACTGGGACATCAAGAAGCTCGCGATCCTGCGGGCCCTGCGGGACCGGGGAACCGTCACGGCCACGGCGCAGGCGCTGCTCATGACCCCGTCGGCCGTGTCGCAGCAGCTCACCAACCTGGCCAGACAGCTCGGCGTGCCGCTCCTGGAGGCGCACGGGCGGCGCGTACGCCTCACCGACGCCGCCCACCTCGTCCTGCGGCACGCCGAAGCCGTGTTCGCCCAACTGGAGCGAGCCGACGCGGAGTTGGACGCGTATCTGCAGGGCGAGTCCGGGGAGGTGCGGGTCGCCGCGTTCTCCACCGCCGTGCCGGCCCTGGTGGTTCCCGCCGTGCGCGCCCTGCGCACCGCCCACCCCGGGATCGCGGTCCGGGTGCGCGAGGCGGAGGCGGCGCAGGCGTACGAGCTGCTCTCGGCCGGTGACGTGGACCTGGCCCTGTCGCTCGCCGCGCACGCCCCCACCGCGCGCGACCCCAAGTTCACCCGGGTGCCGCTGCTCGCCGACCCGCTCGACGTGGCCCTGCCGGCCGGGCACCCGCTGGCGGGAGCGGCGGGCCCGCGCCTGGCCGAGCTGGCCGGCGAGCACTGGATCTTCGGCGGCTCGGGGCCCTGGTCGGAGATCACCCGGGCGGCGTGCGAGGCCGCCGGATTCGTGCCGGAGCAGGCGCACAGCGCGGCCGGGTGGACGGCGATCCTGGCGATGGTCGAGGCGGGGATGGGCATCGCCCTGGTCCCGCGCATGGCGGCGGCGGGCAGGGAGGGGGTCGTGATGTGCGCGCTGGGCGAGGACCGCCCGGTCCGGCACGTGGTGGCGGCGGTGCGCAGGGGCGCGGAGGAGGCGCCGGCGGTGTCGAGGGTGCTGGACGCCCTGAGGGACGCCGCGGCGGAGCGCTGACACCCGGGCCGACCATTCAGTTCACCTGAACGTACATGTCGAAAAGTTTCGATGGACCTAAGGGCTCGACGGGTCCGACAGTGGACGTATGACGACATCCGACGCCACGCCGCTCGAAGCCCCCGAGGATCCCCACGCCAACGACGCCGCCCCCTACTCCGGCGGCGACCCGTACGCCGACTACCGCCACTTCGGCGACACCGAGAGCTACGCGGAGCTGGTGGACCTCGCCGACCGGCGCCTGGGTGCGGGAGTCGTCGCCGCGAACGACGAGTTCTTCGCCCAGCGCGAGAACCTCCTCGTCCGCGAGCCCGCCGTGTTCGACCCGGAGCACTTCGGGCACAAGGGCAAGATCATGGACGGCTGGGAGACCCGCCGCCGCCGCGGCACCGCCGATTCCCCCTTCCCCGCGCCCGAGGACCACGACTGGGCGATCGTCCGGCTCGGCGCGCCCGGCGTGATCCGCGGCATCGTCGTGGACACCGCTCACTTCCGCGGCAACTACCCGCAGCGCATCAGCGTCCAGGCGGCGTGCGTGGAGGGCTCCCCGAGCCCCGAGGACCTGCTCGCCGCCGACGTGAAGTGGGAGGAGCTGATCGCGCCGACCCCGGTACGCGGCCACGCGGCGAACGGCTTCACGATCACCTCGGAGCGCCGCTACACCCACCTGCGCCTCTGCCAGCACCCCGACGGCGGCGTGGCCCGCCTGCGCGTGCACGGCGAGGTGGTTCCCGACCCCGAGTGGCTCGACCTGCTCGGCACGTTCGACCTGATCTCGGTCCTCAACGGCGGTACGTACGAGGACGCGTCGGACAAGTTCTACTCGTCGCCCACGCAGATCATCCTGCCCGGCACGTCCCGCAAGATGGACGACGGCTGGGAGAACCGCAGGCGCCGGGTGCACGGCACGAACGACTGGGTGCGGTTCCGCCTCGCCGCGCAGGGCGCGATCCGCGCGGTGGAGATCGACACGGCGTACCTGAAGGGGAACTCCGCCGGCTGGATCGCCCTGAGCGGCCGCAACGGCGACACGGGTGAATGGTTCGACATCATCCCCCGCACCCGCCTCCAGCCCGACACCCTCCACCGCTTCACACTCCCCGCCCAGGCCGTCGCCACCCACGTACGCCTCGACGCCTTCCCGGACGGCGGCGTCGCCCGCATGCGCCTGCACGGCTCCCTCACGGAAGCGGGCCGCGACCAACTGCGCGCCCGTCATGCCGAGTTGAACGGCTGATCGCTCGCACACGCGAAGGCGCCCGGCACCGGAGGAATCCGGTGCCGGGCGCCTTGCGCCGTGCCCGCGGGTACTACGCGTCAGCCGCCTGTGCCCGCAGCGCGCGCTCCACGCCCGCTCGGGATTCCGAGACCAGGCGGCGCAGGGCCGCGTTCGGTTCGGCTGTGGTGAGCCAGGCGTCCGTCGCGTCCAGGGTGGGCTGCGAGACCTGGATCGCCGGGTAGAGGCCGACCGCCACCTGCTGGGCCATCTCGTGGGAGCGGGACTCCCAGACGCCCTTGACCGCGGCGAAGTACTTCTCCGTGTACGGGGCGAGCAGGTCGCGCTGGTCCGTCTGGACGAAGCCGGCGATGACCGCTTCCTGGACCGCGTTCGGGAGCTTGTCGGACTCGACCACCGACGCCCAGGCCTCCGCCTTCGCCTCGGCGGTGGGGCGCGCCGCGCGGGCCGTCGCCGCGTGGCGCTCGCCCGCCGCGGTCCGGTCCCGCTCGTACTCCGACGCGATCTCCGCCTCGTCGTAGCGGCCGACCGCCGCGAGCCGCTCCACGAACGCCCAGCGCAGCTCGGTGTCGACGGCGAGGCCCTCGACGGTCTGCGTGCCCTCCAGGAGCGCCTCGAGCAGGTCGAGCTGCTCCGGCGTGCGGGCCGTCGCCGCGAAGGCGCGGGCCCACGCCAGCTGGTGGTCGCTGCCCGCCTCCGCTGCCCGCAGGTGCGCCAGCGTCGCCTCGGTCCAGGTGGCCAGCCCCGCGTCGCGCCCCACGGGGGCCGCGTACAGGTCGACGGCCAGCTTGACCTGGCGGTGCAGGGACTGCACGACCCCGATGTCCGTCTCCTTGCCGATGCCCGACAGGACCAGCTCCAGGTAGGCGCTGGTGGGCAGTTCGGCGTCGCGCGTCATGTCCCAGGCCGACGCCCAGCACAGGGCGCGCGGCAGGGACGACTCGAAGTCGCCGAGGTGCTCGGTGACGAACGCGAGCGACTCCTCGTCGAGGCGGACCTTCGCGTACGACAGGTCGTCGTCGTTGAGGAGGATCACGGCCGGGCGGCGCTTGCCGGCCAGCTGCGGGACCTGGGTCAGCTCGGTGGCGGTGACGTCCAGCTCGATGCGGTCGACGCGCACCAGCTTGCCGGCGGTGTCCAGGTCGTACAGGCCGATCGCGATGCGGTGCGGGCGCAGCGTCGGCTCGCCCTTGGCGCCGGCGGGGAGCGCGGGCGCCTCCTGACGGATGGCGAAGGACGTGATGACGCCGTCCGCGTCCGTCTCGATCTCCGGGCGCAGGACGTTGATTCCGGCCGTCTGGAGCCAGGCCTTCGCCCACGCCGTCAGGTCGCGCCCGCTGGTCTCCTCCAGCGCGCCCAGCAGGTCGGACAGGCGGGTGTTCCCGTACGCGTGGCGCTTGAAGTACGCCTGCACCCCCTGGAAGAACTCGTCCATGCCGACGTACGCGACGAGCTGCTTGAGAACGCTGGCGCCCTTGGCGTACGTGATGCCGTCGAAGTTGACGAGGACGTCGTCGAGGTCGCGGATCTCGGCCATGATCGGGTGCGTCGAGGGCAGCTGGTCCTGCCGGTACGCCCACGTCTTCATGGAGTTGGCGAACGTCGTCCACGAGTGCGGCCACCGGCTGCCGGGGGCGTACGCCTGGCAGGCGATGGACGTGTACGTGGCGAACGACTCGTTCAGCCAGAGGTCGTTCCACCACTCCATCGTCACGAGGTCGCCGAACCACATGTGGGCCAGCTCGTGCAGGATCGTCTCCGCACGCACCTCGTACGCCGCGTCCGTCACCTTCGAACGGAACACGTACTGGTCGCGGATGGTGACCGCGCCCGCGTTCTCCATCGCGCCCGCATTGAACTCCGGCACGAAGAGCTGGTCGTACTTGGCGAACGGGTACGCGTAGTCGAACTTCTCCTGGAACCAGTCGAAGCCCTGCCGCGTGACCTCGAAGATCGCGTCCGAGTCGAGGAACTCGGCGAGCGAGGGCCGGCAGTAGATGCCGAGCGGCACGGACTGTCCGTCCGCGCCCTCGTACGAGGAGTGCACCGAGTGGTACGGGCCGACGATCAGGGCCGTGATGTACGTGGAGATGCGCGGCGTCGCCTCGAAGCGCCAGACGTCGTCCTTCGGCTCCGGGGTCGGCGAGTTGGAGATGACCGTCCAGCCCGTCGGCGCCTTCACCGTGAACTGGAAGGTCGCCTTGAGGTCCGGCTGCTCGAAGGAGGCGAAGACGCGGCGCGCGTCCGGCACCTCGAACTGCGTGTACAGATAGGCCTGCTGGTCGACCGGGTCGACGAAGCGGTGCAGACCCTCACCCGTGTTGGTGTACGCGCAGTCGGCGACGACCCGCAGTTCGTTCGGCCCCGCCTGCAGGTGCTTGAGCTCGATCCGCGAGTCGCGGAACACGGCGGCGACATCGAGCGAGTGTCCGTTCAGGACGACCTCGTGGACCGCCGGGGCGACCAGGTCGATGAAGGTGTGCGCGCCCGCCTCGGCGCTCTCGAACCGCACGCTGGTCACGGACCGGTAGGTGCCGCCCTCCTGCGCGCCCGAGAGGTCAAGATCGATCTCGTACGACTCGACATCGAGCAGTTTCGCCCGCTGCTGCGCCTCTTCACGGGTCAGATTGGTGCCAGGCACGCGGTCATCTCCTAGATCCGGTCTACGTTTGTGACGTTCCGGTCATCCTTCCACGAGGGAAGCGGAGAACGCGATGTCCGTTTTCCGCCGGTCAACCCGCGCGCGCGGGACGAGCCTGGAGCACATGACCACGTACACCGCACAGCCCATCGCACCGGCCGCACTCAAGGAGCTGCGGGACACCGACGACGCGGGCCGCCCCTGCGTCGAGTTCACCGCCACCGACGACGCGGCCGTCGGGTCCCCGCTGCGCTGCTGTCTGCGCTCCGTCGAGCCCGGCGAACGGATCGCGCTCGTCTCGTACGCGCCGCTGCGGCGCTGGAGCGAGGCCACGGGCGCGCACCCGGGCGCGTACGACGAGCAGGGCCCGGTCTTCATCCACGCCGACGACTGCGGCGGGCCGGCGGCGGGCGCCGGCGGCTACCCCTTCGACCGGCCCGGCGCCCTGCGCACCGTGCGCCGCTACGACGCCGAGGGGCACATCGTCGGCGGGCGCCTCCTGGAGATCCCCGAGAACGCGACGGCCGGCTTCGACGCGGCGTTCGCCGAGGCGTTCGACGACCCGCACGTGGCGCTCGTCCACGTGCGGGCCCTGGAGTACGGCTGCTTCCAGTTCGAGGTGCGCAGGCCGCGGTAGAAACCGCCGCGCGTTCGCAGCGGCCGGGCGTCAGCCCTTGAGCTCGGCCGCCACCAGCTCCGCGATCTGCACCGCGTTCAGCGCGGCGCCCTTGCGGAGGTTGTCGTTCGAGACGAACAGCGACAGACCGTTCTCCACGGTCTCGTCACCGCGGATGCGGCCCACGTACGAGGCGTCCCGGCCCGCGGCCTGGAGCGGCGTCGGGATGTCGGAGAGCTCGACGCCGGGGGCGCCGGACAGGAGTTCCGTGGCGCGCTCGGTCGAGAGCGGACGGGCGAAGCGGGCGTTGATCTGGAGCGAGTGCCCCGAGAAGACCGGCACGCGCACGCAGGTGCCGGAGACCTTGAGGCCCGGGATCTCGAGGATCTTGCGGGACTCGTTGCGGAGCTTCTGCTCCTCGTCCGTCTCGTTCAGACCGTCGTCGACGATGGCGCCGGCCAGCGGCAGCACGTTGAACGCGATGGGGCGCTTGTAGACCTGGGGCTCGGGGAACTCGACGGCGGAGCCGTCGTGCGTGAGCTTGTCCGCCTCGGCGACGACCTTCTGCGCCTGGCCGTGCAGCTCGGCGACGCCCGCGAGGCCGGAACCGGAGACCGCCTGGTAGGTGGCGACGACCAGCGCTTCGAGGCCGGCCTCCTCGTGCAGCGGACGCAGGACCGGCATCGCGGCCATCGTCGTGCAGTTCGGGTTGGCGATGATGCCCTTGGGGCGGTTCGCGATCGCGTGCGGGTTGACCTCGGAGACGACCAGCGGGACCTCGGGGTCCTTGCGCCAGGCCGACGAGTTGTCGATCACGACCGCGCCCTGGGCCGCGACCTTCTCGGCGAGCGCCTTGGAGGTGCTGCCACCTGCGGAGAAGATGACGATGTCGAGGCCCGTGTAGTCGGCCGTCGAGGCGTCCTCCACCGTCACACCGTCGATGACCGTCCCGGCCGAGCGGGCCGAGGCGAACAGGCGCAGCTCGTCGACCGGGAAGTCCCGCTCGACGAGGATCTTGCGCACGACCGTGCCGACCTGACCGGTGGCTCCGACGATTCCGACCTTCACAGGGTTTTCCTCCGTATGTACACGAACAGAACAGCGGGGGTGCCGCTCCATGATGCGTCTGTCCCCGGCCGCCTTGTCCAATCCATTGTCCGAGGTGCGGGACGCCACATTCATCCCTGTCTCACGGTGCGAACGTTTCACGCGGTCGCGGCGTCCTAGGGGAAACGCGGGAGAGTCAGGGGGAGGGGAGGGGCATTGCTGCGCAGAAGAACGCGCCGCGCGGAGGCGGCCGATCCGCTGGATGCCGCACAGGAGGACCGGGTGCGGGCCGTCCTGTCGCTGGGCGGGGTGCCGCACGGCGACCTTCAGGACGGCGTGCAGCAGGTGCGGCTGCGGCTGCTCGAACGGGCCGCACGGGGCGACGAGGCACCGCGCGACGTGTCGGCGTGGGCCGCCGTCGTCGCCTCGAACCTGGCGATGGACTGGCACCGGGCGCGCCGCCGCCAGGAACGGCTCGGCGAGCGCCTCGCCTCGCTGCGCCAGGAACAGCGCGCTCAGGACGGCGCCGAGTCGCGCGTCCTGTCGCTGGCGGTGGCGCAGGGCCTGGACGAGCTGCCGGACACCCAGCGCCAGGTCGTCGTGCTGCGCTTCTACGCGGATCTCCCGGTACGGGCGATCGCCGAGGAGCTGGGCATCCCGGAGGGCACGGTCAAGAGCAGGCTGCACACGGCGGTACGGATGCTGCGGGCGCGGCTGCGCGAAGGGGAGGTGGTGTGACATGGAGCACGAGGACCGTGCGCTGATGCAAGCGCTCACGGAGGAGCCGTTGCCCCCGAAGGACGCGGCCGACCCGGAGGCGGTGGCCGCGCACGCCGCCGCGGTGGCCGACGTGGCGCTGCTCGCGGAGCAGGTGCGGGGGATCGGGGACGCGCTCGCCGCGCGGGCGCAACCGCAGCCGGCACCGGAACTCGTGCCGGCTCCCGGGCCCGCGTCGGCTCACGGGTCCGGGCCGGTTCCGGAGTCCGGGCGGGTGAAGCCGCGCGTTCCCGTGTCCGTGTTCCCGATGCGGCGGCGTCCCCGGCCCTTCGTCGTCGCGTTCAAGACGCTCGCCGCGGTGTGCGCCGCGGGGATGCTGGGCGGGCTCGCGTGGCTCGCGGTCGACGGGGGCGCCGGCGTGAGTGGATCCGCGAGCGACAAGTCCGCGAGCGACGCCAAGGCCGGCGCGAAGGGCGAGGGCGGCGGGGAGGGCGGGGACGTCACCCCGGAGGGCTTCGTGGCGTGCTCGCGGCTCATCGTCGAGGGCACCGTCGTCCGGGTCGAGACCGTGCCCGGCGCGCGGCGCGACACGATCACGCTGACCGCGACCCGCTACTACAAGCCCGCCGAGGGACCGCAGAAGGTCACCTTCCGGATGGATCACGACGTCGACCCGCGCCTGAAGCCGGGCGACCGCACGCTGATCAGCATTCCCAAGGGTGAGGACCACCCGGACAACTGGGCCACGAAGGCCGGGGACCGCGCGTCCCTGCGCGACATGGTCGTCCACGCGCTGCCCGGCTCCCGCACCCTGAAGTGCGCGAAGGCCCCCGGCCCGGGCGTGTGACGCGTCATGGGAGCGGGACGGAGAAGGGCGGGCGCCCGTACGGACGCCCGCCCCTCCCGTCATCGGGTCACCGTTACGGCGTGACCTTCTCGATCTTCACGCTGCCGAGCCCGGCGACCGTGCCGCGCCCGTTCAGGAGCTGCACCTCGCCGAAGAACTCGCGGCCCTCCGGCGCGGCCGCCGCGGCGACGACCTCGGCGGTGACCTGGGTCGAGTCGCCGTTGCCGAGCTTCACGGACTTCGCCTCGTCGACCTTGACCTGGCCGAGCGTCGGGGAGAAGAACACGTCGCGGTAGTCGTACTCCGTCGAACCGGACGGGACGGAGTAGCCCACGACCTCGACCGTGTACGTGCCGGCGGCCGGCTTGCTGATGCTGACGGCCTCCTCGGAGTCACCGTCGGCGGACTGGCCGACCACGTTGCCGCCCTGGTCGTAGACCGTCAGGTCCAGGTCGGCGGAGTTGTCGGAGACACCGCCGATGGCGACGTCCAGACGGTCGGCGCCCGCGGGGACGACGACCGTGGAGGTCTGCGTCTCACCCTCCTTGAGGGAGGGACGCGCGGTCTTGGCCGAGCCGAGCGGGCCGCCCTTCAGCTTGCCGTCGAGCGAGGCGAACTTGTTCGTCACCTTCCAGGAGACGGAGGCCGGGGTGCCGACCTTGGCCTCGGGGACGGTCTGCACGGCCGGGTCGAAGGCCGCGCCGAGCACGGCGACGTCCAGCTTGTACGGGTTGTCGAGCTGCGGCGACGTACGGCGCGCCTCGACCTCGATCTCCCAGACACCGGCCTGCGGGTCCGCGTACGAACGCAGGTCGGGGCGGCAGACGTTGGCCGGGTTGTAGTTCGGGTAGCAGCTCGGCGTCGACGTGTCGTCGACCGGGACGCCGTACGGGTGGATCGAGATGAAGCGGGTCTGGCTCTTGTCCTTCAGACCGCTCATCGCGACCTCGAGGGACTTCGCGCCCTCGGGGACCGTCAGGAAGTACGACTTCGTGCTGTTGCGCTGCACGGAGCCGGAGTCCGAGAAGGCGTACGACGGCTTCGCGAGCGGCGTCGCGACGACGACGGTCGCCATGATCTGCTGGTCGACGCCCTCGGTGCGCGGGTCGTCCACCTCCAGGACGGCGCTGCGCAGACCGGCGCTCTTCGGCGCGGCCTGCACCTTGACGGTGACCGGCTTGTTCAGCGGCAGCGAGACGGTGTCGTCGCCGAGGATGCGGAACGTGGAGCCCGAGTTGTTCTTGAGGGACAGCTCGTGGCGGACCGCACGGTCCGGGCCCGACGTGCGCGTGACGGTGACGTCGTAGGTCTTCTTCTGGCCGGCCTTGAGGCCGCCCTCGCGGTCGTAGATGCCGGTGCCGAAGCCCGGGTTCTCGAGCGCGTAGTCGATCGCGGTGTCGACCGGTGCCTTCACCGTGTAGGTGTGGGCGTCCGCGCCGCGCTTGATGGACTTCCACGCGTCGACGATGTCGATGAGGCCGGAGCCCTCGGCGTACGCCTGCTCGCCGCTGATGTGCTTGGCGGTCGAGGTGAGCGCCGTGCGCAGCTTCGCCGGGGTGAGCGCGATGTGCTTCTGCTTGGCGGCGGAGAGCAGCAGGGCCGAGGCGCCCGCGGCCTGCGGGGAGGCCATCGAGGTGCCCTGGAGCATCGAGTAGCCGGCCGGCAGGGTGTAGCCCGCCTCGGCGACCGGGGAGCCCGGCAGCCAGGTCTGCGTCGTGTTGATCGCGGCGCCTGGCGCGGTGATGGTCGGCGTGAAGCCGCCGTCCTCACGCGGGCCGCGCGACGAGAACGGCATCATGGCGTAGCGCTTCGTCACGCCGGAGCCGTAGTTGGCGGCCCAGGTCTCCTTGGAGATGGACGCGCCGACGGAGATGACCTTGTCGGCGAGGCCGGGGTCGCCGATGGTGTTCGCGCCGGGGCCGGAGTTGCCCGCGGAGATCACGAGCTGGACGCCGTAGGTGTCGATGAGGCGCTTGTAGAGCAGCGAGCGCGCGTTGTTGCCGTCGTTGAGGGCGGGCAGGCCGCCGATCGACATGTTGACGATGTCGACGCCGCGCTTGGCGACGAGGTCGATCATGCCCTCGGTGAGCGCGACGTTGGTGCAGCCGCCGGACCAGGTGCAGGCGCGCGAGGAGACGAGCTTCGCGCCGGGCGCGGCACCGCTCATCTTCCCGCCGAACAGGCCGTTGGCGGAGGTGATGCCCGCGACGTGCGTGCCGTGCTCGGACTCGATGACGCCGATGTTGACGAAGTCGGCCTTCTTGCCGACCCAGTCGCCGCCGTACGGGTCCATCGGGACGTCCTTGCGGATCTCCATGACGAACGGGATGCGCTCGACGACGTCGGTCGCCGGGTCGTCCTTGCCGAAGTACCCGATCTGGTAGCCGTCCTTGTACGGCTTCATCGGGGTGTCGTCGGTGAAGTCACCGTTGTCGTTCAGGTCGACGGTGACGGTGCCGGCCTTGGCGTCGTAGAGGACGGCCCAGGAGTCGGTGGTGTCGCCGTCGCGGTTCAGGTCGCCCTTGGCGTCGCCGCCGGTGGTGGCGGACTCCTTGAACGTCGAGACCTGGTAGGAGCCGGCCGCGGCCTTGAAGGTGCGCCCGCCGTAGGTGAACGCCGGGCCGGTCACGGAGGTGACCATCGCGCGCCAGGTGGCGTCGCCGTCGACGATCGGGTCGGTCGAGGTGACCCAGTCGACGATCTTGCGCTCGCCGGTGGTGGTCTTCTGGAGCGCCGGGTGACCGAGGTCCACACCGGAGTCGAGGATGCCGATCGTGACGCCGCGGCCGTCGGCCTTCGGGTTGTCCTTCACGAAGTCGACGGCGCCCGTCTCGAAGGACGGGTTGTACGGGTTCTTCGCCGGGGTGTTCTTGCCCGGCGCGGCGTAGGAGCCTTCGGCGCCCTTCGAGCCCTTGGCGGTGTCGCCGGCCGGCGTCGGGTCGTCGAGCTCGATCTCGTGGCGCAGGTCGATGCCTTGCACGGAGGAGAGCTTCTCGGCCGCCTTGATCGCGGCGTCCGCCTTGGCGGTCGGCACGGTGGCGCGGACGTAGCCGAGCTTGTCGTAGGTCCGCCCGACCGAACCGCCCTTGACGGCGTCGAGCTGGTGCGCGACCTGCTCGGTCGCGCCGGGCGCGGTCGCGACCATCATGGTCACGTTCTTCTCGCCGGCCGCCTCGGCCTGGTCGAGGAGCTGGGCGTCGGACGAACCGAGCTTGTCACCGGCCGACTTGACGGGTGCGTCGGTCGACGGGGTGGTGTCCGCAGCCGCGGAGGAGGCCAGGGGTATCGGCCCGACGGCGGTGAGCGCTGCGACGAGGCCGGCGGCGGCCGCGAGCCGGGCCGCCCGTCTCGCTCCGGATATCGGTGCGCGCTGGGGATCGAGGGTCATCAGCATCCCTGTACGTAAAGGTCGGAAAGGGTCCGGAATTCGGTACCGGATGACCGGTCAGCTTTACGTAAGTGGCGCCTGTTTGGGGAGAGTTGCCCATGACGTGATCAGGTCATGGCGTACTTCCGCCATGCGTCATCGCGGACAAAGCGCCGCATACGGGGAAACGAGCGCAGCGGGGAACGGCACACGCACCCCGCGAGGAGTTCCGCCCGTCGCGTCACCGACCCGCACGTTCACCGCCCCGACCCGGCGCGGACCGCATAACGTCACCGTGTGCACAGGGAACTGAGGGTCGCGGCCTACGCAGTCTGCGTGCGGGAAGGGCAGGTGCTGCTCGCCCGCTGGGTGGCCGGCGACGGCACCAGACGCTGGACGCTGCCGGGAGGCGGCATGGACCACGGCGAGGACCCGTACGACACCGTGATCCGCGAGCTCGACGAGGAGACCGGCTACGCGGTCGAGCCCGTCGCTCTGCTCGGTGTCCACTCCGTCCTGCGCCGCTACCCGCGCAAACTGGGCGCCGTCGCCGACTTCCACGGACTGCGTCTCGTCTACGAGGGCCGCGTCACCGGCGGCGAACTGCGTCACGAGGTGAACGGCTCCACCGACATGGCCGCCTGGCACCGGCTCGACGACGTGCCCGGCCTCGCCCGCGTCGAACTCGTCGACGCGGGCCTCGAACTGTGGCGCGACAGGCCCACGTCGGGCCACCTCTTCCCCGAAACGTGAACACGGAGTGACCGGCTCCTCTACGGCGCACGAGGCGTACGTGACCGCGCAGGGTGGCCGGTGATCCACGTGGCGTGATCGGCGCTGCCCGTTGCGGCCTCGTTAACGCGCAGGTCATCCCCGATGTCAACGATCCAGTACGAGCGGGTTGTTCTGCCACGGCGAGCGCCCCGCGACCACTGCCGACGCGTTCGCACTCGGGGAGACCGCGCCATGCCGCGCATACGCTCTGTCGCCGACACCGCTGCATCCGCCACCGCCGCCAAGGCCGCCTCGATCGCCTCGGCGCTCGACCGCCGCACCTTCCTCGCCGCATCCGGAGCCGTCTCCCTGACGGCCGGGATCGGCTACGCGCTCGGCCCCGGCACGAGCAGCGCCGCCGCGGGCCCCGCGCCCGCGGGCCCCGTCCCGGCCGCCGTCTCCCGCCGGGCCCCCGCCGCCCCGCTCGCGCCCTACACGCGCGGCACCACCCTCGGATCCGTCGCCGCCGCCCCGGCCGGCGCGGGCTACCGGCGCCTCGGTGACGGCCCCGCCTGGCAGCGCGTCGTCCGCGGCGACCTCGCGTCCGCCAAGTCGGGGCGCGAGGGCCGGCGGACCGCGCTCGCCGCGTTCGTCCAGTTCACGGACCTGCACCTGGTCGACGTACAGCACCCGCTGCGCTACGAGTACCTGCGCTCCCAGACCGCCAGCGCCTGGCGCCCTCAGGAGTCCCTCTCGGTCGCCGGGGCGGTCTCCCTCGTGGAGCGGGTCAACGCGCTGCGCGGGGCGCCCGTCACCGCGTCGCCCCTGCACTTCGTCATGACGACCGGCGACAACACCGACAACAACGCCAAGTCGGAGCTGGACTGGTTCCTGAAGGCGATGAGCGGTGGGCGCATCACCCCGAACACCGGCGACCCGCGCCGCTACGAAGGAGTGCAGGACAGCGGCCTCAAGCTGTACTGGCACCCGGACACCGCCCTGCGCGACGCCGACAAGCAGCTCGGCTTCCCTCGCATCCACGGCTTCCTGGACGCCGCGATCGGTGAGCTGCGCAGCGCGGGGCTCAACCTGCCCTGGTACTCCACCGTCGGCAACCACGACGCGCTGCCCGGCGGCTGCTACGCGCCCGGCGACTCCTTCTTCGCCGACTTCGCGGTGGGCGGGCGAAAGCTGATGGAGCTGCCGGACTCCGCCGGCAAGGCGATCTGGGACAACGTGAAGAAGGGCGGCGACCCCAAGGGCCAGGCCTTCAAGGACCTCCTCAAGTCCCAGGCCCGTCACATGCGTTCGGTCACCCCGGACGAGTCCCGCGCTCCCTTCACCCCGGCCGAGTACCTCAAGGCCCACCTCGACCCCGCGCACACGGGGCCCGGCCCGCACGGCCACGGCTACACGCAGGCCAACGTCGACGCCGGCACCCAGTACTACGCCTTCCGCGTCTCGGACGACGTTCTCGGCATCAGCCTCGACACGACGGACCCCGGTGGGCACTACGAGGGCTCCGTCGGTACGGCCCAGCTCAACTGGCTGGAGCGCACCCTCAAGGACAACGAGAAGAACGGGGGCTCCCACGTCCTCGTCTTCAGCCACCACACCAGCAAGACCATGCGCAACCTCCGCCAGGACCCGCACCACCCCCGTGAGGCCCGGCACGGCGGCGACGAGCTCCTCGCGCTCCTCGGCCGCCACCGCAACGTCCTGGCCTGGGTCAACGGTCACAGTCACAAGAACGACATCACCCCGCACGCGGGCCCCGAAGGCCGTTCCTTCTGGGAGATCTCGACCGCGTCCCACGTCGACTTCCCGCAGCTGGCCCGCGTCATCGAGATCACCGACAACCACGACGGCACGGTCTCCCTGTTCACCACGCTCATCGAGTCCGCGGCCCCGCACCGCACCGACTTCACCGATCTCACCCAGACCGGGCTCGCGGCTCTCTACCGCGAACTCTCCTTCAACGCCCCCGGATCCCGCGCCACGCTCTCCGGCACCCCCGGCGACCGCAACACGGAACTCGTCCTGCGCAAGGCCTGAGGCGCACAGCCCGAGGCGCACAGCCCAAGGCGCAAGGCCTGAGGCGCACAGCCCGAGGCGCACAGCCCAAGGCGCAAGGCCTGAGGCGCACAGCCGGGGACGCGAAACCTCAGAACGGCTTGATCCCGCTCAACCCGATCTTGGCCCTCAACCCCGTCCCACGACCCCTGAGTCACCCAGGTCGACCACAGCACACAGCTGTCGGACCTCGGCGAAGGAGACACGGGATGTCAGTGCGTACCGGCCTGGTGGGTGTGGCCGTAGCGGTGTCGGTGACGGCGGGGGCGCTCGCGACCCCCGCTCTCGCCGACGCGCCGGCCAAGGACGGACACCGGGCGACGCAGCGGGCCATGGATGCCGCGGTCGCGGCGGGCGTGCCCGGAGTGACCGGGCAGGCGACGGACGAGTACGGCACCTGGAAGGGCACTTCGGGCCTCGGCGACCTGCGGACGAACGCCCCGCGCGGCGACCGGGACCGCTATCGCGTCGGCAGCGTCACCAAGACGTTCGTCGCGACCGTGCTCCTCCAGCTGGAGGCCGAGGGCAGGCTGAGCCTGGACGACACCGTCGACCACTGGCTGCCCGGCGTCGTCACCGGACACGGCCACGACGGCCGGAAGATCACCGTCCGCCAGCTCCTCAACCACACCAGCGGGATCTACAACTACACGGCGGACAAGGGCTTCCAGCAGACCGTCTTCGGGCGCGACGGCTTCCTGAAGCACCGCTACGACACCTGGTCACCCGGCAAGCTCGTGTCGGTCGCCATGGCGCACCGGCCCGACTTCGCGCCCGGCACCGCCTGGAACTACTCCAACACCAACTACGTGCTGGCCGGCATGGTCGTGAAGAAGGTCACCGGACACTCCTACGCCGACGAGATCCGCCGGCGCATCATCGAGCCCCTCCACCTGCGCGCCACCAGTCTGCCCGGCACCGCCGTCACCGTGCCGCGCCCGGCGGGCCGCGCCTACAGCAAGTTCCCCGACGACCCGGACAAGAAGACGTACGACGTCACCGAACTCAACCCGACGATCGCCTCGTCGGCCGGCGAGATGATCTCCGACTCGGCCGACCTGAACCGCTTCTACTCGGCCCTCCTGCGCGGCCGGCTGCTGCCCGCCGCCCAGCTCGCCGAGATGAAGAGGACCGTCCCCGTCTCGAAGGACGAGCCGGGCCTCGGCTACGGTCTCGCCCTCATGCGGCAGAAGCTCAGCTGCGGCAAGGAGCTCTGGGGCCACAGCGGCGGCATCCACGGCTCCAACACGGACTCCGTGACCACGCCCGACGGCCGCCACACCCTCTCGTTCAACTTCAACGGCGACTGGACGGGCGACAGCCAGGCCGTCATCGAGGCCGAGTTCTGCCCCGAGTAGACGGCGGAGCCGGCCGGTCCGGCGGCCCGGGTTCCGGCGGTGTTCAGTGCGGCAGCACCATCACGTACGCCGCCGGTTCCCGGTCCACGGACGCCATCAGCGCGGTCCGTACGACCGTCGCCTGCTGTTCGAGGGACTCGCGCAGCTTGCGCGGCGTGAGGTGGACGACGGTGATCCCGAGGCGCTCCAGGTGCTCGCGCTTGCGGGCGTACTCGGACCACTCCAGGCTGTCGCTCTCCTCCTGGAGCTCCGGGCGCAGCCCGTGCCGGGGCGCGTGGGGGCCTCCCCCGCTCGAGCGAAGCCGAGAGCTCGGGGAAGTGTCCAGCTCCACGGCGACGGCCTGGTCGGGCCAGTACGCGTCGACACCGCCGAGGTGCGGCCCGCCGGGCAGGCGCAGGTCCACGTTCCACAGCGGGTCGGGCAGGCCGTACTCGCGCACCATCTCGTACAGCCGGTCCTCGGCGATGGCGCGCCCCTCGGCGAGCAGCGAGTCCACGGCGTCGATGACGTGCGGGCGGCTGAGAAGCCTGGCCTGGTTCAACTCCCGTACGACGGCGGCGGGTTCGCAGTGGCCGCCGCGGACGGCCTCGGTGAGCAGGCGCCGCACGGCGCCCGCGTCGTCGAGCTGGGCGACGGCGTCCGCGAGGGCGCGCGGCACCGGCGCCACCGGCACCCCCGCGACCCGCTGCGGCGTGGGCATCCCGTGACTGCGCACGAGCCGGGCGAGACCGGTCGAGCGCAGCCGCCGTGTGCGCGGCACCATGACGTCGATCCGGTCGAGGGAGAGCAGCGGCGGAGCGGACACGAAGCGGTGCAGGGCCAGGGCGGCAAGACCGGTGACCATCGCGTTGGCGTACGGGGTCTGGGGCGCGGCCTGTGGGGGGTGCGGCTCGTCGGGGGTGGTCTGCGTGGGCACGGCGACGGCGGTACGGGTCTGGGGACGGCCCGCGTACAGGAGGACCGCGTGCAGCCGCTCGTCGGCCGTGGCCTGGCCGGGGTGGAGCAGGTACACGCCGGGCAGGAGCTGCTGCCAGGGGCCGCCCGGCCGGCACTGCTCGGTCAGGGCGGCGGAGTTGACCCCGTGCGCCTTGAGCTGGGAGGCGCTCAGCACGCGCTGACGGCAGTCGTCGAGGTGCTGGAGGGGGAGGGGGGACAGCGGGGTGTTGTGGTTCATGACCGGGCCATTCCCGGCGCCGCCCGGGCCCCTAACCGCTGTTACACGCTCGTCGAAGAAAAGGGACAAGCCTGCCCTAAAGTACGGGCGTTCGACTGCCGAGAAGGGCAGGCGGGAAGACAGGTTACGGCCGGAAGTACCCGCATTCGGTAACTCCCGGCCGTAGCAGTCCTGTTGGGCCTCTCGGTGCTAGATCCCGGCCGCCGCGTCGCACGCCTGCGCGCGCAGGGCGCGGGCGAGGTCGTCACGGGCCTCGAGGACGAGACGGCGCAGCGCGGGCGCCGAGCCCTCGTGGGCCGTCAGCCACGCGTCGGTCGCGTCGAGCGTGCCCTGCGAGTCCTGGAGCGAGGGGAACAGGCCCTTCACCACGTCCATGCCGATCTGGATGGACCGCTCCGCCCAGACGCGCTCGATCGCCGCGAAGTACCGCTCCGCGTACGGCGCGGTCAGCTCGCGCTGCGCCGGCTGCTGGAAGCCCGCGATCGTCGCCTCGACCAGCGCGTTCGACAGCGCGTCCGACTCGACGACCTGCGCCCAGGCCTGCGCCTTCACCGCTGCGGACGGGCGCGCCGCGAGGCAGCGCACCTGGTGCCGCTTGCCGGACGCGGTGTCGTCACGCGCCAGCTCCGCGTCGATCACCGACTCGTCGGCCTCGCCCGTGGAGGCGAGCGCGTTCACGAACGACCAGCGCAGCTCCTGGTCGACATCGAGCCCGTCGATCTTCGAGGTGCCTTCGAGCAGGCCGCGCAGCAGCTGGAGGTCGGCGTCGGCGGAGGCGACGGAGGCGAAGAACCGCGCCCACGTCAGCTGGTTCTGGCTGGCCGGCTCGGCGAACCGCAGCTCCCGCAGCGCGCCCTCGGCGAGCCGGCGGCTGCCCTCCGCGCGCCACTCGGGCGCCGCGTAGTGCGTGACCGCCGAGTTCGCCCAGGTGTGCAGCATCTGCAGGACGCCGATGTCGCTCTCGCGCCCGGCGAACCGCAACACGAGGCCGATGAAGTCGCGCGCGGGCATGAGTCCGTCCCGCGTCAGGCTCCACAGTGCCGACCAGCACAGGGCGCGAGCCAGCGGGTCGGTGATGTCGCCGAGGTGCTCGCGGAGGGTGGCCAGCGAGTTCTCGTCGAAGCGGATCTTGCAGTACGTGAGGTCGTCGTCGTTGACGAGGACCAGCTCGGGCGCCTCGGCGCCGGCCAGCTCGTCCACCACGGTCCGCGGCCCGTCCACGTCGACCTCGGCGCGCGCGTACCGCACGAGCGCCCCGCCCGCGCCGTCGCGCCGGTAGAGGCCCACGGCCACGCGGTGCGGCCGCAGCGTGGGGTGGGACTCGGCGGCCTCCTGGACGACGGCCAGCTCGGTGATGTGCCCGTCGGCGCTCGTCGTCACCTGCGGGGTGAGGGAGTTGACGCCCGCCGTCTGCAGCCACGCCCGCGACCAGGTGGCCATGTCGCGGCCGCTGGTCTCCTCCAGGACGGACAGCAGGTCGCCGAGCTGTGTGTTCCCGTACGCGTTCCGCTTGAAGTAGCGCCGGGCCCCTTCGAGGAACGCCTCACGGCCCACATAGGCGACGAGCTGCTTCAGGACGCTCGCGCCCTTCGCGTACGTGATCCCGTCGAAGTTGAGCTTGGCGTCCTCCAGATCGCGGATGTCGGCCGTGACCGGGTGCGTGGAGGGCAGCTGGTCGGCGCGGTACGCCCACGCCTTGCGGTTGTTGGCGAAGGTGATCCAGCCGTTGGTGAAGCGCGTCGCCTCGACCATCGAGAACGTCCCCATGAAGTCCGCGAAGGACTCCTTGAGCCACAGGTCGTCCCACCACTGCATGGTCACGAGGTCGCCGAACCACATGTGCGCCATCTCGTGCAGGATGACGTTCGCGCGCCGCTCGTACGACGCCTGCGTCACCTTCCCGCGGAAGATGAACTCCTCACGGAACGTGACACAGCCCGGGTTCTCCATCGCGCCGAGGTTGTACTCCGGCACGAACGCCTGGTCGTACTTCCCGAAGGGGTACGGGTAGTCGAAGTGGTCGTGGAAGAAGTCGAGCCCCTGCTTCGTCACCAGGAACACGTCGTCCGCGTCGAAGTGCTTCGCGAGCCCCTTGCGGCACATCGCGCCGAGCGGGATCTCCAGCTTCGTACCGTCCTCGAAGACGCGCTCGTAGGAGTCCGTCACATAGTGGTACGGGCCCGCGACGATCGCCGTGATGTACGTCGAGATCGGCTTGGTCTCGGCGAACTGCCATACGCCGTCGGCCGGTTCGCCCGTCCCGTTCGACCAGACCGTCCAGCCCTCGGGGGCCTGCACGCTGAAGCGGTAGGGCGCCTTGAGGTCGGGCTGCTCGAAGTTCGCGTAGACGCGCCGGGCGTCGGCGGGTTCGTACTGCGTGTAGAGATAGACCTCGCCGTCCTCGGGGTCGACGAAGCGGTGCATGCCCTCGCCGGTGCGGCTGTAGGCGCACTGGGCGTCGACCACCAGCTCGTTCTCCGCGGCCAGGCCGTCGAGCGCGATCCGCGTCCCGTCGAAGACGGCCGCCGTGTCGAGGTCCTCGCCGTTCAGCGTCACCGCGTTCACGGACGGCGCGATCAGGTCCACGAAGGTGGCGGCGCCGGGCTCGGTGGCCCGGAACCGGATCGTGGTCACCGAGCGGAAGGTCCGGGGGCCCTCGCCGTCGGTCTCGCCGACCGCGGACCGCAGATCGAGCTGGACCTCGTACCCGTCGACGGACAGCAGGCCCGCCCGCTCGCGGGCCTCGTCGCGGGAAAGATTCTCTCCGGGCACGGGCGGCACTCCCTTGTGACTCGACTGGCTGCACTTGTGGTGCGAACAGGACCGATCCTGCCATGTGCTCCTGACGGCGGACAGCCGGGAATGGGACGCCGGTGCGGGACGTTGGCCAGGAGAGTCAACGCCACGGAATACATGAGGAGAACCATGTCCGAGAAGACCCCCGTCGACTTCTGGTTCGACCCCCTGTGCCCCTGGGCCTGGATGACCTCACGGTGGGTCCTCGAAGTGGAGAAGGTCCGCGACATCAAGGTCAGCTGGCACCTGATGAGCCTCGCCGTCCTGAACGAGGACAAGCTCGACGACCTGCCCGACGAGTACCGCGAGCTCCTCGAGACGAAGGCCTGGGGCCCGGTCCGCGTCGTCATCGCCGCGCAGGAGGAGCACGGCCCCGAGGTGCTCGGCGACCTCTACACCGCGCTCGGCACGCGCATCCACAACGGCGGCGAGGGGCCCACGAAGGAAGCCGTCGCCGCCGCCCTCGACGAGGTCGGCCTGCCCGCCTCTCTCCTCGACCACTGGGACGGCACGAAGTACGAGGCCGAGCTGCGCGCCTCCCACAAGGAGGGCATAGACAAGGTCGGCCAGGACGTCGGCACGCCCGTCATCGCCGTACCCGGCGCGAACGGCGAGCAGATCGCGTTCTTCGGCCCCGTCGTCACTCCGGCCCCCAAGGGCGAGGAGGCCGCGAGGCTCTGGGACGGCACGCTCCTGGTCGCCTCGGTCCCCGGCTTCTACGAGATCAAGCGCACCCGCACGCAGGGGCCGATCTTCGACTGACGGTCAGTCCGGCTCGGGGATGCGGATGTGAAGGTCGCGGCTGCCCACACACTGCCTGAAGCCCGTGCGGACGTGCCGGCAGCCGGGCGCCTCGCACATGACGCAGTCGTCGACGTTGTTCTTCACGAGGCGATTCTTGAGCCACTCCTTCTCGTCCCGCGTCAGCGAGCGGTGCGTTTCCTGGGAGTCGCAGGTGTGACAGGGCAGCTTTGGCATGCCGCCACCATCCTCCGGAGTCGCCGCTGCCGGAAGACCCCCGCGAGTCATGTCCTCGCGGGGGTCTTCCGTCTTTCCGCCCGCCGTCGCGATGGTTGAGAAGACGATCACGAGGCGGGACGCTTCAGGGGCTCAGGGGGCGACGAGCAGGTTGAACGCCCGGTCCTTCGCGGCCGCGTACCGCTTGGCGACGTCCTGCCAGTTGACGACGCGCCACATGGCCTCGATGAAGTCGACCTTCTGGTTCTTGTACTGGAGGTAGAACGCGTGCTCCCACGCGTCGAAGACCAGGATCGGGACCGAGCCCTGGCCGACGTTGCCCTGGTGGTCGTAGATCTGCTCGACGACGAGGCGCCCGCTCACCGGCTCGTACGCGAGGACGCCCCAGCCGGAGCCCTGCGTCGTCGCGGCGGCCTTGGTCAGCTGGGCCTTGAACCCGGCGAAGGAGCCGAAGGAGGCGGTGATGGCGTCCGCGAGGTCGCCCACGCCGTCCGCGGCCAGCGGCTCGCCGCCGCCGTCGCCGCACATGTTGTGCCAGTAGATGCTGTGCAGGATGTGGCCCGAGAGGTGGAACGCGAGGTTCTTCTCCAGGCCGTTGATGGCGCCCCACGACTCCTTGTCGCGGGCCTCCTCCAGCTGCTCCAGGGTGTCGTTCGCCCCCTTCACGTACGCCGCGTGGTGCTTGTCGTGGTGGAGCTCGATGATCTGCGGGTTGATGACCGGTTCGAGCGCCGCGTAGTCGTACGGAAGTTCAGGAAGCGTGTAAATGGCCATGTCCGAGCCCTCCGGCTGCGTACTGCAGAGCTTATTGCAAGTAATGTGCAAGTGCAGGCTATCAGCAGAAGTGCGGGGCGCAACGAGAAGGACCCCCGGGCCACTTGGCCCGGGGGTCCTTCGCTGAGCGGGGGAGATCTACGCGTCGGCCGCCGCCCGCGACTGAGCCGCCTTCTGGCGTACGTAGCCGACGATCGCGAGCACGACGGTCAGGCCGCCCGTGTAGTACAGCTGTACGCGCGTGTCGTGCTCACGGGCCATCAGGACGAAGACGGCGACCATCGCGACGAGGGCCAGGACCGTGAGGTACGGGTACGCCCACATCTTCACGACGAGCTTCTCCGGGGCCTCGCGCTCCAGCTTGCGGCGCAGGACCAGCTGCGAGATGGCGATGAAGAACCAGACGACGAGGATGATCGCGCCGATGGTGTTGAGCAGCCAGGCGAAGACGTCGTCCGGGCGCCAGTAGCTCAGCAGGACGCAGACGAAGCCGAAGACGGCGGAGGCCAGGACCGCGACGCGCGGCACACCGCCGCTGACCTTGCCGATCACCTTCGGGCCCATGCCGCGGGCGACGAGCGAGCTCGCCATGCGGGAGGCGCCGTAGATGTTGGCGTTCATGGCCGACAGCAGGGCGATGAGGACGACCACGTTCATGATCTGGCCGGCGCCGGGGATGCCCAGGTGGTCGAGCGTGGCGACGTACGGGCCCTTGGTCGGGATCTCCTTCGCCGTCCACGGCAGCAGGACGACGACGACGGCCATCGAGCCGACGTAGAAGAGCGCGATGCGCCACATCGCCGTACGGACCGCCTTCGCGACGCCCTGCACCGGGTGCTCGGACTCGGCCGCGGCGATGGTGACGGTCTCCAGACCGCCGTACGCGAAGACCGAGGCGAGCAGGCCGACGATCAGCCCCTCCGTGCCGTTGGGCATGAAGCCGCCGTGGCCCGTGAGGTTGTCCATGCCGGGTGCGGAGACGTCGGGCAGGACACCGAGGATCGCCAGCACGCCGATGACGAGGAAGAGCACGATCGCGCCGACCTTGAGCGTCGCGAACCAGAACTCGAACTCGCCGAAGTTCTTCACGGCCGCGAGGTTCGTGCCGGTGAACAGCAGCATGAACAGCGCGACCAGCGCCCACTCGGGCACGCCCGGCAGCCACCCGTGCACGATGCCCGCCGCGCCGATGCCCTCCAGGCCCACGGCCACACAGAGCAGGAACCAGAACGACCAGCCTGCCGTGAACCCGGCCCACGGGCCGATGCCCCGCTCCGCGTGGACGGAGAACGAGCCGGAGGCGGGATACGCGGCGGCCATCTCGCCGAGCATGCGCATCACGAGCATCACGAGTGCGCCCGAGATCGCGTAGGCGAGGATGATCGACGGCCCGGCGGCCGCGATGGCGGTACCGGAGCCCACGAAGAGGCCGGCGCCGATCACGCCGCCGAGCGCGATCATGGAGAGATGGCGCTGCTTGAGACCGCGCGACAGCGACGGCTCGGCCGGCGACTGATCGATCGGCTGCGCGTCGACCGGCGACTGCGCGGACGTCCGAGACATGGATGTGCCCTGTTCATTAGCTGAGACGGGGAAAGGCCCACAGTCTGAGCAGCGGCACCGGGTACAGGGAACAGCTGACCGGTATACGGACACGACGCTCACACATCGTGAAAGTTCAGGCACGCCGTGCGCGCAGTTCCCGCACTCCCGCGACGGCCACGACGAGCGCGGTCGCGCCGGTCGACCACAACAGCTGCGGACGGGCCGTGTCGTCGGTCAGCATCAGCCCGATGACGGCCGCCATGGCGGCGAGCGTCGCCCACGTCAGCCACGGGAACCACCACATCCGCAGCACGAGCCGCTCGGGCGCCTCCCGTTCCACGAGCCGCCGCAGCCGCAGTTGCGACGCCGCGATCAGCGCCCACACGAACAGCAGCACCGCGCCGACCGAGTTGAGCATGTAGAGGAAGACGGACTCCGGCCACTCCAGATTGAGCAGCACCGAGACGAAGCCGAACGCGACCGACGCGAGCACCGCCCGGCGCGGCACGCCCCCGCCGCTCACCTTCAGCAGCGCGCGGGGCGCCTCACCGCGCTCGGCCAGCGAGAACACCATGCGCGACGAGCCGTAGAGGTTCGCGTTGAGCGCCGACAGGAGCGCCACGAACACCACGATGTTCATGATCTGGCCCGCGGACGGCACCCCGATCGCGTCGAGGACCGTGACGTACGGGCTGATGCCCGCCCTCTGGGCCGTCCACGGCAGCACCGTCACGATGACCAGCATCGAGCCGACGTAGAAGAAGAGGATGCGGAAGACCGCGCTGCGCACCGCCCGCGAGACCGCGCGCACCGGGTCGTCGGACTCGGCGGCCGCGATCGTCACGACCTCCAGGCCGCCGAACGCGAACACGACCGCGAGGACACCGGAGATGACGCCCTGCCAGCCGTGCGGCAGGAAGCCGCCCTGTCCGGTGAGGTTCGTGAGGCCGACCGGGTCCCCAGAGGAATCAGACGCAGCCGGCAGCAGCCCGAAGACCGCGAGCGTGCCGAGGATCAGGAACGCGACGATCGCGAACACCTTCAGGGCGGCGAACCAGAACTCGAACTCGCCGAAGTTCTTCACGGCCGCCAGGTTCGCCCCGGTGAAGACCAGCATGAACACCAGTACCCACGCCCACTGGGGCACGCCCGGCGCCCAGCCGTTCGCGATCTGCGCCGCGCCCGTCGCCTCCACGGCGAGCACGACGACGAGCAGGAACCAGTAGAGCCAGCCGACGCTGAACCCCGCCCAGCGGCCGAGCGCCCGTTCCGCGTGCACGGAGAACGAACCAGACGCCGGCATCGCGGCCGACATCTCGCCCAGCATCCGCATCACGCACATCGCGAGCGTGCCCGCGATCAGGTACGAGACGACGATGCCGGGCCCCGCGACCGCGATACCGGCGCCCGAGCCGACGAAGAGCCCCGCCCCGATGACGCCACCGAGGCCCAGCATCGTCAGATGCCGCTGCTTGAGCCCGCCTCCGAGCGGTTCGGGTTCGGACGGGAGCTGGTCGTGCATGGGAGGTTCAGACTGCTTTCGGGGCTCGCGCGGGTTTGGCAGGAACCTACAGTCTCCCCGGCGGCCGACCCCGGGCGCAAAACGGGCTGTTTCGGCTCTGGCCTCAGTGACGAGCATCACGCCAAGTCGCGCATGAGTCACGCCCTTTGTGAGGAGCCCACCAACACCCGCCGTCACCCTTTGTCGAGCAGTGACCGTGATCGTGGATCAGCCCCTGGGATAGCGTCACGGTGTCCCCACCTGCCCTCACCCCCGCGGAGTCCCGATGAGTACGGCTGCCGTCTCCACCCGCCCCGGCAAGGTCCTGGCCGACCTGCTGCCCGCCTCGCGCACCCGCGACATCGCGCTCGTGCTCGGCGGCGCCGCCCTCACCGGCATCGCGGCCCAGATCGCCGTGCCCGTGCCGGGCTCCCCGGTCCCGGTCACCGGGCAGACCTTCGCCGCGCTCCTCGTCGGCACCGCGCTCGGCGCCCGCCGCGGCTTCCTCTCCCTCGCCGTGTACGCGCTCGTCGGCATGGCCGGCATGCCGTGGTTCGCGCAGGGCACCTCCGGTGCGAGCAGTGCCTCCTTCGGCTATGTCATCGGCATGCTGCTTGCCTCCACCGTCGTGGGCGCGCTCGCGCGGCGCGGCGGCGACCGTTCCGTCCTGCGCACCGCGGGCACGATGGTCCTCGGCTCCGCGCTCATCTACGCGGTCGGCGTGCCCTACCTCGCCGCCGCGACCGGCATGACCTTCACGCAGGCGGTCGCCGCGGGCCTCACCCCGTTCCTCATCGGCGACGCCGTGAAGGCGGCCCTGGCGATGGGCGTGCTGCCCACCGCCTGGAAGTTCGCCGACAAGTAGTTCCCACCACGGGCGTTCAGCGCACGTTGTAGTTCCTCCGGAAGAGGTTCGCCGGGTCGTACGCGGCCTTCACATCGGCGAGCCTCTTCCGCGTCCGTGCGTCGTACAGCCCCTCCGTACGGTCGCCGCCGCCGAACGCGAAGTTCAGGGACCGGCCCATCCGCTGCTCCTCGACCCGCTGGAACGCGAGGGCGTGATGGGCGCGGACGGCCTCGCGGTCCGTCCCGTCCAGCGGCGACAGGATCCGCACCAGCCACTGCGCCTCCCGGTACGGCACGCAGTTCGCGGCCGGCCTCGACAGGGCCCCGCCCAGGTGGTTGACCTGTACGACGTGCAGGGAAGAGGCGTCCGGCCCGCACAGCGCGAGGAGTTCGGCCACGCCCTCGACGGCCGGCTCCCGCAGCACCGCGCTGTCCCCGTAGTAGGCGTGCGGGAAGTCAGGATCGCTGTGGACGGTGTGGCTCTCGGCGTACGGCATCTCGCGCAGGCTGTCCGTCAGAGCCGGTCCGAGCGCCGTGCGCAGGGGCGCGACGAGCCGTTCGCCCTCGTCCGCGCTCCCGGTGAAGGCGACGCGTACGGAGATCACGTACCGGCCGCGCAGGTGGGCGGGGAGCGCGGGGACGTCCGGGTAGACGAGGGCCGAGAGGGATGACGTCAGCGCGTCCGGCACGGTTCGCGCCCAGTCCGTGTAGGCCCGCAGCACGGCCCCCGCGTCGGCCTTCGCGCCGTCGTGGGCGAGCGAGCCCCCGTACAGCCGCGCGACCGGCACCAGGGCCATCTCCAGACCCGTGACGACGCCCAGATTCGCGCCGCCGCCGAGCAGGCCGCGGAAGAGCTCCGGCTCGGCATCGGAGGAGACCGTGCGACGGCGCGCGTCCGCCGTGACGACGTCGACCGACCGGACGTGATCGGCCGCGTAACCGAACTCCCGCGCCAGGATGCCGAGTCCGCCGCCCAGCGTGTACGAGACCGCGCCCACACCCGGCGCCGAGCCGTTCAGCGGGGCGAGGCCGTGGGGAGCGGCCGCCTCGACGACCTGCCGCCAGCGCGTCCCCGCGAAGACCCGCACCGTGCGCGCCGCCGCGTCCACCACGACCCCGTCCATGCGCCGCGTGGAGATCAGCACCCCGCCCTCGGAGTCTTCGGGCAGGCCGTGCCCGGTGGCCTGCACGCCGACGGGCAGACCTGCACCGGCCGCGTACGCGACAGCGGCCTCGACGTCATCGGCTGAGGTTGCCGCGTGGATGACGTCGGGCCGCTGGGCGAAACCGGTCTGGAAACCGGCCAGTTCCTCGTCGTACCCGGCGTCGCCGGGCCGCAGGACGAGCTGCTGTGTACGGATGTCGTCGGAGTTCATGCGGCGGACTCTGCCCGCATTACCTGACACCCGCCGTCAGCTTTTGTGCCGAGACCTTCCGGGACTGTCCGGACGGATCAGGCGGTGACCTTCTTCCGCTTTTGCACCTGCTCACGCACCAGCGAGAACCCGACCACCAGGGCCGCCACGAGCAGCGACAGGACGACCTGCTCGCGGCCCGCGTCGTCGGTGAGCATGTAGACGAGCACGAACGAGATCATCGCGATCGTGGCCCACGTCAGATAGGGGAAGAGCCACATCTTCACGACGAGCTTCTCGGGCTGCTCGCGCAGGATCATTCCGCGCATCTTCAGCTGCGTGAAGCAGATGACGAGCCAGACGAAGAGGGCGACGGCGCCGGAGGAGTTCAGCAGGAAGTTGAAGACGGTGTCCGGCCACTGGTAGTTGAACCAGACGGCGAGGAAGCCGAAGACCACGGAACCGAGGATCGCGGCCTGCGGCACACCGCGCTTGCTCGTCCTGGCGAAGGCCTTGGGCGCGTCACCGCGCTGGCCGAGCGAGAACGCCATGCGGGAGGCGGTGTAGAGCCCGGAGTTCAGGCACGAGAGCACGGCCGTCAGCACGATGACGTTCATGACCTGACCCGCGTGGGGGATGCCGATCGAGTTCAGGGCCGCGACGTACGAGCCGTCCTTGGCGATCGACTTGTCGTTCCACGGCAGCAGCGTCAGGACGACGAAGATCGAGCCGAGGTAGAAGACGCCGATACGCCAGATCACGCTGTTCGTGGCCTTGGTGACGGCACGCTGCGGGTCCTCGGACTCGCCGGCGGCCAGCGTGACGATCTCGCTGCCCATGAAGGAGAAGACGACCATGAGGACGCCCGTGAGGATCGACCCGGCGCCGTTGGGCATGAACCCGCCCGCGTCCGTGAGGTGCGAGAACCCCGCGCCGGGGTTGTCCGAACCCGGCAGCACACCGAACACGGCGAGCATGCCGATGATCACGAACGCGCCGATCGCGACGACCTTGATCCCGGCGAACCAGAACTCGAACTCGCCGTACGAGGCGACCGAGGCGAGGTTCGTCGCGGTCAGGACGACCATCACGATCAGGGCCCAGCCCCACTGCGGCACGGCCGGTATCCAGCCGTTGAGGATCACGGCACCGGCGGTGGCCTCGACCGCGAGCACGACGACCCAGAAGAACCAGTACAGCCAGCCGATGGAGAAGCCGGCCCAGCGGCCGAGCGCCTGGTCGGCGTAGGCGGAGAAGGAGCCGGACGAGGGCCGCGCGGCGGCCATCTCGCCGAGCATCCGCATGACCATGACGACCATGAGGCCGACGAGGGCGTACGAGATGAGGATGGCCGGTCCGGCCTTGGCGATGCCCGAACCGGAGCCGACGAAGAGGCCGGCACCGATCACACCGCCGATGGCGATCATCGACAGGTGCCGGTTCTTGAGTCCGGCCTTCAGCCCGTCGGGACCGTTGTTTCCGGTCTGGCCGTTGTCGGGCTGTGAATCTCCAGGATTGTGGGGCGCCTGGTCGGCCTTCGCAAGGGAGGGTTGCGAGGTCATGGACGAATCCTTAAGTCTCGGGTCACGAGCAGACGCATTCAAACCCAGGGACGTACCGGACGGAAGACCTGACTCCGTATCGTGATTTTCGCCTCCGAGACGTTTGCCCGTAAACGATCCGAGACGTTTACCCGTAAACGAACGGGCACGGCGACCCGACCGCGCCGTGCCCGGGTGGGACGTGCCACACTCGGACCCATGCGCGTGTACCTCGGCTCGGATCATGCCGGCTACGAACTCAAGAACCACCTCGTCGAATGGCTCAAGGCCCACGGCCACGAGCCCGTCGACTGCGGGCCCCACATCTATGACGCCCAGGACGACTACCCTCCGTTCTGCCTCCGCGCCGCGGAGCGCACGGCGGCGGACCCGGACGCCCTCGGCATCGTGATCGGCGGCTCCGGCAACGGCGAGCAGATCGCCGCGAACAAGGTGAAGGGCGTCCGTGCGGCCCTCGCCTGGAGCGAGCAGACCGCCGCGCTGGGCCGTGAGCACAACGACGCGAACGTGGTCTCCATCGGTGGCCGCATGCACACGCAGGAAGAGGCGACGAAGTTCGTCGAGATCTTCCTCTCCACCCCGTACTCGGGCGAGGAGCGTCACACGCGCCGCATCGAGATGCTGTCGCGCTACGAGGAGACGGGCGACCTCCCCCCGATCCCGGCCCACCACCCGCAGGGCTGAGTCAGCCCCTCGATCCGGCGCCTTCGGCGTCCGAGGCGCGGGGTCCGGGGCGCAGCCCCAGGACTTTCGGGAAGGGGCGGGCCGGGGGAGAGGATCCACCCGGCCCGCCCCCACCAACCCCAGGAGACAGAGACCCGTGCCAGAGGGCCACACCATCCACCGCCTGGCCCAGGACCACGCGGAGCGCTTCGCCGGCCGCCCGGTGGGCGTCCGCAGCCCGCAGGGCAAGTTCTCCGACAGCGCCGCGCTCGTGGACGGCCTGGTCCTCGACGGGGCGGACGCCCACGGCAAACACCTCTTCCTGAGCTTCGCGGACACCGGCTGGATCCACATCCACCTGGGCCTCTTCGGCAAGTACACCCTCGGTGAGACCCCCGCCCCGCCGCCCACGGACACCGTCCGCCTGCGGCTGCTGAGCGACACGCACTACTCCGACCTGCGCGGCCCCACGACCTGCGCCCTGATCACGGATGCCGAGAAGCAGGCGATACACGACCGCCTCGGCCCCGACCCGCTCAGGAGCGGCGACGACCCGGACCGCGCCTGGCGCCGTATCTCCCGCAGCCGCACCACCGTCGCCGCGCTGCTCATGGACCAGAAGATCATCGGGGGCGTCGGCAACGTCTACCGCGCCGAGGTCCTCTTCCGGCACGGCATCGACCCGTACACCCCGGGCAAGGACCTCACGCCCGACGAGTGGACGGCGATCTGGACGGACCTGGTGGCGCTGATGCGCGAGGGAGTCCGGCACAACCGCATCGACACCGTCCGCCCGGAGCACACCCCGGAGGCGATGGGCCGCCCGCCGCGCGTCGACGACCACGGTGGCGAGGTGTACGTCTATCGGCGGGCCACGATGCCCTGTCACCTGTGCGGCACGGAGATCCGCACGGCGCCTCTCGCGGCCCGCAACCTCTTCTGGTGCCCGAGGTGCCAGCCCCCGCGCTGACCGGCACCCGTCACCCGCCGCGTCAGAACCCGTGCGGCAGCCAGGGCGCCACGGTCGACCCGAACGCGAGCGCCGCCTCGTCGACCGCGCCAGGACGCAGCTCCCCCACCCGGCCGGCCGCCGCCAGCGCCGAGAGCGACGTGTCGCCGAGGTAGACCGTCCCCAACTCCCGTACAGACAGGGTGAGTTCGGCGTCATCGTCCGTACGCTTGCAGGACGCGCCCTTCGCGTCCCCGGTCAGCCGCCACCGCCCCGCGTTCCACGGACAGAACTCGTCCGTCACGTCCAGGACGACGTCGACCGGCGCCTGATACGTGCGGGCCTCCAGCGCGGCTCCGAGGTCCACCAGCCGTACGTGCATCGAGTCCCGCAGCCGCACCTGACACCGCCGGATGTCGCTGACGAGGGAGAACAGCGGATCGTCGACCGGCCGGTTGCGCGCCTGGACGGACGAGGTCAGGTCGATGCCCAGGAGGAAGCGCCACAGCGCCGCGTACGCCGCAGGGTCGAGCGCGTCGATGTGCCGCAGAGTGATCCGGCCCTTGGGTCCGGCCGCGTCCCACTCGGGCTTGTTGTGGAACCGGACGTAGCCGACCGTCTCGCCGTCCCGCTCGGCCAGCACGCACTGCATCGGCGACGCGCCCTCGCGCTCCGACGGCGGGTCGAGCAGCGGCAGCCGCTCCCAGCCGGGCCTGCGGGCGAGCATGCCGGGCCGGGTGCCGACGGTCCGCACGTACACGGCCTCGCACGCGGCGGCGGCCTCGGTCACGTCGGCGAACCGCAGCCGTACGTCGTCCGTGCCCGCCGGAGCGTTGATCCGCACCCGCGTCGAGTCGATCTCCACGCTCGCCTGCCGCGTCCCGATCCCGTACCCGAAGCGGCCGTAGATCGCGGGCTCGGAGGCGGTGAGCACGGCGAGCGGCTCGCCCCAGGACCGCACGTCGTCGAGCTGGCGCCGCATCATCGACGTCAGGACCCCGCGCCGCCGGTCCGTCGCCGCGACGGACACCATCGTGACGCCCGCCGCCGGGACCCGGGCCCCGCCCGGCACCGTCACCCGGAACGTGAACGCCCCCGCCGTCCCCACGCACCGGTCGCCGTCCCACACGCCGATGGACCGGTCGAACTCCGTGAGGTCGTCCCACAGCGCCCGTTCCTCGGGCGCTTCCGGAACTCCTCCGAAGGCCAGCTCCAGCTTCGCGTACCACTCGTGCCAGTCGTCCTGGCGCAGCACCCGTACGTCCATCGTCATGAGCCATCCCTACCAGGACACCGTGGACGAAGCGAGAGATTTTCCCCGCCACGGAAGGCGCCGGAGCTGCCTGGAAGAGGGACAAGTGGGACCTCCCGTGCGAAGCCCCTGGGCCGATGGATAAGGTCCACGAGCAATGGCAGGACGACGCGCGCACGCCGAGACGTTTCCGGCCCGGATGAAGATGAGACTGCACCGGGCCCGCATCGGCATGCGCAAATCCGGTGTCGACTACTTCCGCGGCGACGGGTCCGACTGGGTCGCGCTGGTGGGCCTGCTCCTCATGGTCCCGGTCATCGCCTGCGGCACCCTCCTCAACTCGGTCTGGTGCGCCCCGACGGCGCTCGTCCTGCCGATCGTGGCGGGCGGACTGCTGCTGCGCCCGGCCAGCCTCCTCGGCCTGTACGCGGCCGCCGCCGCGGCGCTCATCGTGGAGTCGGTCAGACTCGGCCCGTACGCGGAGGGCGCCGCCCGGGTCACCCCCGGCACCGTCCTGGTCGTGGCCGCCTGCGGTTTCTTCGGCCTGCTCATAGCCCAGTTCCGCAGCCGGGTCGGCGTGCCCTGGCGGCGCGGCGGAACGATGTTGTTCGACCTGCGGGAACGCATCCGCGTACAGAGCAAGTTGCCGCAGCTGCCGAAGGGCTGGCACCGCGAGATGGCGCTGCGCCCGGCCGGCGGCCAGTCCTTCTCCGGCGACTTCGTCGTCGCGGCCCGTACGAACGGCGGCCGCACGCTGGAGGCGGTCCTCACCGACGTGTCGGGCAAGGGCATGGACGCGGGGTCGAGGGCGCTGCTCCTGTCCGGAGCCTTCGGCGGACTCCTCGGCTCCCTGCCGCCGCACGCCTTCCTGCCGGCCGCCAACGGCTATCTGCTCCGACAGGACTGGGACGAAGGCTTCGCCACGTCTATCCACCTCGTCCTCGACCTGGAGTCGGGCGACTACGAACTCTTCTCGGCGGGGCACCCGCCGGGCCTCCAGCTCAGCGCGGGCAGCGGACGCTGGGAGGAGAAGGCGGCGGAAGGCCCGCTCCTCGGCGTCTACGACGGCGCGCAGTTCGACTCCACCAAGGGTTCCCTGCGCCCCGGCGACGTCCTGATGCTCTTCACGGACGGCTTGGTCGAGACGTCCGACCGCGACATCACCGAGGGCATCGACCGCCTCACCGGCGAAGCGGACCGCTATGTGTCGGGCGGGTTCCACGGCGCCGCCTGGCACCTGATCGAGGCGGTCGCCAAGGACGTCAACGACGACCGCGCGCTGCTGCTGATCTGCCGGGACGCGTGACGGCTCCGCCGGGGCGCGGGTTCGTCGCCCGGGTGCGGGTCCTCTGTGACTGGTCGCGCGGTTCCGCGCGCCTCTGACGGCACGCGGCTTCGCCGCACCCCCATCAAGCGCCCTGAGTTGGCGCACGAAGTGCGCATCTCAGGGGCGCGGGGAACGGCGCGAACAGCCACGATGCACGCCGCACCCGGCAACGAAAGCCCGCCTCTGCGGCGCGGCCCCGTCACACCCCGGCGCCCACCCGCTCATCGAGGGGCGCCCCATTCACCCGCCCCCCTGGAAGGCCCCGCGCAAGCCACTGCGAGCGGCCCGCCGCCATCGGCCCGAGGACGGCGAGCAGGAGCACGTAGCCCGCGATGAACGGCGACAGCCGTTCGTCCAGGCCCGCGCCCGCCGCCATCGTGGCGAGGATCAGGGCGAACTCGCCCCGGGCGAGCAGCGTCGTGGAGATGTTCGCGGCGGGGCCGGGCCCGAACCCGTACACGCGCGCCGCGCCGAGCCCCGCGAGCACGTTCATCACCAGCGTCACGGCGACGGCCGCGAGGACCGGCCACAGCACCGTCGGCAGGTCGCCCGGGTCGATGGAGAGGCCGAACGCGAAGAAGAAGATCGCGCCGAACGCGTCCCGCAGGGGGTGCACGAGCGTGCGGATGCGCTCGCCCGAGGCGGTGGAGCCGAGCATCAGGCCGACCATGAACGCGCCGATCGCGTCCGCGACCCCGAACCACTCGGAGACCCCGGCGACGAACACGGCCGCGCCGAGGAAGGAGATGACGAGGAGCTCGTCGTCCTTGGTGTGGAAGAGCCGGCCCACGACGCGGGTGCCGAAGCGCGCCGCGAGCGCGAGCAGCAGGAGGAAGCCGAAGGCCTTGCCGCCGTCCATGACCGCCGACGCCAGGCTGTCCGCGCCGGACAGGATCGGCTGGAGCGCGGCCAGGTAGAGGGCCAGGAAGATGTCCTCGACGACGATGATCCCGAGGATCGGCTTGGTCTCCGGATTGCCGAGGCGGCCGGTGTCGACCAGCACCTTCGTGACGATCGCGGACGAGGAGATGCCGAGGACCCCGGCGAGGACCAGAGCCTCGGAGGTGCCCCAGCCGAGGGCGAATCCGAAGCCGAGGCCCGCGCCGACGTTCAGCGCGAGGTACGTCCCCCCGGCGACGGCCATCTTCCGGCCGCCGGTCTTGAGGTCGTCCAGATGGAACTCGAGGCCCAGGTAGAAGAGCAGCAGGACCAGGCCGAGCGCGGAGAGCATCTCCAGGTCGTGCGGGTCGGCGACCAGCACGATGCCGGGGGTGTGGGGGCCGAGGAGGATCCCGGCCAGGATGAACAGGGGGATGGTGGGAAGTCCGATGCGTCCGCCGAGGCGGGCGAGGACGGCGGCGGCGAGAAAGGCGCCGCCCATGGCTATCAGGGTGTCTGCATGTCCGATGGGTCCGTTCCTTCCGTTCTTGGCTCGGTCGAATGGCTGGCTCAGGTCAAGAAAAGGTCAAGAACGCGTCAATAGTTAGCTTACCAAACCATTTTCACGGCATCCGGTGGGGTTCTCTCGGCCCCGTTTCGCCGGCGGGCCTCATGGCCGGGTGGCCCCCGAATCCGTACGTTCGGGACATCGAATCCGGCGCGTACGAGAGGGCGACCGAGGGCCTGCGCCAGAAGCGGTCCTTCGCCGGGGCCGTCCTGCCCCGCGCAGGCCGTAGGGTCGGCCGCATGCTGACCCTCGCCGAGGTGGAGGCCCTGGCGCGCAGGGCCCACGCCACCCAGACGGACAAGGCCGGGCGCCCCTACGCGGAACACCTGGAGGCGGTCGCCGAAGGTGTACGCGCCCGGGGCGGCGACGCCGAGCAGATCGCGGCGGCCTGGCTGCACGACGCGATCGAGGACGACGCGCTCTCACCGCAGTGGCTGGCCACGGCGGACCTCACGGACCGTACGAAGGCAGTCGTCCGCGCCCTCACCAAGCGCCCCGGCGAGCCTCAAGAGGCCTACGCGCAACGAATTCTGGCCACTCCGGGAGCGCTGCTGGTGAAGGAGTCGGACCTGGCCCACAACGCGGACCCCGCCCGTCTGGCGGCTCTGGACGAAGCGACGAGGCAGCGCCTGACGAGGAAGTACGCGGGGATGAGATCGCTGTTGGGCATCACCGAGACCCCGTAGTCCCCGCGCCCCTGTGCGGGGCGCGGGGACCGGGCGACAAGCTCTCGCGCACCCGCACCCGACACAGGGCGACGGACGGCGGCGGCAGCCTCAGGCGCGGACCCGTCCACGGTCCCGCGCCACCTCGGCGGCGTCCTTCTTGAACGCCCACTCCATCTTCGGCTCCATGGCGAACCGGAACATCCGCTGGACCGGAGGAGTGCACAGGACCGTGATCAGAGAGGCCGCGACGACCGTCACGAACACCTCGCCCAGCGGCTTGTGCAGCCAGGCGTAGTCGTCGAACCAGCCCCAGAACCGCGAGCCCTTCGCGATGAAGCCGTGCAGCAGGTAGCCGTACAGTGTCCCCGCGCCCAGCACGGTGAACCACATCTTCCGCCGCGGCACCCAGGCGAAGAAGCACGCGGTGAGGACGACCGAGCAGCCGAAGAGCGCGAACGTCATCACGGCACCGGCCCACCACGGCGCGCCCAGCTCCTGCGCGCTGTCGCGGTGGTAGAACCACGCCGACGTCATCCGCGGAGCGGCCCAGTAGGCCAGCACCAGCGCGGCCGCGAAGATCGGCACGGACAGGATCCGCACCTCACGCCGGCGCACCAGCTGGAAGTGCTCCGGCTTGAGGACGAGGCCGACCACGAAGAAGGGGAGGAACTGCAGGACACGCTGGAGATCGAGGTCGTCGCCGATGTCGGGGGAGACGGAGGCGAGCACCGCGATGGCGACGGCGAGCGGCACCGGCCAGCGGACGATCTTCCACAGCGGGGTGGTGAGCCGCCACACGAACAGGGCGACCAGGAACCAGGTCAGGTACCAGGGGTCGAGCAGGCTGATCGGGTACGTCGGGTCGTCGTTCGCCCAGCGTTTGAAGAAGGTGTACGCGACCTCGAAGATCACGTACGGCACGGCGACCCCGGTGATGAGCCGCCGGAGCCGGTCGGGCCGCATGTCGAAGCTGCGGGAGAAGTAGCCGGAGATCACGATGAACGCCGGCATGTGGAACGTGTAGACGGTCATGTAGAGCGCCTCGGCGACGCGGCTGTGATCCGTCAGCGGTTCCCAGGAGTGACCCATCGCGACCAGCACGATGGCCAGGTACTTGGCGTTGTCGAAGAACGCGTCCCGCTGTTTCGCGGGCTTGGCGGCCGGTGTGGGGGGAGCGGCTGCCGTGTTCGGTGGCTGATGGGCGGGGGCCGTCTGTGCCGCAGGGAGCGGGGCTCGGGTGGGGGCAGCGCGGAACATCTGAGGCACCTTAGCGGCGCCCTCGGTATTTCGTAAAACCCTCACGTCAAATCCTCCTTACCGCGCGAGTACCCCCGATTCGGAGAAGTCTGCATAGTGCCGGCGAGGTTTTCGCAGGACTTCCGGAGGGACTTCGGGAGGCATCCATATGAGTCCGTTATGACCACTCTCATCCTGATTAAATAGTGCATATCGGCCGGACTCGACCGAGTCGGATGTGGTCCCCGCGACAATTCGAAT
Source organism: Streptomyces sp. NPDC055955 (assembly GCF_042270245.1). NCBI lineage: Bacteria > Bacillati > Actinomycetota > Actinomycetes > Kitasatosporales > Streptomycetaceae > Streptomyces > Streptomyces sp. NPDC055955. The sequence goes on from NZ_JBHJYS010000011.1 coordinate 198,545, forward strand.
TCGCGGCGAACAACGCGTGGGTGATCCCACGTGCCCACGATGTGGACATGCTGTGTGTGCATGGAAACGATCAGGCCGAATTACGGGTCACGGGGTCCCGCGAAATTGCCCGGGGGGCACGCGCTGATCATGTGCCCCATGGGTGCACGGCCGGCGCCCCGCCGCACGGGAGTGGCCGACGATGCGTCACCCGCCGCATACGGGGGCCGTGTTGGTGGCACGATGGTTCTGGCGGGGGTGTGCGGGGTCGTACCCCCCGGGCCGGGAGTGTGGACCGACCTAGGGTGTGATCAGTGTGGCCATTTCGCTGTCAGTCGTACTGCTGTTGGCGATCATTCTCGTGGTGCTGATCCGGGGAGGGTCGATCAAGGCCGGGCCTGCCGTCGTGGCGGTCCTGTTCGGGTTCTTCCTGGCCTCGACCGGAATGGCCGACGACATCCAGAGGTTCCTGAACTCGATAGCGGACACGATCAACTCGATCCAGTTCTGACCGCTCGGGAGGCTGTCCGGCCCAGGGCGTGAAAAACCCCGGGCCCAGGACGTGAAAAACCCCGGGCCCGGTTCTCACGAACCGGGCCCGGGGCCACAAGAGCGGGCGACGGGAATCGAACCCGCGTAGCTAGTTTGGAAGACTAGGGCTCTACCATTGAGCTACGCCCGCACAGAGTGCGCCGCAGGTCGGTGACCGCGGCAACGGGAAGCATCGTAGCGGGTCGGAGCCCTCCGTCGCACACCGCATTCACTCCGCTCGCAATGCGGGAGCCGCACCGGCCGCGTGCATGTACCCTACGTGTCGCACCGACGGGGTGTGGCGCAGCTTGGTAGCGCGTCCGCTTTGGGAGCGGAAGGCCGTGGGTTCAAATCCCGCCACCCCGACCAGCCTCGCAACAGCAGCGTCTCAAGCGGTAAACGCCCCCTCAAGATCGCGTTGTGGGTCGGCTCCGGCTTGCCGTTACTATGCAAGCTGCGTGCCCGTGTGTCTCTCAACCGGGCAGGAACCCAGAAGTCAGCCCCCAAGGAGACCGAACCGTGAAGAGCGCCGTGGAGACCCTGAACCCGACCCGGGTTCGGCTCAGCATCGAGGTGCCCTTCGAGGAGCTCAAGGACAGCCTCGACGCGGCGTACAAGAAGATCAACCAGCAGGTCACGGTGAAGGGCTTCCGCAAGGGCAAGATCCCTGCCCGCGTCATCGACCAGCGGTTCGGCCGCGGTGCGGTGCTCGAGGAGGCCGTCAACGACGCGCTTCCGAAGTTCTACACCGAAGCGGTCAACGAGGCCGAGCTCAACGTGCTGGGCCAGCCCGAGGTCGACATCACGGAGCTGAAGGACGGCGAGACGCTGAACTTCACCGCCGAGGTCGACGTCCGTCCCGAGATCGAGATTCCGGACTACTCCGGCATCGAGGTCGAGGTCGACGCCATCGAGGTCAGCGACGAGGACGTGGACAAGTCGGTGGAGCAGCTCCGCGAGCGCTTCGCCTCCACCTCCCCGGTCGAGCGTGCCGCCGAGGACGGCGACGTCGTCACGATCGACCTCGAGGCCAAGGTCGACGGCGAGGTGCTCGAGGACGGCGTTGCGTCCGGCGTCTCGTACACGATCGGCTCGGGCGAGCTCCTCGAGGGCATCGACGAGGCCGTGAAGGGCCTGGAGGCCGGTGGCGAGGCCACCTTCACCTCCGAGCTCAAGGGCGGCTCCGCCGAGGGCAAGGAGGCCGAGGTCACCGTCAAGGTCACCCAGGTCGCCGCTCGTGAACTGCCGTCCCTGGACGACGAGTTCGCACAGCTCGCCTCCGAGTTCGACACCCTCGACGAGCTGAAGGCCGACAGCCGCAAGCGCCTCGAGAACATGAAGCAGTACGACCAGGCCACGCAGGCCCAGGAGCGCGTCCTGGAGAAGCTGCTCGAGCTGGTCGAGGTCCCCGTTCCCGAGAAGCTGCTCGAGGACGAGGTCAAGACCCGCAAGCACAACCTCGAGCACCACCAGCTCGGCCAGATGGGCCTCGACCTCGAGAAGTACCTCGAGATCCAGGGCAAGACGGTCGAGGAGTTCGACGCCGAGACCGCCGAGCAGGCCGTCAAGGGCATCAAGACGCAGTTCGTCCTCGACGAGCTCGTCAACAAGGAGAAGCTGAACGTCAACCAGGAGGAGCTCACCGAGCACCTCATGCGGCGCGCGCAGTCCTCCGGCATGTCCCCCGACCAGTTCGCCCAGGCCGTCGTCGAAGGCGGCCAGGTCCCGATGCTGGTCGGCGAGGTCGCCCGCGGCAAGGCCCTCGCGGTCGTCGTCGAGGCCGCCACGGTCAAGGACACGAACGGCGAGATCGTCGACCTCGAGGACGACGAGGACGAGTCGGCCGCCGCCGGCGAGACCGTCGAGGCGGACGCCTCCGCCGAGGCCGAGGCCGAGGACAAGAACGAGGCCTGAGCCTCGGTCTGAATCTCTTCAGCGTGACCGGGCCCCGGGACGACATCGTTCCGGGGCCCAGTCGTACCTGCGGGGCGGGGTGCGACATGCGCTCACAGCGAACAGTTCCCCTTGCGGGATTCACCGGAGGGACCCGCGCGTTAGGGTCCATGAATACGAGGGCAGATGAGTCCCCGCAGCCGCCGCCGAACGGTGGCGTGCAGGTGCGGGGCCCCGGCCCTCCGGATAAGACGCGAGACGGCGCGTTGCCGTCAGAGACGAGCAGGTGGATACGTGACGAATCTGATGCCTTCCGCCGCCGGTGAGCCGTCCCTCGGTGGTGGCCTCGGCGACCAGGTCTACAGCCGACTGCTCAACGACCGCATCATCTTCCTCGGCCAGCAGGTCGACGACGAGATCGCCAACAAGATCACCGCCCAGATGCTCCTCCTGGCCGCTGCCGACCAGGACAAGGACATCTACCTGTACATCAACAGCCCCGGCGGTTCGGTGACGGCCGGCATGGCGGTCTACGACACCATGCAGTACATCCAGAACGACGTGGTCACCATCGGCATGGGCATGGCGGCCTCCATGGGCCAGTTCCTGCTGACCGGCGGCACCCGGGGCAAGCGCTTCGCGCTTCCGAACACCGACATCCTGATGCACCAGGGTTCCGCCGGCATCGGAGGCACAGCCTCGGACGTCAAGATCCAGGCCGAGTACCTGCTGCGTACCAAGAAGCGCATGGCGGAGATCACGGCCCGCCACTCCGGGCAGACCGTCGAGACGATCATCCGTGACGGTGACCGCGACCGCTGGTACACCGCCGAGGAGGCCAAGGAGTACGGCCTCATCGACGAGATCATCACTGCCGCTACGGGTGTTCCGGGCGGCGGCGGTACCGGGGCCTGATCCCCGGTACGCGGTCATCCCAGCCCACCTCACCAGGACGGAACACCGACCATGAACAACATCCCCGGCAGCGGTCTGTACACCGGCCCGCAGGTCGACAATCGCTACGTCATCCCGCGCTTCGTCGAGCGCACCTCGCAGGGCGTGCGTGAGTACGACCCGTACGCGAAGCTCTTCGAGGAGCGCGTGATCTTCCTCGGCGTGCAGATCGACGACGCGTCCGCCAACGACGTCATGGCGCAGCTCCTGTGCCTGGAGTCGATGGACCCGGACCGCGACATCTCCATCTACATCAACAGCCCCGGCGGCTCCTTCACGGCGCTCACGGCCATCTACGACACGATGCAGTTCGTGAAGCCGGACATCCAGACGGTCTGCATGGGCCAGGCGTCCTCCGCGGCCGCCGTGCTCCTCGCGGCCGGTACGCCGGGCAAGCGCATGGCGCTGCCGAACGCCCGCGTGCTGATCCACCAGCCCTCCGGCGGCACCGGCCGTGAGCAGCTCTCCGACCTGGAGATCGCCGCGAACGAGATCCTCCGGATGCGTGAGCAGCTCGAGGAGATGCTGGCCAAGCACTCCACGACGCCGATCGAGAAGATCCGCGACGACATCGAGCGCGACAAGATCCTGACGGCCGAGGACGCCCTCGCGTACGGCCTGATCGACCAGATCATCTCCACCCGGAAGATGAACAACTCCGCGGCCGCGTGACGCAGCGCTGTATCGTCTGCCGCTCCTTGGCACGCTTCACGTAGAAGTGAACCGTGCCAAGGGGGGCCCGAACGGGGGGCCCGGCAAGGTACCGTCGGATACAGGCACCAGGAGTCGCTTACGCGAGCGTCTCCCAGGCGAAGGGGAAGCACCTCGTGGCACGCATCGGTGACGGCGGCGATCTGCTCAAGTGCTCGTTCTGCGGAAAGAGCCAGAAGCAGGTCAAGAAGCTCATCGCAGGCCCCGGTGTGTACATCTGCGACGAGTGCATCGACCTCTGCAACGAGATCATCGAGGAAGAGCTCGCGGAGACGAGCGAGGTCCGCTGGGAAGAACTTCCCAAGCCTCGCGAGATCTACGAGTTCCTCGAAGGCTATGTCGTCGGCCAGGAGGCCGCGAAGAAGGCCCTCTCGGTCGCTGTGTACAACCATTACAAGCGGGTCCAGGCCGGTGAGAACGGCGGAGCCCAGGGACGCGACGACGCGATCGAGCTGTCGAAGTCCAACATCCTGCTCCTGGGCCCCACGGGCTCGGGCAAGACGCTCCTGGCCCAGACCCTGGCCCGCATGCTGAACGTTCCGTTCGCCATCGCGGACGCGACGGCGCTCACGGAGGCCGGCTATGTGGGCGAGGACGTCGAGAACATCCTCCTGAAGCTGATCCAGGCGGCCGACTACGACGTCAAGAAGGCCGAGACCGGGATCATCTACATCGACGAGATCGACAAGGTGGCCCGCAAGAGCGAGAACCCGTCGATCACGCGCGATGTGTCCGGTGAGGGCGTCCAGCAGGCCCTGCTCAAGATCCTCGAGGGGACCACGGCTTCCGTCCCGCCCCAGGGCGGCCGCAAGCACCCCCATCAGGAGTTCATCCAGATCGACACGACGAACGTGCTGTTCATCGTGGGCGGCGCGTTCGCCGGCCTGGAGAAGATCATCGAGTCGCGGGCGGGTGCCAAGGGCATCGGCTTCGGCGCGACGATCCACTCCAAGCGCGAGCTGGAGGAGAAGGACCAGTTCCAGGAGGTCATGCCGGAGGACCTGGTGAAGTTCGGGATGATCCCCGAGTTCATCGGCCGTCTCCCCGTCATCACCTCGGTCCACAACCTGGACCGCGAGGCGCTCCTCCAGATTCTCCTGGAGCCGCGCAACGCCCTGGTGAAGCAGTACCAGCGCCTCTTCGAACTCGATGGCGTGGAGCTGGACTTCGAGCGCGAGGCCCTGGAGGCCATCGCCGACCAGGCCATCCTGCGCCGCACCGGCGCGCGTGGTCTGCGCGCGATCATGGAGGAAGTCCTCCAGTCCGTGATGTACGAGGTCCCCTCCCGCAAGGACGTGGCCCGCGTCGTCATCACGGCAGAGGCCGTCCACTCGAACGTGAACCCGACGCTGATCCCCCGCGACGCCCGCGGCTCGGGCAGCGGAGAGCAGAAGTCGGCGTAGCGCACACGTGAGACATGAGAAGGGCCCCGGTCGGGTGACCGGGGCCCTTCCCTCATGTCGTGCCTGAGGTGCCGAGCGGGGTCAGGACTTGACGCGGACCTCGCCGCGGAGCTTGGTCGACGTGTCGGCGGCGCTCTGCAGATCCGCGCTCTTGCCCGTCATGGCCGTCGCGAGATCGACGGGGATGACGATGCCGAGGGTGCTGTGGTCCCCCCAGATGCAGATCGGCATCGACATCTCCTTGGGGGCGGAGGAGGTCTCGCCGCTGCTGGGCGTGTCGTTCTTGATCTTCGTCTCCTGGCACTTCATCACCGCGCCGTCGGAGTCGAAGCTCTGCGGGCTGCCGACCAGCTCACCGGTGTCGGAGTTGTCCGACGAGGACTTCTCCTTCATCTCGGCGAACATCCCGTCGACGACCTTCTCCGGGTCGGAGATCTCGCCGTACACGCCCATGAACTTCAGGTACTTGACCGCGAGCGGGTTCGTCTTGGTGTCGCCGGCCTGGTACTCCGCGCCGACGCCCTGGGCGTTCTTGACGCCGTTCTTCTCGGCGTCCTTGACGTCCTTGTCGCTCATGCTGGAGTCGTCGCCGCTCGCGGCCTTCTTGTACTCCCCGAGCACCGTCGCCGGCGTCGTCAGCTTGTGGGGGCCGTCGTCCGCCACGGACGAGCCGCCACCGCCGAACACGAAGTACGCGCCCACGCCGATCGCCGCGACCACGGCCACCGCGCCGATGATCAGGCCCGTCTTCTTCTTGCCGCCCTGGGGCGGCGCGGGGGGCGGGGGGACCTGGCCGTAGGGGGCCTGGGGGTGCTGCCCGTAGGGGCCAGGCTGCTGGGGCTGGCTGTAGCCGCCGGGCTGGCCGTACGGCTGCTGCGGCTGGCCGTACGGGGGCTGCTGGGGCGGCACACCCTGCGGGGCCTGCTGCGGGTAGCCGTAGCCGGGCTGGGGCGCGGCCGGGGGCTGTTGCCCGTAGGGGCCCGGCTGCGGCTGGCCGTAGGGGCCGGGCTGCTGAGGCTGCTGCCCGCCGTACGGGCCCGGCTGGTTGTAGCTCATTACTGGGGTTCCCTCCCGATGCTTACGCGTTCCGAACATCCTGGCGGAAGGTGGCCGTGTGTGGGGAACCCAGGGTCGGATCGGTGCCATGTTGTTGAGAGGTTGTGCCAGACGGCCGGGGCGGCCGCCGTGTCGCACGGGAATCCGGTTTCGGGGCACCCCTGCCACGCCTCTAAACTGGGCCCGTGACCGAGAACACTCAGCAGCAGAATCCAGCGCCCACCACCGAACTGCCGACCCAGTACGCGCCGGCCGAGGTAGAGGGGGCGCTGTACGAGCGCTGGGTAGACCGGGGTTACTTCACCGCTGACGCGAACAGCGAGAAGGAGCCGTACACGATCGTCATCCCCCCGCCGAACGTCACGGGCGCGCTCCACCTGGGCCACGCCTTCCAGGTCACGCTCATGGACGCCCTCACGCGCCGCAAGCGCATGCAGGGCTACGAGACGCTGTGGCTGCCCGGCATGGACCACGCCGGCATCGCGACCCAGAACAAGGTCGAGCAGCAGCTCGCCGAGGAGGGCAAGTCCCGCCAGGACCTGGGCCGCGAGGCGTTCACCGACCGCGTGTGGCAGTGGAAGGACGAGTACGGCGGCCGGATCCTCGGCCAGCTGCGCCGCCTCGGCGCGGGCCTCGACTGGTCGCGTGAGCGCTTCACGATGGACGAGGGCCTGTCGAAGGCCGTCCAGACCATCTTCAAGAACCTGTACGACGACGGGCTCATCTACCGCGCCGAGCGCATCATCAACTGGTGCCCGCGCTGTCTGACGGCGATCTCGGACATCGAGGTCGACTACCAGGACGACGACGGCGAGCTCGTCTCGCTCAAGTACGGCGAGGGCGACGAGACGGTGGTCGTCGCCACGACCCGCGTCGAGACCATGCTCGGTGACACCGCCGTCGCGGTGCACCCCGACGACGAGCGGTACGCGCACCTGATCGGCAAGCGCATCAAGCTGCCGCTCACCGACCGGACCATCCCGGTCGTCGCCGACACGCACGTCGACCCCGAGTTCGGCACCGGCGCCGTCAAGGTGACGCCCGCCCACGATCCGAACGACTTCGCGATCGGCCAGCGGCACGACCTGGAGTCCATGACGATCATGGACGAGCGCGGTGTCATCACCGTGCACGGTCCCTTCCAGGGTCTCGACCGCTTCGAGGCGCGCTCCGCGATCGTCGCCGCCCTGCGCGAGCAGGGCCGTGTCGTCGCCGAGAAGCGTCCGTACGTCCACTCCGTCGGCCACTGCTCGCGCTGCAAGACCACCGTCGAGCCGCGCCTGTCCCTCCAGTGGTGGGTCAAGGTCGACACGCTCGCCCAGGCCGCCGGTGACGCGGTCCGCGACGGGCGCGTCGCGCTCCACCCGAAGGACATGGAGAAGCGGTACTTCGACTGGGTCGACAACCTCAACGACTGGTGCATCTCACGCCAGTTGTGGTGGGGCCACCGGATCCCCGTCTGGTACGGGCCGAACGGCGAGGTCGTGTGCGTCGGCCCCGACGACCCGATCCCGGGCACTGAGGCCGAGGGCTGGACCCAGGACGAGGACGTCCTCGACACCTGGTTCTCGTCCGGCCTGTGGCCGTTCTCCACGCTCGGCTGGCCGGAGAAGACCCCGGACCTCGAGAAGTTCTACTCGACCGACGTCCTGGTGACCGGCCACGACATCATCTTCTTCTGGGTCGTCCGGATGATGATGTTCGGCCTGTACGCCATGGAGGACCAGGTCCCCTTCAAGACCGTCGCCCTCACCGGTCTCGTCCGCGACGAGTTCGGCAAGAAGATGTCGAAGTCGAACCCGAACGCCGTCGACCCGCTCGACTGGATGGACGCGTACGGCTCCGACGCGGTGCGCTTCACCCTGGCCACCGGCGCCAACCCCGGTGCCGACGTGCCGATCGGCGAGGACTGGGTCAAGGCCTCCCGTAACTTCGCCAACAAGATCTGGAACGCGACGCGCTTCGCGCTGATGAACGGCGCGACGGTCGAGGGACCGCTGCCGGCGCCCGAGGCGATGACGGCGACGGACCGCTGGATCCTGTCCCGGCTGAACAAGACCGTCGCCGAAGTCGACGCCTTCTACGACGACTTCCAGTTCGCCAAGCTCTCCGACGCCCTCTACCACTTCGCGTGGGACGAGGTCTTCGACTGGTACGTCGAGCTGTCGAAGACGACGTTCTTCGAGGGCGGCGAGCAGGCGAAGGTCTCGGGCCGTGTCCTGGGCGAGGTCCTCGATGTGACGCTGCGTCTGCTGCACCCGATCGTCCCCTTCGTCACCGAGACGCTGTGGACGACGCTGACGGGCGGCGAGACGCTGGTGACCGCCGAGTGGCCCAAGGACAGCGGCTTCCGTGACGCCGCCGCCGAGCGCGAGATCGAGACGCTTCAGCAGGTCATCACCGAGGTCCGGCGCTTCCGTTCCGACCAGGGCCTGCAGCCCGGCCAGCGCGTCCCGGCCCGGCTCGACCTCGACGGCACCGCGCTCGCTCCGCACGAGGCCGCCATCCGGCAGCTTCTGCGGCTGCAGCCCGAGGGTGACGCGTTCTCGGCCACCGCGACCCTGCCGGTCGCCGGCGCGCAGATCGCGCTCGACCTGTCCGGCACGATCGACGTGGCGGCCGAGCGCAAGCGGCTCGCCAAGGACCTCGCCGCCGCCGAGAAGGAGAAGGCCCAGGCCACGGGCAAGCTCGGCAACGAGGCGTTCCTCGCCAAGGCGCCGGACGCCGTCGTCGACAAGATCCGTGGGCGCCTCGCCAAGGCGGACGAGGACATCGCCCGCATTCAGCAGCAGTTGGAGCGGTTGCCTCAGGCCTGACGTGGCCGACGCCTCCGACGTGCGACGCGTCCGACGTGCGTGATGTGTGGTGAAGGCCCCCCGGGATCCTCGTGATTCCGGGGGGCCTTCGCGTTTCTCCGGGGGCGCTTTACGTGCGGAGCCCCAGGCGTTGCAGCTCCGCTTCCGCCAACGCGTCCAGCACCATCGGGTCCGCCTCTCGCCAGCCCTTCGCCAGCGAGCCCGGGCCGGCGTGCGGGGGGACATCCAGGTCCAGGTCCGGGTCCAGGTCCGGGTCCAGATCCGGGGCCGGGTCCAGATCCGGGTCCAGGGTCTCGTGGGGCGTGACCGGGAGCAGCTCCGCCGTCGCTGCCAGTTCGTCCAGGGGGCGCAACAGCGCCCTCAGCGCCAGTAGTTCACGGCCGTCCTCCGTCCCCGCCAGCTCCTGCGCTGCCGCCGCCTGGCGCGTCCAGCGGATGCGGCGCGGCAGCCACACCGTGAGCATCAGGCCCACCGGGATCACGAAGAGCGCCACCGCGCCCAGGACCGCGAGGGCCTGCGCGGCCGCGGGGCCCTGCGGAGCCGGTGCCGCGCTCACGATCCGGCCGCCCGCGTGCGCCACGCCCCGCAGCGCTCCGTCCACCGAGCTGCCGAGGAGCGGGATACGGGGTCGGTGAGCTGCCGGTTGGGACGCCGGCTGTACCAGCCGGTGCAGGGCCAGCGCCATCGCCGCCCAGAGCGCCGTCCACAGCAGGGCGGAGCTGTCGCCGAGGAGTTGGCGTGCGCGGCGACCGGGGTTGTGTGCGTACCACATGGTCCGATTGGACCTTCTCCGTACGGGGCCGGGGGCGCACCGCGCCGGGGGGTCTCGCGGCGTCCCCGGTTCGGGTCAGCCCTGTCCGGCCCCCACGCGCCCTTGGGATCAGGGCACTTACGCGGCCTTCAGCAGGCGCTGGAGCGAGTCGAAGTCCTCCACGCACTTGCCGCACCCCAGCGCCACGCTGTCCAGCGGGGCCTGCGCGGGGAAGGCCGGGATGCCCGTCGCCCGAGTCATGCGCACGTCCAGGCCCGGAAGCAGCGCGCCGCCGCCGGTCAGCACGATGCCGTGTTCCATGATGTCGCCGGAGAGCTCCGGCGGGCACTCCTCGAGGGTCGCCCTGAGCGCCGAGACGATCGCTTCGACGGGGGAGTTGAGGGCTTCCCGGATCTCTTGGGTGGTGAGGGTGGCGGTGTGGGGGAGGCCGGCGAGCCGTTGGCGGCCTCGCACCGTGAAGGTGCCCGTCTCGGAGAGTTCCTCGGCGGGGGCCGCCGAGCCGATGGCCAGTTTGACCGCCTCCGCGGTGCGTTCGCCGATCAGCAGGCCGTGTTCCTTGCGCACGTGGTCCGTGATCGCCTCGTCCATGCGGTCGCCTCCGACGCGCAGGGACCGGGCGGTCACGATGCCGCCCAGCGAGATCACGGCCACCTCCGTGGTGCCCCCGCCCATGTCCACGACCATCGAGCCGCGTGCCTCGGCCACCGGGAGACCCGCGCCGATCGCCGCGGCCATGGGTTCCTCGATGACGTGGACCGCCCGGGCGCCGGCCCGCTGTGCCGCGTGGACGATCGCCCGGCGCTCCACCGGAGTGACTCCGCTCGGGACGCAGATGACCATGCGGGTCCTCGGCCGGCGGCCGGGGACCGCCTTGCGCACGAAGTGGCGGAGCATCTCCTCCGCCGCCTCGTAGTCGCTGATCACGCCGTCGCGGAGGGGGCGGATCGCGGTGATCGAGCCCGGGGTGCGGCCGAGCGTCTCCTTGGCTTCGGTGCCGACGGCGACGGTCGTCCTGTTCTGTTTCAGCGCCACCACGGACGGCTCGTTGAGCACGATCCCCTTGCCGCGTACGTAGAGAAGAGTGTTGGCGGTGCCGAGATCGATGCCTATGTCCATGATCGCCAAGTTTGCAGGGCGATGCCGCGGTCCGGATGGACCAAGGTCCCGAAACGGACGGGCCGAAAGTCCCTGGCTCGCCGGGTGGGGTGCGGGCCGGGCCGTGTCGGTGGTTCTCCGTAGACTGGCTTGTGTGAGTGAGCTCCCCCCGCGCGACAGCGGCGAATCCGACGGCTTCGACGACATCGTGGACGCCGAGACCGAGCGTGACCCCGATCTGGCAGTGATCGAGGCCGGCAGCCGTACCCTCCGGACGCAGGGGGGTGCTCCGCAGGGGGACGGCGTGCCCGCACGGCCGCAGGACCCCGAGGTGGCCGAGGCCCTGCGAGCGGTCGAGACCGAGCTGGCGGGGCGGTGGGGCGAGACCAAGCTGGAGCCGTCCGTCTCGCGTATCGCCGCTCTGATGGACGTGCTCGGTGACCCGCAGCGCGCCTATCCCTCGATCCACATCACGGGGACGAACGGCAAGACGTCCACGGCCCGCATGATCGAGGCCCTTCTCGGCGCTTTCGAGCTGCGCACCGGGCGTTATACGTCGCCTCACGTCCAGTCGATCACCGAGCGCATCAGTCTCGACGGTGCGCCGATCGACTACGAGCGGTTCATCGAGACCTATCGGGACATCGCCCCGTATGTGGAGATGGTCGACCAGAAAGAGGAATTCCGGCTTTCCTTTTTCGAGGTGCTCACGGGGATGGCGTACGCCGCTTTCGCCGACGCGCCCGTCGATGCCGCCGTCGTCGAGGTCGGAATGGGCGGCAGCTGGGACGCCACCAATGTGATCGACGCTTCGGTGGCCGTCGTGACGCCCATCGATCTGGACCACACGGACCGGCTGGGCTCCACCCCTGGCGAGATCGCCCAGGAGAAGGCCGGAATCATCAAGCGGGGCGCCACGGTGATCATGGCGCAGCAGCCCGTCGACGCCGCTCAGGTGCTCCTGAAGAAGGCCGTCGACGTGGACGCCACCGTGGCCCGGGAAGGGCTCGAGTTCGGCGTCGTCTCCCGGCAGGTCGCCGTGGGCGGGCAGCTGCTGACCCTGCGCGGGCTCGGCGGCGAGTACGACGGGATCTTTCTCCCGCTGCACGGCGCCCACCAGGCGCACAACGCGGCCGTCGCGCTGGCCGCGGTCGAGGCCTTCTTCGGGATCGGGGCCGAGCAGGCCCGGCTGCTCGATGTGGACACCGTCCGCCGGGCCTTCGCCGGCGCCACCTCGCCCGGCCGGCTGGAGGTCGTGAGGCGTTCGCCGACCGTGGTGCTCGACGCCGCGCACAACCCGGCCGGTGCCCGTGTCACCGCCGAGGCCATCAGCGAGGTCTTCGACTTCAGCCGGCTGGTGGGAGTCGTGGGAGCGAGCGGCGACAAGAACGTGCGTGGGCTGCTCGAGGCCTTCGAGCCGATCTTCGCCGAGGTCGTCGTCACGCAGAACTCCAGCCATCGTGCGATGGACGCCGACGAGCTCGCCGCCATCGCGGTCGAGGTCTTCGGGGACGAGCGCGTGCAGGTCGAGCCCCGTCTCGACGACGCTCTCGAGGCCGCCATCACGCTGGCCGAGGAAGAGGGCGAGTTCTCCGGCGGCGGTGTGCTCGTCACCGGGTCCGTGATCACGGTCGGCGAGGCCCGGCTGCTGCTGGGGAAGGGCTGATCCGCTGTGCGCGTGCTGTGTTCATCGACCCTGATCGGTGAGTTCCTCGTCATCGGCTTCGCCGGACTCGTCGCCATGAAGGACCCCGACCTCTCGGGCGGGGTCGTGTGGGGCGTGTGCGGTGCCGCCATGCTGGTGTCCGTGCTGCTGTGCGGGGCGCTCGGGCGGCGCGGCGGCATCGAGCTGGGGTGGGTGCTTCAAGCGGCGCTCGTCGCCAGTGGGTTCGTCGTGCCGATGATGTTCGTCCTGGGGCTCTGCTTCGCCGGACTCTGGTGGGCCTCCGTCCACTTCGGGCGCAGGATCGACGAGGCCAAGGCCCGGTGGGCCGCCCAGGCCGAGGCCGGAGGTAACACCGCGTAGCCGTGCCCGGTATCGTGCGGACATCCCACGAAGATTTTGGAGCCGCACCATGAGTCAGCGCACCCTTGTCCTCCTCAAGCCCGACGCCGTCCGCCGCGGTCTCGTCGGCGAGATCATCGGCCGGATCGAGCGCAAGGCCGGCTGGACGATCAGCGCGCTGGAGCTGCGGAACCTCGACCAGGACACCCTGGAGCAGCACTACGGCGAGCACAAGGGCAAGCCCTTCTACGAGCCGCTGGTCGCCTTCATGGCGTCCGGGCCCGTGGTGGCTCTCGTCGTCGAGGGCGAGCGGGTCATCGAGGGTGTGCGTCAGCTGGCCGGCCCGACCGACCCGATCGCCGCCGCTCCGGGCTCCGTCCGCGGCGACTTCGGCACCATCGTCCGCGAGAACCTGATCCACGCCTCGGACTCGGAGGAGTCGGCCGAGCGCGAGCTGAAGATCTTCTTCCCCGGACAGGTGTAGTCCGGTCCGTGAGACCGCAAAGTTCTTTTTCTGACACTGCGTCAGTCGCGGAGCGCCGCTGAACAGGGGCGGCCGGAGAAATTCGGCCGCCTTTTGGCATATGCGCCCCCATTGGGGGAACGCGACACTCCGTCGGCACGTCCCCATTAGCGGAGCGGGGATTCATCTGCTGACAATGGCGAAGACCCTCGCGCCGTGTTCGTGCAGGCGAGACTACGATGTAAGCCTCCACGCCACTCGCACCCACCTCGCCTACCTAACAAGCCATCAAACGCTCCACTTGGGAAGGCCAGACGAATCCTGATGGGGAACTCAATGTCGTTCATCGGCCGTGACATGGCTGTCGACCTCGGGACCGCCAACACGCTGGTGTACGTCAGGGGTCGCGGGATCGTACTCAACGAGCCGTCCGTCGTCGCGATCAACACCAACACCGGCGGCATCCTCGCCGTCGGCGCCGAAGCCAAGAAGATGATCGGCCGCACGCCGGGCAACATCGTCGCCGTGCGCCCGCTGAAGGACGGCGTGATCGCCGACTTCGAGATCACCGAGCGCATGCTCCGCTACTTCATTCTGAAGATCCACAAGCGGCGCTACCTCGCTCGCCCCCGTGTTGTGGTGTGTGTGCCCTCCGGCATCACCGGTGTCGAGCGGCGCGCGGTCATCGAGGCCTCCTCGCAGGCCGGTGCCCGCCAGGTGCACATCATCGAGGAGCCCATGGCCGCGGCCATCGGATCCGGCCTCCCGGTCCACGAGGCCACGGGGAACATGGTGGTCGACATCGGCGGCGGCACCACCGAGGTCGCGGTGATCTCACTCGGCGGAATCGTCACAGCACAGTCCATCCGGGTCGCCGGGGACGAGCTGGACAACGCGATCATCCAGCACATCAAGAAGGAGTACTCGCTGCTTCTTGGTGAGCGGACCGCCGAGCAGATCAAGATCACGATTGGCTCCGCGTACGACCTCGACTCCGACGAACACACCGAAATCCGCGGGCGCGACCTCGTGTCCGGACTCCCGAAGACCGTCGTCATCTCGGCCGCCGAGGTGCGCAAGGCGATCGAGGAACCGGTCAACGCGATCGTCGACGCCGTCAAGACGACCCTGGACAAGTGCCCGCCCGAGCTGTCGGGCGACGTCATGGACCGGGGCATCGTGCTCACCGGCGGCGGCGCTCTGCTGCGCGGCCTCGACGAGCGGCTGCGCCGTGAGACGGGCATGCCGATCCACATCGCCGAGGACCCCCTCGACAGCGTGGCGCTCGGCTCCGGCAAGTGTGTCGAGGAGTTCGAGGCGCTCCAGCAGGTGCTGGACGCCCAGCCGCGCAGATGACCTGACGCGAGACGTCCGCCGTACGAGTGCCTGCCACTTCGTGCGGCGGATCGTTGATATATAGGCAAGGCGTAAGAATTCCCCATAACCTGCGATACCTCAGGGTTTCCGCAGAATCCGATTGAGGAAGGCACGGCCGCCGCACGTGAGGGACACACGAGAGAGCCGGCTGCTCCTGGTGCTGCTGATCGCCATCGCGTTCGCACTGATCACGGTGGACATCCGCGGTGGGGAGGACTCGCCGGTCGACGGTGCCCGCCAGGCCGCCGCCACGGTCTTCGGCCCCGTGGAGAACGGCGTCTCCAGCGCAGTCGACCCGATCGGCAACGCCATAGCTGCCGTCAAGGACTCCGGTGAGCGGCACAACCGCGTCAGCGAACTGGAGCGCGAGAATGCCGCCTTGAAGGCGAAGCTCGGCAGCGACGACCGCAACAGAAGCAAGATCCGCCAGCTCGACTCCATGCTGAAGACGGCGGGTGCGGGGCAGTACGGCATCAAGGGGGCGCAGGTCATCGCCATAGGAGCAGCCCAGGGATTCTCCTGGACCGTCACCATCGACGCCGGCGCCAACGACGGCCTCAAGCGCGACATGACCGTTCTGAACGGGGACGGGCTCGTGGGGCGCGTGACCACCGTAGGACCCGACACCGCGACCGTCCTGCTCGCCAACGACCCCGACTTCACCGTCGGCACCCGCATGGAGCGCACCGACGAGCTCGGCTTCGCCTCCGGACAGGGCGACCGGCCGCTGCGCGTACAGCTCCTCAACGGCAAGGCCAAGGTCAAGAAGGGCGACCGTCTGGTGACCTTCGGGTCCCAGGCCGACAAGCCGTTCGTGCCCGGCGTGCCCGTGGGCCAGGTGGTGCGCGTCGATCCGTCCGGCGGCGACCTGACGCGGACGATCTATGTGAAGCCGTATGTCGGATTCACCAAGCTCGACGTCGTGGGCGTGGTCGTACAGGCTCCGCGCACCGATCCGCGCGACGAGGTGCTGCCGTCCAAGCCGGCCAAGCCCAAGCCGACGCCCACCGTCACCGTGACGGCCACGCCGTCCGGGCCCCCGGCCGGCGCCGACGGCAACGACGAGCAGTAGGAGCTGGATCCCATGCGCTTCAACCGGTTGCTGCTCTCCACCACCCTGGTGATCGTCGCCCTGGTCGTCCAGGTGTGCGTACTCGCCCGGCTCCAACTGCCCGGCGCCGTGCCGGACCTCGTGCTCCTGACCGTCGTCGGCCTCGCCCTCGTGTACGGCCATGTCGGCGGCGCGTTCATCGGGTTCGGCGCGGGTCTGCTCGCCGACCTGGCGCCGCCGGCCGACCACGCCGCCGGGCGCTACGCCCTCGTGCTGTGTGTCGTCGGCTACCTCGTCGGCCTCGCCAAGCCGGACAACGGCCAACTCAGGTCCGCCTTCGGCCCGATGGTCGTGGTCGTCGCCGCGGCCATCGGCTCGACCCTGCTCTACGCGAGCGTCGGCGCCCTCGTCGGCGACACCGCGGCCCGCCATGTGGGCATCGGCAGCCTGCTGTTCACGGCCGCGCTCTACGACCTGCTCCTCGCGCCGTTCACCGTGCCGTTCATCATCGCCCTGGCCAGACGCGCCGACAACGATCCGCTCGCCGATTCCTCGCCCGGCGCCGGCAAGGCCACCGACGTCACCGCCGGCTGGCTCTCCTCCGGCACCGGCCTGCGCATCGGCAACCAGCGCGGCGGACTCCGCCTGAAGGCCGCCAGGTCCCGCACCGCGCGGGCCGGCCGCATCAAGGGGGTCAAGCGCCTGTGACCGCCGCGCACATCACCGCGTACACGCACTGAGAGGGGGAGGCAGCATGACCAACATTCCCGAGACCGGGCGGACCCCACGCGTCCAGATCCGGCTCGTCATTCTCCAGATCCTGGTCCTGTCCCTCCTGCTCACCCTCGGCGGCCGCCTCTGGTACCTCCAGATCCGCAACGGCGCCGAGTACGCCAAGGAGGCCTCCGGCAACCACGTCCAGCAGGTCGTCAGCCCCGCCGTGCGCGGCTCGATCCTGGACGCCCGCGGTGTGCCGATCGCCGACAACGAGACCCGCCTGGTCGTCTCCGCGTCCCGCACGGACCTGATGAAGATGCCCGACGACGGCAAGGCCGTCCTCGCCAAGCTCGCCGCCGTCCTCGGGATGAAGACCGGGGACGTCACGGAGAAGGTCCGCCTCTGCGACGCCAAGACGCCGCAGCCCTGCTGGAACGGTTCGCCCTACCAGCCCATCCCGATCACGGACGAGGCCACACCCAAGCAGGCCCTCCAGATCCGCGAGCGCTCCGAGGACTTCCCCGGCATCACCGCCGAACCCGAGGCCGTGCGCCGCTACGCGGGACCGGGCGGCTCCAACACCGCGCAGGTCCTCGGCTACCTCTCGCCCGTCACCGACGCCGAGATCGAGAAGGCCAAGGACACCTCGTCGC
The DNA here is from genome assembly GCF_042270245.1 of Streptomyces sp. NPDC055955. Taxonomy (NCBI): domain Bacteria; kingdom Bacillati; phylum Actinomycetota; class Actinomycetes; order Kitasatosporales; family Streptomycetaceae; genus Streptomyces; species Streptomyces sp. NPDC055955. The sequence goes on from NZ_JBHJYS010000011.1 coordinate 216,021, forward strand.
CGTACCTGCGCTCCGACCAGGTCGGCCGCTCCGGCCTGGAGCGCACCTACGACAAGGAGCTGCGCGGCAAGGCCGGCGTCACCCGCTACGAGGTCGACAACCTCGGCCGCGTCATCGGGCGCGCCAAGAGCGACAAGGCCGAGCCCGGAGCCAACGTCGTCACCTCGATCGACGCGCGCGTGCAGGGCGTCGCCGAGCGCGAGCTGAACGAGGCGATGAAGGTCGCCCGCCAGCAGTTCGACAAGATCACCGGCGAGAACTACAAGGCCGACTCCGGCGCGGTCGTCGTCATGGAGGCCAAGACCGGCCGGATCGTCTCCATGGCGTCCGCACCGTCGTACGACCCGAACGTCTGGATCGGCGGCATCTCCGCCAAGGACTACAAGCAGCTCACCGGCAAGGGCTCCGACTACCCGCTGCTCAACAGGGCCATTCAGGGGCAGTCCGCGCCCGGTTCGACGTTCAAGGTGATCTCCACGGCCGCCGCGGCCGAAGCCGGCTACAAGTGGGACGGCGACTACCCCTGCACCAGCTCCTACTCGGTCGGCGGCCAGGTCTTCAAGAACTTCGAGGGGGAGAACTTCGGCCCCATCTCTCTCGGCCGCGCGCTGGAAGTCTCCTGCGACACCGTCTTCTACGGCCTCGCCGACCGGGAGTGGAAGAAGGACGGCGGCATCAACCCGAAGGGGACCCCCAAGGACTACTTCTACAAGGCCGCCCACCAGTTCGGCCTCGGCAAGACCACCGGAATCGACCTTCCCAACGAGGTCACCGGCCGCGTCCCCGACCGCCGGTGGAAGAAGGCCTTCTGGGAGGCCAACAAGGACAGCTGGTGCAAGACCGGGAAGAAGAACGGCAGCTACGTCGAGAAGATCGCCTACGAGAACTGCCTCGAGGGCAACAAGATGCGCGAGGGCGACTCGATCAACTACTCCATCGGTCAGGGTGACACCCTCCTCACGCCGATTCAGGAGGCCATGATCTACGGGGCCCTCGCCAACGGCGGCACCGAGTACGTCCCGACCATCGGCAAGGCGATCATCAGCGCCGACGGCAAGACGGTCAGGGAGATCAAGCCCCAGGTCAAGGCCAAGCTCCCGATCAGCAAGGCGACCCTCAAGGGCATGAACGACGCCCTCGCCGGCGTCGTCACCCGCGGTACCGCCGCCTGGAAGTTCGGCGGCTGGCCCCAGGACAAGATCCCGCTGCACGCCAAGACCGGCACCGCCGAGGTCTACGGCAAGCAGACCACGTCATGGCTGGCCACCTACTCCAAGGACTACTCGGTCATCATGACGATCTCCCAGGCCGGTACGGGCTCCGGAGCCTCCGGTGAGGCCGTCCGCAAGATCTACAACGCGCTGTACGGCGTCGCCGCCGACGGCTCGATCGACAAGAAGAAGGCCCTGCTGCCCTCGCCGGAGAAGAACCTGCCGAAGATCCATCAGGACGGTTCGATCGACGCGCCGACCATCAAGCCCTACAAGCCCGCCGACCCGAGCCCGTCCCCCTCGCCGCAACTGGCGGCGGTCCTCGGCACCCCGGTGACCGGAAGGCGGCACTGACACCATGGCCGGTACCAACGGTTTCTCCGTCTCCGGGTACGGACCCGAGCGCTCCACCCTGTCCCGGCTCATGGCCAGGGACTCGGTGATACGCCGCCTCGACTGGCCGATCCTCCTGTCGTCGCTCGCCCTGTCCCTCATCGGCTCGGCGCTCGTCTACTCGGCGACCCGCAACCGCACCGTGATCAACCAGGGCGACCCGTACTACTTCCTGTTCCGGCACCTCATGAACACCGGCATCGGCCTGGCCCTAATGATCGGCACGATCTGGCTCGGCCACCGCACCCTGCGCACGGCCGTGCCGATCCTCTACGGCGCCTCGGTCTTCCTGATGCTGCTGGTGCTGACCCCGCTCGGCGACACGATCAACGGACAGCGCAACTGGCTGTCCGCGGGCGGAGTGTCGCTCCAGCCCGCCGAGTTCGCCAAGATCACGATCATCCTGGGCATGGCGATGCTGCTGGCCTCACGGGTCGACGCGGGCGACAAGCAGTACCCCGACCACCGCACGGTACTGCAGGCGCTGGGCCTCGCCGCCGTCCCGATGCTCGTCGTGCTGCTCATGCCCGACCTCGGCACGATCATGGTCGCGGCCGTCATCGTGCTCGGTGTGCTGCTCGCCTCCGGCGCCTCCAACCGCTGGGTGTTCGGCCTGCTCGGCGCGGGCGTGCTCGGCGCGATCTCCGTCTGGCGGCTGCACATCCTCGACGATTACCAGATCGCCCGCTTCGCGGCCTTCGCCAACCCGGCGCTCGACCCGGCCGGCGTCGGCTACAACACGAACCAGGCCCGCATCGCGATCGGCTCGGGCGGCCTGACCGGCACCGGCCTCTTCCACGGCTCCCAGACCACCGGCCAGTTCGTCCCCGAGCAGCAGACCGACTTCGTCTTCACCGTCGCCGGCGAGGAACTCGGCTTCGCCGGCGCCGGACTGATCCTGCTCCTGCTCGCCGTCGTCCTGTGGCGCGCCTGCCGCATCGCCCGCGAGACGACCGAGCTCTACGGAACGATCGTCGCCGCCGGGATCATCGCCTGGTTCGCCTTCCAGGCCTTCGAGAACGTCGGCATGACGCTCGGCATCATGCCGGTGGCGGGCCTGCCCCTGCCGTTCGTGTCGTACGGAGGATCGTCCATGTTCGCCGTCTGGGTGGCGATCGGGCTCCTCCAGTCGATCCGCGTGCAAAGGCCCATGTCGGCGTAGGGAAGACCTGGTCCGCCAGGGGGTCTGCCCAGAATCCGGATTCACGACTAAATTCGGTTCATGGCGGAGACGAAGCGCGAGATCGAGCGGAAGTACGAGGCGCCCGTGGCCGACGAAGGCTTCGGGCTGCCGGATCTGAGCCGTGTCGCCGGGGTCTCCGCCGTCATCGACAAAGGCGTCGTCGACCTGGACGCCGTCTACTACGACACCGTCGACCAGCGCCTCGCGGCCGCCGCGATCACCCTGCGGCGCCGCACCGGCGGCGCCGACGCGGGCTGGCACCTCAAGCTCCCCGTCTCCCTCGCCGAGGGAGTGCGGGACGAGATCCGGTCCCCGCTGTCCGACGACGTGCCCCGCGACCTCAGCGGCCTCGTACGCTCCCGGGTGCGGGAGGCCGATCTCGTTCCCGTGATGCGGCTGCGCTCCTCACGCGACGTCCGCGAGCTCACCGACGCCGACGGCGCGCTCCTCGCCGAGGTCAGCGTCGACGGCGTACGGGCCGAACGGCTCACCGGCGGGCCCGGCGCCGCCACCTGGACCGAGATCGAGGTCGAGCTGGCGGACGGCGGCGACCCGGCGTTCCTCGGCAAGGTCGAGAAGAAGCTCCGCAAGGCCGGCGCGAGCCGCTCTGCCTCGGCGTCGAAGCTCGCGCGGGCGCTCACGGAGACCGGCATCGGCCCGCGCCCGCCACGGCCCGCCGCCGACCCCGAGACCCCCGCAGACCACGTCCTCGCCTACCTCAGGGCCCAGCGCGACGCGATCGTCGACCTCGACCCCGCCGTCCGCCGCGACCTGCCCGACGCGGTGCACCAGATGCGCGTCGCCACCCGCCGGCTGCGCAGCGCCCTGCGCTCGTACCGCAAGATCCTCGACCGCGCCGTGACCGACCCGATCGGCGACGAGCTGAAGTGGCTCGCCGGTGAGCTCGGCGTCGACCGTGACCAGGAAGTCCTCACCGATCGGCTGGCAGCGGCCCACGCCGAACTGCCGCGCGAGCTGTCGACGGGCCCCGTCCGCAACCGGCTGCGGACCTGGTCACGGGCCCGGCGGTCCGGATCGCGCCGCCATCTGATCGCCGTACTCGACGGCAAGCGCTACCTCGCCCTCCTCGCCGCCCTCGACGCGCTCGTCGACGCGCCCCCGCTGCGGGCCGAGCAGCCGAAGAACGCCCTGGCCAAGGCCGTGCTGCGGGACTACAAGCGGCTCGCGGGCCGTGTCGAGGGCGCGCTCGACACGGACCCCGGCCCGGCCCGCGACCTCGCCCTGCACAACGCCCGCAAGGCCGCCAAACGCAGCCGGTACGCGGCCGAGGTCGCGATGCCCGCGCTCGGCCACCGGGCCAAGGACGTCGGCAAGCACGCGAAGGAGCTCCAGTCCCTGCTCGGCGAGCACCAGGACAGCGTGATGGCGCGCGAGGCGCTGCGCGACCTGGCGGCGCAGGCCCACGCGGCGGGCGAGAGCTCCTTCACATACGGACTGCTGTACGGGCGCGAGGAGGCCCTCGCCGAGCGGGTCGAGGCGGAGCTGCCACCGCTCTGGGCGAAGGCTGTCTCCTGGTCGAGTTAGGCTTGACAGTCGTCCCTGTCAGCTCACGAAGGTCCCGGGTATGCCTGCCGAAGCCGCAGAGTCGGTTTTTCCACAGCTCGAAGCTTTGCTCCCGCATGTGCAGAAGCCGATCCAGTACGTGGGCGGTGAGCTCAACTCCACCGTCAAGCCGTGGGAGAGCTCCGACGTCCGCTGGGCGCTGATGTACCCGGACGCCTACGAGGTCGGGCTCCCCAACCAGGGCGTCATGATCCTCTACGAGGTGCTGAACGAGCGCGAGGGCGTTCTCGCCGAGCGCACGTACAGCGTCTGGCCGGACATGGAAGCGCTGATGCGCGAGCACAAGGTGCCGCAGTTCACCGTGGACTCGCACCGCCCGCTCAAGGCGTTCGACGTGTTCGGGCTCTCCTTCTCCACCGAGCTCGGCTACACGAACATGCTCACGGCCCTGGACCTCGCCGGCATCCCGCTGGCGGCCAAGGACCGTACGATCGACGACCCGATCGTCCTCGCGGGCGGCCACGCGGCCTTCAACCCCGAGCCGATCGCCGAGTTCATCGACTGCGCCGTCATCGGTGACGGCGAGCAGGCCGTCCTCGACATGACGGAGATCATCCGGGCCTGGAAGGCCGAGGGGTGCCCCGGCGGCCGCGAGGAGGTGCTGTTCCGCCTCGCGAAGACGGGTGGGGTCTACGTCCCCGGGTTCTACGACGTCGAGTACCTGCCGGACGGCCGCATCGGCCGCGTCGTGCCGAACCGCTCGGGCGTGCCGTGGCGCGTCAGCAAGCACACCGTCATGGACCTCGACGAGTGGCCGTACCCGAAGCAGCCCCTCGTCCCGCTCGCCGAGACCGTCCACGAGCGGATGTCCGTCGAGATCTTCCGCGGCTGCACCCGCGGCTGCCGTTTCTGCCAGGCCGGCATGATCACGCGCCCCGTGCGGGAGCGAAGCATCACCGGCATCGGCGACATGGTCGAGAAGGGTCTCAAGGCGACCGGGTTCGAGGAGGTCGGCCTGCTCTCGCTGTCCTCCGCCGACCACTCCGAGATCGGTGACATCGCGAAGGGCCTCGCCGACCGCTACACCGAGGACAAGATCGGCCTGTCGCTGCCGTCCACCCGCGTGGACGCGTTCAACGTCGACCTGGCGAACGAGCTCACGCGCAACGGCCGCCGCTCCGGCCTGACCTTCGCCCCCGAGGGCGGCTCCGAGCGCATGCGCAAGGTCATCAACAAGATGGTCTCGGAGGAGGACCTCATCCGTACCGTCGCCACGGCGTACGGCAACGGCTGGCGTCAGGTGAAGCTGTACTTCATGTGCGGCCTGCCCACCGAGACCGACGAGGACGTCCTCCAGATCGCCGACATGGCGATGAACGTGATCCAGAAGGGCCGCGAGGTCTCCGGCCAGAACGACATCCGCTGCACGGTCTCCATCGGCGGCTTCGTGCCCAAGCCGCACACGCCGTTCCAGTGGGCCCCGCAGCTGTCGTCCGCCGAGACGGACGCCCGCCTGGAGAAGCTCCGCGACAAGATCCGCGGCGACAAGAAGTACGGCCGCTCCATCGGCTTCCGCTACCACGACGGCAAGCCCGGCATCGTCGAGGGCCTGCTCTCCCGCGGTGACCGCCGTATCGGCTCCGTCATCCGCGCGGTCTACGAGGACGGCGGCCGCTTCGACGGCTGGCGCGAGCACTTCAGCTACGACCGCTGGATGGCCTGCGCCGAGAAGACGCTGCCCGAGTTCGGCGTCGACGTCGACTGGTACACGACGCGTGAGCGCACGTACGAGGAGGTCCTGCCCTGGGACCACCTGGACTCCGGTCTCGACAAGGACTGGCTCTGGGAGGACTGGCAGGACTCGCTCGACGAGACCGAGGTCGAGGACTGCCGCTGGACGCCGTGCTTCGACTGCGGGGTGTGCCCGCAGATGGACACGCACATCCAGGTCGGCCCGACGGGCAAGAAGCTGCTGCCGCTGACGGTCGTCAAGTAGCAGGAGAACAGCGGGAGTTGAGGGGTCGGGGCGCCATGAAGGCGCCCCGGCCCCTCACTCATGTCACGCCGTGATCGGTTTGGCGTCCACGCGGACGTGGTCGATCGCCCAGTACCAGTTGTTGCCCGCGTCGTACATGCGGAACTTCAAGGTGACCGTCTTCGCGCCCGCCGGGACCGCGAGTTCCTTCGTCACGAAGGTGTTCTCGGCGTCCTGGCCCGCGTTGTCGTTGCCCGTCGCGTCGGCGCTGTAGTGGAGGAGGCGCGTCTCCTCGCCCGTGTCGAAGAGCGCCGTCACCGCCGCCTTCTGCGGGGCCTCCTGGCGGTAGTGCGAGTCGAAGGCCACGTACAGCTTCGACGTGCCGGACGGGACCGGGACCGCGGGGGAGACCAGCGTCGAGTCGAACCTGCCCTTCGACGACGGCGATCCCGTGTCGTCCCAGTCGTCCGGGTCGGCGACCGCGACGACGCCGAGCGCTCGGCCGAAGCCGCCCCGGTCCTGACCCGCCGGTGACCAGGCGCGCTTGGTGTGGAACGTCCAGCCCTGGAGGCGGGTGGTGCCCTGCGGCATACCGGCGGCGTTCACCACGGACCAGCCCTTCGGGGCCTTCGCCGTCCATCCGACGACCCCCGACACCGGCTCCAGCGCGTCCGCCACCGACTCGAAGTCCTCGCCGAGCAGATGGCCCGCCATGGAGGGTGCGGTACGCGCCGAGACCTCGCCGTCGGCCAGGACGAACCGCTCGCCGGAGCGGGCCCGCACCGTCACGAGCAGCCGGTACGCGGCCGTGCCCGACAGTTCGACGGGGACCTGCACCTCCCACTCGGCGGTGGCCGACGTGCCCGCCGCGAGCGTGGCCGGCGGCGCCGAAACCGCCTTCACCGCCCAGCCCTTGGGCACCACCGGGTGCGCCTCGATCGCGGAGACGGCGCTCGTCGCGTCGAACCGTGCGCGGACACGGGCGGCCTTGCCGGGGACCAGGATCGCCTCGTCGATCGTGGTCGACGCCGCATCGAGGGACACCGTGACGCCGAGCGCGTCGGGCAGCCCCATCGCGGGGTCGGTGACGCCTTCGAGCCTGCCGGGGACCCGGCCCGCGTACCGGCGCAGGAAGCCGGGCTCGTCGCCGACGGTGACGGCCACGTCGTACCAGCCCTCGCGCGGCACGCGGATCCGGACGGTGCGGTGTGCGCCCGCGCCGACGCGGAACTCGCGGGTGCCGCCGCCGTAGGCGAGGTCGCCGACGAGGAACGTGCGGGCGGTGCGGGCGTGGTTGGTCAGCTCGACGTCGGCGCCGCGGCCGTCGTCGGCGAGGTCCAGGTGCGCCTCGTACGTGCCCGCCGCGTCGCCGCGCAGATGCCACAGGGCACCGTTCGGCCCGTGGACACGCAGGTCGTAGCCGTTGTCGCCGGGGCTCCACACGTCGGACAGCTTCGACTCGGTGCTCAGCGTGTAGTGCCTGGGCGCGGTGCCGGGCTCGGGGTACACCGCGAGGACGGCGCCTTGGCGGCCGTGGTTGGCGAGGTCCAGGGTGACCTTGCCCCCGCGCACGCGGGGGGTGACCCGCAGGTCGTACGGGGTGGGGCGGGCGGTGCGGCTGCCGCGCTGCTGCTCGGGCAGGAGTTGCGGCTCGGGCACGGTGGGCGCGGGCAGTTTGCCGGTGTCGGTGACCTTCTGGCGGTTGCCGCTGGTGTCGGGCAGCGTGGGCCACGACGGGTTCTTGCCGGAGAAGTCGAAGACATCGGTCAGGTCGCCGGTGATCTCCCGGCGCCAGGGGCTGATGTTGGGCTCGCGCACCCCGAAGCGCTTCTCCAGGAACTGGATGACGGACGTGTGGTCGCACACCGTCGACGCCACGGCGCCGCCGCGCGTCCACGGCGACACGACGATCATCGGTACGCGCATGCCGAGCCCGAGCGGGAAGGGCCCCGCACTCTTCGTCTCACCGGCGGGCAGCGTGTCGGACCAGGTCAGCGACCCGTCGGCGCCCTTCACGCGGTACTGGCCCCGCTGGTTGACGGGCCGGTAGAAGGACGAGCCGCCCTTGGTGACCCGCACCACGACCTCGCCGTCGGGCGTCACGGTGGACCGGCCACGGCCCTCGGCGACCGGAGGCACGGGTGCGATCAGGTGGTCGTAGAAGCCGCCGTGCTCGTCGTAGTTGAGGATGAACACTGTCTTGGCGAAGACCTCGGGGTTGTCGGCGAGGGCGGACAGCAGACGCGCCGTCAGATCCTCCCCGTGCGGCGGCGCGTAGCTGGCGTGCTCGGACAGGGCGGCCGGCGCGACGAGCCAGGAGACCTGCGGCAGCGTGTCGTTCTTCACGTCCTCGGCGAACGCGGCGACCAGCGCGTCCCCCATCGCCCACGGGTCGTTCGTCTGCGCGGGGTTGCCGACCTTCTTCATGCCGCGCTCGTACAGCGGCTCACCGGGCTTGGCGGCGCGGAAGGTGGTGAACCAGGCGAGCGCGTTGTCGTCGAAGTTCTCCTGCGCCTGGTACGTCTTCCAGCTGACGCCCGCCGCTTCGAGGCGCTCCGCGTAGGTCGTCCACTCGAAGCCGGGTTCCTGGTTGTCGACGACGGCGATGTCGCGCACCGTGCCGCCGCTGGTGCCGGTCATCAGGTGCTCGCGGTTGGGGTTGGTGCTGGTCTCGGTCGAGCAGTAGTAGTGGTCGCAGATGGTGAAGACCGAGGCGAGCGCGTTGTAGAAGGGCATGTCGGCGGGCTCGTAGTAGCCCTGGCCGAGCCAGCCGCTGCCGCGCCGGGTGACGTAGCCGTCGGCCATCCCGTCGTTGCGGGCGTTCATCGAGTCGCCGAACCCGAAGGCGGCGGCACCCTGCTGGTAGGCGCTGGTGTGCGCGGCGTTCATCGCGAACGGCGCGAGCCAGCCCTCGGCGCGCGAGGGGTCGGGCTGGTGGAACACGGGCCTGCCGTTGATCCCCCGCACGGCGGCGCGGTCACCGAACCCCCGTATCCCCTGCATCGTGCCGAAGTAGTGGTCGAACGAGCGGTTCTCCTGCATGAACACCACGACGTGCTGGATGTCCTCCAGTCCGCCGGGCCTGCCCGGCGCGGCGAGCGCGGTGCGCAGGCTCAGCGGCAGCGCGGCCAGCACGCCGGCGGCCGCGGCGCCGCCGATGAGGGTCCGGCGGGAGAGTTCGGGTCTGTGCTCGGGGTGCGGTGAGCTCGTGCTCATCGGGGGTGTCCTCCAACGTCCTTCTGCAAGCGGCCTGTTTGGCCCAGACCCGTTATGAATACGAGACAGAAGTGGCCGTGGCCAGAGGTGTGCGTGAAGTTCCCATGACGCGGATCCGTATGCCGCGCTCCGGCGTCTGAGAAGGCATGGACTGGGAGAAGCGCCCGACGCCCGCGGAGCACGGTGCCGCTGAACGGCCGCCCGAGGGCTGCCTCGTGGCCGCGATCCGCATCCCGGTGCGCATCGTCGTCCTGGTCCTCGTCGTACCGGTCCGCCTGGCCTGGGACGCCGTCGCCGCCGGCGGTCGCGTCGTGTGGCGTCGCGGTCTGGTGCCCCTGGCCCGCGGGACCGGACGGCTGCTGCGCGCGGTGTTCGTGGTGCCGTGGGTGTGGCTTCGGCGGCGCGTACTGGCTCCGGCGGCGCGGGGCGTGGGCGTGGCGCTGAGGTGGCTCGGCAGAGCGCTGTTCGTAGTGCCGTGGGTGGTGCTGTGGACGCGCGTGCTGGTTCCGGTCGGCCGGGGGGTCGCTGTCGCGCTGACCTGGACCGGCACAGCGGTGTTCGTGCGGCCGTGGGTCGCGCTGTGGCGTCACCTCCTCGCGCCGGTCGGCCGCGGGGTGCGGACCGTCGCCCTGTGGGTGTGGTGGAAGGGCGTCGTCGCCTCGGTCGCCTGGTGGTACCTCCGCGTGATGACGCCGGCCGGGCGCGGGATCGCGCGGCTGGCGCGGGGGGTGGGGGCGGGTCTCGCTCTCCTGGGGCGGGGCATTGCGGGCCTGGCCTCTGCTGTGTGGGGCGGGGTTGTCGCGGTGGGGCGTGGGGTCGGGTGGCTGGCGCGGGGGCTGGGGGCGGGTCTCGCCTCCGTGGGCCGGGGGATCGCGCGTCTCGCCTCGGCCGTCCGGGCTGGGCTCACCGCGCTCGGGCGCGGCCTGCGCGTGGGCGGTGTGTGGCTGCTGCGGGCGCTCTTCGTCCGGCCGTGGGTGTGGCTGTACGTGCGCGTGCTCACGCCTCTCGGCGGCGGGATCGCCCGGCTGGCGCGCGGCCTCGCGGCGGCGGGTCGCGCCCTGGGGGCGGGCCTGGCCGCACTGCTGCGCGCCCTCGTCGTCGTCCCCGCGGTGTGGCTCTGCGCACACGCCCTGACCCCGCTCGGCCGCGGAATCGCTCTCCTCGCGAGAGCCACGGCGACCGCCGCCGTCTGGCTCGCCAAGGCCTTCTTCGTCTGGCCCTGGGTATGGCTCCACATTCGCGTATTCGTACCCGCCGGACGTACAACTTCCCTTCTTTTCAAGCTGGTTGGGGTCCGTCTCGCCCTCGCCGGCCGAGCGCTGGGCGCGGGCCTGGCGTGGGTCGGGCGGGGCGTGTGGGCCGGGGTGGCGTGGGTCGGGCGGGGCGTGTGGGTCGGTGTCGCGTGGGTCGGGCGTGGGGTGTGGGCCGTCGCCGTCACCCTCGTGCGGTGGATCTTCGTCGTGCCCGCCGTCGCCCTCTGGCGCCGGGTGCTCGTGCCCGTCGGGCGGGCGGTCGTCGTTCTCGTACGGGAGACCGGTGACGCGCTCGGGCACGCGTGGCGTATCGCCGGACACGTGTCGAGGGCCGTCGGACGGTTCCTCGGGCGGCTCCTGCGGTGGATCTTCGTGGACCCGGTGCGCTGGGCGTACCGCGACGTATGCACCCCGCTGGGACACCTCGTCCGGGACTCCGTGTGGCGGCCCGCGGCCCAGGCGGTCAAGGACGCGGGGCGCACCGCGCGCCAGGCCCTCGCGGCGGCGCGTGAGAGCGTGCGTCAGGCCAGGGTGGACGTCCGCCGGGCGCTCTTCGGAGCACATCGGGCGGAGCCCGGACCACTGGCCAGGGACCGGCGGGAACCTGGCTCGCCGCAGGCACGTACTCTAGGTAGCAGTACGACCGCACTCACGAAGGACTAGAACACTGGGCAAGCGACAGCCCGAAGGCCCGCCGCCCGCACCCGCGGTGCAGCGCATCCGACTGCGCTACACCAAGCGCGGCCGCCTCCGGTTCACCAGCCACCGTGACTTCCAGCGCGCCTTCGAGCGTGCGCTGCGCCGTGCCGAGGTGCCCATGGCGTACTCGGCGGGGTTCACGCCGCACCCGAAGGTGTCGTACGCCAATGCCGCACCCACCGGCACGGGCAGCGAAGCCGAGTATCTGGAGATCGCGCTCACCGAAGCGCGCGATCCGGACACGCTGCGCGAGCTCCTCGACGAGTCGCTCCCCACGGGGCTCGACATCATCGAGGCCGTCGAGTCCCGCACCTCGGGCCTCGCCGACCGGCTCACCGCATCCGTCTGGGAGCTGCGGCTCGACGGCGTCGACGCCGCTGAGGCCAAGGCCGCCGCGGACGCGTTCGTCGCGGCGGAGGCCGTCGAGGTCCAGCGGAAGACGAAGAACGGGATGCGGACGTTCGACGCCCGCGCCGCCGTCGTGAGCCTCGAGGCCGCCGAGGCCCCGCAGGCGAGCGACGCCCAGGCTGATAGGCCGACCGACAAGGCCTGTGCGATACTGCGCCTGGTTGTTCGGCACGTGACGCCTGCCGTTCGACCCGACGACGTTCTGTCCGGTCTCCGAGCTGTGGCCGACCTGGCGCCGCCGGTCCCCGCAGCGGTGACCAGGCTGGCGCAGGGGCTTTTCGATGAAGAGACCGGCACGGTGACCGACCCGCTCGCGCCCGACCGCGAGGCAGTCGAGGCCGCACCTCCCGCAAGCGGGGGGAGCGCCGCAGCTGCCGCCGCGACGGCGCCGGTGCCAGGTTCCGCGTAAGGACGGTCGTCGAAGCGCCGCCCTCGTACTCGGGAGCCACCTGGGTCGGGCAGCGCACGAACCCAAGGACTTTCGCCAGGCCGTACGCACACATGGCGTACGGAACCGGCGAGAACAGACAGAGAGCTCCCGTGCGGCGCCCGCGCCCCGGACGGCGGCACCGCGCATGAACGCGCGAGCCGCGGACGTCACCGGACCAGGCGCGGCGCCCGGGAGCCTGACGGGAGATCCACCCGCATGCTTGAGCCGACCGAACCCACTGAGACGTCGTCGTCCGTGGGAACCGACAACAACAGCCCCAGCGACACCCTGCCGCCGCGCCGCCGGCGCCGGGCTGCCTCGCGTCCCGCGGGCCCGCCCACGGGTGCCGCCGCTGACACCACCAAGGCCGTGAAGGCCGCCGCCCCCGTCGCCGACGAGGCCGAAGAGACCGAGGCAGGCGCCGCCGCCGAGGCCCCCGCGCAGGACGCCGCCCCCACCGGGCGCCCGCGCCGGCGTGCCACCCGCCGCGCCTCCGCGCCCGCCGGCGCACCCAAGACTTCCGACGCAGCAGAGAGCGCCGAGGCCGAGCCTGCCGCCTCCGCGCCCGCCGTCGCCGCGCAAGAGACCGCCCCCGAGCCGGAGGCCGCGCCCGAGCCGGAGGCCGCGCCCGCCGGGCGTACCCGCCGCCGCGCCACGCGCCGCGTCTCCGCCCCCGCCGGTACCCCCGAGCAGGCCGAGGCCCCCGCGGTGACCGAGCCCGTCGCCGAGCCCGTCGTGGCCGCGGAAGAGCCGGCAGCCGAGCCGGAGGCCGCGCCTGAGCCGGAGGCCGCCCCCGCCGGGCGTACCCGCCGCCGCGCCACACGCCGCTCCACCGCTCCCGCCGGCGCGCCCGAGCCCGTGGCCGCCGCCGAGCCCGCCGCGACGGAGGCCCCGAAGTCGGAGGCCCCCAAGACCGAGGCCCCCAAGACGGAGGCCCCCGCCGCCGCGCCCGACGAGGACGCCGAAGGCGGGCGCCGCCCGCGCCGCCGCGCCACCCGCAAGGCCGCGGTCGGCTTCTCCGAGCCCGCGCAGCGCTCCGCCAAGAAGGCCGCCTCGCGCGCCACCGCCGAGCCGGCCGCCGACGAGACCAAGGGCACGAAGGGTTCGCGCCGTCCTGCGCGGCCGTCCGTCGCCGTCTTCCAGGCGCCGGTCTTCGCCGAGCCGATGTTCCAGACCCCGGAGCGCGCCGCCGCGGCGGCCGCGGCCGAGGCCGCGGTGGAGGAGGAGCCGGTCGAGGCCGAGGCTCCCGTCGAGACCGTGACCGTGGCCGACGTGGTCGCGGAGGAGACGCCGCGCCGTCGCCGCCGCCGTGGCCGCGCCGCCGAGGAGCAGCCCGCCGCCCCGGCCGTCGAGCCGCAGCGGCCCGCCGCCGTCGAGGAGCCCGCCGAGGCCGAGGAAGCCGAGGGCGACCAGGACCACGAGGACCACGACGAGCAGGGCGACCGCCCCACGCGCCGCCGGCGCCGTGGTGGCCGGCGTCGCCGTCGCGGTGACTCCGCGGACGCCGAGTCCGACGAGCAGACCGACGAAGAGGCCGAGCCCACCGACGAGGGCGCCGAGCCCACCGACGAGAGCGACGAGGCCGACGAGGCCGACGAGCGCGAGGAGTCCGGCCCGTCCGGCTCCAGCAGCAGCCGTCGCCGCCGTCGCCGTCGTCGCCGCGCGGGCGACGCCTCCACCGACAGCGAGCCGGGCGACAGCGACCCCGAGCGCACGGTCGTGAAGGTCCGCGAGCCCCGTAAGCAGGAGGAGCGGGGCACCGGCGCCGACGAGGTGCAGTCCATCAAGGGCTCGACGCGTCTCGAGGCGAAGAAGCAGCGCCGCCGCGAGGGCCGCGAGCAGGGTCGCCGTCGTGTGCCGATCATCACCGAGGCCGAGTTCCTGGCCCGCCGTGAGGCCGTCGAGCGCGTCATGGTCGTCCGCCAGCACGGCGAGCGCACCCAGATCGGTGTGCTCGAGGACGACATCCTCGTCGAGCACTACGTCAACAAGGAGCAGGCGACCTCGTACGTCGGCAACGTGTACCTGGGCAAGGTCCAGAACGTGCTGCCGTCCATGGAGGCCGCCTTCATCGACATCGGCAAGGGCCGCAACGCCGTGCTCTACGCCGGTGAGGTCAACTTCGAGGCGCTCGGCATGGCCAACGGGCCGCGCCGCATCGAGACCGCCCTCAAGTCCGGCCAGTCCGTCCTCGTGCAGGTCACCAAGGACCCGATCGGCCACAAGGGTGCCCGCCTGACCAGTCAGGTCTCGCTGCCCGGCCGCTACCTGGTCTACGTCCCCGAGGGGTCGATGACCGGCATCAGCCGCAAGCTGCCCGACACCGAGCGCGCGCGTCTGAAGACCATCCTCAAGAAGATCGTCCCCGAGGACGCGGGCGTCATCGTGCGCACCGCCGCCGAGGGCGCGAGCGAGGAGGAGCTGCGCCGCGACGTCGAGCGTCTGCAGGCCCAGTGGGAGGACATCCAGAAGAAGTCGAAGCAGATCTCGACGTCGTCGCCGAGCCTGCTGTACGGCGAGCCGGACATGACCGTCCGCGTCGTGCGCGACATCTTCAACGAGGACTTCTCCAAGGTCGTCGTCAGCGGTGACGACGCGTGGGACACCATCCACGGATACGTCAACCACGTGGCGCCCGACCTGGCCGACCGCCTCTCGAAGTGGACCTCCGAGGTCGACGTCTTCGCGACGTACCGGATCGACGAGCAGCTCGCCAAGGCGCTCGACCGCAAGGTCTGGCTGCCCAGCGGCGGTTCGCTGGTGATCGACAAGACCGAGGCGATGATCGTCGTCGACGTCAACACCGGCAAGTTCACCGGCCAGGGCGGCAACCTCGAAGAGACCGTGACGAGGAACAACCTCGAAGCGGCCGAGGAGATCGTGCGCCAGCTGCGCCTGCGTGACCTCGGCGGCATCGTCGTCATCGACTTCATCGACATGGTCCTGGAGTCCAACAGGGACCTGGTCCTGCGCCGGCTCCTGGAGTGCCTGGGCCGTGACCGGACCAAGCACCAGGTGGCCGAGGTCACTTCGCTCGGGCTGGTCCAGATGACCCGTAAGCGTGTGGGCCAGGGCCTCCTGGAGTCCTTCTCCGAGACCTGCGTCCACTGCAACGGGCGCGGTGTCATCGTCCACATGGAGCAGCCCACGTCTGCCGGTGGCGGCGGCAAGCGCAAGAAGCGCGGCCGTGGCGGCAACGGCGCGGAGCCCACGCACGAGCACGACCACGAGCAGGCGGCGCCGGAGACGGAGGTGGAGACCGAGGCTGAGGTCGCCGCCGAGGTCGCGGCCCCGGTCGCGCTCGCCGAGCCCGAGTTCGTGCCCGACGAGGAGCTGTACAGCAGCCCCGCCGAGGCGGAGGCCGCGGCCCGTGGTGGCCGTTCGCGCCGTCGTGCGACCCGCAGGGCGTCGGCTCCGGCCGGCGCGCCCAAGGGCGAGGCGGCCCCGAAGGAGGCCGCCGAGGCGGAGGCTCCGAAGGCGGAGGCCGCGCAGGTCGAGGCTCCCAGGGCTGAGGCCCCGCAGGCCGAGGCGGAGCCGGTCGTGGCCGAGCCCGCCCCGGTCGAGGACGCCGCTCCCAAGGGGCGTACGCGTCGCCGGGCGACCCGTAAGGCGACGGCCCCGGCCGGTTCGCCGAAGGCCGCCGCCGAGGCCGAGGCCGAGGTGACCGTCACGGCGCCCGCCAAGCCCGAGCCGGAGCCCGTCGTGGCCGAGGAGCCCGAGGCCGCTGTGGCCGAGGAGAAGGCCGAGGCGCCCGTCGAGAGCGCGGCTCCGGCCCGCCCGCGTCGCCGTGCCGTCCGCAAGGCCACCGCGCCCACCGCGTCCGAGGAGACGGCCGTCGTGGTCGTCCCGTCGGCCACGGAGGCGCAGGCCGAGCCGGAGCAGGCCGAGCCCGAGGCCGCCGAGGAGGCGCCCGCCGCCAAGAAGACGGCCCGTA
Organism: Streptomyces sp. NPDC055955; assembly: GCF_042270245.1. Taxonomy (NCBI): domain Bacteria; kingdom Bacillati; phylum Actinomycetota; class Actinomycetes; order Kitasatosporales; family Streptomycetaceae; genus Streptomyces; species Streptomyces sp. NPDC055955. Next base: position 232,247 of record NZ_JBHJYS010000011.1, read on the forward strand.
AGACGGCCAAGAAGGCGACGGCGAAGAAGGCCGCCACCAAGAAGACCGCGGCCAAGAAGACGGCCGCGAAGAAGACGACGGCCAAGAAGGCGGCGACCAAGACCGCCGCCAAGAAGGCGACCGCGAAGAAGACCGTGGCGGCCGAGCAGAAGGCTCAGCCGTCCGTCTCCGCCGCGGCCGACGAGGCCTGAGCAACGCGGTAGTTCCGGATCCGACGCCCCCGAGCCGCACTCCGCGGAACGGGGGCGTCGGCGTGTCACAGGTCATGTGACGCCGGCTGGACCGCCCCCTGCTCTTGGAGAGCGGCCAACTACCTGTAAAACTCATGGAGTCGCACGAGTGAACATGAACGATCACGCGACCGCGCGTTGGGGAGAATGCGCGGCCCGTGAATCCGGGGAGGGGTAGCAAATGGCGCACGCGCGCCTGAGAGGCACGGGCCGTCACCGTGCCGTGAAGCCGGTCAAGGGCGGCAGACAGGCCGTGGCCATCGCCACGGTCCTCTCGGCGGCCGGGATCCAGGCCACCGCGTCCGGGGGGACCGCAGCCGCGGACACCCCGACGTGGACCGAGGGGCCGATCTTCAACGACCCGCACGGCACCACGGACCAGCAGTACGCGATCCGCACCAGGCTGATCGCGCTGACGAACGCGGCGCTGCCGGGTTCGGTGATCAAGGTCGCGGTCTACCACGTGTGGGAGCAGTCGGTCGTCGACGCGCTCGTCGCGGCCAAGAACCGCGGCGTGAACGTGCAGATACTGCTCGACGAGTCCAGTGTCAGCGACCGCCCCACCAACACGTCGTACACCCAGTTGAAGACGGCCCTGGGCACCACCAGGACGAGCCCGTCCTTCGTGACGCTCTGCCCGGCGCACAAGTCCTGCCTGGGCGATCCCAAGTACGGCCAGTCGATCATGCACAACAAGTTCTGGCTGTTCTCCGCGGTCGAGGGCGCCACGAACGTCGTCGTGCAGACCACGTCGAACTCGACGCCGTCGGCGCACACGAGGTTCTACAACGACGCGCTGATGCTGCCGAACAACGGCGTGATGTACGAGGCGTACTCGGACTACTTCACGGACATGACCGGCAAGAGCTGGTCGACGTGGGACTACCGCACCGTCAGCAACGGCCTGTACAAGGCGTATTTCTTCCCGCGGGCCGGCACGGTCAACGAGTCCGACACGATGTACTCGGTCCTCAACAACGTCGCCTGCTCCTACAAGGACCCGGTGACCGGCGCCGCGAAGAAGACGGTCATCCGGGCCGCGATCTTCAAGGTCACCCGCAAGCAGATCGCCGACAAGCTGGTCTCGCTGAAGAAGCAGGGCTGCACCGTCAGCCTCATGTACGCGGAGACCGACAGCGCCAAGAGCCTGGGCGGCTCCAAGGGGACGTGGGAGGCGCTGCACGCCTCCGGCGGGCCCTCGCTGCGCTGCTTCAACGACGACCGGGACCCGCTGAACCCCGGCAAGAAGCTCACGACGCCGTACATCATCCACTCGAAGTACCTGCTGGTGGACGGCATGTACGACGGCAAGCCGAACAAGATCACCTTCACCGGGTCGCAGAACTACACGGGCCCCGCGCTGCGCGAGAACGACGAGGCGATCGTCAAGGTCGACGACGACTCCGTGCACGACGCCTACCGCGACCACTTCAACCGGGTGTGGAACGTCACCTGGCCCGGCACGGCCGACGCCACGGACCTGTGCAAGGGCGTGAAGCCGCTGCCGCAGGACGGTGAGAAGCCGCCCGCGTAGTCCGCGCGCACCCGGCGGAAGGGGGCTGGTTTGACCCTTTCGGCGGGTGACCCGTAACCTTGACCGTCGGCGTCTGTTGCGCGCCGCACCCCTGAGCACCTCACCTCCCGGTCCGCCGGGGGAGGCCGCTCGTCCAATCCGGAACATCACGGGCCCTCGGGCACGTGTGAGCGGCTGGCTTCAGGGGTTTCGTTCCGAGCGAGAGAGAGATCCGCGTGTACGCCATCGTGCGCAGCGGTGGTCGCCAGCACAAGGTTGCTGTCGACGACATCGTTGAGGTTGACAAGATTTCCACCGCCAAGGTTGGCGACACCGTAGAGCTCTCTACGCTGCTCGTTGTCGACGGCGACGCTGTGACCAGCGACCCGTGGGTGCTGGCCGGCATCAAGGTGCAGGCCGAGGTCGTGGACCACCACAAGGGTGCCAAGATCGACATCCTTCGGTACAAGAACAAGACCGGCTACCGCCGTCGTCAGGGTCACCGTCAGCAGTACACGGCGATCAAGATCACCGGCATCCCCACGGCTGCGAAGTAAGGGACTGAGACAAGATGGCACACAAGAAGGGCGCATCGTCCACTCGGAACGGGCGCGATTCCAATGCTCAGCGGCTCGGTGTGAAGCGCTTCGGCGGTCAGACCGTCAACGCCGGTGAGATCCTGGTCCGCCAGCGCGGCACCCACTTCCACCCCGGCACGGGCGTCGGTCGCGGTGGCGACGACACCCTGTTCGCGCTGAACGCCGGTGCGGTGGAGTTCGGTACGCACCGCGGCCGCAAGGTCGTGAACATCGTTCCGGTCGCCTGAAACCCCTAGTTCCTAGGACTCAGGCTCCGTAGAGCGTTTTCGCGAGGGCGGACCTTGCTTGCCCGGCCAGAAGCTTCGGCTTCCGGATCGGGAAGCAGGTCCGCCCTTCGTGTGTTTCCAATGAACGACGAGCAAAGACATTTCGTACTCCTCCGGCCTCTCGCCGGGGGAACCCCCAGGAGGCACTGAACCATGACCACCTTCGTGGACCGCGTCGAACTGCATGTCGCCGCGGGTAACGGAGGCCACGGCTGTGCCTCCGTTCACCGTGAGAAGTTCAAGCCGCTCGGCGGCCCGGACGGCGGCAACGGCGGCCGTGGCGGCGACGTCATCCTGGTCGTCGACCAGTCGGTGACGACGCTCCTCGACTACCACCACTCGCCCCACCGCAAGGCCACGAACGGCAAGCCGGGCGAGGGCGGGAACCGCTCCGGCAAGGACGGCCAGGACCTCGTCCTGCCCGTGCCGGACGGCACCGTCATCCTCGACAAGGCGGGCAACGTGCTGGCCGACCTCGTCGGTCAGGGCACGACGTACGTCGCCGCCCAGGGCGGCCGCGGCGGCCTCGGCAACGCGGCGCTGGCCTCGGCCCGCCGCAAGGCGCCCGGCTTCGCGCTCCTCGGCGTGCCCGGTGACCTCCAGGACATCGTCCTCGAGCTCAAGACGGTCGCGGACATCGCGCTCGTCGGCTACCCGAGCGCCGGAAAGTCGTCCCTCATCTCGGTCCTGTCGGCCGCGAAGCCGAAGATCGCCGACTACCCGTTCACGACGCTCGTCCCGAACCTCGGCGTCGTGACGGCCGGTTCGACGGTCTACACCATCGCCGACGTGCCGGGCCTCATCCCGGGCGCCAGCCAGGGCAAGGGCCTCGGCCTGGAGTTCCTGCGCCATGTCGAGCGCTGCTCGGTCCTGGTCCACGTACTCGACACGGCCACCCTCGAATCGGACCGCGACCCGGTCTCCGACCTCGACATCATCGAGGAGGAGCTCAAGCAGTACGGCGGCCTCGACAGCCGCCCGCGCCTCGTCGTCCTCAACAAGATCGACGTGCCGGACGGGCAGGACCTCGCGGACCTGGTCCGCCCGGACCTGGAGGCCCGCGGCTACCGCGTCTTCGAGGTGTCGGCCGTGGCCCACAAGGGCCTCAAGGAGCTGTCCTTCGCCCTCGCCGAGATGGTCGCCGCGGCGCGCGCCGCCAAGCCCAAGGAGGAGGCGACCCGCATCGTCATCCGCCCGAAGGCGGTCGACGACTCGGGCTTCACGGTCGCGCAGGAGGAGGACGGCCTCTTCCGCGTGCGCGGCGAGAAGCCGGAGCGCTGGGTGCGCCAGACCGACTTCAACAACGACGAGGCCGTCGGCTACCTCGCCGACCGCCTCAACCGCCTCGGCGTCGAGGACGCTCTCCTGAAGGCCGGCGCGGTCACGGGCGACGGCGTGGCCATCGGCCCCGAGGACAACGCGGTCGTCTTCGACTGGGAGCCCACGGTCATGGCAGGTGCCGAGATGCTCGGCCGCCGGGGCGAGGACCACCGCTTCGAGGAGCCGCGTCCCGCGGCCCAGCGCCGCCGCGACAAGCAGGCGGAGCGGGACGACGCGGAGCAGGAGTACGACGAGTTCAAGCCGTTCTAGGCGGTCGGGCGGTCCGGCTCAGCTCATGAAGAAGGCCCCCGGGAGAATCCTCCCGGGGGCCTTCTTCATGAGCTGCCTGCGCGCCGAGCTTCAGTGTCCGGCCTGCGCGCCGAGCGCTATGCCGTGACCGTGTCGCCGGACTCCGCGTCGGAGTCCAGGGCCTCGGCGAACTCGTCCGCGTCCGTGTCGCGCTGGCCGGGGATCTCGGCCGCGAGGCGGGACTCCATGCGGACGCGGCGCTCGTCGGCCCGGTCGCACAGCGCGCGCACCGCGTCGTTGAAGCGATCCAGGGACGGCGGGTCGGAGGGGCCCAGGAGGTGCTCCTTGAGCTCCGCGCGGGCCTCCGCGTGGGAATCCGTCTCCGGGGCGCGTACGGCCGCGAGAAGGGCGGGTACCTCCGTTGCCGCGGGCGTCAGGATCGTCGCCGCGCTCACCGTCGGGAATCCGGCGCGGAAATCGCTCTCGGACATGCCGGAGGTGTTCGCCACGGCGTACGGCTTCTCGCTCGTCAGCCAGTCGGAGACGACCGAGGAGACATCGCTGATGAGGACGTCGGCCTGGTTGAAGCAGGTGAAGATCGCCGGGCGGGCGTCCGTGATGACCAGGTGCTCCCACTCGGGGAAGGACGCCCAGTAAGCGGCCTCCCACGCGGCGGTCGCCTCGGTGACGGCGGACTGCCGGTCGCCGTCGGGCGAGCCCTGGAGCATCATGCGCTCCATCTCGTCCGCGCTGGCACGGAACGCGGTCGAGGTCAGCGTGTCCAGCTCCGCCGCGCGGCGGACCAGCTCGGTGGCGGCCTCGGGGCCGGGCCGGGCGCCGGAGCGCTTCGCGGCCGCCTCGCGGACCATCGCCTTGATGCGCTCGTTCGCGACGCCCGCGCGCGGGTCGACCGAACCGGTCATCGGGTGCGGCTTGTAGAGGAGGCGTACGGAGTCGTCGGCGAGCAGGTGCTTGACGATGTTCTCGCCGGCGAGCAGCACCGACGTGTTGCCCGGGTTGCCGTCCCAGCCCTCCCAGGTGGGGGCGTAGAGGACCGTCGTGTACGTGCCCCGGGGCGCGCCGGTGGCGCGCTTGATGGGCGACAGCTGCGGGCGGCCCACCTCCACGACGTCCTTGTCCTCGACGCCGATGTCGGCGAGCTGGTAGCGCTCGCGGGCCGCGGGCCCCGCCACCCACACCTCGTCGTACGCCTTCGCGTAGGGGTTGCAGGAGGACAGCTTGTCGCTCTCGCCGTGGTTGATGAAGGCGTGCTTGATCGTCGGGATGCGCAGGACCTGGGAGGTCTTCGCGGCGTTCGCCGGGTGCAGCACCATCTTCAGCGTCGAGTTCTCCAGGGAGAACATCGTGGCGACCTTGGGGAAGCAGATGATCGGCACGTCGGTGGCGTCGATCTTCTGGACCATGAACCGCTCGCGCAGCACGATCAGCGGCTTGCCGTCGACCTCGGAGAGCGTGGAGAGCCACATGTTGGCCTGGTACGCGGACGACGTGCCGCCCGAGAAGTACATCGCGACGGTCGGCTTGTAGTCGGCCAGCCACCGGTCGAGCCAGGCCATGACCTTCTGCTCGCTGAGGGCGCGCTTCTTCGGGAGCAGCCAGGTCGCGAGGTAGACCGTGCCGCCGCCGAGCAGCGCGATCGAGACGGCGAGGCCGATGCCGCCCCAGAGCGCGTCGGTGGTGGCCGCGGTGATCAGCAGGCCCACGGTGCCGGGGGCGGCGAAGCTGAGCAGGCGGTGGCCCTGGCGGCGGGCCAGGATGCGCGGCGGGGCCGCGGAGAGCCGCAGCTCGGACGCGTCGATGTTCCGCGTCACGATGGGCAGCGCGCGCGTGCGTCGCACCAGCACGGCCACGGCCTGGCACACGAAGTGCAGGGCGTAGAAGGCGAGCAGCGCGATGGTGAGGGGGGACTGCTCTGCCAGCGGCTCGATGCCGTCGATGCGCAGGAGACCGACCAGGATCAGCATGTCGCGCAGCAGCTGCCGGACGGTGACATCGAAGCGGATCTTGCCGAGGAGGGAGAGCAGGCCGGGCTGCTTGTACTGGAGATACGTGTCGAGCGCGAGACCTGCTGCGCTCGCGGCGACGAACACCGGGACGTACGGGATCAGCGCGCTGACGAGCTGGGCCGTGTAGAGCGCGAACATCGCGAAGAGCGCGGAGAGCTGCACGACGCGGCGGGGGGCAAGGCCGGCGGAGGGCACTGGGCGGGGCTCCTGGCAGGGGGGTCGGGTGGGGAAAGATGTGCGGGGGGTGCGCGGCATTCTTCGACGAAGGCCGACCACTGACCGTATGACTTTCGCGCCCTCGCTAGCAATCCTTCGTGACAGCAATCACCGGATAAAGGGGCAAAGGCCCCACGATCTCTGGGCAGCGATTGCTATCGCCGGCTCCGGTGGAATTCCTTTCGCGTGAGCCTGCCGTCCGCCCCTCGGAACCCGGAGGCGCCGCGCCGTGTCGCTCACGTAGATTGCAGGACCTGGGCCGTGGCCGGGACGAGGCCCGCGGCCGGTCAGCACCGATGGGGAACGCACGTGTCAGCGGCAGGGCAGGACATGAGGCAGGGCGTGGCGGAAGCCCGCAGGATCGTGATCAAGGTCGGATCCTCCTCGCTCACCACCGCCGAGGGCGGCCTGGACGCCGACCGGGTCGACGCCCTCGTCGACGTGCTCGCCAAGGTCCGCAGCGGCAGCGAGAAGGAGATCGTGCTCGTCTCGTCCGGCGCCATCGCCGCCGGACTCGCGCCGCTCGGCCTGCGCAGGCGTCCCAAGGACCTCGCCCGCCAGCAGGCGGCCGCGAGCGTCGGCCAGGGACTCCTGATGGCCCGCTACACCGCCTCCTTCGCGCGCTACGGCGTCCGCGTCGGCCAGGTTCTGCTCACCAGCGACGACATGGCCCGCCGCGCCCACCACCGCAACGCGTCGCGCACCCTCGACCAGCTCCTCGCGATGGGCGCCCTGCCCGTCGTGAACGAGAACGACACGGTGGCCACGGACGAGATCCGCTTCGGCGACAACGACCGGCTCGCCGCCCTGGTCGCCCACCTCGTCCACGCCGACCTCCTCGTCCTCCTCTCCGACGTCGACGGCCTCTACGACGGCGACCCCGCCAAGCCCGGCAGCTCGCGGATCTCCGAGGTCCGCAACCCCGCCGACATCGCGCACGTCAAGATCGGCAGTGCCGGGAAGGCGGGCGTGGGCACCGGCGGCATGGTGACCAAGGTCGAGGCGGCCGGGATCGCCGCGGCCGCGGGCATCCCCGTAGTTCTCACCAGCACGGTGCACGCGGCCGACGCGCTCGCCGCCCGCGACACGGGCACGTACTTCCACCGCACGGGCCGGCGCAGCGCCGACCGCCTCCTGTGGCTCCAGCACGCCTCCACGCCGCAGGGCGCGCTCACGCTCGACGACGGGGCGGTGAAGGCCGTCGTGGAGCGCCGCAAGTCACTCCTTCCCGCGGGCATCGCGGCCGTCGAGGGCGAGTTCAACGCGGGTGACCCCGTCGAGCTGCGCGACACCACGGGGCGCGCGGTGGCGCGCGGCCTGGTCAACTTCGACGCCAAGGAGATCCCGCAGCTCATCGGCCGCTCCACCCGTGAGCTGGCGCGCGAGCTGGGGCCCGCGTACGAGCGTGAGGTCGTCCACCGTGACGACCTCGTGCTGCTGCAGTCCTGATCGCACCGGCGCATTCGTGAAGATCTTGCGTCCGCGCCCGTCGTAAACCGTGTAGACGGCCGAAAGCCGGGCCTCCGGCGGGGGACCTTCCCCAAAACGGCCCCACGATGCCGCTTGGCCTGCTCAACTTTGTTTCAGGAAGTTCCGCACGACCATTGCGCAAAGGAGGCCGTCGTGAGACGAGCGCGCCCGGGGGCGACGTCCCGAGGGTCGGCGGAGCGGGCACTGACCAGCGTCGCGGCCGGCGAGTCGTACCAGGGCAGCGGGCAGGAGGAGAGTGTTGTGACGGAGGAAGGCCCCCGCCTCTGGCATGTCACCCTCAGCGTCTCCGGCGCCGATGCGCCCCTCGCGGAGGTGCGGCGGGGACTCGAACAACTGGCGCATGACCACCCCTTTCTGCTGACGAGCCGGTACGCCGTCGACCACGCCGAGATCCGCTACTGGGAAGAGGCCCGCGACCTGCACGACGCGGCCGCCGTGGCGCTGCGCCTGTGGGGCGAGCACCGCCAGAGTTCCCAGCTCCCGCCGTGGGAGATCGTCGGCCTCGAGGTCATCGACCGCGACACGTACCACCAGCGCATCGCCGAGGGGTACGGGCCGCTGCCGGCCACTCCGGTCGGCGTACACCCCTTTTAGGTCACATCTCAGGGTTCGGAACAGCCGCCGGACGGCCCCGGCGCGCCCATTACCCTGCCGGTATGACCTCGCTCTCGCCGTACGACTCGATGACCCCCGTCACCCAGGCCGCCTACCGCGCCCGGTCCGCGGCCGGTGTGATCGCCCCGCTGCCGCGGGCCGCGAAGGACGATGCCCTCGCCGCGATCGCCGACGCGCTCGAGGTGCGCACGGCCGAGATCGTCGAGGCGAACGCCAAGGACATCGCCCGCGCCCGCGAGGCCGGCACCAGCGAGTCGATCATCGACCGCCTCACGCTCACGCCCGAGCGGGTCCGCGCCATCGCCGCCGACGTGCGCGACGTCGTCGCCCTGCCCGACCCGGTCGGCACGGTCGTCCGCGGCAACACCCTCCCGAACGGCATCGACCTGCGTCAGGTCCGCGTCCCGCTCGGTGTCGTCGGCATCATCTACGAGGCCCGCCCGAACGTGACCGTGGACGCCGCCGCCCTCTGCCTCAAGTCGGGCAACGCCGTCCTCCTGCGCGGCAGTTCGTCCGCGTACGAGTCCAACACCGCCCTCGTGCGCGTCCTGCGCGACGCCGTCGGCGGCTCCGGGCTGCCCGCCGACGCGATCCAGCTCGTACCCGGCGAGGGCCGCGACTCCGTCACCGAGCTGATGCGGGCGCGCGGCCTGGTCGACGTCCTCATCCCGCGCGGCGGCGCCTCCCTCATCAAGAACGTCGTCGAGAACTCGATCGTCCCCGTCATCGAGACCGGCACCGGCAACTGCCACGTCTACGTCGACGCCCACGCCGACCTCGACATGGCCGTCGACATCCTGATCAACTCCAAGGCGCAGCGCCCCAGCGTCTGCAACGCCGCCGAGACCCTCCTCGTCCACCAGGACATCGCCGACGCCTTCGTGCCCCGCGCCCTCGCGGCCCTCGCCGAGGCCGGCGTCACCGTGCACGCCGACGAGCGCGTCCTGGCGTACGCCGAGGGCTCCAAGGCCACCGTCGTCGAGGCGACCCCCGAGGACTGGGAGACCGAATACCTCTCGTACGACATCGCGGCCGCCGTCGTGCACTCCCTGGACGCCGCCGTGGAGCACATCCGCCTCTGGTCGTCCGGCCACACCGAGGCCATCGTCACCACCTCGCAGCAGGCGGCCCGCCGTTTCACCCAACTGGTCGACTCCACGACGGTCGCCGTGAACGCCTCGACACGCTTCACGGACGGCGGCCAGTTCGGCTTCGGCGCCGAGATCGGCATCTCCACCCAGAAGCTCCACGCCCGGGGCCCCATGGGCCTTCCGGAGCTGACGAGCACCAAGTACATCGTCACGGGCGACGGCCACATCCGGTAGCCGTGGGCATGCGGACAGGAACAAGGGAATTCCCGCACCGACTGCCCAAAACGACCCCCCAGGTCTACTCTGGACGCGTGCCGGAGGACGTGGGGGGCACGCCGTTCCCTGACGGCTGGGAGCCCGACGACGACCGCGACCGCGGGGGTGCGGACGAAGAGTTCGCCTCCGTGGTCTTCGACGAGGACTTCGTGCAGGCCGCCGAGGTCCATGAACCGACCGCGGTCGAGCGGCTGCTCGCAGCGGCGCAGGCGCGCGCCGAGGCCCAGGAAGCCGAGGCGCGAAGGGCCCGCACGCGTGGCTCCGGGGTCGACGACGATCTCTACGACGACGGGTACGGCCCCGACCTGGGGGGCGGCTACGGTCACGGCCCGGACGCCGACGACCTCTACGACCCCGATGTCGACGAGGACGGCTACCCGCGCCCCGGCGCGTACGGCGCGAAGGTGCGCTGGCGCCGCCCCGTCGCCTGGCTGCTCGCCCTCGTCATGGGTGTCGGCATGGTCGCGCTCGCCTTCACCGCCGTCTACCGCGGCGCCTCGTCGGGCGGCCGCCCGGACCGGGTCCCGCCGCCCGCGACGACGGAGCTGGAGAAGGGCTTCCCGTCCGCCCCCGGCGCCTCCGCCGACTACTCCCCGTCACCGGTCCCCGCGACTCCGCGGATTCCCTGACCACGGACGGGTGCACCCCGTCAGCACAGGGTGGAGACCCTGTCGGAAGTTGTCGTGTACCAGGGCGTTTACCGGACCTTCCGCAGACCTACCCTGAAGGTATGGGCGAGCCAGGAGACCCACCGGAGGGGACCCCCGAGAGCGCTCCCGGCGGTGGTGGGGAAGACGAGTACCGATCCGTCGTCTTCGACGAGTCGTTCATCCGCGCTGCCCGGCTCCAGGAGTTCTCCGCGCAGGAGCGCATCACCGACCACGCGCCCGCCGTACGCCGGCGCCCCGGTCTGCGCCACGGCCTCACCCGGCAGGCCGTCATCCTCGTCGTCCTGATCGTCATCGCGTTCGGCACCGCGATCTACATGGGCGTACGCAACCCCTACCAGGGCGTCACCCCCGCCCGCCGCCCCGAACCGCTGCGGATGACCGTCATCCCGCTCGCGCCGCAGGGCCGGGTCCCCGGCGCCGTCTCGGTGTCCGAGCTCTACGCGCACAGCCCCGCCGCCCAGTTCGGGACGGCGGCCAAGGGCATAGCCCTGCCCCCGGCCCGGCACACCTCGCACTTCTCCGAGAGTGAGGTCTACGCCGCCCTGACCACCGCCAAGGACTACCTCGTCGAGTCCTCGCTCGACCCCGACGTGCTCACCGGGAAGTCGGTGCGGTCCGTGCGGATCCTGCTCGACCCGCAGCAGCTCGACCAGTTCGACCGGAGCTTCGACCGGCCCGCCGCCGACGGCCGGCACGAGGCCACGGGCTGGCTCGTCCGCTTCGACCCGAAACAGGCCGCGCTCGCCGGCACCGGGATCCGCGTCCACGGCACCCTGCGCGCCACGGAGTCCGACGCGAACACCCTGGAGGTCGCCTCCGACCACACGTTCGTCTACGCCCTGCGCCCGGCCGGCGCCGGCTCCCACGCGAAGGCGTCCCTGTTCACCGTCCGCCGTGAGCTGCGCTTCCGCTTCGACCGGGACGACCTGCGCATGCACCAGGCCGAGGTGCTCGTCAGCTATGTGCAGGCCGGGCCGCTGTCCTGCTCCGTCGACGCGACCGCGCGGCTGCACCCGCTGCTCGCGGAGCAGTCGCCGAAGAAGGGCGGCCCGGCCGGCACCGACCCGTACGCCACGAGCGGCACCACCTCGCTGTGCGGTGCGCTCGCGCCGGGCGCCCAGCCTTCGCTCTGAGCCCCGCGGGACCTACGCGTCGTCCGTCCCGTGGTTGCCCGTGTTCGCACCGCCGTTGCCGCCGCCGAACTTGCCGCGCAGCTTGCCGCCCAGGTCGCCCGCGCCGCCCGCGATGTCCGTGACCAGCTTCATCAGCGGGTCCTTGGAGCTGCGCACGTTGTCCGCGTAGTGCGCGGCCGACTGGCGGAACGAGTCGGTGACCGAGGTGTCCTTGTCCTCGGTGCGGCGCGGGTAGTGGCCGTCCATGATGCGCTGGTAGTCGCGGGTCGCGGCCCACTTCTTCAGCTCGGCCGCACGGACCGTGGTGAAGGGGTGCGTGCGCGGCATCACGTTGAGGATCTTGAGCACGGAGTCGCGCAGGTCGCCCCCGGCCTCGTACTCCTCGGCCTGCTTGAGGAACGCGTCCACGTTCATCTCGTGCAGGTGGTTGCCGCCCGCGATCTTCATCAGGCCGCGCATCGACGCCTTGAGGTCCTGGCCGACCAGCAGGCCGGCGCGGTCCGCCGACAGCTCCGACTTGCGGAACCACTCGCGCAGCGCCGTGACGATCGCCATGATCGCGAAATTGCCGAGCGGGATCCACGCGACGCGGAGCGCCAGGCTGGTCAGGAACAGCAGTATCGTCCGGTAGACCGAGTGGCCGGACAGCGCGTGGCCCACCTCGTGGCCGACGACCGCCTGCATCTCCTCGTGGTCGAGCAGCTCCACCAGGCCGGTCGTGACGACGATGATCGGCTCGTCCAGGCCGATGCACATCGCGTTCGGCTGGGGGTCCTGGTTGACGTACATCGGCGGGACCTTCTCCAGGTCCAGGATGTAACACGCGTCCCGCAGCATGTCGTTGAGGTGCGCGAACTGCTCGTCGGAGACCCGGACCGAGTCCGACAGGAACAGCAGGCGCAGGCTGCGCTCGGGCAGCAGCCCGCTGAGTGCCTTGAACACCGTGTCGAAACCGCTGAGCTTGCGCAGTGCCACCAGGGCCGACCGGTCCGCCGGGTGCTCGTACGCCCGCGAGGAGATCCCCTCGAAGCGCCGGCGCTGCCTGCTCGGTACGTGCTCGCGCTGGTCGTCGTTGCCGTCGTTGACGTCGGGCATGCGTCCCCCATGTTCGTGTGCCGTCATGTTCTGTTGTGCCCCCGAGGAGGTCTCCACAGTAGGCGGAGATACCGTGGCGGGGCAGCACACCGAAGGAGCGAAAACGTCATGGAGCACACACTCGACGCCGCCTGGCTCACCCACGTGGTCAGCGCCGCCGCCTCCGACCAGCAGGGCGCCGGCAATCTGCTGCGCACCGTGATCGTCGTGGGCGTCCTCGGCAGTGTGTTCCTGGGATGGTTCCTGCTGCGCGGCTACAAGCGCGACGAGTGACGCGGCCGCGGGGCGGACACGCGTACGGCAGAGTCGGCGTGATCGCCGAGGACACCCCCGCATACGATGGGCGGGAAGTCTTTATCCAGACCTCATGTCACCACCCAGAGCCCGACTCCCCATCCCGTCTCACCCGGATAGGTCCTGCTGACGATGAGCCTCCACAGCACCGCTGCCCAGCTGGCCACTCTCGCCGCCGAGGGCGGCGAGGGCGGCGGCAACCACCCGAGCCTCAGCCCCTTCCTCACCGGCGGCGGCGCCCTGTTCCTCCTGCTGCTGCTGCTGTGGATCGTCACCCGCTTCAACCGGGACCGCTAGACCCTGACGGCGAAGGCACCCCGATCGGGCCAGTAGGCTCTGCACGCATGGGAGAGCAGGACATGCCTACCGGCCCGGTCAACGGCCCGGCCGGCGGCCCGGACCGGGCCCGGATCAGCACCGCCAAGCGGCGTCTCGGCGTCATGGGCGGAACGTTTGACCCGATCCACCACGGACACCTGGTGGCGGCCAGCGAGGTCGCCGCGCAGTTCCACCTCGACGAGGTCGTGTTCGTGCCGACCGGGCAGCCGTGGCAGAAGACGGACCGCCTGGTCACCCCGGCCGAGGACCGCTATCTGATGACGGTCATCGCGACCGCCGAGAACCCGCAGTTCTCGGTGAGCCGCATCGACATCGACCGCGGCGGGCCGACGTACACCACGGACACGCTGCGCGATCTGCGCGCGCTCAATCCGGACACGGACCTCTTCTTCATCACGGGCGCCGACGCCCTGGGCCAGATCCTCACCTGGCGGTACACGGATGAACTGTTCTCCCTGGCGCACTTCATCGGGGTCACCCGGCCGGGCCACCCGCTGACCGACCCCGGTCTGCCGGAGGGCGGTGTCTCGCTCGTCGAGGTGCCGGCCCTCGCCATCTCGTCCACGGACTGCCGTGCGAGGGTCGCCAAGGGCGACCCCGTCTGGTACATGGTCCCGGACGGTGTGGTGCGCTACATCGACAAGCGCGAGCTGTACCGCGGCGAGTGAGCCGAGAGGGGCACCGGTGAACGACCGATACGACGGTTACTCGGGCAGTTACTCGGGGGACGCGTCCAACACGTCCGACCAGTACGAGCTCGTCGGCTACGACGAGTACGGGCAGCCCGTGTACCGGCAGGTGCCCCAGCAGCCTGCGCAGTACGAGTATCCGCAGGCGACCCAGAACCAGGGCTACGGATACGACCCGTACGCCACCGGCCAGCAGCCGCCCGTGCCCTCGTACGACACGTACGACCCCTACGGGGCGGGCGCGCCCGCCCAGCAGGGCTCGCCCCCTTCGTACGACCCCTACGGGGCTGTCGCGGGAACGGGGCAGCAGCAGCGCGTCGAGGAGCAGACCGCGACCGCCCACATCCCGGCGCAGGCCGGGCCCCGGAACGAGCCGGCGGCGCGCGAGCGCGACGGGGCGCCCGAGTACCGCACCGAGCAGTTCTCCTTCGTCGAGGAACCGGACGAGAACTCCGAAGACGTCATCGACTGGCTGAAGTTCACCGAGTCGCGCACCGAGCGCCGCGAGGAGGCACGCCGCCGCGGCCGCAGCCGGGTCGTCGCCCTCGTCGTGGTCCTCGTGCTCTGCGTGACCGGCGGCGTCGGCTACCTCTGGTACGCGGGCAAGCTGCCCGGCTTCGGCCCCGCCGACTCCGGCAAGGGCGCCGCGGACACCGCGGGGCCGCAGAACCGCGACGTGATCGTCGTCCATCTGCACAACACCAAGGGCGGCGGCACCTCCACGGCGCTGCTCGTCAACAACACCACCACCAAGCAGGGCACCACCGTCCTGCTCCCCAACTCCCTTGCCCTGACGGACGACGAGGGCAGCGCGACGACGCTCGGCAAGTCCGTCGACGGCGACGGGTCCTCCGGCACACGTGACGCCATCGACACCGTCCTCGGCACGGACGTCGAGGGCACGTGGCGGCTCGACACCCCGTACCTCAACAACCTCGTCGAACTCGTCGGCAACATCGACATCGACACGAACGCCGACGTCCCCGACCCGGCCGCCAAGTCCGGGAAGAAGGCGACGGCTCCGCTGGTCAAGAAGGGCAAGCAGCAGACGCTGAGCGGCCCCATGGCCGTCGCCTACGCCACCTACCGCGCGCCCGGCGAATCCGCGACCGCGCAGCTCATGCGGTTCGGCCAGGTCATGCAGGGCGTGCTGCGCAAGCTGTCGTCCGACCCGCACGCCGCCACCGTCACCGTCCAGTCCCTCGCCCAGATCCTCGACCCGTCGCTGGGCGAGAAGGACCTCGGCGCGTTTCTCGCCAAGCTCGCCGACCGGGCCAAGGGCGGCGACTACAAGACCGCGCTCCTGCCCGTGCAGCAGGACGGCACCCTGTCCGAGCAGGCCACCGACAGCGTCGTCAAGGACGTCCTCGGAGGCACGGTCAAGAACCCGGGCAAGGACGCCTCCGTACGCGTCGGCATCAAGAACGCCACCGGCGTGAAGGCCCGCACGGAGAAGGCCAGGGTCACGCTCGTGAACGGCGGCTACACCTTCGTCGACGCCGGGACGGGCGCCGCCGCCCAGGCCGCGTCGCAGGTCACCTACCAGGACGCCGACCGCAAGCAGGACGCCGTCGAGGTCGCCAAGACCCTGGGCCTTCCGGCGACCGCGGTGCGCAAGGGCAAGACCGTGGCGAACGCGGACGTGTCCGTGGTCCTCGGCCAGAACTACACGGGCGGACAGTAGGCGCGCCGGGCCCCGGGGGCGTGCTCCCGGGGCCCGGACAATCCAGTAAGGGCCGTCGGCGGTCCGTGAGACCCTTGGGGTATCCCTTCAGGGGATTACTGCCCGCCGACGGAAAGCCTTGTAGTGACCGCCACTGACCGTTCCCTCGAGCTCATCACCACCGCCGCACAGGCGGCCGCCGACAAGCTCGCGCACGACATCATCGCGTACGACGTCAGCGATGTGCTGTCGATCACCGACGCCTTCCTGCTGGCCTCCGCGCCCAACGACCGCCAGGTCAAGTCGATCGTCGACGAGATCGAGGAGCGCCTCAACAAGGAGCTCGGCGCCAAGCCGGTCCGCCGCGAGGGCGACCGCGACGCCCGCTGGATCCTCCTCGACTACGTCGACATCGTCGTCCACGTCCAGCACAGCGAGGAGCGCGTCTTCTACGCCCTCGAGCGCCTGTGGAAGGACTGCCCCGAGCTGGAGCTTCCCGAGGACGCCAAGGCCACCCGCGGCAAGGCGGAGGAGTACGCCCAGCGGACGCAGGCCGCGGAGGAGGCCGAGGAGCTTCGCGAGCTGGGCGGAGAGCTGCGTTGACCGCCGCGGGGGCCGGCGCCGGAGCGGCCGGGGGGCCGACCCGCGGACGGCGCGTCATCCTGTGGCGGCACGGCCAGACCGCCTGGAACCTGGAGCGTCGCTTCCAGGGCTCCACGGACATCGGCCTGACCGAGACCGGCGTCGCCCAGGCGCGCCGGGCCGCCCGGCTGCTCGCCTCGCTGAAGCCGGACGCCATCGTCGCGTCCGACCTCAGCAGGGCCGCCGCCACGGCCGCCGAGCTGGCCGCGCTCACGAGCCTCGACGTCACGCACGACGAGGGCCTGCGCGAGACCTACGCCGGTGAGTGGCAGGGCCTCACGCACGACGAGATCATCGGCCGTTACGGCGACCAGTACGCCGCGTGGAAGCGCGGCGAACCGGTGCGCCGCGGCGGCGGCGAGCTCGAGACGGAGGTCGCCGACCGGGCCGCCCCCGTCGTACTCAGCCATGCGGAGAAGCTGCCGCAGGACGGCACGCTCGTCGTGGTCAGCCACGGCGGCACGATCCGCACCACCATCGGGCGCCTCCTCGGTCTCGAGTCCCACCACTGGGAAGGTCTCGGCGGTCTCTCCAACTGCTGCTGGTCCGTCCTCGGCCAGGGTGCACGCGGCTGGCGGCTGCTCGAGCACAACGCGGGCACGCTCCCGGAGCCGGTGCTCGGCGACGACGACTGAGCCCTCCCGGCGGGGCGGGACGGCCGGATTTCACTTTCCGGCAGGTCGCAGGCTAAAGTTCTTCTTGTTCGCAGCCGCGCAGAGCGGGGAGAACGCAAGGGGCTATAGCTCAGTTGGTAGAGCGCCTGCATGGCATGCAGGAGGTCAGGAGTTCAATTCTCCTTAGCTCCACAGTCGAAGCGTCCGCTTCACAAAGATCCCGTCCGGGTAAGGGCGGGATTTTTTGTTACCCGGCGCACTTTTTCCAACTGCCTTGAGGCGCTCGGTGTCCCAGGGGCGTATAGGTCTGCGGATGTGCTCCTCGTGTGTGGGTGTGTGCGTAAGTGCTGGCCGGAGCGGGCGAACTCGGCGCCGTGTCCGGACCGGTACGCATGCGTCGCTGACCGTGACGCTCCGGCCGTGGCAGAATCGGACGGCCGGTAGAGGGTCGCGTCCGTTCGACGAAGACGGCCCGACGGGAGGGAGAACGCGATGCCCGCGCGCATCACCGAGGCGGCCGACCGCCCCCTCGGCGTGACAGTGAGACCGGCCGAAGCAGCCCATTGCGGGCAGCACCTGACGCTCCCTCCCCCCTCTCCCTCTTCTTCCTCTTTCCCCGACTGTCCGTCCTGCGGCTCCCTCCACGTCGCGCAGATGCTCGGCGACAACGGCGGGTTCTCGTACCTGTGCACGGCCTGCGGCCACAGCTGGAGCTGATCGATGGGTGCACACAGGAGGACGTGCGACTGGTGCGGCAGCGGCACGCCCATCGTCAGGGACATGGAGCCGGTCAACCCCGACTTCCAGTACTGGTGCGAGGAGTGCGCGCGGGCGCTGATCATAAAGGGCGACCCGATCGAGACGTATCGGGAGCTGGAGGGTGAGCCGATCTACGGCCGGCTGCTCGACGAGCACTGCACGCTCAAGCGGTTCTATTCGTTCGCCACTGCCTGAGGGTGGAGTAAATGCGGTCAAATCGGACCAAGCTGGAAACGATTTGGTGATGCACCGGGTGCCCGGTAATGTTGGCGTCGCCGCCGGGGAAACCGGGCGACACGGTGAACATGCGGCTCGGCCGCGTGGCCGCAAGGGGCTATAGCTCAGTTGGTAGAGCGCCTGCATGGCATGCAGGAGGTCAGGAGTTCAATTCTCCTTAGCTCCACAATAGTTGGACATGAAGACGGGCCACCCGAACAGGGTGGCCCGTCTTCGTATGCCGTCACGCAGCCTCGCGGGGTCAGCCGCGCCCGCTGCCCAGCGCCCTGCGCCCCCGGCCCGGCGGGAGCGCAGGCGGCAGGGCCGGGCGGGCCGCAGCCGCCGCCGGGTCCTCCTCGATGCGCAGGGCCAGCGCGGGGCACCGGCGCACGGCCCGTACGGCCCGCGCTTCCGAATAGCGCGCCACCGGGGCCTCCGCCACCGAGGGATAGCCGTCGGGGCCGAGCTGGATCAGCTCCGGCACGATGTCCGCGCACAGGCCGTGGCCCTCGCACAGCGTCCAGTCCACCGCGAGCCGCCGGCCGCTGGGGGACTCGCCCTGCGGCGCCTGCGTGTGCAGGGGCAGCACGCCCTGCACCGGGCGTCCGCAGCCGCCGCCCAGGACATGCTCGGCCAGATCGTCCGTGAACGCCGAGATCGTCGACTCCAGGAACGCCGCCGAACCGTCCGGGTGCTTGCACGCGCCGCGCCGCTTCACCGCCCTGGTGACCTGCTGGAGGGCTTCGAGGGCGGTGGGGCCGCCTCCGTTCAGCACGTCCTCCAGACCGCGCGCCGCCGCCGGCAGACCCAGGTAACAGGGCCCGCACTGGCCCGCGCTCTCCGAGGCAAGCCACTGCGCCACCCGCAGCGCCTCGCCGAGCGGGCAGGTGTCCGGGCCGATCGGCAGGATCGCGCCCGCGCCGAGCGCGCCGCCCGCAGCCTCCAGAGAGGCGCGGGAGACCACCGCCTCCTGTGCCGCGAAGGCGTCGAGCCACTTGCCGTGATAGCCACCCGTGAGCACGCCCTGGGGCATCGGCGGGGCGCCCGCGAGCTGGAGCACGTACCGCAGGGGCACCCCTGCCGGCACTTCGAGGACCATCGGGCGGGCGACGGCTCCGGAGAGGGTCAGCAGGATCGTGCCGGGCTCGTCGCGCAGGCCCGTGCGGCAGTAGCGCTCGGGCCCGGTGCGGGCCGCGACGGCGAGCTGGGCGAAGGTCTCGGCGTTCGACAGCAGCGTGGGCGCGCCGCCCACCCCGGAGTCGGAGGCGCGCACCTTGCGGCCCGGCGGCACCGGGGGGCCGCCGTCCGCCGAGCGGATCAGCGCGGAGGACTCCCCGGTGACCATGCGTACGGGGTTGCGCTGCACCCGCGCGCGCAGCGGGGCGCCACGGCGGTTGGACAGGCCCCTTTCGAGGAGCGCGGCCTGCATGGACGCCTCGGTGGAGTCGCGGGTCACGCCCACCACGAGGGTGCGGGCGCCGAGCGCCTCGGCGACCAGGAGCGCGCCGTCGAGGATGAGATGCGGGGCGCGGTTGATCAGCACCGTGTCCTTGCGGCAGGCGGGTTCGTCCTCGCTGCCGTTGACCACGACGACGGGCCGCACCCCGCGGCGTATCGCGGACTGGGCGACGGCGCGCAGCTTCTTGGCGAAGGGGAACCCGGCGCCGCCGCGGCCGCGCAGCGATATCTGCCCGGCCAGCGCGGCCAGTTGCTCGCCGCCCATCGGTTCGAGCGGGCCGTGCACTTTCAGATGCATGTCGAGGTCGAGTCGCTCGACCAGGTCGAAGCCCGAGGTGAGCTGGGGGAGACCGACGACGCGGACTTCGGGGACGTCGGGCAGCGCGGTGTTCACTGAATGCCTCCGGGCGGCGTGTTCCAGGGCTCACCCGCGGCGGGGGCCTGGAACGGGCCGGGCAGCGTTTCGGTGGCGGACTCTTCCCCGAAGCTCGGGATGCCGCCGTAGGGGGTGTCGAGCGTGGGGTCGTACGCCGAGGGGGGTGCCGGAGCGGGGGGCGGCGGGGACGGGGCCGGCCAGCGCTCGGGGGGCTCGGGGTCGACGAACGGGAGGGCCTCGGTGGGCTGGAGGTCCAGGAGGGTCAGCGGCTCCCCGGGGGGCGGGTCGCCGAAGAGCGGGTCCACCGGGGTCGAGACCGCGCGGTAGGCGGCCGAGAAGCCGATGCCCGCGGTGGCGGGGCGCGGCTCGAACGCGGGGCGCGCCGGAGCCTCGTACAGGGGTGGCGTGCCGGGCGACGGCATCTGGAGCGGGTTGTCGCGCGGCCGCGGCGGGGGCTCGCGGTTCACGTCGAAGCGGGGGCCGGACGGTGCGGCGCGGCCGGCGCCGCCGGGCAGCGGGGATTCGGTGACGTTCCTGCGGCGGGTGCCCTGGGTCCTGCCGTCACCGTCGAGGAGCGCGAGGACGCGGGCGGCGACCTTGCGCTTGACCGGGCCCGGCGCCGCGCGCAGGGCGACCGCACCGCCCACGGCGACCAGACACAGGCAGTACATGACCACCACGTAGGTCTTGGGCTGCCGGCCCGCGTACAGACCGTGGATCAGCGCGGAGCACCAGGCGGGGTAGGCCAGCATGTGCAGGGCGCGCCAGCGGGAGGCGATCTGGGCCGGGGAGGCGAAGGCCTTGCGCAGCGCGCCGGTGACGCCGGTGGTGATCATCAGGAGCCCGGCGAGCGAGCCGAGGCCGATCAGGCCCGCGCTGCCGGTCACGCCGAGCCCGAAGGGGATCAGCGCGCCGACCACGGACACATGGTCGAGGGCCAGCTTGACCGTGACGTGCAGCAGCAGGAAGCCGATCGAGGCCACCGCCGTGGCCCGGTGCACGCCCTGGGAGAGCAGGCGCTGGCGCGAGGTCAGGAACAGCCGGTCGGAAGCGACCAGGCCCCAGACGACGGACGCCGTCAGGGAGACCAGGGACAGCACCCCGGTGGTGAAGTCGAGCGCGGCGCGGAAGGCGTCGCTCCCGACGAGGACCACGAGGGGGATCAGCAGCAGCGCCGCCGCGCACAGGGCCCCTCGTAGCGTCCGGCTGGGTGCGGGGGACGGGCGGATCCTGCGCCGGGGGCGCCGGGTATTTCGAAGCTGGGGGAACGGATTCAGCGGCTGCCCGTTCGTCGGGGAGTTCAACGGGGAGTTCAGTGGAGGGTTCATGGGGGCGACTCCGAATGGTTCGGCAAAGTGGTCCCGCTGCCGCACTCTAGGTCGACCCATACCAGCCAGTACGAGGTTTGAGTTATCTCGTTGTTATCTATCGGAGGTGTGGACTTTGTGTTGCCCCGATAGGGGGCGGTACGCGGGGTAACCCTTGGCCCATGCACCTTCCGAGGGCCTCCTTCGGCCCTTGCGCGGCCGCCCCGAGGCCCTCCCCGGTAAGCCCGTCGCGGCCCGTGTGGGCCCTGCGGTACCCTGACGCCATGCGTGCCGTACGCCTTCTGCTTAGCGAGCCGCGCTGATCAGTCCCGACCGCTGACGAATCGCGGATCGGAATCGGCGCGGCGCCCCCTCCTGTGCGAGGGGCATTTTTGTTTGGCCAGCGCGGTCAGTTCCGTAAGCAGAGACGATCGATGGAGCTTTGAGGATCATGAGCGAGACGAATTCCGCTGCCGCTTCCGAGGTGGCCGCGCCGCACCGCTACACGGCGGCGATGGCCGCCGACATCGAGGCACGCTGGCAGGACTTCTGGGACGCCGACGGCACGTACGAGGCGCCGAACCCGAGCGGTGACCTGGCGGGTGACACGGAGGCGGCCAGGGCGCTGGCCGCCAAGCCGAAGAAGTTCGTCATGGACATGTTCCCGTACCCCTCGGGTGCGGGCCTGCACGTCGGCCACCCGCTGGGCTACATCGCCACGGACGTCTTCGCGCGCTTCCAGCGCATGACCGGGCACAACGTCCTGCACACGCTGGGCTTCGACGCCTTCGGCCTGCCCGCCGAGCAGTACGCCGTGCAGACGGGCACCCACCCGCGCACGTCCACCGAAGCCAACATGGTCAACATGAAGTCCCAGCTGCGCCGGCTGGGCCTGGGCCACGACAAGCGCCGGTCGTTCGCCACGATCGATCCCGAGTACTACAAGTGGACCCAGTGGATCTTCGTCCAGATCTTCAACTCCTGGTACGACGGCGAGGCGAAGAAGGCCCGTCCGATCGACCAGCTGATCGCGCAGTTCGAGAGCGGTGAACGCGCCGTACCGAACTCCACGCGCGCGTGGCACGAGCTGAACGCCGCCGAGCGGGCCGACGTACTGAGCGAGTACCGGCTGGCGTACGCCTCCGAGGCGCCCGTCAACTGGTGCCCGGGCCTGGGCACCGTCCTGGCCAACGAGGAGGTCACGGCCGACGGCCGCTCCGAGCGCGGCAACTACCCGGTCTTCAAGGCCAAGCTGCGCCAGTGGAACATGCGCATCACCGCCTACGCGGACCGCCTGCTGGACGACCTGGACGCCCTGGACTGGCCCGAGGCGATCAAGCTGCAGCAGCGGAACTGGATCGGCCGCTCCGAGGGCGCCCGCGTCGACTTCCCCGTCGGCGACGAGGCCATCACCGTCTTCACCACCCGTCAGGACACCCTGTTCGGCGCCACCTACATGGTCCTGGCGCCCGAGCACGACCTGGTGGACCGGATCGTCCCCGCCGCCTGGCCCGAGGGCACGCACGACGTCTGGACGGGTGGCCACGCGACCCCCGCCGAGGCCGTCGCCGCGTACCGCAAGCAGGCGGCCTCGAAGTCCGACGTCGAGCGCCAGGCCGAGGCCAAGGACAAGACCGGCGTCTTCACCGGCGCGTACGCGACCAACCCGGTCAGCGGCGAGCAGGTCCCCGTCTTCATCGCCGACTACGTCCTGATGGGCTACGGAACCGGCGCGATCATGGCCGTCCCCGCCCACGACACCCGCGACTTCGCGTTCGCGCGCGCCTTCGAGCTGCCGATGCGCTGCGTCGTGGAGCCCTCGGACGACCGCGGCACCGACACCTCCACGTGGGACGACGCGTTCGCCTCCTACGACGCGCGGCTGGTCAACTCGACGAGCGAGCAGATCTCCGTCGACGGCCTGGGCGTCACCGACGCCAAGGCGCGCATGACCGAGTGGCTGGAGCGCACCGGCATCGGCCGGGGCACCGTCAACTTCCGCCTGCGCGACTGGCTGTTCAGCCGCCAGCGCTACTGGGGCGAGCCCTTCCCGATCGTCTACGACGAGGACGGTGTCGCCCACTCGCTGCCCGAGTCGATGCTGCCGCTGGAGCTGCCGGAGGTCGACGACTACAGCCCCCGCACGTTCGACCCGGACGACGCCGACACCCAGCCCGAGACCCCGCTGTCCCGCAACGGCGACTGGGTCCACGTCACGCTGGACCTGGGCGACGGACCCAAGAAGTACCGCCGCGAGACCAACACCATGCCCAACTGGGCGGGTTCGTGCTGGTACGAGCTGCGCTACCTGGACCCGCACAACAGCGAGAAGCTGGTCGACCCGGCCATCGAGCAGTACTGGATGGGCCCCCGCGAGGGTCAGCCGACCGGTGGCGTCGACCTGTACGTGGGCGGCGCCGAGCACGCCGTGCTGCACCTGCTGTACGCCCGCTTCTGGTCGAAGATGCTGTTCGACCTGGGCCATGTCTCGTCGGCCGAGCCGTTCCACAAGCTGTACAACCAGGGCATGATCCAGGCGTACGTGTACCGCGACAGCCGCGGTATCGCGGTGCCCGCCGCCGAGGTCGAGGAGCGCGACGGCGCGTACTTCTACGAGGGCGAGAAGGTCTCCCGTCTGCTGGGCAAGATGGGCAAGTCCCTGAAGAACGCCGTCACCCCGGACGAGATCTGCGCCGAGTACGGCGCGGACACCCTGCGCCTGTACGAGATGGCGATGGGTCCCCTGGACGTCTCGCGGCCGTGGGACACGCGCGCGGTGGTGGGCCAGTTCCGTCTGCTGCAGCGCCTGTGGCGCAACATCGTCGACGAGGCGAGCGGTGAGGTCACCGTCGTCGACAACACCGAGGAATCCGCCATCGACGAGACCACGCTGCGTGCCCTGCACAAGGCGATCGACGGCGTCCGCCAGGACCTGGAGGGCATGCGGTTCAACACCGCCATCGCCAAGGTCACCGAGCTGAACAACCACCTGACCAAGGTCGGCGGCCCGCTGTCACGCAGCGTGGCCGAGCGCCTGGTGCTGCTGGTCGCGCCGCTGGCCCCGCACATCGCGGAGGAGCTGTGGCGCAAGCTGGGCCGCACCGACTCCGTCGTCCACCAGGACTTCCCCGTCGCCGACCCCGCGTACGTCGTGGACGAGTCCGTGACCTGCGTCGTGCAGATCAAGGGCAAGGTCAAGGCGCGCCTGGAGGTGTCCCCGTCGATCTCCGACGAGGAGCTGGAGAAGGTGGCCCTGGCCGACGAGCGCGTCGTCGCCGCCCTGGACGGCGCGGGCATCCGCAAGGTCATCGTGCGGGCGCCGAAGCTGGTGAACATCGTTCCCGCGTGAGCGGTGACAGCCGGCTCGCGTGAGCGCTGACATCGGCCTCGCGTGAGCGGTGGCCGGTGCCGGGCGACCACTCCGTCCCACCGGATCAGGGTTGTTCCCTACGGGCAGGTTGGGGGTTCCGATGGAACCTCCGGCCTGCCTTTTCCGTTTACGGTGGAAGAGGCGGACGGACCGCCGACCTTGTCGGGAGGAGCGTCATGGGAGAGGCAGTGATCGCGATCGTGGCGCTCATGTTCGTACTGTTCCTGGCCCTGGGCGCGTACGCGACGGTGAAGGTCGTCGGCGCCGCCAAGCGCGGAGTGGACCGCACGGTCGCGCAGGCCCGCCGGTCCGTCGAGGACACCACGCTCAAGGCGCGGACCTTCGTGCAGCCGGGCGCGGCCGGCGAACTCGCGCAACTGCGGCTCAAGCTGCGTACGTCGATGAGGTCCACGCAGGACGCGCTCCACGCGCGCGTGGCCGAGGACGCCTCGCTCAAGGAGTCGCTGGACCTGTTCGCCCGGCTCAGCGTGCACGGGCACGAGCTGGACGACGACCTCAAGCGGCTCGAGACCGAGCCGGACAAGGCGCATCTCGCCGAGCTCCTGCCCGACCTGCGCAAGCGGACGGAGCAGATCACCGCGTCGTCCGACTCCCTGCGCCGGGCGGCCAGGGACCGCGCCCACCGGATCGCCGATGACGACCTGGATTCCCTGAGCGCCCAGATCGACATCGAGGCCGGCGCGCTGCGGCACTGGACGACCGAACCGGCGCCCGAGCCCGCGCGGACGCCGCCCTCGTGGCCCGAGGCGCCGGCCTCGGAGCGCCCTGCCGCGCATCAGACCTGGCCAGGGAGTGCGCAGGGCGGGCAGGCCGAGGCGCCCGACCGGCCCGCGCTCTCGCCCACCGACCCGCGCCCGGCCTATCCTTGGCAGAAGAAAGCCCGCCCGGAGAGCACGACTTGACGTGTGACCGGACCACCGGGGCCGGGCTGCCGTCCACCGGCCCGGGCAGGTAATCTCCAGCTCATGTCCCGCCATGTCGCGATCGTCACGGATTCAACGGCCTACCTGCCGCAGCGGACGATGGAGCGCCACGGCATCATCGCGGTCCCTCTGACCGTGGTCCTTGGCGACCGGGCCCTCGAAGAGGGCGCCGAGATCTCCACCCGCTCACTCGCCGAAGCCCTGCAGAAGCGCCGGCCGGTGACCACGTCCCGGCCCAGCCCCGAGATCTTCGCCGCCACTTATCGCAAGCTGGCCGAAGACGGGGCGACCAGCGTCGTCTCCCTCCATCTGTCGTCCGAACTCTCCGGCACCTACGACGCCGCGGTACTCGCCGCGCGCGAGGCGCCGCTGCCGGTCAGAGTCGTGGACACCGGCATGGTCGCGATGGCCCTCGGTTTCTGCGCGCTGACCGCCGCCGAGGCGGTCGACGGCGGCGGCACGGTCGACGAGGCCGTGACCGCGGCCGAGAAGCGGGCCGCCGCCACGTCCGCGTTCTTCTACGTCGACACCCTGGACTACCTCCGCCGCGGTGGCCGCATCGGCACCGCCCAGGCCCTGCTCGGCTCGGCGCTCGCGGTGAAACCGCTGTTGCAGCTCGAAGGCGGTCGTATCGAACTGCTGGAGAAGGTGCGCACGTCGTCGAAGGCGATCGCCCGGCTCCAGGAGATCGTCGCCGAACGCGCGGGAGCGGGTGAGGTCGACATCGCGGTGCACCATCTCGCCGCGCCGGACAGGGCGGCGACGTTCGCGGACCGATTGCGGGAGCGGGTGCCGGGGCTCAAGGACCTTCATGTCAGCGAGGTCGGCGCGGTGATCGGTGCGCACACGGGGCCGGGGTTGCTGGGGGCGGTTGTTTCGCCTCGCTGAGGTGAGGTGCGGTGCTGTGCACCGCGGTGCGGTGCTCTGGGCCGGGGTGTGGTCCGTGAGTGGGGCTGCGCTTGTGGGTGACGGAGTTATCCACAACTGCCTGGTTTTCCCCGAGAATTGAGCAAGATCACCGCGGTCTCGGCGGAGTGCCTAGCGTGCGTGGCATGGCACTTGGATCAGCACATTCAGGGACATCGGTACGTTCACAGGGATCGGTACGTTCAGAGACGCTGGACGCGGCCGCGGGGCATGTGGCGGCGTCGGGGGTGACGTCCGGCGCCGGGGCGACGTCGGGGACGTGGCAGCGGCGTAGGAGGGTGCGGCGGCGCTACCGGCAGGCGTCGGCCGAGGCGTTGAGGTTGCGGGCGGAGGCGTTGTTCGCCGAAGGGCGTGGGGGGCCGCCGGGTTCACCGGGTCCTTCCGGCGCGCCGAGTCCCTCGCCCGGTCCTCCAGATCTGCCCGATCCACCGGGGGTGCCGGATCCACCGGGGGTGCCGGATCCGCCCGGTCCCGCCGAGTGGGCGCCGCCGGTGCGTCCGCCTCTTCCAGTGTGGGCCGGGACGGTCCCTTCCCGTCCCTCCCGGTGGGCTCGGGCCCATGCCGATGCCGATGCCGATGAGGGCGAGGTCGGGGGCGGGGTGGGTGCGGTGCCGGGGGAGTTCAGGGAGGACTGGGACGGTTCTGCGGGCGAGGCGGAGAGGGACGCGGCCTCGTGGCGGGAGCGGGCTGGGCTCGCCGTGCGGGAGCGACTGCCGCTGTGGATGCAGACGCGATGCGGGCTGGAGCGGCGGAGCGTGATCGCTCTGGTCGTGGTCCTGGTCACGGCGGCGGGCTTCGCCCTGCACCACTTCTGGACCGGACGGGCTCAGCCGGTGAGCGTGCCCGAGGTGGTCCGGTCGGCGGCGCTCGGGGAAGCGGCGGGTGGTTCGTCCGCAGCCGGTCAGGAGCCGGGCGCCGGGCGGTCTGCACCCACCGCGTCCGGGGCGTCGGCTGTGGGCGGTGCGGACGGGGCGGCCGGGGCGTCGGGGGCGGGGATCGTCGTGGACGTCAGCGGGAAGGTGCGGAGTCCCGGGATCCATCGGCTGCCGGCCGGTTCCAGGGTCGCCGACGCGTTGCGCGCCGCCGGAGGGATCCGCCCGGGCGTGGATCCCACGGGAATCAACCGGGCACGACTGCTGGCGGACGGTGAGCAGGTGGTCGTGGGCGCGCCGGCGGCACCGGGAGGGAACGGCTCGGCGGGTTCTGCGGGTGCTGGTTCTGCCGGGACGGCGGCCGGAACCGGGGCCGCGCCTGCGGGGCCGATCGGGCTCAACACCGCTACCGCAGAGCAACTCGACACGTTGCCGGGCGTCGGCCCCGTGCTGGCCCAGCACATCATCGACTACCGCACCGAGCACGGAGGCTTCCGTTCCGTCGACGAGTTGCGTGAGGTCAACGGCATCGGTGACCGGCGATTCTCCGATCTCCAGAATCTCGTACGGCCATGAGGGGCGCAGGAGTTGTACCGGCCTCGGACCCCTCCTCGGGTGACTCGAACCCTCGGCAGGAGGGTCCGGCGGACCTCCGTCTCGTCCCTCCGGCACTCGCGGCATGGGTCACGGCCGCGTTGACCCTGGACGCTCCGGCGGTCTGGGTGACGGCTCTGGCGCTGACCTGCGCGGCGGTGGCCGGAGTGCTGTTACTCGAAGGGGCGACGCGGGGGCGGTGCGGAAGGGCGGAGCCACCGCGTCCGCCACTGCAGCCCTCGCTCCCGGAACGGGGGTCACCTCCGTCCCGCCCTCTCCGCCGAGTGTTCTCGTTCTGGCCTCGCATGTCCGTGGCCGCCGTACTGCTGTGCGTTGCCGCCTCGGCGGCCTCGGCCGCCTTGCACGGCGCGGATCTGACGCGCGGGCCTGTCCCCGGGCTTGCCCGGCAATTCGCGCGGGTGACGGTCGAGTTGGAGGTGACGGCCGACCCGCGACTGACGCGGCCCCGCGTGACGGGGGACCACTCGGCCCCCTCCTCCGTCGTCATCGCCGCCGATGTGCTGAGAGTCGGCACGCCGGGCGGGTCCTCGGGTGGTGCCGGGACGCGGGTGCGCACTCCGGTCCTGGTCCTCGTCGACGTGGACCGAGCCGCCGCGGGGAGGACGCCGTGGCTGTCGCTCCTGCCCAGCACGCGGCTGGTCGTGCGCGGAGGGCTCGCACCCGCGTCGGCCGACGGAGGCCGGGTCGCGGCCCTGCTCCGTGTCGGGCGGGACGAGAGCCCGCGGGTCGTCGGCGCGCCCTCCACGGCTCAGCGGTTCGCGGGGAAGCTGAGGGGTGGCCTGCGGGAGGCGACCGAGGGGCTCCCGGGGGATGCGCGCGCCTTGCTTCCCGGGCTGGTCGTCGGGGACACCTCGCGGGTCCCGCCCGAGCTGCACGAGGCGTTCGAGGCCACCGACCTGCTGCACCTGACGGCGGTCAGCGGGGCGAACTTCACCATCCTGCTCGCCCTGCTCATCGGCCCGCCCGGCACCGCGCACCGGGCCGAGCGCCGTGGACTCGCGCCGAGCCTGGGGATCCCGCTTCGGGCAACGGCTGTGCTCGGCGGCGCGCTCACGCTCGGCTTCGTGATCGTGTGCAGACCTGAGCCGAGCGTGCTCAGGGCGGCGGCCTGCGGGTGCGTCGCGCTGCTCGCCATCGGCACCGGGCGCCGCAGGTCCCTGATCCCGGCCTTGGCCACCGTCGTACTGCTGCTGGTGCTGTACGACCCCTGGCTGGCTCAGAGTTACGGGTTCCTGCTGTCCGTCCTGGCCACGGGGGCGCTGCTGACCCTGGCACCGCGCTGGAGTGCGGCACTGCGACGGCGCAGGTGTCCGCCGCGACTGGCGGAGGCGCTCGCCGCGGCCGGCGCGGCGCAGGCGCTGTGTGCGCCGGTGGTCGCGGTCATCGCCTCACGGGTGAGTCTGGTGGCGGTGCCCTGCAATCTGCTCGCGGAGTTCGCGGTCGCGCCGGCGACGGTGCTGGGGTTCGCCGCGCTGGCCGCCGCGCCGGCGGCGATGCCGGTCGCGAAGGCCTTCGCCTGGTGCGCGAGCTGGCCCGCCGGATGGATCGCGGACATCGCACGCGCGGGGGCCGCACTGCCCGGCGCAGGTGTGGAATGGCCCGGTGGCCCGAGTGGCGGGCTGCTGCTCGCCGTCGTCACTCTGGGCGTGGTCCTGGTGGGCCGTCGGGTGCTCAAGTCTTCGTGGGCCATGGGGACATGTGTGCTGCTTCTGGTTCTCGTGGTCATGCAGCCGAGGCCCTTGACCCGAGTGATCACGGGGTGGCCTCCGCCGGGGTGGCGGATGGTGATGTGCGACGTGGGGCAGGGGGACGCGCTGGTGCTCGCGGCGGGTGCGGGGGCCGGGGTGGTGGTCGACGCGGGGCCGGACCCGGTGCTGGTCGACCGGTGTCTGCGCTCGCTCGGGATCACCCGGGTCCCACTCGTCCTGCTGACCCACTTCCACGCGGATCACGTCGCGGGTCTGCCCGGGGTGTTGCGGGGGCGTGAGGTGGGGGCGATCGAGGCGACGGGGTTCGACGAGCCGCCTGAACAGGTGCGTTTTGTCCAGGGGTTGGCGGAGGCGCGGCACATCGCGATGACCCGGGCCGTCGCGGGGGAGCAGCGGCGGACGGGCCGGCTCGCATGGCAGGTCCTGTGGCCGCCGCCGCGACCCGCCCCGGACCCGGACGGCCCGAACGACGCGAGCGTCACGCTGCTGGTCCGCACCGCCGGTCTCACCCTGTTGCTCATGGGGGATCTCGAACCACCGGCGCAGCGCGCCCTGTTGAGGTCCCCCGCGGCGGCGGCGCTGCCACCCGTGGACGTTCTCAAGGTCGCCCACCACGGCTCGGCCTACCAGGATCCGGTTCTCCTGCATCGGATCGCGCCCCGGCTCGCCCTGATCTCCTGTGGTGAGAACAACCCCTACGGACATCCGTCGGCGCGTACGGTCGCGGAGTTGCGGGCCGGGGGAGCGGCGGTCCTCCGGACGGACCGGGACGGGGCGTTGGCGGTCACCGGGTCCGGGCATGGCGGGCGGGGGTCGGACGGTTCCGGGCAGGACGGGCACGGGTCGGACGGTTCCGGTGAGAGGGACGGGCTGGGGCTCGGTGTCGTGACGAGCGGGGATTGACGGTGTGCCGCGCCACCGTGGTGAGCGCGCTGTTACCCGCTGGTAGAAATGCCCTTGAGCTGGCGAAACGGTAAGCGGAATGGGTAATTCGGGCATCTCTTTACTAGGGGTAACACTCTCGGGCATTCCCGCGATGTGGGCCTGTGTTGCCCCGAATGCCTCAACGATGGTCGAATGGATCTTCGTTGATGGTGGTGTCAAGTTTCACTGGGGTGTCTCGCACATGTTCGGCCGCTGGCTGGGAAACCGTACGAACCGGGCTCAACGAACAAGTCCGCTCGCGGGGGTGAGCGTGCCACCCGGTGCGGGGTTCGTCAGCTGCCGGGTGCTCGACCCCGTCAACGAGCCTGTGCGCGGCGCCGAGTTCGCGGTGAGCGACGCCATGGGGCGCACGGTCGTGAGCGGCGGGGCCGACCCGTTCGGCTCGTTCGTCGCGGCCGTGCCCGCCGGCGACTACCGGCTCGCGGTCACGGCGGAGGGCTACACGCCGTACCGGGGGAGCGCCTCGGTCGGCGACAGCGCGCACGCCTCTCTCGGTGACGTCATGCTCCAGGTCGCCCAGCCGCCCGCCCTGCCCGGCGCAGGGGACTGGGAGATCGAGCCGATGCACTCGTCGGTCGGGTTCACGGCGCGGCACATCGGACTGGCCCGGATCCACGGCCGGTTCAACACGTTCGCGGGCGCGCTGCGCATCGCCGAGCGGGTCGAGCAGTCCGCGATGCACGTGGTCATCGACGCGTCGTCCATCGACACGAACGTGAAGATGCGCGACGACCACCTCAGGTCGGCCGACTTCCTCGACGTGGACCAGTTCCCGACGCTCGAGTTCTACAGCGAGCGGTTCACGCACAAGGGCGGCAGCCGCTGGGCGATCACGGGCGCTCTCTCCCTGCACGGTGTGACGCGTACGGTCACGCTCGACGCGGAGTACCTGGGTCTCGGCAACGGCATGGAAGGGGAGACCCGTGCGGCCTGCCGCGCCACCACGGAGCTGCACCGCGACGACTTCACGGTCAACTGGCAGACGATGCTGGCCCGTGGGATCGCGGCGATCGGCTCCAGCGTGACGATCGAGCTCGACATCCAGATCGTCCCCAAGGGCTGACACCTCCAGCCAGCCCCGGCCCCCCCCGTAGCCCCGGCCGGCGCTTGCTCCGGCCCAGTGGTCCCGCTCGGGGGCTGCCCCGGTCGGCGCCTGCCCCGGTCGGCGCCTGCCCCGCCCTCCGCAGCCTCGCCCGGGGCTGCTGGGGCTGCTGGGGCTGCCGGGCCGCCGCGGCTAAGGCGCTTCGAGCCAGCCCTCGTGTTCCGCGGCGAATGCGTCGAGTGAGGCGGCGTCGAGGCGGCCGGTGGGGTCCTCGATCACCACGAGCCACTGGGCGTCCTCGGCGTCGTCCTCCCCGGCCAGCGCGTCCCGGACGAGCTGGGGCTCCTCGGTGACGCCGAAACGGTCGGGAAGCTCCTCGGCCACCTCTTCCGCGGCATCGCGGTCGGGCAGCACCAGTACATGTCGTGCATCGGTCACCCGCCCATTCTCCGGCACGGCGGGGGTTGTCAGTGCCGCGTGGGATGCTTGACCGCGATGGCCAGGAAGACTGCAACAGACGACGTGCTCGCCCCTGTCACCCTCGCCGTGGGGCAGGAGGACCTCCTGCTCGACCGCGCCGTGCAGCAGGTGGTGGCGGCCGCCCGCGCCGCCGACGCGGACACCGATGTGCGTGACCTCACGTCCGATCAGCTCCAGCCCGGCACGCTCGCCGAACTGACCAGCCCGTCGCTCTTCGCCGAGCGCAAGGTCGTGGTCGTACGCAATGCGCAGGACCTCTCGGCCGACACGATCAAGGACGTGAAGGGCTACTTCGCGGCTCCTGCCGAGGAGATCACGCTGGTGCTGCTGCACGCGGGCGGCGCCAAGGGCAAGGGGCTGCTCGACGCGGCCCGCAAGGCGGGCGCCCGCGAGGTCGCCTGCCCCAAGATGACCAAGCCGGCGGACCGGCTGGCGTTCGTGCGCAGCGAGTTCCGGGCGATCGGCCGTTCCGCGACGCCGGAGGCGTGCCAGGCCCTGGTCGACTCGATCGGCAGTGATCTGCGGGAGCTGGCGTCCGCCGTGACGCAGCTCGGCGCGGACGTCGAGGGCACGATCGACGAGGCGGTCGTCGCGCGGTACTACACGGGCCGGGCCGAGGCCTCCAGTTTCACCGTCGCCGACCGGGCGGTCGAGGGCCGCGCCGCGGAGGCGCTCGAGGCGCTGCGGTGGTCGTTGTCGACGGGGGTGGCGCCGGTGCTGATCACCAGCGCGCTCGCCCAGGGGGTCCGCGCCATCGGCAAGCTGTCGTCGGCGCGCGGCGGCCGGCCCGCTGATCTCGCCCGTGAGCTGGGGATGCCGCCATGGAAGATCGACCGGGTGCGTCAGCAGATGCGGGGCTGGACGCCGGACGGCGTGGCCGTCGCGCTGCTGGCCGTCGCCGAGGCCGACGCGGGCGTCAAGGGTGGCGGGGACGATCCCGAGTACGCCCTGGAGAAGGCCGTCGTCACCATCGCGAGGGCCGCGCGTTCCCGCCGCGGCTGAGCCGTCCGACGGCGGGTCCTGGGGCACGTATCCACGTATCCGCCTGAATGCCAGAACCCCGCCTGCACGCCAGAAACCCCGCTCGGCCGTCCTGGGGAAGGACCGCTGTGCGGGGTTTCAGGTTCACGCTCGATGGATCCGCACCCGCGTGGCGAACGCAGTCGCGTGCAGATCCGGGGTGCCGGCCGGGAGCGGAGAGAGAGGGCCCGCTCGGGTCCGTCCGGCGATCACATCAAAGGAGTGCCCGTCCCGTGAGGGAGTGGGTACTCAGCCCTTGAGGGAAGAAGCCTTGGAAGCAAGCGCCGACTTCTTGTTGGCGGCCTGGTTCTTGTGGATGACGCCCTTGGAGACGGCCTTGTCGAGCTTGCGCGAAGCCTCGCGCGTGAGCTCCTCGGCCTTCTGGGTGTCACCGGCGGCAACGGCCTCGCGAGCCTTGCGGATCGCGGTCTTCAGGGAGGACTTGACAGCCTTGTTGCGCTGACGAGCCTTCTCGTTGGTCTTGATCCGCTTGATCTGGGACTTGATGTTCGCCACGAAATGAGCCTTTTCAGGTTCAGGCACGCGAGCTCACGCCCACGTGCCGGTGATTTCTCTTGAAGTGCCTCGTGCTGAGAGGGCAAGAGACACAGCTGTCAACGTTACCAGCCGTGCTCCGAGCCTCCCAAACCGGGCGCAGTCCCGCGTCCGTGGGACCATGGAACCTACGTATCGATCCGACCCGAGGCGACAGGCGCCTCAAGAGACAGGACCCTGCGTGCCCGCGACCCCTAACAATGTGCCCGAGCCGAGCCGTACCGCCCCGGCTCTGATCCGCAATTTCTGCATCATCGCGCACATCGACCACGGCAAGTCCACGCTCGCCGACCGGATGCTCCAGCTGACCGGTGTGGTCGAGCAGCGGCAGATGCGTGCTCAGTACCTCGACCGTATGGACATCGAGCGCGAGCGAGGCATCACGATCAAGTCCCAGGCGGTGCGTCTGCCCTGGGCCCCGAGCGAGGACCCGGGCAACACTCACATCCTCAACATGATCGACACCCCGGGGCACGTGGACTTCACGTACGAGGTCTCACGGTCCCTCGCGGCCTGTGAGGGCACGGTCCTGCTGGTCGACGCGGCCCAGGGCATCGAGGCGCAGACTCTCGCCAACCTCTACCTGGCGATGGAGAACGACCTCAAGATCATCCCGGTTCTCAACAAGATCGACCTGCCGGCCGCCCAGCCCGAGAAGTTCTCCGAGGAGCTCGCGAACCTCATCGGCTGCGACCCGGACGACGTCCTGAAGGTCTCCGCGAAGACGGGCCTGGGCGTCGAGGCGCTGCTCGACAAGGTCGTGGCCGACATCCCGGCCCCGGTCGGTGTCGCCGACGCACCCGCCCGCGCGATGATCTTCGACTCGGTCTATGACTCCTACCGCGGCGTCGTGACCTACGTCCGAGTCGTCGACGGTCAGCTCAACAAGCGTGAGCGCATCCGGATGATGTCCACCGGCGCCACGCACGAGCTGCTCGAGATCGGCGTCTCCTCTCCGGAGATGACCCCGGCCGACGGCATCGGCGTCGGTGAGGTGGGCTACATCATCACCGGCGTGAAGGACGTCCGTCAGTCCAAGGTCGGTGACACGATCACCTCCCTGAACAACGGCGCCACCGAGGCGCTCGGCGGCTACAAGGACCCGAAGCCGATGGTCTTCTCGGGCCTGTATCCGCTGGACGGCTCGGAGTACCCGGACCTGCGCGAGGCCCTCGACAAGCTGCAGCTCAACGATGCCGCGCTCGTCTATGAGCCGGAGACCTCGGCCGCCCTCGGCTTCGGCTTCCGCGTCGGCTTCCTCGGCCTGCTCCACCTCGACGTGATCCGTGAGCGCCTGGAGCGCGAGTTCGGGCTCGACCTCATCGCCACCGCCCCCAACGTGGTCTACCGCGTGGCCATGGAGGACGGCAGCGAGCACACGGTCACCAACCCGAGCGAGTTCCCCGAAGGCAAGATCGACAAGGTCTTCGAGCCGGTCGTGCGCGCCACGATCCTCGCTCCCAGCGAGTTCATCGGCTCGATCATGGAGCTCTGCCAGACCCGCCGGGGCACGCTGCTCGGCATGGACTACCTCTCCGAGGACCGCGTCGAGATCCGCTACACGCTGCCGCTCGCGGAGATCGTCTTCGACTTCTTCGACCAGCTGAAGTCCAAGACGCGGGGCTACGCGTCCCTGGACTACGAGCCCACCGGCGAGCAGGACTCCAGCCTGGTCAAGGTCGACATCCTGCTGCACGGCGACAAGGTCGACGCCTTCTCCGCGGTCACGCACAAGGACGCGGCGTACGCGTACGGCGTGCGGCTGGTCGCCAAGCTGCGCGAGCTCATCCCGCGGCAGGCCTTCGAGGTGCCGATCCAGGCCGCCATCGGCTCCCGGGTCATCGCCCGCGAGACGATCCGCGCGATCCGCAAGGACGTCCTCGCCAAGTGCTACGGCGGTGACATCTCTCGTAAGCGCAAGCTGCTCGAGAAGCAGAAGGAGGGCAAGAAGCGCATGAAGATGGTCGGCTCCGTCGAGGTGCCGCAGGAAGCCTTCATCGCCGTGCTCTCCAGCGACGACAGCGGCTCGAAGAAGAAGTAGGCCGGTCGGCACAGCTGTCCGGAGGCCCGCCACGCGTCAGCGCGGCGGGCCTCTTGATTTCCCGGCATTGTTGTGCGGGCCTTTTGTGGGGGCCGTGTGTACAGCGGCTGTCGACAAGAAGTGACAGGCTGCGGCCCCTTACGCGCCGGGCGACTGCGCTCTACTCTGATCACTGCTCGGTAGTTACTCGCCAGTTAAACAAAATCCGCCAACAGCCAGCCGCGCCCAGTCTCGCCGCGCTGCCGCGGGCCCCCGGAGGACGTCGTGAGCGACACACAGACCCTGATCGAGAACCGCCCGCCGTCCGTGGCGGCCCTCTTCCTGGAGCGCGTGGCGGCCACGCCGGATACCGAGGCGTACCGCTACCCGGTACCAGCCGCCGGTGAGGGCCCCGACGAGTGGAAGTCGCTGAGCTGGGCGCAGGCCTCGACGCGGGTCTACGCGATCGCGGCCGGCCTGATCGAGCTGGGTGTGCAGCCGGAGGAGCGGGTCGCGCTCGCCTCCTCCACGCGGGTCGAGTGGATCCTGGCCGACCTCGGCATCCTGTGCGCGGGCGCCGCGACGACCACCGTGTACCCGCAGACCAACGCCGAGGAGTCGGCGTTCATCCTCGCGGACTCGGACAGCAAGGTCCTGATCGCCGAGGACGCGGCGCAGCTGGCCAAGGCCCGCGAGCGCCGGGCCGAGCTGCCGGATCTCGCCCATGTCGTCGTCATCGACGAGGCCGGGGTCGAGCCGCACGCCGCGGACCCCGAGGGCTGGTTGCTCACGCTCGCCGACCTGGAGAAGCGCGGCGCCGCGTACCTGGAGAAGCACCCGCACCTGATCAAGGAGAAGGTCGGCGCGATCACCGCGGACCAGCTCGCGACGCTGATCTACACCTCCGGCACCACCGGCCGCCCCAAGGGTGTGCGCCTCCCGCAGGACAACTGGTCCTACATGGCGAAGGCCATCGCCGCGACCGGCCTGGTCGGCCCGGACGACGTGCAGTACCTGTGGCTGCCCCTCGCGCACGTCTTCGGCAAGGTGCTCACCTCCGGGCAGATCGAGGTCGGGCACGTCACCGCTGTCGACGGCCGCGTGGACAAGATCATCGAGAACCTGCCCGTGGTGCAGCCGACGTACATGGCCGCGGTGCCGCGCATCTTCGAGAAGGTCTACAACGGGGTCGCGGCCAAGGCGCGGGCGGGCGGCGGCGCCAAGTACAAGATCTTCCAGTGGGCCGCCGAGGTCGCGCGCGAGTACGCGAAGGTCAGCCAGGACAACTTCCGCAGGACCGGTTCGGCCTCGGTGCCGTTCGGGCTCGGCGCCAAGCACAAGGTCGCCGACGCGCTCGTCTACTCCAAGCTGCGTGAGGCGTTCGGCGGCCGGCTGCGCGCCTGCGTCTCCGGCTCCGCCGCGCTCGCCCCCGAGATCGGCTACTTCTTCGCCGGCGCGGGTGTGCACATCCTGGAGGGCTACGGCCTCACGGAGACCTCCGCCGCGTCCTTCGTCAACCCCGGCGAGGCGTACCGCACCGGCACGGTCGGCAAGCCGGTGCCCGGCACGGAGGTGCGGATCGCGGACGACGGCGAGATCCTGCTGCGCGGCCCCGGCGTCATGCAGGGCTACCACGGGCTGCCCGAGAAGACGGCCGAGGTCCTGGAGTCCGACGGCTGGTTCCATACCGGCGACATCGGTGAGCTGTCGCCCGACGGCTACCTCAAGATCACCGACCGCAAGAAGGACCTGATCAAGACCTCGGGCGGCAAGTACGTCGCGCCCGCCGAGGTCGAGGGCCAGTTCAAGGCCGTGTGTCCGTACGTCTCGAACATCCTGGTGCACGGCGCCGACCGGAACTTCTGCACGGCGCTCATCGCTCTCGACGAGCCGTCCATCCTGGAGTGGGCCAAGGACAACGGGCTCGAGGGGAAGGCGTACGCCGACGTGGTCGCGGCCCCCGCCACGGTCGAACTGGTCGAGGGCTACGTCAAGGAGCTCAACCAGGGCCTCCAGAAGTGGCAGACCATCAAGAAGTTCAAGCTCCTGCCGCGCGACCTCGACATCGAGCACGGCGAGCTGACCCCGAGCCTGAAGCTGAAGCGGCCGGTCGTCGAGCGCGAGTACGGGCACCTGATCGACGAGATGTACGCGGGTTCGCGCGAGAAGTGACGCCCCGCGTCACCGCTCGAGGGATGCGTCGCGGTCCGCCACCACGGTGTGCGGCCGCGGCGCATCTCCCGTAACGGCTCCTGCGTCTGCGTCACCTGGCTGCGCGGTCGACCGCCTCGGTCACGTCCCGCCAACTCCCGGACGGGCCCGCGCCTCGGTCACGTCCCGCCAACTCCCGGACGGGCCCGGCGCCCGGCGTGTCCGCCGAGCCGGCCCTCGGCGCCGGCCTCGCGTGCCACCCGGGTCATCTCGCCCGTGAAGTCCGTGAGGCCCGTGAAGCCCCTGAACAGGGCGAGCCGGTCGACCATTTCGTTCACGGCGCGGCCGAGGCGGCGCAGGTTCCCCCAAGCTGACGGTTCCCGTCGTGCGGGCCGACCCGCTGCGTGAGGTCGCACCGCCACCGCTTCCAGGACGCGCGTCGCGTCCGCTGCCAGGTCCGCCGGCGCGCCGGTGATCGTGTTCACGCAGTTCATCCGCGACGCCCGCGTGCCCTGCCCCGGGCTCGCCTCGACCCGCTCGTCGAGCCGCCCGTGCGCACGATCTCCCGCCGCACACGCGTCGGTCCGGCGTCGTGGTGCCGGCTGCGGTCCATGGCCTGGCTGACCATCGCGCCGAGTTCGGCCCCAGACCCTCCCTGATCGCCGGTGTCTCGGTGAAGCCGCCGTCCCGCGCCGCCGTCCCGCGCCGCCGTCCCGCGCCGCCGTCATCGCGGCGAGCGGCGCGCGCGGTCCGGTGGCGTCGATCCGGCCCGGATCGAGAGCGCGCGTAGCACTGTTCTCGCTCATGGTGGTCCACTTCGGTAACTCGGTGCTTATGGACGGGTCCGGTCTGTCACTCTGTCCGTGTCGCCTGAGGCGTCATTGCCCGAACTGCTCAGGAGCCGCACCGTGGGGTCCATTCCGCTGCAACGGGAGACCGCCTACGCCACCGACGAGCCCTCCCGTCCGCCGGGAGCACCGGCCGCCGTGCGGACCTCGCTGCCCGGAAACCCGCTGGCCCCCGCCGCCGCCCGCCGCTTCGTACGGGGAGCTCTCGCCGACTGGGCCGAGCTCGGTCTGACCGCCACGGCCGGTGGCGGCGACCGGCTCACCGACGACGCCGTGGTCGTACTCAGCGAACTCGTCACGAACGCGGTCGTCCACGCGGGCACCAATGTCGAGCTGCTGTGCCGTCTGGAAACCGGCCGTCCCGACGACCCGGACGGCGGGTGCGCGCCCGCCGCCCTCGTGATCGAGGTCTCCGACCACCACCCGGCCCGCGCCGTCCGCAGCGACCGCACCGACCCGGGCCCCGACACCCCCGAGTGCGGGCGCGGCCTGCGCCTCGTGGCGTCCCTCTCCGACGCCTGGGGCATCACGTACCAGCGGGGCACCAAGACCGTCTGGGCCCGCCTCCCCGTCGACGGCGCCGAGCCGTGGGGCGGTGACCTCGAGGCGTTCCCCGGCGCAAGAACCTTTCAGCGCGGGCCGCGCGCCGCCGACATGCCGGCTCTCGCGCCGCGCCGCTTCCCGCACGACCAGGACTGGGTCAACCGCGGCGCGCTCTCCTTTCTCGCCGAGGCGTCCGATCTGCTGGCCGGACAGCTCGACGAGGACCAGGTCGCCTCACTCGCCGGGCAGATGCTGGTGCCGCGCCTCGCCGACTGGTGTGCCGTGTGGCTCGACGACGAGGACGGCAGGCCGGACCGGGGAGCCGCCGACCGGGCGGGCCGCGGCACCGGCGCCCTCGCCACGCCCCGCCTCGCCCGCGTGTGGCACACCAGCGAGAACCGCATGGAGGAGCTCCGCAAGATCCTGGAGAAGGACCCGCCGCAGCCCACCGACGCGGCGCGCAGCGCGGCCGTCCCCGTGCCGTGGCCCTTCGAGTCCCTCGGCGGTGATCCGGCCGGCGCCGCGCTCGCCTACCGCCTCAGCGCGGGCGGTCGCGCGGTGGGCACCCTCCTCATCGGACGGGCCGGTCTGACCCGCTTCCCCGACGAGGTCACCGGCCTCGTCGAGGACTTCGCCCGCCGCGTCGCCCTCGCCGTCAGCGCCGCCCGCCGCTACGCCCGCCAGGCCACGATCAGCCGCATCCTCCAGCGCGGACTGCTGCCCTCCGGCGTCGCCCGGATCCCCGGCATCGAGTCCGCGCTCGTCTACGAGCCGCGCGACGCGGGCGGCCCGGGCGGCGACTTCTACGACGTGTTCCCCGCCGGTGACGGCCGTTGGTGCTTCGCGCTCGGCGACGTCCAGGGAAAGGGCCCCGAGGCGGCCGTCGTCATCGGCCTCGCCCGGCCCTGGCTGCGGCTGCTCGCCCGCGAGGGGTACCAGGTCGCCGAGGTCCTCGACCGCCTCAACCGGCTCCTCCTCGACGACGCCACGGAGGCGGCCGACGCCGCGGCGCGCGCGCTCGCCGCCGCGGACGGCCAGGGCCTCACCTCCGAGGGCGCGCCCCGCTTCCTCTCCCTGCTCTACGGGGAGCTGGTGCCCACCGAGGACGGGATGCGCTGCACCCTGGCCTCCGCCGGACACCCGCTGCCGCTCCTGCTGCGGCCCGACGGCCTGGTCGTGTCCGCCGCCGAGCCCCAGGTGCTCCTCGGCGTCGTCGACGACCCCGGCTACACCAGCGAGAGCCTTGTGCTCCACGACGGCGACACCCTCCTGTGTGTCACGGACGGAGTGACGGAGCGCCGGGACGGGCACCGCCAGTTCGACGACGGAGACGGCCTCTCCCGCGCCCTCGCCGGCTGCAAGGGCCTCACCGCGCACCTGCTCGCCGAGCGGATCAGACGCCTGGTCCACGAGTTCTCCGAGAGCCCGCCGGACGACGACCTCGCCCTCCTGGTCCTCCAGGCCCGCTGACCTTGCACAGCGACGACCGGCGAGGCAACCCCACGGCTGCGGGACAATGGGTCCATGCCTTCCGCACTCCCCGACGGTGAGCCCGTCCCCGACGGCGGCGCGCTGCCCGCCTCCGCCCTGGCCGGGGCGGCGGACCGGCCCCTCGGGTTCTATCTGCACGTCCCGTACTGCGCCACGCGCTGCGGCTACTGCGACTTCAACACGTACACCGCGACCGAGCTGCGCGGCTCCGGCGGTGTGCTCGCCTCCCGTGACAACTACGCGGACACCCTCGTCGACGAGGTGCGCCTCGCCCGCAAGGTCCTCGGCGACGACCCGCGCCAGGTGCGCACCGTCTTCGTCGGCGGCGGCACCCCGACGCTCCTCGCGGCAGACGACCTCGTACGGATGCTCGGGGCGATCCGCGACGAGTTCGGGCTCGCGCCCGACGCCGAGGTGACGACGGAGGCCAACCCCGAGTCCGTCGGCCCCGCCTACCTGGAGACCCTCCGCGAGGGCGGCTTCAACCGGATCTCCTTCGGCATGCAGAGCGCCAAGCAGCACGTCCTGAAGATCCTCGACCGCACCCACACCCCCGGCCGCCCCGAAGCCTGCGTCGCCGAGGCGCGCGCCGCGGGCTTCGACCACGTCAACCTCGACCTGATCTACGGCACCCCCGGCGAGAGCGACGACGACTGGCGGGCCTCGCTGGAGGCCGCCATCGGCGCCGGGCCCGACCACGTGTCGGC
Organism: Streptomyces sp. NPDC055955; assembly: GCF_042270245.1. NCBI lineage: Bacteria > Bacillati > Actinomycetota > Actinomycetes > Kitasatosporales > Streptomycetaceae > Streptomyces > Streptomyces sp. NPDC055955. The sequence continues at coordinate 273,635 of NZ_JBHJYS010000011.1, forward strand.
GTACGCGCTGATCGTTGAGGAGGGCACCCAGCTCGCCCGGCGCATCCGCCGAGGCGAGGTCCCGATGACGGACGACGACGTCCACGCGGACCGCTACCTGATCGCGGACGAGGTCCTCGGCGGGGCGGGCTTCGACTGGTACGAGGTGTCGAACTGGGCCACCACCGACGCCGGGCGCTGCCTGCACAACGAGCTGTACTGGCGCGGCGCCGACTGGTGGGGTGCGGGCCCCGGCGCGCACAGCCACGTCGGCGGGGTGCGCTGGTGGAACGTGAAGCACCCGGGCGCCTACGCCGGGCGCCTCGCACAGGGGCACTCGCCCGGCGCGGGGCGCGAGCTCCTGTCGGACGAGGACCGGCGCGTCGAGCGCATCCTGCTGGAGCTGCGCCTCTTGGAGGGCTGTCCCCTGTCGCTCCTGAAGCCTGCGGGCCGCGCCGCCGCCGGCCGGGCCCTGTCCGACGGCCTGCTCGAAGCGGCCCCGTACGAGTCCGGGCGCGCCGTCCTCACCCTGAGGGGACGCCTCCTCGCCGACGCGGTCGTCCGCGACCTCGTCGACTGAGGCGGGCCCCCGCACTCCTGGGACGGCCCCCTGACCGTCCTAGGAGTGGTCCCCGGGCAGCGTCACGAAATCGATCAACTCCTCGACCCTGCCCAGGAGTTCGGGCTCCAGGTCGCGGTAGCTGTGCACTCGCGACAGGATGTGCTGCCAGGCCGCGCCGGTGTTCTCCGGCCAGCCGAGCGCCCGGCACACGCCCGTCTTCCAGTCCTGGCCGCGCGGCACCCGGGGCCACGCCCGGATGCCCACGGCCGACGGCTTCACGGCCTCCCACACGTCGATGTAGGGGTGGCCGACGACCAGCGCGTGCTCGCCGGTGACCTGCGCTGCGATGCGCGACTCCTTCGACCCGGGCACGAGATGGTCGACGAGGACGCCGAGCCGCGCGTCGGGCCCCGGGGCGAATTCCGTGACGATCGCGGGCAGGTCGTCGACGCCCTCCAGGTACTCCACGACCACGCCCTCGATGCGCAGGTCGTCGCCCCAGACCCGCTCCACCAGCTCCGCGTCGTGCCGGCCCTCCACATAGATGCGCCCGGCCCGCGCGACCCGGGCCCGCGCCCCGGGCACCGCGACCGACCCGGAGGCCGTGCGGGTGGGGCGTACGGGCGCGGCGGACACGGGACGTACGAGGGTGACGACCCGGCCCTCGAGCAGGAAGCCGCGCGGGTCCATGGGGAACACCCGGTGCTTGCCGAAGCGGTCCTCCAGGGTCACCGTCGGGCCCTGGGCCGTCTTCTCGCAGCGGACGACCGCTCCGCAGAACCCGGTCGTGACCTCCTCGACCACGAGATCCACGTCCGCCGCCACCTCGGGCGCGGCCTGCTGCTTCTTCCACGGCGGGGTGAAGTCGGGGGAGTACTGACGCATGGTGCAGACGATAGGAGTGCGAACGGCCGTGCGGTTACGACACGCCGAAACGCGCCGCCAGCGCGTCACGCTGCGCACGGACAAACTCCGCATTCACCGCGGCTCCGTGCCCAGGAACGTACACGGCATCTTCACCGCCCAGCTCCAGCAGCCGGTCCAGGGCGGCCGGCCAGCGGCTCGGCACCGCGTCACGGCCCGCCTGCGGCTCGCCCGACTCCTCGACCAGATCGCCGCAGAAGACGATCTCGGGCGTGCCCGGCACCAGGACGGCCAGGTCGTGCCCGCTGTGCGCCGGGCCCACGTTCGCGAGGAGCACCTGGAGTCCGCCGCCCAGATCGAGCGTCCACTCCCCGCACACGCGGTGCTGCGGCACGACCAGCACGTCAGTGGCCTCGGCCGCCTCCTCGCGCGGTACGCCGTGGGCCACCGCGGACGCCCGCAGCTCGTCGCGGCCCCGCGTGAACACCGTGTCGATGCCCGCGGCTCCGTACACCTCGACACCCGCGAACGCCGCCGTGCCCAGAACATGGTCGAAATGGGGGTGCGTCAGCGCGATATGCGTCACGCGCGCGTGCGGGCCCATCAGGCGCCGGGTGTCCGCGCGCAGCGCCGCACCCTCACGAAGTGATGAACCCGTGTCGACGAGCAACGCCGCCCCGTCGCCCACCACAAGGCCCGTCGTGCAGTCCCAGCCCGGCAGCCGGACCCGCCCCGCCCGAGCGGACAGCTCCTCCCAGCCCATCGCATTCCAGTCCAGGTCGTCCATGGGCCCGACGCTAGCGCCCTTGCCGGGCCCGTACCCACCGGCCGTACACTGACCCGGAGACCATTGGCACTCGGCCGCACCGAGTGCCAGCCGCGGACGACACAGCTGGAGGTGCGCGCGAATGCTCAGTGAACGCAGGCTCGAAGTGCTGCGCGCCATCGTCCAGGACTACGTGGGGACCGAGGAGCCGGTCGGCTCCAAGGCGCTCACCGAGCGGCACAGCCTCGGCGTCTCACCGGCGACGGTGCGCAACGACATGGCGGCGCTCGAGGAGGAGGGGTTCATCGCCCAGCCCCACACGAGCGCCGGGCGGATCCCGACCGACAAGGGCTACCGCCTGTTCGTGGACAAGCTGACGGCGGTCAAGCCGATGACGGGGCCCGAGCGCCGCGCCATCCAGAACTTCCTCGACGGCGCCGTAGACCTCGACGACGTCGTCGGCCGGACCGTGCGGCTGCTCGCGCAGCTGACGCGGCAGGTCGCCGTGGTGCAGTACCCGTCCCTGACGCGGTCCACCGTGCGCCACGTGGAACTGCTCTCGCTCGCCGCCGCCCGCCTGATGCTCGTACTGATCACGGACACGGGGCGGGTCGAGCAGCGGATGATCGACTGCCCGGCGCCGTTCGGCGAGACCTCTCTCGCCGATCTGCGGGCCCGGCTCAACAGCAGGGTCGCGGGACGTCGCTTCGCGGACGTGCCGCAGCTGGTGCAGGACCTGCCGGAGTCCTTCGACGCGGAGGACCGCGGCACGGTCGCGACGGTGCTCTCCACTTTGCTGGAGACGCTCGTCGAGGAGACCGAGGAGCGGCTGATGATCGGCGGCACCGCCAATCTCACCCGCTTCGGACATGACTTTCCCCTCACCATCCGGCCCGTTCTCGAGGCCCTTGAAGAGCAGGTCGTGCTCCTCAAGCTCCTTGGTGAGGTCAATGATTCGGGCATGGCCGTACGGATCGGTCATGAGAACGCCCATGAGGGACTCAGCTCTACCTCTGTGGTCTCGGTCGGCTACGGTTCGGGCAGCGAGGCAGTCGCCAAGCTCGGCGTGGTCGGACCGACCCGCATGGACTATCCGGGAACGATGGGAGCAGTACGCGCAGTGGCACGTTACGTCGGACAGATCCTGGCGGAGTCGTAAGTGGCCACGGACTACTACGCCGTACTCGGCGTGCGCCGCGACGCCTCCCAGGACGAGATCAAGAAGGCCTTCCGAAGGCTGGCCCGTGAGCTTCACCCGGACGTGAATCCGGACCCGAAGACTCAGGAGCGGTTCAAGGAGATCAACGCCGCCTACGAGGTGTTGTCGGACCCGCAGAAGAAGCAGGTCTACGACCTCGGCGGCGACCCCCTCTCGCAGGCGGGCGGAGGCGGGGCCGGCGGCTTCGGCGCCGGTGGCTTCGGGAACTTCTCCGACATCATGGACGCGTTCTTCGGGACGGCGTCCCAGCGTGGTCCCCGCTCGCGCACGCGCCGCGGCCAGGACGCCATGATCCGGCTCGAGATCGAGCTGGACGAGGCCGCCTTCGGGACCACCAAGGACATCCAGGTCGACACGGCCATCGTCTGTACGACCTGCAGCGGCGAGGGTGCCGCGCCCGGCACGTCCGCGCAGACCTGTGACATGTGCCGCGGCCGCGGCGAGGTGTCCCAGGTCACGCGGTCCTTCCTCGGCCAGGTCATGACCTCGCGGCCGTGCCCGCAGTGCCAGGGCTTCGGCACGGTCGTGCCGACGCCGTGCCCGGAGTGCGCCGGCGACGGCCGCATCCGCTCGCGGCGCACGCTCACCGTGAAGATCCCGGCCGGTGTCGACAACGGCACGCGCATCCAGCTCGCGGGCGAGGGCGAGGTCGGCCCCGGCGGCGGCCCCGCCGGTGACCTGTACGTCGAGATCCACGAGCTGTCGCACCCCGTCTTCCAGCGGCGCGGCGACGATCTGCACTGCACCGTCACCATCCCGATGACGGCCGCGGCGCTCGGCACGAAGGTGCCGCTCGAGACGCTCGACGGCCTCGAGGAGATCGACATCCGGCCGGGCACGCAGTCCGGTCAGTCGGTCCCGCTGCACGGGCGCGGCATCACGCACCTGCGCGGCGGCGGTCGCGGCGACCTCATCGTGCACGTCGAGGTCCTGACGCCGACGAAGCTGGACCCCGAGCAGGAGCGGGTGCTGCGTGAGCTGGCGAAGCTGCGCGGCGAGGAACGTCCCACGGGGCAGTTCCAGCCCGGGCAGCAGGGACTGTTCTCGCGGCTCAAGGACGCGTTCAACGGCCGGTAGGCGGATTCGGACTTGTACGGGGGACGTGGCACGATGCGGTCATGTCCCCCACGCTGACCGATCTCTGTCACTATCCGATCGTGCAGGCACCCATGGCGGGCGGTGCCTCCTGTCCGCAGCTCGCCGCCGCCGTGTCGGAGGCAGGCGGGCTCGGATTCCTCGCCGCCGGGTACAAGACCGCCGACGGGATGTACCAGGAGATCAAGCAGGTACGGGGGCTGACCAACCAGCCGTTCGGCGTGAATCTCTTCATGCCGCAGCCCGAGTACGCGGACCCCGCGGCCGTCGCCGTCTACGGCAGCCAGCTCGCAGGTGAGGCCGCCTGGTACGAGACGCACCTCGGCGACCCGGACAGCGGCCGCGACGACGGCTTCGACGCGAAGCTCGCGATCCTCCTCGACGACCCGGTACCGGTCGTCACCTTCACGTTCGGCTGCCCGAGCCGCGACGTCCTCGACTCCCTCGCCCGCGTCGGCACCCTGACCGCCGTCACCGTGACCACCCCGGAGGAGGCGCAGGCCGCCCAGCAGGCCGGGGCCGACGCGGTGTGCGTCCAGGGCATCGAGGCGGGCGGGCATCAGGGCACCCACCGGGACAACCCGGAGGCCGACGGCTCCGGCATCGGACTCATCGCGCTGATCGCCCAGGTCCGTGAGACCGTGCAGATCCCGATCATCGCCACCGGCGGCCTCATGCGCGGCGCGCAGCTCGCCGCCGTGCTCGCCGCGGGCGCGGACGCCGGACAGTTCGGCACGGCCTTCCTGGTCTGCCCCGAGTCCGGCGCCAACCTGCTGCACAAGCAGGCCATGACCAACCCGCTGTTCGTGCGCACCGAGCTGACCCGGGCGTTCTCCGGACGCCCGGCGCGCGGCCTCGTGAACCGGTTCATGCGCGAGCACGGCCGGTACGCGCCCGCCGCCTACCCGCAGATCCACCACATGACGTCGACCCTGCGCAAGGCCGCAGCCAAGGCGGGGGACCCGCAGGGGATGGCGCTGTGGGCGGGGCAGGGCCACCGGCTCGCCCGTGAGCTGCCCGCCGGCCAGCTCGTCGAGGTGCTCGCGGCCGAACTCGCCGAGGCGAAGGACGCGTTGGGTGCGGGAGGTGCCGCGTGACGGCGCCGGTGTTCGTCGTCGACGAGGTGCCGTCCGCCACGACGTTCGTGCTCGACGGGGCCGAGGGGCGGCACGCGGTCTCCGTGAAGCGACTGCGGGCCGGTGAGGACGTCGTCCTGACCGACGGCCGGGGGCGCTGGAGCGAGGCGGTCGTGGAGGCCGCCGAGGGCAAGGACCGGCTCGTCGTCACGGCGGGCCCCGTCCAGGAGGAGCCCGCGCAGGCGCCCAGGATCACCGTCGTCCAGGCCCTGCCCAAGGGCGACCGGGGCGAACTCGCCGTCGAGACCATGACGGAGACCGGTGTCGACGCGATCGTGCCGTGGCAGGCCGCCCGCTGCATCACCCAGTGGAAGGGCGACCGCGGCGCCAAGGCGCTCGGCAAGTGGCGGGCCACCGCGCGCGAGGCGGGCAAGCAGTCCCGACGGGTGCGCTTCCCGGACGTCGCGGACGCCGCGACGACCAAGCAGGTGGCGGCACTTCTCGCCGGAGCGGACTTCGCTGCGGTCCTGCACGAGGACCGCGACTGCGACAGCGGCGCGCTCGCCACCGTCGAGCTGCCCACGGCCGGGGACATCGTCCTCGTGGTCGGCCCGGAGGGCGGCGTCTCGCCCGACGAGCTCGCCGCGTTCGCCGAGGCGGGCGCGCGTCCGTACCGGCTCGGGCGTAGCGTTCTGCGTACGTCGACCGCGGGCACCGCCGCGACGGCGCTGCTCCTCGGCCGCACCGGCCGCTGGTCCTGATCGACCCCCGAGGGGAACGCGTGGAACTCGCCCAGGTCAGACTCCTCGTCACCGACTTCCGTGCCTGTTACCACTTCTACGCGGACGTGCTCGGCCTCCAGCCGCAGTCGGGCGCCCAGGACGGCCCGTACGAGAAGTTCAGCCCCGCGGCGGGCTCGGCGGGCATCGGGCTCGAGGACCGGGCGATGATGGCGGGGATCATCGGCGAGCTGAGCGGCGACCCGGACGGGTACCGCTCCCTCGTCGTGCTGCGCGTCGACGACCTGGACCAGTACTGCGAACAGATCGCCGCGCGCGGCGCCGAGATCCTTCACGGTCCCGCGCCGATGACCGACCGGATGCGCGTCGCACACCTCAAGGACCCCGAGGGCAACATCGTGGAGCTCCAGGAGTGGCTGCTGATGCGCGGCTGAGCACGCGGCGGTCTCGGGTCCCGCGGGGCGCCGGAACAAGCCGTATCGGCGCGGGCAAGTGCCGAAAGCCCTGACCGGGCGGGGTGCGCGTGCCTAGGGTGATCGGGTGACACGGACAGCGCACTCTGGATATCTCCGGTTCCCGCATCTGCACGGCGAGTTGGCCGCCTTCACCGCCGAGGACGACGTCTGGGTCGCCCCTCTCGACGGCGGGCGCGCCTGGCGCGTCAGCGCCGACAACGTCCCCGTCAGCCACCCCCGGATCTCGCCCGACGGCACCACCGTCGCCTGGACGTCGACCCGCGACGGCGCCCCCGAGGTGCACATCGCCCCGGTCGACGGCGGACCCTCGAACCGCCTCACGTACTGGGGCAGTTCGAGGACGACGGTGCGCGGCTGGACCCCCGACGGGCGGGTCCTCGTGCTCAGCACCCAGGGCCAGGCGTCCCTGCGCCGCAGCTGGGCGAGGGCCGTACCCCTCGACGGCGGACCCGCCACCACGCTCCCGTACGGGCCCGTGGGCGACGTCGTGACGGGGCCCGGCGGGCAGGTCGTCCTGCTCTCCGCGCCGATGGGCCGCGAGGCCGCCTGGTGGAAGCGCTACCGGGGCGGCACCGCGGGGAAGCTGTGGATCGACCGGGCGGGCGACGGAGAGTTCGTCCGCCTCCACGAGGAGCTCGACGGGAACATCGAGTACCCCATGTGGGTGGGAGACCGGGTCGCCTTCCTGTCCGACCACGACGGCGTCGGCGCCCTGTACTCGTCTCTCGCGGACGGCAGTTCACTGCGCCGGCACACCCCCCTCGACGGCTTCTACGCCCGGCACGCGTCGAGCGACGGCATACGCGTCGTGTACGCGTCGGCCGGAGAACTGTGGATCGTGGACGCCCTCGACGGCGCCGAGGACGCCGTGCCGCGCCGCCTGGACGTCCGCCTCGGCGGGCAGCGCGTCGACCTCCAGCCGCACCCCGTCAGCGCCGCCCGCTGGTTCGGCGCGGCGGCCCCCGACCACACCGCGCGCGGCAGCGCCGTCGCGGTGCGCGGCGCCGTCCACTGGGTCACCCACCGCTCCGGGCCCGCCCGCGCCCTGGCCGCCCGGCCCGGCGTACGGGCCCGCCTCCCGCGCACCTTCCGCGTCGAGGGCGAGGAGCACGTGGTGTGGGTGACGGATGCCGAGGGCGACGACGCCCTGGAGTTCGCGCCCGCCACCGGCATCGCGCCCGGCGCCACCCCGCGCCGGCTCGCCGCCGGGCGGCTCGGCCGCGTACTGAACCTCGCGATGGCGCCCGACGGCAGCCGGGCCGCCGTCGCCTCGCACGACGGGCGGGTGCTGCTCGTCGAGCGCGAGAGCGGTGAGGTCAGGGAGGTCGACCGCAGCGAGGACGGCGACGTGACGGGGCTCGTCTTCTCGCCGGACTCGGCGTGGCTCGCCTGGTCGCACCCCGGCCCCTCGCCCCTGCGCCACCTGAAACTCGCCAACACCGCCGACCTGTCGGTGACGGAGGCGACGCCGCTGCGGTTCCGGGACTACGCGCCCGCGTTCACCCTCGACGGCAAACACCTCGCGTTCCTCTCCGCGCGCTCCTTCGACCCCGTCTACGACGAGCACGTCTTCGACCTCGCGTTCGTCGGGGGCTCGCGGCCCCACCTGATCACGCTCGCCGCGACGACGCCGTCCCCGTTCGGCCCGCAACGCCACGGCCGCCCCTTCGACACCCCGGACAGCCCCGCCGCCGAGACCCCCGACAGCGAAGGCACCCCCACCACCCGTATCGACCTCGAAGGGCTCGCCGACCGCATCGTCGCGTTCCCCGTGGAGGCGGCCCGCTACACGACCCTGCGGGCCGCCAAGGACGGCGTCCTGTGGCTGCGGCACCCGCTCCAGGGCGTACTCGGCGCGTCCCGGGCCACCCCCGACGACCCCGAACCCAAGAGCGAGCTCGAACGCTACGACCTCGCCCAGCAGCGCATCGAGCACCTCGCCTCCGACGCCGACCACCTGGCCGTCAGCGGCGACGGCAAGCGGGTCCTGCTGTGGACCGACGGCAAACTGAAGGTCGTGCCGAGCGACCGGCGCGCCTCCTCCGACGACGACAGCGACACCAACATCACCGTCGACCTGAGCCGGGTCCGCCAGGACGTCGACCCCGTCGCCGAGTGGCGGCAGATGTACGACGAGGCGGGCCGCCTCATGCGGGACAACTTCTGGCGCGCGGACATGGACGGCGTCGACTGGGACGGTGTCCTGGAGCGTTACCGGCCCGTCCTGGACCGCGTCGCCACGCACGACGACCTCGTCGATCTCCTGTGGGAGGTCCAGGGTGAGCTCGGTACGTCCCACGCCTACGTCACACCGGGCGGCGGCTGGAGCGGCGGCGACCGGCAGCAGGGCCTCCTCGGCGCGGACATCTCCCGTCACGAGGACGGAAGTTGGCGTATCGACCGCGTCCTGCCCAGCGAGACGTCCGACCCGCGCGCCCACGCGCCGCTCGCCGCGCCCGGGGTGGCCGTGCGCGCGGGTGACGCGATCGTCGCGGTGGCCGGACGCCCCGTCGACCCGGTGACCGGTCCGGGACCGCTCCTCGTCGGGACGGCGGGCAAGCCCGTCGAGCTGACCGTCTCCCCGGCCGGCGGCGGCGACCCGCGCCACGCGGTCGTCGTCCCCGTGGCCGACGAGGAGCCGCTGCGCTACCACGCCTGGGTCGCCGACCGCCGCGCCCACGTCCACGCGCTGTCGGGCGGCCGCCTCGGCTATCTGCACGTGCCCGACATGCAGGCCCCCGGCTGGGCCCAGATCCACCGTGACCTGCGGGTCGAGGTGGCCCGTGACGGACTCGTCGTCGACGTGCGCGAGAACCGCGGCGGACACACCTCGCAGCTCGTCGTCGAGAAGCTGGCCCGCCGGGTCGTCGGCTGGGACCTGCCGCGCGGCTCCCGCCCCTTCAGCTACCCGATGGACGCGCCCCGCGGTCCCGTGGTGGCCGTCGCCAACGAGTTCTCCGGCTCCGACGGCGACATCGTCAACGCGGCGATCAAGGCGCTCGGGATCGGCCCCGTGGTCGGCGTACGCACCTGGGGCGGCGTGATCGGCATCGACAGCCGCTACCGGCTCGTCGACGGCACGTTGGTGACCCAGCCGAAGTACGCGACCTGGCTGGACGGCTACGAGTGGGGGCTGGAGAACCACGGCGTCGACCCCGACGTCGAAGTGGTCACCGCCCCGCAGGACCACGCGGCCGGACGCGACCCGCAGCTCGACGAGGCCGTGCGCATCGCCCTCGCGGCGCTCGCCGAGAACCCGGCGCGGACGGCACCCGGACTCCCGGAGCCGCGCGGGCGGGCGCAGGGCCCGTCGTAGGGCCTGTCGCGGGAGGCAGGCGCCGCGGGTGGCGGCGGGCCGGATAGCATTCCCGGCGTAGTGACCGGACGGTGTGAGGAGACGTGATCGTGGCCGGAGAGCCGCAGGCCGACTGCCTGTTCTGCAAGATCGTCGCGGGGGAGGTCCCGGCCACGCTGGTACGGGAGACCGAGACCACCGTCGCCTTCCGGGACATCAACCCGCAGGCGCCGACCCACGTCCTCGTCATCCCGCGCGTCCACCACCGCGACGCCGCGACCCTCGCCGCCGTCGATCCGCAGATCGCCGCCGACGTGCTGCGGGAGACGGCCGAGGTCGCCGCCGAGGAGAAGCTCGACAGCTATCGCGTCGTGTTCAACACCGGCAGCGGCGCCGGCCAGACCGTCTTCCACGCCCACGCCCACGTCCTCGGGGGCCGCGGCCTCCAGTGGCCCCCCGGCTAGCGGGCGCCGGTCAACGCACCGTGTCCGTAAGGGAATTGGTGGTGCTCGGCACCGCGAGCCAGGTGCCGACGAGGCACCGCAACCACAACGGCTACCTGCTGCGCTGGGACGGGGAGGGCATCCTCTTCGATCCCGGCGAGGGCACGCAGCGCCAGATGCTGCGGGCCGGCGTCGCCGCGCACGACCTCAACCGGCTGTGCGTCACGCACTTCCACGGCGACCACTCCCTCGGCCTCGCCGGGGTCATCCAGCGCATCAACCTGGACCGGGTGCCGCACCCCGTCACCGCGCACTACCCGCGCTCCGGGCAGCGTTTCTTCGACCGGCTGCGGTACGCCACCGCGTACCGCGAGAGCGTCGCCCTCGCCGAGGAGCCGGTGCGCGGCGAGGGCGGTGTCCTCGCCGAGACACCCTCGTACACGCTGGAGGCGCGCCGTCTCTCCCACCCCGTCGAGTCCTACGGCTACCGCCTCGTGGAGCCCGACGGGCGCCGCATGCTGCCCGGACTGCTCGCCGAACACGGCATCTCCGGGCCCGACGTGGGGATCCTTCAGCGTGACGGGTCCCTGCGCGGCGTCACCCTCGACGACGTGAGCGAGGTACGGCGCGGGCAGCGGTTCGCGTTCGTCATGGACACCCGGCTCTGCGACGGGGTGAGCGCGCTCGCCGAGGGGTGCGACCTGCTCGTCATCGAGTCCACCTTCCTCGACGGCGATCACCGACTGGCGTCCGACCACGGCCACTTGACCGCCGGGCAGGCCGCGCGCGTCGCGGCCGAGGGCGGGGTGCGGCATCTCGTGCTCACACACTTCAGCCAGCGCTACTCCGACCCCGAAGAGTTCGAGCGCCAGGCCCGCGCGGCCGGGTTCACGGGAGAGCTGACCGTGGCGCGGGACCTCGACCGCGTGCAGGTGCCCAAACGGGTCTAATCCCGGGCGTACCATGCTCTGATGTCCCTCGCTTCGCTCCCCAAAGCCGAACTCCACCTGCACATCGAAGGCACCCTCGAACCCGAGCTCGCCTTCGAGCTCGCGGCCCGCAACGGCGTCGACCTGCCGTTCGCCGACACCGAGGCCCTCCGCAAGGCCTACCTCTTCGAAGACCTGCAGTCCTTCCTCGACCTGTACTACGGCCTGATGGCGGTCCTGCGCACCGAGGAGGACTTCGAGCAGCTCGCCGACGCCTATCTCGCGCGCGCCGCCGCGCAGGGCGTGCGGCACGCCGAGATCTTCTTCGACCCGCAGGCCCACACCGCCCGCGGCGTCCCGATCGGGACCGTCGTCGAGGGCCTGCACGCCGCCCTGTCGAAGAGCGTGGAGCGCCACGGCATCTCCACCCGGCTCATCATGTGCTTCCTGCGCGACCAGTCCGCCGAGTCGGCGATGCAGACCCTGGAGTCCGCGAAGCCCTACCTCGACCGGATCGTGGGCGTCGGCCTCGACTCCGCCGAGGTCGGCAACCCCGCCTCCAAGTTCCGTGAGGTGTACGAGGCCGCGGGCGCGCTCGGGCTGCGCAAGGTCGCCCACGCGGGCGAGGAGGGCGACCCCTCGTACGTATGGGAGGCGCTCGACGTGCTCGGCGTCGAGCGCATCGACCACGGGCTCCGCTGCGTAGAGGACCCGGCGCTCGTCGAGCGACTCGTGCGGGACCGGGTGCCCCTGACGCTGTGTCCGCTGTCGAACGTGCGGCTGCGCGCCGTCGACGTGCTGGAGGACCACCCGCTGCCGCGGATGATGGACGCCGGTCTGCTGTGCACAGTGAACTCCGACGACCCGTCCTACTTCGGCGGGTACGTCGGAGACACCTTCCACGCGGTCCACGAGGCGCTCGCGCTCGACCACGAGCGGCTGCGCGAGCTCGCCCGCAACTCGTTCGTCGCGTCGTTCCTCGACGACGACGAGGAACTGCGCTCGCGCTACCTCGCCGAGGTCGACGCGTTCGCGTTCGACGACTGACCGAGCCCCGCCGAGCCGCCCCGCGGTCCCGCCGTGGAGAACTCCTCCTGCGTCGGGGCCGGTTGGGGCGTGCTCACCGTGATCTCCACGACCGGCTGCTCCGGCGCGCCCATCTGCGGGACCGCGCCCGCCGGGGCGCCCGTCACGCCGGCCACCAGGGCGGCGGGGGCGCCGCCCCGCCTGCGGACCGTGCCGGGCCGCAGCAGCGGGCTGCCGCCCGTGTGCAGGGCCACCGCCGTGAGCGGCAGTGCCAGGAGGAGCAGGGCCACGGCGAGCGTCGCGCCCATCGCCGGGTAGCCCGCCGTCTGTGACAGGACGCTGCCGGTGAGCGGTCCGCAGGCCGTGCCGAGCGACGCCGCCGAGCCGACGAGGACCGCCCAGCGGCCGCGCGGGTCCAGGGACGCGGCCAGCCCGATCAGGTACGACAGGACGACCGGGTACAGCGTGTTCCACGCGATCTCACCGGTCGCGAACGACGTGAGGTCGTCCGCGCGGGCGCTCACCACGATGCAGCACGCGATCAGCGCCGTGCCCGCGCCGATGGGGGTGGCGCGGCCGAGCCGCGACCCGAGCGCCCCCGCGCCGAGCACACCCACGAGCGCCGTGCCGAGCGCCACCGCGAAGACCGCGCCGACGGTGATCTCCGTCAGGCCCGCCTGGTCCGTGCCGATGCGGCTGCTGACGCCCCACAGGGAGTTCTGCGCCATCGACCAGCAGAGCATCGCCGCGGCGAGGACCAGGCCCGAGCGGCGGAAGGGGAGCGGGCCGGCGGGCCTGGGCTCCCCGGCCGGGGTGGGGAGCCCGGCGCTGCCGGCCGCCAGGCAGGAGGTCGCCGGCCACGTCGCCAGTGCCGTCAGCGCGATCGCCGCGAACGGCAGCGCGTGACCGGTGCCCAGATGCGGCATCGTCAGATACAGCGCGCCGGCCAGTGCCGAGACGCTGAGCAGGCCCAGTGTCGACGCCCGGTGCGGGTCGCGCTGCCCCGCGATTCCCGTCGCGGCGACCGTCGTCGCCGTGCCCGAGCCGAAGCCTCCGGCCATCGCGCCGATGACCACCAGCGGCACGAAGGACGTCGCCGCGGCCGCGCTGTATCCCAGCGCCGCCAGCAGCAGGCCCGCTCTCGCGAGGGTGCGGGGGCCCATACGGTCCACGCGGCCGGCGAAGGTGAAGCCCGCCGCGGCCGAACTCATCAGCAGCGCACTGCCGATGAGGCCCGCCTGCGCCGGGGAGAGATGGAGGCTGTCGCCGAGGCGGCCCACGACGGTGGGCAGCAGATACGGGGCCAGATAACCGGCCGTGAAGAGAGCGACAAGGGGCCGGGGAGTGCGGCGGGACACGGGCGTTCCAAGGCGTGGCGGTGTACGGGGATCAGGGCATGCGGAAATACGGGGATGCCTGAACAGGCAAGAGAATTGGGGGTGCGCCGGGGCTCGCGACACGAGGGGGCGCGGCCAATTTGTATCAAGCGCGGGGAGGGTGAAAACAGCCGGGCCGGTGTGATCTGGGCCACGTTCTGTTTGCAGGGTGGGAGTGGGGGTAGGCGAGCCTGTTTTTCCGGGGTTCCGGATGGTGGCCGCGGCCTCGGGCCGGGGCCTCCGGCTGCCGATCCGTACGCCGTGCTACGCGCGTTGTCCGGGGGGTATCAGGCACACTGTGCGGACCCTCACCACTCTGGGGAGCCCATCGTGAACTCCAACGACCCGGCGCATGTGGATCCGCTCGCCCGGCTGCGCACCCCCGCCGATCCGCCTTGCGACGTCTATCTGACGGGGACCGTCTTCCTCGACATCATCTTCACGGGGCTGGACAGTGCCCCGGTGCGGGGGACCGAGTCCTGGGCGCGCGGCATGGGGTCCAGCCCCGGTGGAGTCGCCAACATGGCCACCGCCCTGGCCCGGCTCGGGCTGCGGACGTCGCTGGCCGCCGCCTTCGGGGACGACCACTACGGCGAGTACTGCTGGGACAGCCTGGAGCAGGGCGAGGGCATCGACCTGACGTCGTCGCGGACCGTGGCCGGCTGGCACTCGCCCGTCACCGTCTCCATGGCGTACGAGGGCGAACGGACCATGGTCAGCCACGGCCACGAGCCGCCGCCGGAGGAGCCCGCCCCCCAGTGCCCGCCGCAGGCGCGGGCCGCCGTCGCGTCGCTGGCCCCCGGGGTGAGCGAGCCCTGGATCGCCACGGCCGCGGACCGCGGGACGCGGATCTTCGGTGACGTGGGATGGGACGACACGGGCCGCTGGGACCTGAGCTCCCTCGACGACCTGTCGCGCTGCGAGGCCTTCCTGCCGAACGCCGAGGAAGCCATGCGCTACACCCGCACGTCCTGCCCCCGGGCCGCCGCGCACGCCCTGGCCGAACACGTGCCGATGGCCGTGGTCACGCTGGGTGCCGAGGGCGCCTACGCCGTGGACGCCCGGAGCGGGGAGACCGCCTCCGTGCCCGCCATCGAGGTCGCCGCCCTCGATCCCACCGGCGCGGGGGACGTGTTCGTCGCCGGGTTCGTGACCGGGACGCTCGCCGGGTGGCCGCTGGCCGACCGGCTCGCCTTCGCCGGGCTCACCGCCGCCCTGTCCGTGCAGGAGTTCGGCGGATCGCTGTCCGCGCCCGGCTGGTCGGAAGTGGCCGCCTGGTGGCGGCATGTGCAGGCCTACGACGACCAGGAGCCCGCGGCCCTGCGCCGCTACGCCTTCCTGGAGGCGCTGCTGCCCGAGGTGGGCCGGCCGTGGCCCCTGCGGCGCGCGGTGCCGACGATCGGCTTCGGGCGGTCCGTCTAGAGTCCTCGGCGACCGAGGGCAACGTCGCGAGACGCGGTGCCAGGCGCCCCTGGGCCCGCGGAAAAGGCCTACGGCGTTGTCGGTGCACCGTCGTACCCTGGGCAGTGCAAGGCTGTCGACGCGGCGCGAGCCCCCGCACGAGGAGGATGAGCAGGCCTTCAGTGCCGGCCCATGACTCAGACACCCACCGCTCAGGCGCGAGCGCATTTCACGGTCCCGGCGAACCATCCCATGGTGACCGTCCTCGGATCGGGCGACGCGCTCCTTCGCGTGATCGAGAAGGCCTTCCCGGCGGCCGACATCCATGTCCGGGGCAACGAGATCAGCGCTGCGGGCGACGCGAAGGAAGTCGCCCTCATCCAGCGCGTGTTCGACGAGATGATGCTGGTGCTCCGCACCGGTCAGCCGATGACGGAGGACGCAGTGGAACGCTCGATCGCCATGCTCAAGGCGAGCGAGAACGGGGAGGGTGACGGCCAGGAGACCCCGGCCGAGGTTCTCACTCAGAACATTCTCTCGTCGCGGGGCCGGACCATCCGTCCGAAGACCCTCAACCAGAAGCGCTACGTCGACGCCATCGACAAGCACACGGTCGTCTTCGGGATCGGCCCCGCCGGTACGGGCAAGACCTATCTCGCGATGGCCAAGGCGGTGCAGGCCCTGCAGTCCAAGCAGGTCAACCGCATCATTCTGACGCGGCCCGCCGTGGAGGCGGGGGAGCGGCTCGGATTCCTGCCGGGCACGCTCTACGAGAAGATCGACCCCTATCTGCGCCCTCTGTACGACGCGCTGCACGACATGCTCGACCCGGACTCCATCCCCCGCCTGATGGCCGCGGGCACCATCGAGGTGGCGCCGCTGGCCTACATGCGAGGCCGCACGCTGAACGACGCCTTCATCATCCTGGACGAGGCACAGAACACGAGCCCCGAGCAGATGAAGATGTTCCTCACCCGCCTCGGCTTCGACTCGAAGATCGTCATCACCGGTGACGTGACGCAGGTCGACCTGCCGAGCGGCACGAAGAGCGGTCTGCGACAGGTCCAGGAGATCCTGGAGGGCCTCGACGACGTCCACTTCTCGCGGCTCACGTCCCAGGATGTCGTCCGGCACAAGCTCGTCGGCCGTATCGTCGACGCGTACGAGAAGTACGACAGCCAGCACGGCACCGAGAACGGCTCGCACCAGGGCCGCGGCAGAGGGAAGTAGCAAGCACCGCATGTCGATCGACGTCAACAACGAGTCCGGAACCGAGGTCGACGAGCAGGCGATCCTCGACATCGCCCGCTACGCGCTCGCGCGGATGCGCATCCACCCGCTCTCCGAGCTCTCGGTGATCGTCGTGGACGCCGACGCCATGGAGCAGTTGCACATCCAGTGGATGGACCTGCCGGGGCCCACCGATGTCATGTCGTTCCCGATGGACGAGCTGCGGCCGCCGTCGAAGGACGACGAGGAGCCCCCCCAGGGCCTGCTCGGCGACATCGTGCTGTGCCCGGAGGTCGCGAAGAAGCAGGGCGAGGACGCGCCCACGCAGCACTCCATGGACGAGGAGCTCCA
This sequence comes from Streptomyces sp. NPDC055955, assembly GCF_042270245.1. Lineage (NCBI taxonomy): Bacteria > Bacillati > Actinomycetota > Actinomycetes > Kitasatosporales > Streptomycetaceae > Streptomyces > Streptomyces sp. NPDC055955. The sequence continues at coordinate 290,463 of NZ_JBHJYS010000011.1, forward strand.
GCTGCTCACCGTGCACGGGGTGCTGCACCTGCTCGGTTACGACCACGAGGAGCCCGACGAGAAGGCCGAGATGTTCGGGCTTCAGGCGGCCATCGTGGACGGGTGGCGTGGTGACAAGGGCCTGACCGGCCCGTCCCCCGCGCCCACCGTGTCATGAGTCCTTCGCTCGTCGCGGGCGCCGTGGCCCTCGTCGTGGTCGCCTGGCTGGCGGCCTGCGCCGAGGCCGGCATCGCCCGCACCTCCAGCTTCCGCGCCGAGGAGGCCGTCCGGTCCGGGCGGCGCGGCAGCGACCGGCTCGCCCAGGTGGCCGCCGACCCGACCCGCTATCTGAACGTGGCCCTGCTGGTCAGGGTCGCCTGCGAGATGGCCGCCGCCTCGCTGGTCACGTACGCCTGTCTCCAGGAGTTCGACGCGACCTGGGAGGCGCTGGCCGTCGCCATCGGCGTGATGGTGCTCGTCTCGTACGTGGCCGTCGGCGTCTCGCCCCGCACCATCGGGCGCCAGCACCCGCTGAACACGGCCACGGCCGCCGCGTACGTGCTGCTGCCGCTGGCCCGGATCATGGGGCCCATTCCGCCGCTGCTCATCCTCATCGGCAACGCCCTGACCCCCGGAAAGGGGTTCCGGCGCGGTCCCTTCGCCTCCGAGGCCGAGCTGCGCGCCATGGTCGACCTCGCCGAGAAGGAGTCCCTCATCGAGGACGAGGAGCGCCGCATGGTGCACTCCGTCTTCGAGCTGGGGGACACCCTGGTGCGCGAAGTCATGGTCCCCCGCACCGACTTGGTCGCCATCGAGCGGTACAAGACGATCCGGCAGGCGCTCACGCTGGCGTTGCGGTCCGGGTTCTCGCGCATCCCGGTCACCGGCGAGAGCGAGGACGACGTCGTCGGCATCGTGTATCTGAAGGACCTGGCCCGCAAGACGCACATCAGCCGGGACGCCGAGAGCGAGCTCGTCTCGACCGCGATGCGGCCCGCCACGTTCGTGCCCGACACGAAGAACGCGGGCGATCTCCTGCGCGAGATGCAGCAGCTGCGCAACCACGTCGCCGTCGTCATCGACGAGTACGGCGGCACCGCGGGCATCGTCACCATCGAGGACATCCTCGAGGAGATCGTCGGCGAGATCACCGACGAGTACGACCGTGAGCTCCCGCCCGTGCAGGACCTCGGCGACGAACGCTTCCGCGTGACGGCCCGCCTCGACATCGGCGACCTCGGCGAGCTGTACGGCATCGAGGAGTACGACGACGAGGACGTGGAGACCGTCGGCGGGCTCCTCGCCAAGGCGCTCGGCCGGGTGCCGATCGCGGAGGCCTCCTCCGTCGTCGAACTGCCCGACGGGCGAGCGCTGCGACTCACCGCGGAGGCCGCCGCGGGCCGGCGCAACAAGATCGTGACCGTGCTCGTGGAGCCGGTGGGCGAAGAGGGGGAGTGACGTCGTGACGCCGCAGGAGCTGCGCACCTTGTGTCTGTCGTTCAACGCGGCCGTCGAGGAGTTCCCGTTCAACCCCGACACGTCCGTCTTCAAGGTCCTCGGCAAGCTCTTCGCCCTGACGAACCTGGACGCGCGCCCCCTCACCGTCAACCTCAAGTGCGACCCCGAGGACGCGGTACGCCTGCGCGCCGAGCACGACGCGATCGTGCCGGGCTGGCACATGAACAAGCGGCACTGGAACACGGTGACCGTCGGCGAGCTCCCGGACAGGATGGTCCGGGAGCTCGTGGAGGACTCGTACGACCTCGTGGTGGCCGGTCTGCCGAGGGCCGAGCGCCTCAAGCTCGACCGCGGCTGACGACGGCAGGGCCTGCCGCCGGCGGGAACCGAGCGGGTTCCCCGAGGGGCGGCGTGGGGCCGCGCACCCCGTTGCCGGGTGGGCGTCGCGGCGTTCCCTATGCTCACCCCATGACTGAGAGCAACGACCTCACCGCCGAGGACCGCAAGATCGTCACGCTGGCGCGCAGCGCCCGCGCCCGCAACGGAGTGCCCGAGGGGGCCGCCGTACGGGACGAGACGGGGCGTACGTACGTGGCGGGGACCGTCTCGCTGGACTCCCTGAAGCTTTCCGCCCTGCGGACCGCCGTCGCGATGGCCGTGGCCTCGGGTGCGCAGTCTCTGGAGGCCGCCGCCGTCGTCTCCGACGGTGCGGAGGTCGACGGGGAGGACCTGGCGGCGGTGCGGGATCTGGGCGGCGCGGGTACCCCGGTGTTCCTCGCCGGGGCCGACGGCGTGGTGCGCGGGGCCGTGGCCGCCGACTGAGAGACCGGCCCCGGGCCGGAACGGCTGCACCGTGTCCGGTCCGGCCGGAACGGCTACACCGCGTCCGGCCCGCGCTCGCCCGTCCGCACGCGGACGACCGTCTCCACCGGGACCGCCCACACCTTGCCGTCGCCGATCTTCCCGGTCTGCGCCGCGCTCACGATCGCGTCGATGACCGGGTCGAGGTCCGCGTCCTCGACGACGACCTCGACCCGGATCTTGGGGACGAGGTCGATCCGGTACTCGGCCCCGCGGTAGACCTCGGTGTGGCCGCGCTGGCGCCCGTACCCGCTGGCCTCCGTGACGGTCAGGCCCTGCACGCCGAGCTCCTGGAGCGCGGTCTTCACCTCGTCCAGGCGGAACGGCTTGACGATCGCGGTCACGAGCTTCATGCGGGGGGCTCCTTCGACAGGGCGGAGTGGGCGGTGTGCGGGGCGGTGTGTCCGCCGTGGACGCCGTGATCGTAGGCGCTCTCCGCGTGCACCGTCTGGTCGAGGCCCGTCAGTTCCTCTTCGGCGGAGGCCCGGAAGCCCATCACCCGCTCGATCGCCCTGCCGACTCCGTACGTCACCAGGAACGTGTACGCCGCGACGGTGAGCACGGCGAGCGCCTGCCTGCCGAGCTGCCCGAACCCGCCCCCGTAGAACAGGCCCTCCTTGCCGCCGGTCATCGTGGCCGTCGCGAACAGGCCGATCAGCAGGGTGCCGACGACACCGCCGACGAAGTGCACACCGACGACGTCCAGCGAGTCGTCGTAGCCGAAGCGGAACTTCCACGCGACGGCGTACGAGCAGACGACGCCCGCCGCCAGACCCACCACGCAGGCGCCCGGCACGCCGACCACGCCGCACGCCGGGGTGATCGCGACGAGGCCGGCGACGGCGCCGGACGCGGCGCCGAACGTCGTGGGGTGACCGTCGCGCTTGTGCTCCACGAAGAGCCAGCCGAGCAGCCCTGTGCAACCCGCGACCAGCGTGTTGAGGACGGAGGCGGCCGCCACGCCGTTCGCGGCGAGCGCCGAGCCTCCGTTGAAGCCGAGCCAGCCGAACCAGAGCAGACCCGCGCCCGTCATCACCATCGGCAGGTTGTGCGGGCGCATCGCGTCCTTCCTGAAGCCGAGGCGCGGTCCCAGGACCAGGCACAGGGCCAGACCGGACGCGCCCGACGCGATCTCCACGACGAGGCCGCCCGCGAAGTCGAGCCCGCCGAGCGACTGCGAGATCCAGCCGCCGGGACCCCACACCCAGTGCGCCACGGGAACGTATACGAGCAGCGTCCACACCGGCACGAACACCAGCCAGGCCGCGAACTTCGTGCGGTCCGCGACCGCGCCGCTGATCAGCGCGGCCGTCAGGAACGCGAACGTGAGCTGGAAGGTGGAGAACAGGAACGTGGGGACCGTACCGGTCAGGCTGTGCGGGCCGATGCCCGCCATGCCCGCGTGCTCCAGACCGCCGATGAGGCCCGCGAACGCGTCGTCGCCGAACGCGAGCGAGTAGCCGGCGACCAGCCACACGACGGTGACCAGCGCGATCGACACGAACGACATCAGCAGCATGTTCAGGACGCTCTTCGTGCGGACCATGCCGCCGTAGAAGAGGGCCAGGCCCGGCGTCATCAGGAGGACGAGCGCCGTCGCGGCCAGCAGCCACGCGGTGTCGCCGGTGTCGAGGCCGGCGGCGGCCAGCGGCGCGTTCTCGGTCTGCACGGGGGGTCTCCTCGGGCGTGGGGGCGGACGACGAGCCTCACCGTCGCGCGTTTCCGTTCGCTGACCCGCGCGTTTCCGCGGTGTTTCGTGTTGCGCGGGGGTTTCCGGAGCCTCACGGCGGACCGGCTCGGCCCGCAGGTGCGGCGGGGCGCGGTGGATCAGGGACAATGGGCGCCATGAGCGTTCGTACCCAGTCATCCGAGCCGTCCGGGGAAGCGTCCCACCGGGCCGGCTTCGCCTGCTTCGTCGGCCGCCCCAACGCGGGCAAGTCCACCCTCACGAATGCTCTGGTCGGCAAGAAGGTCGCGATCACCGCGGACCAGCCGCAGACCACGCGGCACACGGTGCGCGGCATCGTGCACCGGCCCGACGCCCAGCTGATCCTGGTCGACACCCCGGGCCTGCACAAGCCGCGCACGCTGCTGGGCCAGCGGCTCAACGACGTCGTGCGCACGACGTGGGCCGAGGTCGACGTCATCGGCTTCTGCCTGCCCGCGAACGAGAAGCTCGGCCCCGGCGACCGCTTCATCGCCAAGGAGCTCGCCTCCATCAAGAAGACGCCGAAGGTCGCGATCGTCACCAAGACCGACCTGGTCGACAGCAAGCAGCTCGCCGAGCAGCTCATCGCCATCGACCAGCTCGGCAAGGAGCTCGGCTTCGAGTGGGCGGAGATCGTGCCCGTCTCGGCCGTCGGCGACAAGCAGGTCGACCTGCTCGCCGACCTGCTCGTCCCGCTGCTGCCTCAGGGCCCCGCGCTCTACCCGGAGGGCGACCTCACGGACGAGCCCGAGCAGGTCATGGTGGCGGAACTGATCCGCGAGGCCGCGCTGGAGGGTGTGCGTGACGAGCTGCCGCACTCCATCGCCGTCGTCGTCGAGGAGATGCTGCCGCGCGAGGACCGCCCGGCGGACCGGCCGCTCCTCGACATCCACGCCTTCGTCTACATCGAGCGCCCCAGCCAGAAGGGCATCATCATCGGCCCGAAGGGCAAGCGCCTCAAGGACGTGGGCATCAAGTCCCGCAAGCAGATCGAGGCGCTCCTCGGCACGCCTGTCTTCCTGGACCTGCACGTGAAGGTCGCGAAGGACTGGCAGCGTGACCCGAGGCAGCTGCGCAAGCTGGGGTTCTGAGCCGGAATCCACGGGCCGGCTGGGTGAGCGGGGGTCCGTGTCGGTCGCGCGAGCGGGGGTCCGTGTCGGCCGGGCGAGTCGGAACGTTCGTCGGCCGCGCGGGCTCGGCTTTCAGGTCCGGTAGGCGCTAGCTCTCGTACGTGCTCGGGGTCAGGTCCTGGAGGCCCACGACCCTCAGCAGCTCCAGGCGTTCGTACGCCTCCGTACCCGGCCGTGCCGAGTGCACGACGAGCTGCTGGTCGTGGCCGTCGCTGAGCAGCACCTCGCAGTCGAGGTCGAGGGCGCCGACCACGGGGTGCAGGAAGCGCTTCGGTGAGGGGCGGCGCACCACGACGTCGTGGGACTGCCACAGCTCCTCGAACTCCCGTGACCCCGCACGCAGTTCGGCCACCAGGGCGGCCGGGCCCGGGTCGTCCGGGCGGGCCGCGGCCACCTTCCGCAGGCTCGCCACGTGGGCGCGGGCGTGCGCCTCGTGGTTCTCGGGCGGGAACATGGGCCGGGTCGCCGGGTTCGTGAACCAGTCGCGGATCATGTTCCTGCCGGTGTGGTCGCCGGTCAGGGCCACCGACATCGTGTTCTGGGCGAGCATCTCGCCCCAGTCGCTGATCACCGACGCCGGCAGATCGTGCAGCCGGTCCAGAATCAGCAGCAGCCCCGGCCGCACATGCCCACAGGAACGGCCGGGACGGGGCGGCTCCTCGCCCGCCAGATGGAACAAATGGTCGCGCTCGGCGTCGTCGAGCCGCAGCGCACGGGCCAGCGCCGTCAGCATCTGCCGCGACGGATGGGACCCGCGGCGCTGCTCCAGGCGCGTGTAGTAGTCCGTGGACATCCCGGCGAGCTGTGCCACCTCCTCGCGGCGCAGTCCCGGCGTGCGGCGCCGCACGCCCGCGGTCAGGCCCACGTCGGCGGGCACCAGGCGGGCGCGGGAGCGGCGCAGGAAGTCGGCGAGTTCGGCTCGGTTCACCTCTTCAGGATCGCTCGGAACCGGTCGCGTAACCAGGGAGCGCCAGTCCCTGGACAACCGCGTCTCTCCCGCCCGGCCCGCCGGGCGCGCAGGCTCAGGACATGGCTACGAACACGAGGAGGCGGCCATGCTGACACTGGTGACGGGTGCGACGGGCAAGGTCGGGCAGCGGTTCGTGCCGCGACTGCTGCAGGGCACGGCGCCGGGCGACCAGGTGCGGGTGCTCGTGCGGGACGCGGCGCGCGGTGAGCGGTTCGCCGCGCTGGGCGCGGACGTGGTGGTCGGCGACCTGCGGGACGCGGACGTGCTCGGCAAGGCGACGGCCGGGGCGGACGCCGTGGTGAACGTCGCCGCGGCCTTTCGCGGAGTACCCGACGAGGAGGCGCGGGCGGTCAACCGGGACGCCGCCATCGAGCTGGCCCGGGCCTCCGTGGCCTCGGGAGTGCGGAGGTTCGTGCAGGTCAGCACGGGTCTGGTGTACGGCAGCGGGCGCGGCAGGCCGCTGGCCGAGGACGACGAGACGGTGCCGGGCGGCCATCTGTGGGGGGCCTACCCCGAGTCGAAGTGGGAGGCGGAGCGCGCGCTGCGGGCGATGGACGGTCTCGACGACCTCCGCATCGCCCGGCTTCCCTTCGTGTACGGGGACGGGGATTCGCACCTGGCCGACGTGACGCAGATGGCGTCGAACTGGCCGGCCATGCAGCGCCTGCACATGGGCCACCACGCGGACGTCGCCCAGGGCCTGCAACGGCTGCTCCACGCGCCGGGCGCGCACGGCGTCTACAACATCGCCGACGACGCCCCGGTCACCCTGGTCGACGTGCTCGGGCTCAACGGCGTGCCGGTGCCGCCGGAGGCGTACGACAAGGTGGACCCGGATCCCTGGGCCGGTGTCATGTCGACGGCGCGCATCCGCCGCGAACTGGGCTTCCGCCCGTTCTTCCCGTCCGTGTGGACGGCGCTGGACGCCGGCGCGCTGTAGCCCCCGCCCGTCAGGCCACCGACCGGATCCGGCGCACCAGGAGCGCCCCCGCGAGTCCGATCACCGCCGCGACCAGATACAGGACGCGGTAGCCGCCGAGGTACGTGACGATCGGCGCGGCGAGCGCGGGCGCGGCGACCTGGGGCAGGGAGTTGGCGACGTTGATGACGCCCAGGTCCTTGCCCCGGTCCATGGCCTTGGGCAGGACGTCCGTCATCAGCGCGAAGTCGACCGAGGTGAAGACACCGAAGCCGACGCCGAGGACCGCGGCCGCGACGATCGCGCCGGGCCAGGTCTGCCAGCCGGACAGCGCGGCCGTCGCCACGGCCATCAGGACGCCCGACCAGATCACGAAGGGCTTGCGGCGCCCCACCCGGTCGGAGGCGACCCCGGCCACGACGACGGTGCACAGCAGGGTCACGCCGTTGACCGCCGTCAGGATCAGCACCCCCTGGTCGGGGTCGCCGTAGTGGAGGCGGTCGCGCAGGTAGTAGAGGAGGTACAGGAGCACCAGCGCGTTGCTGAGGTTGATCAGGAAGCGGGTCAGCCAGGCCCATCCGAGGTCGGGGTGGCGGCGGGGGCTGAGCCAGAACCCGGCCAGGAAGGTCCGCCAGGCCCACGGCGGCCGGTCGGCCGCCGCGAGCCGCAGGTCGGGATGGCGCAGCACGTACGGCAGGACGCCCACCAGGGCGAACACCGCGCACGCCGTGTACCCGGCGCCCACCCCGCCCACGACCGTCGCGAGCCCCGTGCCGACGACCACGCCCAGGATCTGCGCGGCGCCCAGCCAGCCGCCCACCGCGCCGCGCTGGAGCCGCGGCACCCGGTCGGGCACGGCCGCCGTCACCGCCGCGAACGCCGCGTTCAGCGTCAGCTGCACCAGGCACCAGCCGGCCGCCATCGTCCACACGGACCCGGCCCCGGCCAGCAGGAGCAGCGCGCACGCGCCGCCGCCCGCGCCCGCCACGATCCACGGCGTACGCCGCCCGAATCGCGACACCGTACGGTCCGAGAGCGCGCCGAAGAAGGGGTTCGCGGCGAGCGACACCACGGCGCCCACCCCGGTCACCCACGCGAGCAGCGTCTCCTTGGACATGCCGGTGCCGGGCGCGAAGTCCTCGGCCTGGAGGGCGAGCAGGATCTGCAGGGGCCCGTACCAGCCGACCCAGATCGCCCCGTTGGCCAGCGACAGCGCGGCCGTCCAGCCGCGCCCGACGCGCTCGACGGGCTCGTCGAGCGCCGCGACGGCGGCCGTCATGCGCGCTGCGCCCGCAGCACGTCCCGCAGCCAGTGGTACGACGCCTTCGGCGTGCGCTCCAGGGTCGTGTAGTCGACGTGGACGAGGCCGAAGCGGCGCGCGTAGCCCTCCGCCCACTCGAAGTTGTCCATCAGCGACCACACGAAGTAGCCGCGCACGTCGACGCCCGCCTCCAGAGCGCGGTGCAGGGCCCGCAGATGGCCGTCCAGGTACGCGATCCGCTCCTGGTCGTCCACACCCTCGTAGCTGCAGCCGTTCTCGGTGATGACGAGGGGCGGGAGCCGGTCGCCGTAGCGGTCGCGGAAGGCGAGGAGGAGCTCGGTGAGCGCTTCGGGGACCACCGGCCAGCCGAAGTCGGTGACGGGGTATCCCTCGATCTCCCTGGGGGAGAAGGGGAGTTCGGGCGGCAGGGTGAGGCCGGAGAACTCCGTCGCCCCGCCGGAGGTGAGCGGTGCGCCCACCTTGGTCGGCTGGTAGAAGTTGATCCCGTACCAGTCGACGGGCTCCGCGATCACTTTCAGATCGGCGTCCACGTCGCCCGGCATCAGGTCGCCGATGCCCTCCGGGTAGGCGCCGAGGAGCAGCGGGTCGGCGAAGAGCCGGTTGAGGAGCACGTCGTAGAAGTCCGCGGCCTCACGGTCGGCGGGGTCGTCGGAGGCGGGCCAGGTCGGGCCGTGCGAGTTCGCGATCCCGATGTCCGTGGCGCCGGCCGCGCGCAGCGCCCGCACGGCGAGGCCGTGGGCGAGGAGCTGGTGGTGGGCCACCGGCAGTGCGTCGAAGAGGAGCTGCCTGCCGGGCGCGTGCTGGCCGAGCGCGTGGCCGAGGAGGGTGTGCTCGGCGGGCTCGTTGAGGGTGATCCACTTCTGTACGCGGTCGCCGATGCGGTCCGCGACCTCGGCCGCGTAGTCCGCGAAGAGTGACGCCGTGTCCCGCTTCAGCCAGCCGCCCGCCTCCTCCACGGACAGCGGGGTGTCCCAGTGGAAGAGCGTCGGCACGGGCTGTACGCCCGCCGCGCACAGCGCGTCGACGAGCCGGTCGTAGAAGTCGAGGCCGCCCGGCGACATGACCCGCGGCCAGGAGACGGAGAAGCGGTACGCCCCGACCCCGAGGCCGGCGATCAGCGCCACGTCCTCGCCATAGCGGTGGTAGTGGTCGCAGGCGACGGCGGCCGTCGAGCCGTCCTTCACCCGCCCCGGCTGTGCCGTGAATGCGTCCCACACCGAGGGGACGCGCGCGTCGATGGCGCCCTCGATCTGGTGGGCCGAGGTGGACACGCCCCACAGGAAGTCGTGCGGGAACTGAGGTACCGGATCGCTCGCTGCCATGCGCGCGATCATCGGTACCGTCGGTAACAGAAGTCAACGCCCGTGCAGGAAAAGGTCGTTGCACCCACGAAAGGCGGCTACGCCCCTTCCTTCAGGACCCGCGAGATCAGCCCCCGCTGCTCGTCCGTGAGCCGCGGGTCCGCGCAGTACACGGTCCTCCCGTCCACCGTGATCGTGTAGCTGAACCCGTCCGGCACCCCCACCGGCGGCGTGCCCCGGCCCGCGGCCAGCGCCTGCTCGGCCAGGGCGTGCCACTCGTGGGCGTCGGCACGGCCCGAGGTGTCGACCTCGGCCCGCCGCTCGATCCCGGCGAAACCTCCGGTGCGGATGACCTGAATACGCATGGGACCTGTCTACTCCAGCGGCCGCCCGCTGCCCAGCCGGGCGACCGCCGAGCTCCGTCCCGCGCCGGCCCTACTCCGTCGGTACGCCGACCTGCGACCAGGCCTTCTGGACGGACTCCAGCTCCTCGCCGCCCTCGAAACGGGTGCGCGCCGCCTTCACCGTCAGCTTCGCGAAGTCCGCGAAGGACGCGTCCTGCGCCAGCTCGCCGCCGGTCAGGACGTCGTACCAGATCTGCCCGGCCCGCTCCCACGCGTTGCCGCCGAGCGCCACGGCCAGCAGGTAGAAGGCGTGGTTCGGGATGCCGGAGTTGATGTGGACGCCGCCGTTGTCGCTGCTCGTCCGCACGAAGTGGTCCATGTCGGCGGGCTGCGGGTCCTTGCCGAGCACGTCGTCGTCGTACGCCGTGCCGGGCGCCTTCATGGAGCGCAGCGCCTTGCCCGTGACGCGCGGCGCGAGGAGGCCCGCGCCGATCAGCCAGTCGGCGTCGGCGGCACTCTGGCCGAGCGAGTACTGCTTGATCAGGGAGCCGAAGACGTCCGACACCGACTCGTTCAGGGCGCCCGGCTGCCCGAAGTAGGTGAGGTTCGCCGTGTGCTGGGTGACACCGTGCGTCAACTCGTGGCCGATCACGTCGACCGGGATGGTGAAGTCGAGGAAGATCTCCCCGTCCCCGTCGCCGAACACCATCTGCTCGCCGTTCCAGAACGCGTTGTTGTACTCGTTGTCGAAGTGCACGGACGCGTTCAGCGGCAGGCCGCTGCCGTCGATGGAGTCGCGGGCGAACTTCTCCAGGTACAGCTCGAAGGTCGCGCCGAGGCCCGCGTACGCGCGGTTGGCGGTCGCGTCCTTGCCGGGCTCGTCGCCCTCGCCGCGGACCTTCGTGCCCGGCAGCTCGGTGCGGTGGCCCGCGTCGAAGACGGTGCGGTGCGGCTTGTGCGCGACGGCGTCCGCGGGCCCGGCCACCGACGGGGCGCCGATCACGGTGGTCAGGCGGCGGCGCGTGCGCTCCAGGGCGTCGCGTTCCAGGGTGCGGCGGGCCGGTGCCGAGAGCGCGGGGTCGCCGGACCGGGCGGCCTTGTCGAGGATGTGGGGCGGCACGATGGTGCAGAAGACGGGCTCGAAGCCCGTACGGTTCGCGGTCATGGCGGCAATGTGGCACTGCGTGACCTCACTGTCACTACCCGCGGTCGAAGTTCATGAAATAGAGGTATTCGTCACCTCTTGCCCGTTACCTGACGTCGATCCCGCATACTGATACACACCCGCGTCCCTCCCACGGCTGGGTTAGGCTGCGACGCATCATGCGTTACGGGCTGCTTCTCCTTAGCTGCCGCGGCGAGGGCCTGTAGTCGAGGCCGACCCCCTCCCCGCGGAGTTCGGTGTTGCGCTTAGACCGTCGGCCGTCCTTCCGGACACACCCGAGGAGCTCCCGCACATGCCGAACTTCCAGCGCCCCACTTCCATGCCGGTCCACAAGTACGGACAGTACGAGCAGGTCGACATCCCCGACCGCACGTGGCCCGGCAAGCGCGTCACCGTCGCCCCCCGCTGGCTCTCCACCGACCTGCGCGACGGCAACCAGGCGCTGATCGACCCGATGTCCCCGGCCCGCAAGCGCGAGATGTTCGATCTCCTGGTCCGCATGGGATACAAGGAGATCGAGGTCGGCTTCCCCGCCTCCGGCGAGACCGACTTCGCCTTCGTACGGTCGATCATCGAAGAGGGCGCGATCCCGGACGACGTGACGATCTCCGTGCTGACGCAGGCGCGCGAGGAGCTCATCGAGCGCACGGTCCAGTCCCTGAAGGGCGCCAGGCGCGCGACGGTGCACCTGTACAACGCGACGGCGCCGACCTTCCGCGAGATCGTCTTCCGCGGCTCCAAGGAGCAGATCAAGCAGATCGCCATCGACGGCACGCAGCACGTCATGGACTACGCGGAGAAGATCCTCGGCCCCGAGACGACCTTCGGCTACCAGTACAGCCCGGAGATCTTCACCGACACCGAGCTGGACTTCGCACTGGAGGTCTGCGAGGCGGTCATGGAGGTCTACAAGCCGGGTCCCGGCCGCGAGATCATCCTCAACCTGCCCGCCACCGTGGAGCGTTCGACGCCGTCCACGCACGCGGACCGCTTCGAGTGGATGCACCGCAACCTGTCGAACCGCGAGTACGTCTGCCTGTCCGTGCACCCGCACAACGACCGCGGCACGGCCGTCGCCGCCGCCGAGCTGGCCCTGATGGCCGGCGCCGACCGCATCGAGGGCTGCCTGTTCGGCCAGGGCGAGCGCACCGGAAACGTCGACCTGGTCACGCTGGGCATGAACCTGTTCTCGCAGGGTGTCGACCCGCAGATCGACTTCTCCGACATCGACGAGATCCGCCGCACCGCCGAGTACTGCAACCAGATGGAGGTCCACCCGCGCCACCCCTACGCGGGCGACCTGGTCTACACGTCCTTCTCCGGCTCCCACCAGGACGCCATCAAGAAGGGCTTCGAGGCGATGGACGCGCGGGCCGAGGCCGCCGGCAAGTCCGTCGACGACATCGAGTGGGCGGTCCCGTACCTGCCCATCGACCCGAAGGACGTCGGCCGCTCCTACGAGGCCGTCATCCGCGTCAACTCGCAGTCCGGCAAGGGCGGTATCGCGTACGTCCTGAAGAACGACCACAAGCTGGACCTGCCGCGCCGCATGCAGATCGAGTTCTCGAAGATCATCCAGGCGAAGACGGACGCCGAGGGCGGCGAGGTCACGCCGAAGGAGATCTGGTCGGTCTTCCAGGACGAGTACCTGCCCAACGGCGAGAACCCGTGGGGCCGCATCCAGGTCAAGGCCGGGCAGAGCACGACCGACACGGACGGCGTCGACACGCTGACCGTCTCGGCCGACGTCGACGGCGAGGCCACCGTTCTGACCGGTACGGGCAACGGCCCGATCTCGGCGTTCTTCGACGCCCTGCAGGCCGTCGGCATCGACGCCCGCCTGCTGGACTACCAGGAGCACACGATGAGCGAGGGTGCCTCCGCGCAGGCCGCCTCGTACATCGAGTGCGCGATCGGCGACAAGGTCCTGTGGGGCATCGGCATCGACGCGAATACGACACGCGCGTCGCTGAAGGCCGTGGTCTCCGCGGTCAACCGCTCCGCGCGCTGACCCAGGTCACCGGCACCTTCACCGGCCCCGTCCGCCCTCGTGGCGGGCGGGGCCGCGTCGTATACCGGCCACGGTCCCGTACAAGGTGATGACGCCGTATCAACAATGTGGCTAACATCACGCCCAACCAGGCGATGTGGCCTGGGGGTCGACGGAGGTGTGCGACGTGCTGCCGATTTGGGGACGAACCGACCGTAACGGGCTTGCTGGTCAAGCATCGCTTCCAGCCGCGCGTCCCCTGTCGCGTCTCATCGGCGTCCGCACGGCCTGGACCACCGTCGGCGACGGGGAGTTCTTCTGTCCCGGCTGCGGCGGTGACCGCAACTACCGACGCCGCACGGGCCGTCGCCGCTTCGTGCTCCTCGGCATCCCGCTCCTCCCGCGCGGCGCCACCGGGCCCGTCGTCGAATGCGCCGCCTGCGAGGGCCGGTTCGCCGCCGACGTCCTCGACCACCCCACCACGCACCGCTTCTCCGCGATGCTCCGCGACGCCGTCCACACCGTCGTCCTCGCGGTCCTCTCCGCGGGCGGAGTCTCCTCCCGCACCGCCCTCGAGACCGCCGTCGCGACACTGCGCGGCGCCGGGTTCGACGACTGCTCGGACGTCCGACTCGCCGCGCTCGTCGAGGCGTTGCTCACCGACGCGGGCCGCGTCCTCGAGCACTGCGGGCCCGGCGCCGGACTCGCCATCGAACTCCACGAGGCCCTCGACCCGCTCGCCCCGCACCTCGCCCCCGCCGGACGCGAGTCGATCCTCCTCCAGGGCGCCAGAATCGCGCTCGCCGACGGGCCCTACACGCCGGCCGAACGCGACGTACTCAGCACCGCGGGCGCCGCCCTCACCATGTGCACCGATGAGGTGTCCCAGCTCCTGGAAGCGGCCCGCACCCCGTCGTGACGCCGTACGGCGGGCCCGTACTCCCCAGGGAGTAACGAGCCGCCGCACGCACCCCCGGCAGTACCCCGCACCTCGCCCTCACGCCCGACGAACCGAGGCCTCCCCGACGGGAGTCTGGAGACGTCCTGTCCGACCGGACGGTGACACCGGACACCGTGATGCGAGGGAGGCCCACCGATGGGGGGCGTACCGACAAAGAGGCGCCGGGCCGCCGTGCCCTGGACGCTGCTCGGCCTGTGGATCGTCGTGCTCGCGATCGCCGGGCCCTTCGCGGGCAGGCTGAGCGACGTCCGGCACGACCGGGCCGTCGACTATCTGCCGGCGAGTGCCGACTCCACGCAGGTGGCGAAGATCCAGGACGAACTGCCGGGTGGCGAGAGCACCGAACTCGTCCTCGTCTACCACCGCGACGGCGGACTCACCGCCGCCGACCGCACCACGGCCGCCGCCCAGGTCGCCCGCGTCGACCGGACCTTCGACCTCACCGCGGTCCCGAAGGGCGTACCGTCCCGCGACGGCGCCACCCTCATGTACCCGGTTGCCAGCACCACCCCGGGACACGACGAGAAGGCCCGCGACGCCTTCGTCCACGAGGTGCGCGACATCGCCCACGACACCGGCGGCCTGAGCGTCGACACCGGCGGAGCGGGAGCGCTCGCCACCGACGCGAGCGAGGTCTACGGCTCGCTCGACGGCCCCCTGCTCTACACGACCGTCGCCGTCGTCGCGATCCTGCTCGTCCTCATCTACCGCAGCCCGTTCCTGTGGCTCGTGCCACTCGTCGTCGCGGGCATCGCCGACTTCCTGTCGATGGGCGTCGCCTACGGGCTCCACCAGGCGTTCGGCACCACCGTCAGCGGCCAGAGCTCCGGCGTGATGACGATCCTCGTCTTCGGCGCGGGCACCGACTACGCGCTGCTGCTCGTCTCCCGATACCGCGAGGAACTGCGCCGCACCGAGCGGCCCCACGACGCGATGCGGGCCGCCCTGCGCGGCTGCGGGCCCGCCGTCCTCGCCTCGTCGGGGACCGTCGCCGTCGGCCTGTTGTGCCTGCTCGCCGCCGACCTCAACAGCAGCCGCGGCATGGGACCGCTCGGCGCCGTGGGCGTCCTGTGCGCGCTGGCCGCCATGCTGACACTGCTGCCCGCCGTCCTCGTCCTCCTCGGAAGGCGCGTGTTCTGGCCGCTCGTCCCGGCGTACGGCTCCACGCCCAAGGCCCGCAGGTCCCTGTTCGCGGCGATGGGCAGCTCGGCCGGGCGCCGGCCGCTGACCGTCCTCGCCTCCGGCGCCCTGCTCCTCGGGGCGCTCGCGCTCGGCGTGTTCAGCCTGCCCGGCAACCTCAAGCAGGAGGACACCTTCACCGACAAGCCGGACTCCGTCGTCGCGATGCAGACCCTCGCCGCCGCCTACCCCGAGCGCGGTACCCAGCCCATCAGCGTGATCACCCCGACGGGCCGCGCCGGCCAGACGCTCGCCACCGCGCGCGACGTGCCCGGGGTCGCCGCCGCCGAGCGCGTGCGCAGCGGACACGGCTGGACGGAGATCTCCGTCACCGCCTCCGCCCCGCCCCAGTCCTCGGGCGAGACCACCACCATCGAGACCCTGCGCGACCGGCTCGACGGCGAGGGCTCCTACGTCGGCGGACAGAGCGCCCAGCAGCTCGACCTGAAGGACACCGACTCCCGTGACCGCAAGGTCGTCGTGCCGATCGTCCTGGCCGCCGTCCTGCTGATCCTCGTCGTGCTGCTGCGCAGCCTGGTGGCGCCGCTGATCCTGCTCGGCGCGGTCGTCGCCGTGTGGGGCGCCTCGCTCGGCATCGCCGGGCTCGTCTTCGGGCCGCTGTTCGGCTTCCAGGGCACCGATCCCGGACTCGGCCTGCTGACCTTCGTGTTCCTCGTCGCCCTCGGTGTCGACTACGGCATCTTCCTCATGCACCGCATGCGCGAGGAGTCCCTCGCGGGCGCCGAACCCGGAGCCGCCGCGCTGACCGCGCTGCGCACCACGGGAGGGGTGATCGCCTCGGCGGGACTCGTCCTCGCCGCGACCTTCTCGGTCCTCACCGACATGCCGCTGGTGTCGCTCGTCGAGATGGGCTTCGTCATCGCGGTCGGGGTGCTCCTGGACACGTTCCTCGTGCGTACGTACCTGGTGACGTCGGCGAGCATGGCCCTCGGCCGTACGGTGTGGTGGCCCGGGCCGCTGTCCAGGAAGCCGCAGCCCCAGCCACCGGCGGAGGAACCGGAGCGCACCCTCGCGCCCGCCCCCTGACCGTACGGCGCCCCTCACTCCCCGGAGGGGCGTCCTCCGCGCCCTCCTGACGGAAGATGAACCGGTGGACGTCAAACACATCCTGGTCCCGGGCCTCGGCCGGCGCGACGTCAGCGCCGCCCGGACCCTGCGCGAGGACACGCTCCTCGCCGCCGTCATGGCGGTCGCCGCCGTCGTGATCGCGCTGACGACGAGCGGCAACGGCCGTCAGCCCGACGCGCTCGGCTGGGCCCTGCTCATGGCCGCGCACGTCCCGTCGGCGTTCCGGCGGCGGGCGCCGGTGCGGGCGTTCCTCGGCCTCGTCGTCTGCGTGGCGCCGTACCACGCGCTCGACTACAACCACACGGCGCCGATGGCCGTCTCCATGACCGCCCTCTACACGGTCGCCGCGACAGGGCGTCCCCTGCGCACCCTGTTCCTCGGCGCCGGCGTCCTCGGCATCATGCTCGGCGTCAAGTTCGGCGAGGGCATGAACGAGGGCACGCAGGCGCTGCGGATCTCCGGCTGGATCGTCGCGTTCCTGCTGGTGGGCGTCATCGTCCGTGTCCACCGCCAGTACGTCGCCTCGGTCGTGGAGCGCGCCGAGCGAGCCGAACGCACCCGTGAGGAGGAAGCCCGGCGCAGGGTCGCGGAGGAGCGGCTGCGCGTCGCCCGCGACCTGCACGACCTGCTCGCCCACAGCATCACCCTCGTCGGCGTCCAGACCTCGGTGGCCGCCCACGTCCTGCACGCCGACCCGGACCGCCTGGACCGCGCCGCCGTCGCCAAGGCGCTCGACGACATCGCCGAGACCTGTCGCACCGCCCGCGGCGAACTGCGGGCCACCCTCGAAGTGCTGCGCGCCGGCCCCGACGACGGCCGCGGCCCGCTCCCCGGGCTCGACGGCCTGCCCGACCTCGCCGAGGCCGCCCGCACCGCCGGAGCCACCGTCGACCTGTCCGTCGAGAACGTGGAGGCGCCGCCCGCCGTGGGCGCCGCGGCCTACCGCATCGTGCAGGAGGCACTCACGAACGCCGTCCGGCACGGCGGTCCCGGACTCACCGTCCGCGTCGGCATCCGCAGCCGGGGCGATGCCCTCCACCTGCGTGTCGCCGACGACGGCACGGCGCCGCCCTCGTCACCGTCCTCGTCCTCGCCCGAGCCGGGCCGGCCCGCGGGCTTCGGCCTGCTCGGCATGCGCGAGCGGGCCCGCAGCGTCGGCGGCACCCTCGACGCCGGGCCGCGCGCCCAGGGCGGATTCGAAGTCGCGGCGGTCCTGCCGACCGGGGTGGCACAGTGACCGGGGCCCAGCCCGTGCGCGTACTCCTCGCCGACGACCAGACCCTCGTACGGGCCGCGTTCGCGATGCTCGTCGAGTCGGCGCCCGACATGGAGGTCGTCGGCCAGGCCGGTACCGGCCGCGAGGCCGTGGAACAGGCCCGCACACACCGTGCCGACCTGATCGTCATGGACATCCGCATGCCCGACCTCGACGGCATCGAGGCGACCCGCCTGCTCGCCGCCGACGAGGACCTCGCGGGCGTCAAGGTCCTGATGCTGACGACGTACGACACCGACGAACACGTCGTCGAGGCGCTGCGGGCGGGCGCGTCCGGATTCCTCGTCAAGGACACCAAGCCGGCCGAACTCCTCGACGCCATCCGCGTCGTGGCCGCCGGCGAGTCCCTGCTGTCGCCCGGCCCCACGGCCCGCCTGATCGCCCGCGTCCTGCGCGCCCCGGCCGAACCCGGGCCCGTCCCGCCCGGCCTCGCCGCGCTCACCGACCGCGAGCGCCAGGTCCTGACCCTCGTGGCACGCGGCCTCACCAACACGGAGGCCGCCGAGGTCCTCGGCCTCAGCCCACTCACGGCGAAGACGCACGTGAGCCGCATCATGGGCAAGCTGGGCGCGCGCGACAGGGCCCAACTCGTCATCGTGGCCTACGAGTCGGGACTGATCGAGCCGGGTGGCGCCTGACCGCCGCGCTACAGCAGACCCGCCGCCGCGAGGAACTTCCCCACCCGTTCGATCTCCTCCGCGGACAGCGGGATCTGTGGATCCGCCGTCAGGGGGCAGTCGATCACGCCCCGCAGATACAGGGCCGCCTTGAACGCCCCGAGCGCGGACGAACTCCCGCCCATCCGCGCCGGATCCCCCACCCGCACCATCCGGAACAGCGCACACAGCCGCTCCTGCTCGCCGCGCGCCCGCTCCCGGTCACCGGCCCGGCAGTACGCGTACAGCCGCGCGTATCCGGCCGGATCGACGTTCCCGAGCCCCGGTACCACCCCGTCCGCGCCCATCGCGAGCGCCGAGTCCACGGTCAGCTCGGACCCGGTCAGGACGCTGAACCCCGTGATGTCGGCGCGCGAGCGCGCGCCGACGACCACCTCGCGGAACGCGCCCTCGTCACCGCTGGAGTCCTTCAGGCCGGCGAGCGTCCCGTCGGCGGCCAGGTCGAGGACGAGGTCGGCGCCCAGTTTGGAGTGCACCGACACCGGCAGGTCGTAGGCGAACACCGGCAGGCCGCACCGTTCGGCAAGGAGCCGGAAGTGGCGGGCGATCTCGGCCGGGTGGGTGCGCGTGTAGAAGGGCGCCGTGGCGACGATCGCGTCCGCGCCCGCCTCCGCCGCCGTACGGGCGTGGTCGAGGACGCGCAAGGTCGCCATGTCGATCGCCCCGGCCAGGACGGGCAGCTGACCGGCGACGTGACCCACGACGGTGTCGACGACCACTTTGCGGTGCCGGTCGGGCAGGAAGGCCGCCTCACTGGAGGAGCCGAGCACGAAGAGTCCGTCGACGCCACCCGCGACGAGGTGGTCGACAAGGCGTACGAGGGAACCGACGTCCACCTCGTTGTCCGGGGTCAGGGGCGTGCAGACGGGCGGGACGACTCCGGTCAGCGGGGTGAGTGGCGTCATGAGACCTCCTGGACGAGTTCGTGCGTGGACTGCCCCTCGCGCACGGGATGGTGACAGCGGAAACGATGCCCCTCACCGCCCTGCTCGAACTCCGGCATCGACTCCGCGCACATCGCGTCGGCCTTCCAGCACCGCGTGCGGAACGGGCAGCCGCTCGGCGGATGCGTGGCCGACGGCACCGGGCCGACCAGCGGGATCGGGTCGATCGGGGCGAGCAGACCGGGCGTCGCCGAGAACAGCGCACGGGTGTACGGGTGCCTGGCCCGGTCGAGCACGTCGTCCGACGGCGACTCCTCCACGATCCGGCCCAGATACATCGTGATCACGCGGTCGCTCATGCGCCGCACCGTCTGGATGTCGTGCGAGACGAACACGAGGGCGAGGCTGAGGCGTTCCTTCAGGTCGAGCAGCAGGTTCAGGATCTGCGCCCGCACCGACACGTCGAGCGCGCTCGTCGGCTCGTCCGCCACGACCAGCGCGGGTTCGAGCGCCAGCGCGCGGGCGATGGCCACACGCTGGCGCTGCCCTCCCGACAACTGCCCGGGCAGCGCCCCGGCGAGCGCCCCCGGCAACCCGACCAGGGACATCAGCTCCCGTACGCGTTCCGCGCGTGTGGCGGGTGTGCCGCGGCGGTGGACGTCGAGGGGGTCGCGCAGGATCTGGCGGACGGTCAGGCGCCGGTTCAGGGCCGTCGACGGATCCTGGAAGATCATGCCGACGCCCTCGCCGACGGTGGCGCGCCGCTCGCCCGGCTTCATGGTCCACAGGTCGTGGCCGTCCACGACGACCGTGCCGGACGTCGGGCGCTGCACCCCCACGAGGACCTTGGCGAGGGTCGACTTGCCACAGCCCGACTCGCCCACCACGCCGACCGTCTCGCCGGGCGCCACGGACAGGTCGGCGCCGGTGAGGGCGTAGACCCGGTCGCGGGTGAACAGGCCGCCGGAGCGGGCCCGGTGCACCACATGGGCGTCCCTCAACTCGACCACGGGATCCGTCACTTCAGAGCCTCGCTTCCCCGGGGAGCCGGAACCGTGGGCGGTGGGACCACCGCCGGATGGTGACAGGCCGACGCGTGCCGCCGGCCGCCGAGCAGGTCGGGCGCCGTCGTCCGGCACACCTCGCTCGCCATCGGGCACCGGTCGGCGAAGCGGCAGCCCGCCGGGAAGTCGGCCGGCGACGGCACGACGCCCCTGATCTGCGTCAGCCGGTCCGCCGCCGTCTCCAGTGAGAGGACCGAGCCGAGCAGCCCGCGCGTGTAGTGGTGGGTGGGCGCCTCGACGAGGTCCGCCGTCACGCCCGTCTCCACGATCTGCCCGCCGTACATCACGACCACCCGGTCCGTGACGTCGGCGACGAGCGCCAGGTCGTGCGAGACGAGGATCAGCGCGAAGCCCAGCTCCTCGCGCAGCCGCAGCAGCAGCTCGATGACCTGCGCCTGCACGGTCACGTCGAGCGCGGTCGTCGGCTCGTCGGCGACGATCAGCTTCGGGCTGCGCGACAGGGCCATCGCGATCAGGACGCGCTGGCGCTGCCCGCCCGACAGCTCGTGCGGATAGCTGCGCAGGGTCCGCTCGGGGTCGAGACCGACGAGGGAGAGCAGTTCGGCCGGGGTGCGCCGGCCACCGCGGCGTACGACCTGCTTGAGCTGGGAGCGTACGGTCATCGCCGGATTCAGGGACGACAGGGCGTCCTGGTAGATCATCGCCATGTCGTGGCCGAGGAGTCGGCGCCGGGCGCCCGGCGCGCGGCCGACCAGCTCCTGGCCGTCGAAGGTGACCCGGCCGCGGATCCGTGCGCCCTTGGGTTCGAGGCCCATCACGGTCAGCGCGGTCAGCGACTTGCCGCACCCCGACTCACCGACCAGGCCGAGGACTTCACCGGGCCGCACGTCGAACGTGATGCCGTCGACGATGTCCACGCCGCCGTGCCGCGCGTCGAAGCCGATCGCGAGATCGGTGACCTGGAGGACGGGGTCACCCTCGGGCAGGGGCCGGGCACGGGACCTCAACCGGGTGGCGGCCTCGGTGAGGCCGGGCAGTTCGAGGACCGTGCCGCTGCCGGGCTTCGGCGCTTCGAGACGGTCCGCCTCGGCACCGGACACGTCCCGCGCGGCGGGCGCGGCCCACGCGTCGGACACGCCCTCGGACAGGATGTTGAGCGCGAGCACCGTGAGCAGCATCAGCAGGCCGGGGAAGACGGTCGCCCACCAGCCCCCGATCAGGACCATGTTCTTGCCGTCCGCGATGACACTGCCCCACGACGGGTCGGGCGGCCGGACCCCCGCCCCGATGAACGACAGCGACGCCTCGAAGACGATGGCCTCCGCGACCTGCACCGTGCAGAACACCAGGACCGGCGCCGCGCAGTTGACCGCGACGTGCCGCAGCACGATGTGCGGCGTGCGCGCCCCGATGACCCGCTCGGCCGTCACGTAGTCCTCGCCGTACTGGTCGAGCACGTTGGCCCGCACGACACGGGCGACGGGCGGAGTGAACAGGAACGCGATCGCGCAGATGAGTACGGGGATGCCGCCCCCGAACACGGCGACGAGGACGGCCGCGAGCGCGATCCCGGGGAACGCCATCACGACGTCGAGGCAGCGCATCAGCGTCTCGTCCACCGCCTTGCGCGACGTCGCCGCGAGCGCGCCGAGCACCGCGCCCACCACCAGCGCGAGCAGCGTCGCGCCGAGCCCGATGGCCAGCGACCAGCGGGCCCCGTACATCAGCCGGCTGAGGATGTCGCGGCCCAGGCTGTCCTGGCCCATCCAGTGACTGCCCGACGGGTGCCCGGTGCCGTCGGTCTGCGGCTGCTGGTCGAGCGGGTCGTGGGGCGCGAGCAGCGGCGCGAACAGCGCCATGAGGACGACGACCGCGACCACGGCGACCGCGATCCGGGACAGGACGGGCAGCCGGCGCAGGGAGCGCAGCCGGACGCCCGGCCGGGACAGCGCCTCGGTGAGCGCCTTGCGGGAGGTGACCATCTAGCTCTGCGCCCCCCTGAGCCGCGGGTTGACCATCAGATACAGGATGTCGATGGCGAGGTTGACGACGACGAACCCGACGGCCGTCGTCAGGACGACCCCCTGGACCACCGCCGGGTCACCGTTCTTCACCGCGTCGATCATCAGCTTCCCCATCCCCGGCAGGGAGAAGATCGTCTCCGTGACGACCGCCCCGCCCAGCAGATAGCCGACCCGCAGTCCGAGCACGGTCAGCGGATTGATCAGGGCGTTGCGCAGCACGTTGCGCCCCACCACGACGACCGGCGGCAGCCCGCTGCCGATCGCCGTACGGACGTAGTCCTTGTCCAGCTCCTCGACGACCGCCGTACGCACGATGCGCGTCAGCTGCGCCGCGACGGGCAGGGACAGCGAGAGCGCCGGGAGCGTCATGCACGTGAGCCAGCCCGTGAAGGAGTCCGCCGGGTTGATGTAGCCGCCGGTCGGGAACCAGCCCTGCCCGACCGCCAGATACTGGATCATCAGCAGCGCCAGCCAGAACCCGGGCGCCGCCACGCCCGTCAGCGACACGACGCGGATGATCTGGTCGAGGAGCCGGTCGCGGTGGATGGCCGCCGTGACACCGAGCACCAGGGACACCACGACCGCGACCGCGAGGCCGAGGAACGTCAGTTGCAGCGTCAGCGGCAGCGCGGTGGTCACCTGGTCGACCACCGGCTGCCGGGTCAGGGCGCTGACGCCCATGTCGCCCCGGACGAGATCGCCCACGAAGTGGAAGTACCGCACGGGCAGCGGATCGAGCAGCCCGTTGCGCTCCCGGAAGTCGTGCAGCTGCTGCGGCGTCGGATTGGCGCCCTGGAAGAACGCCGACGCCGGGTCGCTGTCCGAGAACCGCATGACGAGAAACACGAACAGGACGATGCCGAGCAGCAGCGGCACGAGCAGGACCAGGCGGCGGGCCAGAATTCTGGCGATCACGACCACGGGCACGAACTCCTTCGCGGGAAAGGCGCGTTACGCGGGCTTGGCCTTGAGCACGTTGATCCCGGGATAGGGCTGCGCCTGCACACCGGTGATCTTCTTCGGGTCCCAGGCCGTCATCAGCTCGTTGTGCACGACCGGGTAGAGCACGGCCTGCTCGGCGACGACGTCGATGTACTCCTGGATCATCGTCTTCTTCTTCGCCGGGTCCGGCTCGCGCGTGGCCTGGTCCATCAGCTTGAAGAGGTGCTTGGCGTCGGAGCTGTCCGCCCAGCGCGCGTAGCCCATCCACAGGTTCGAGGGGCCGTAGTTGTAATGCATGATCAGGTCGGCGTCGAGCCCGAACTGGTTGGGGTTCGAGGCGGCCGCCACGATCTGGTAGTCCTTCTTCTGGTCCATCTTCGTGAAGACGGCCGTGGTCTCCTGCGGATCGAGCGTGGTCTTCACGCCGATCGCGTCCCACGACGCCTTGATCGTCGGCAGGCAGTCCATGATCCACGACACGTTGACGGACATCAGGGAGACGGTGAGCCCACTGACCCCGGCGTCCTTGAGGAGCTTCTTCGCCTTCTCGGGGTCGTAGTCGTACACCGTCTTCGCCGGCCGGTGGTCGGGGTTGCCCTCGTTGAGGAACGAACTCGACGCCTTTCCGTGCCCCTTGAGCGCGACCTCGATCATCTTCTGCTTGTCGATGGCGTAGTGCAGGGCCTGACGCACCCGCACGTCGTCGAACGGCTTGTGCGCGGTGTTGAACATCAGGAAGAGGTTGTTCATCCCGGCCCCGCCCTCGACGGTGAGGCCGCCCTTCTTCAGCTGCGCGATGTTCGCGTACGGGATGTTGTCCGCGATCTGCGCGTCCGCGCTGCCCCCGGAGATCTTCGCGACGCGGGGCGCCGCGTCCACGATGGTCAGCCAGTTCATCTTCTTGAACGACGCCTTGCGCGGCCCGTTGTAGTCCGCGAACGCCTCGAACGTGGTGTTCGTCTTCGGCTGGTGCGAGGTCTGCCTGTACGGGCCCGAGCCGACCGCCTTGCCCTTGGTCGCGTCGTCCCACGCGCCCGGCTTCGAGAACACGTGCTTCGGCATGATCTTGGCGAGGGTCAGCCGCGCGGCCCCGTCCGGGAACGGGAACTTGAGGACGAGCTCGACGGAGTCGTCACCCGTCTTCCTGACCTCCTTGAGCCAGCTCTCGAAGAAACCTTTGGCGAGCGACTGCGTGCCCGGGTCGAGGATCCGGTCGAAGACGAACACGACGTCGTCCGCGGTGACGGGCTTGCCGTCGTGCCACTTCGCGCCCGCGCGCAGGGTGAACTTCCAGGACGTGGTGGCCAGTTCGGCGTCCGTCGGCACCTTCGTGGCGAGCGCCGCGTACGGCTCGCGCGTGATCGGGTCGGTGTCGAGGAGCCCTTCGTAGATGTGCTGGTTGCCGGCCATGGCGAAGGCCGACGCGGTCTGCGTCGGGTCCCAGCTTCCGTCGTTGCCGTACCCGATGACCGCGGTCAGCGAGGCTCCGCCGCCCTTGCCGCCGCCCGTGTCGTTGGTGGACTTCGGCCCGGACGAACAGGCCGACAGGGAGGTGGAGAGGGCAGCGGCCGCGCCGAGGGCGCCGGTGTACTTGAGGAAGGATCGGCGGCCGGTCGGCTCGTGGTCGCTCATGGTGCCTCCAGAGAGGGAGATGCGCGGAGATCCAACGTCCTACGTCTTGGTAGCGACGTGACCATAAGAGCGCCGCGAGGGCCGGTCAAGAGATCGCGCACAGAAGCCCGGAGGGTCCCGGGCGCCGGACGGGAAGAAGTTTGGTTCCGACATGGGACGTGGGACGTCTGCTGCGCCTACGATGCGGCGCATGTCTGAGGAGCCCAGGAACCCGGCGATACGGCACCGCCGCGTCAGCCAGCAAGTGCAGCGCGCGGTCACGCAGCTCATCCTCGACCAAGGGCTGCGACCCGGTGAACTGCTGCCCACCGAGGCCGAGTTGATGGAGTCGCTCGGCGTCAGCAGAAACTCCGTACGGGAGTCCCTCAAGGCCCTCCAGGCGCTCGACATCGTCGAGATCAGACACGGCTACGGCACCTATGTCGGCCAGGCCTCCCTCACCCCGCTCGCCGACGGCCTCACCTTCCGCACCCTGCTGCGGCCCGCCTCCGACGCGCACGCCCTCGCCGAGATCCTCCAGGTCCGCGAGATCCTCGAGGAGGGGCTGATCCGCAGGGTCGCCGCGGCCCCGCTCCCCCCGGAGATCCTCGACCGGCTCGACGCCATCGTCCGGAAGATGGCCGCCGCGGGCCAGGCCGACGAGCCCTTCGCCGACCTCGACCGGGACTTCCACGAAACCCTCTACCGCTCGCTGGGCAACGAGCTGATCCCGCAGCTCCTCGGCGCGTTCTGGAACGTCTTCGACCGTGTCGCCGGCGCGCGCTCCTGGTCCAGCGACCCCGATCCCGACGTCACCGTCAGCCGCCACCGCGACATCGTCACGGCCCTGCGCGCCCGGGACGCCGCCGGCGCGCAGCGGGCCATGGCACATCACTTCCGGGGCATCGAGGCACGCGCGGAACAGGAGACGAGAGGCGTCGAGTGAGCGCGCCGGATTCCTGTGGAGTTACGCGCACACATTCCCCCTGATGCAAACAGTATCGAGCATCCCCGTTCCGAATGGGGTGTTCGAATTGGCTCGCCGCATAGAGCCCAGAGGTCCTTCCCACTCTAATTGGCACGCGTACCCGCCGGTGCGGGAAGCGTGAAATTCGACAGCGGCGGGGAGCCATCTGACGTGGGCGGAACGGCGGCCCGGGCATGCGGTCCCAGGCGCGGGAAGAGCTGGGAGAATACCCGCGGCGGAGGTCAGGAATTACCTCTCGCGTCACAGCGCCGACGATTCAGCGCCACGTCCCGTGTCCGGTCGTGGAATGGGGCCGTTGTTTCGGTTGACGCCGCCGCCCGCCGGGAAACGCACGGAACGTATGGACAGGAGCCAACGCCGATGAAGCCGCCAATCGGTTCTTACGCCGTCGACATCAGCACCGGCCAGGTGGGCCGGGTCATGGGGCACGAGGGTCCGTACGTTCAGCTCCGGCCCTTCGGAGGCGGCCGCGAATGGGACTGCGCCCCGGACACGGTGCGGGTGGCGACGACCTCCGAGCGGCTGCGGGCGGCAACGGCCTACGCGAACGCCAGGAGCCGCGGCGAGGTCACCTGACCCCACCCCTTCACAGGTCCCCCGACTCCACTCCTGAGGCGTAGGCGAGAATGGGCCCATGAGCCTGTTCCGCGACGACGGCATCGTGCTGCGCACCCAGAGGCTGGGTGAAGCGGACCGCATCCTGCTGTTCTCTCCCGGGGGGCGACCCCCGTACCCCCGGCCGGAGCTTCGCGGGGGCGTGCGATGAGCCTGTTCCGCGACGACGGCATCGTGCTGCGCACCCAGAAGCTGGGTGAAGCCGACCGCATCATCACGCTGCTCACCCGCAACCACGGGCGCGTGCGCGCCGTGGCGCGCGGTGTGCGGCGCACCAAGTCCAAGTTCGGCGCCCGGCTCGAACCCTTCTCGCACGTCGACGTGCAGTTCTTCGCGCGGGGCAACGAGCTGATCGGGCGCGGGCTGCCCCTGTGCACCCAGAGCGAGACCATCGCCCCGTACGGCGGCGGCATCGTCAGCGACTACGCCCGCTACACCGCCGGCACCGCCATGCTGGAGACCGCCGAGCGCTTCACCGACCACGAGGGCGAGCCTGCCGTCCAGCAGTACCTGCTCCTGGTGGGCGGACTGCGGACCCTCTCCAGAGGCGAGCACGAACCCCACCTCGTCCTCGACGCCTTCCTGCTGCGCTCCCTCGCAGTGAACGGCTACGCCCCGAGTTTCGGTGACTGCGCGAAGTGCGGCCTCCCGGGCCCCAACCGGTTCTTCTCCGTCGGCGCGGGCGGCTCGGTTTGCGTCGACTGCCGGGTACCGGGCAGCGTCGTACCCTCACCGCAGGCCCTCGGCCTCCTCGGCGCGCTGCTGACCGGCGACTGGGAGACGGCGGACGCGTGCGAGGCACGCTTCGTGAGAGAGGGCAGCGGACTGGTGTCGGCGTATCTGCACTGGCACCTGGAGCGCGGACTGCGCTCCCTGCGTTACGTAGAGAAAAGCTAGAACTGAGCTAGGGGAGAGCCCACATGGCACGTCGCGGAATCCTCGGACGGTCCCGCCGTGAGTACAAGACGCCCGAACCGCACCCGACGGGCGCGCGGCCGCCGAAGATCCCCGGCGAGCTGGTGCCGGAGCATGTCGCCATCGTGATGGACGGCAACGGCCGGTGGGCGAAGGAGCGCGGGCTGCCGCGCACGGAGGGCCACAAGGTCGGCGCCGAGCGGGTCATGGACGTCCTCCAGGGCGCGATCGAGATGGGCGTCGGCGCGATCTCGCTCTACGCCTTCTCCACGGAGAACTGGAAGCGCTCACCCGACGAGGTCCGCTTCCTCATGAACTTCAACCGCGACTTCATCCGCAAGACCCGCGACCAGCTCGACGAGCTGGGCGTACGGGTGCGCTGGGTGGGCCGCATGCCCAAGCTGTGGAAGTCGGTCGCCCAGGAGCTGGAGATCTCCCAGGAGCAGACCAAGGGCAACGACAAGCTGACCCTCTACTTCTGCATGAACTACGGCGGCCGCGCCGAGATCGCCGACGCCGCGCAGGCCATCGCCGAGGACGTGAAGGCGGGCCGCCTCGACCCGTCGAAGGTCAGCGAGAAGACCTTCGCGAAGTACCTCTACTACCCGGACATGCCGGACGTCGACCTGTTCCTGCGCCCCAGCGGCGAGCAGCGCACCTCCAACTACCTTCTGTGGCAGAGCGCTTACGCCGAAATGGTCTTCCAGGACGTCCTGTGGCCCGACTTCGACCGCCGTGACCTGTGGCGCGCCTGCCACGAGTACGCCTCCCGGGACCGCCGCTTCGGCGGAGCGATCCCGAACGAGCAGCAGCCGCCGGCGGCGGGCGACACCGGGGAGTGACGCGACAGGGTCCCCGGCTACTCTCCCCTTGATCATCTGCCGAGGTCCAGGGGAGGGACCGTGGAACACGTCGAACCGACGGTGGGGGTGCGCGTCGAGCTGGAGTACCAGCTGACGCGGCAGGACATGAGACAAGCGCTGCGGGCGCGGGCGAAGGTGTCGGCCGCCGAGCGCCGGCTGCGGATCATCACAGCGGTCGTCGCGGTGCTCATGGCCGCGAGCGCCGTGCTGCGGCTGGCCGACGGCAGGGGACCGGACTTCCAGCTGGCCCTCGGGGTCTACGCCGTGGTCGCGCTCGGGGTGCTCCGGCCCCTGCTCATGGTGCGCCAGTTCCTCAAGCTGGCCATCCGTCACGGCGGCTGCCGGACCCTGGCCGACGACCGGGGCGTCACCGTCACCAACGCGGGCGGCTCCAACGCGCTGAACTGGACCGCCGCCTCGCGCTACGCCGAGACCCGGGACACCTTCGTCCTGCTCAGCGCCGACAAGAACGCGTCCTGCCTGACGGTGCTGCCCAAGCGCGGAGCGCGGGAGGCCGGGGGAGTGGACACGTTGCGGGCACTGCTCGACCGGCACATCAGCCGTATCTGACCAGCCGGTGGGGGCGACCGCACGACGGGAGTCGCGGTCGCCGCCGAGACGCAACCGGCGGACGCGGAGGCGGAAACGCTCAGCCCGCGGAGCACTCCGCGCACGTACCGAAGATCTCCACCGTGTGCGCCACGTTCACGTATCCGTGCTCCGCGGCGATCGCCTCGGCCCACTTCTCCACGGCCGGGCCCTCGACCTCGACGGCCTTGCCGCACACCCGGCACACCAGGTGATGGTGGTGCTCACCGCTGGAACAGCGCCGGTAGACGGCCTCGCCGTCCGACGTGCGCAGGACATCGACCTCGCCCGCGTCGGCGAGGGACTGCAGGGTGCGGTAGACGGTCGTCAGGCCCACCGAGTCACCCTTGTGCTTGAGGACGTCGTGGAGCTCCTGGGCACTGCGGAACTCGTCCACCTCGTCGAGCGCCGCCGCCACGGCCGCACGCTGGCGGGTCGACCTGCCTCGAACCGGGGCTCCCACTGTTGCCTCCTCGGATTTACTGCCGGCGGCCCATTGTGCCAGGCCGCACGGTGCCCGGGTCAGACCTCGACCCGGGCCTGACCGGGGATCCGGCCTGGAATCGCGCACTCCGCCGGGTCGCCCGCCGCGCTCGCCGCCGCCCGCGCCCGGCGCCTGGCCAGCGGAGTGGCGATCAGGCTGAAGACGATGAATGCCGCGATGGTCAGCAGCACGATCGTCGCGCCGGGCGGGATCTCGACGTAGTAATTGGTGATCGTGCCGCCCAGCGTCGTGGTGACGCCGATGGCGACGGCGATCGCGAACGTCGCCGCGAAGCTCCGGGTGAGCTGCTGCGCGGCCGCCACCGGGACCACCATCAGCGCGGACACCAGGAGCAGACCCACGACGCGCATCGCGACGGTGACGGTCGCGGCCGCCGTCACCGCGACGAGCAGGTTCAGGACGCGCACCGGCAAGCCGGTGACCCGGGCGAACTCCTCGTCCTGGCTGACCGCGAACAGCTGCCTGCGCAGACCGATCGTGACCACGGCGACGAATCCGGCGAGGACGCAGATCGACACGAGGTCGCTCTGCGAGACCGTCGACAGCGAGCCGAAGAGATAACTCTGCAGGTTCGCCGTGGAACCGCCGGGGGCGAGATTGATCAGCATCACGCCGCCCGCCATACCTCCGTAGAAGAGCATCGCGAGCGCGATGTCGCCGCGGGTCTTCCCGTACCAGCGGATCAGCTCCATGATCACCACGCCGACGACGGAGACGGCCATCGCCATCCACACGGGCGACGTGGAGAGCAGAAAGCCGAGACCGACGCCCGTCATCGCCACATGGCCGATGCCGTCACCCATCAGGGCCTGCCGGCGCTGGACGAGATAGATGCCGATCGCGGGGGCGGTGATGCCCACCAGGACCGCGGCGAGCAGGGCGCGCTGCATGAAGGCGGAGTCGAGGAATTCCATGTCAGCTCAGCAGTCCTGTGCGTACGGGGGTGAGATCCGAGGTGTGCGGGTGGACGTGGTCGTGGCCCGGCAGCGCGTGCTGGCCGACCGCCTCCGGCGGCGGCCCGTCGTGCAGGACGCAGCCGTCGCGCAGCACGACCGCACGGTCGATCAGCGGCTCCAGCGGACCCAGCTCATGCAGGACGAGCAGCACGGACGCGCCGGCCTCGACCTGCGCCCGCAGCGTCTTCGCGAGGATCTCCTGGCTCGCCAGGTCGACGCCCGCCATCGGCTCGTCCATGATCAGCAGCTCGGGCTCGGAGGCCAGGGCGCGCGCGATGAGGACGCGCTGGTGCTGGCCGCCGGAGAGCGCGTCCACCGAGTCCTTGGCACGGTCGGCCATCCCGACCAGGTCCAGCGCCCGGCGCACCGCCTCACGGTCCGTCCTGCGCAGCAGACCGAAGCGCGCCCGCGACAGCCGCCCCGAGGACACGACCTCGGTGACCGTGGCCGGCACCCCGCCCGCGGCGGTCGTCCGCTGCGGCACGTAACCCACCCGCGCCCAGTCCCGGAACCGCCGACGCGGCGTACCGAAGATCTCGACCTCGCCTCCGCTGACGGGCACCTGGCCGATCACGGTGCGCACGGCCGTCGACTTGCCCGAACCGTTGGCACCAAGCAGGGCCACGACCTCACCGCGCCGCACGATCAGGTCGATGCCGCGCAGCACCGGACGTGAGCCGAGCTCGGCCGTCACACTGCGCAGGGCTATGACGGGCTCGCCGGCCTGCACCGATGTGTCCATACCGCTTCCCTCCGTGGTCACTTGGCGCCGAGCGCCGTCTGCAGGGCCTTCAGGTTCGACTCCATGACCTGGATGTAGTCGTCGCCCTTGGACCGGTCGGTGATGCCCTCGAGCGGGTCGAGCACATCGGTCTTGAGGCCCGAGTCACCAGCGAGGGTCTTCGCCGTCCTGTCGCTGACGAGGGTCTCGTAGAAGACCGTGGTCACCCCGTCGGCCTTCGCCATGTTCTGGAGGTCCTTCACACGCGCCGCGCTGGGCTCGCTCTCCGGATCGAGGCCGCTGATGGCCTCCTCGGTGAGCCCGTACCGCTCCGCCAGATAGCCGAAGGCCGCGTGGGTCGTGATGAACACCTTCGAATCGGTGTTCCTCAGTCCGTCCTCGAACCGCGTGTTCAGCCCGTCGAGCTTGCCGACCAGCGCCGCGGTGTTCTTCCGGTACGCCGCCGCGTGATCCGGGTCGGCCTTCTCGAAGGCCTTGCCCACACCCTTGGCGACCTCGGCGTACTTCACCGGGTCCAGCCAGATGTGCGGATCCCGGCCGCCCTCGCCGCCGTGCTCGTGGTCGTGCTCCGCGGCGTGCCCGCCGACCTCGGTGCCGTGCTTCTCCAGCTGCGTCAGCGAGGCGGCATCGACCTTGGTCCTGATCCCGGACTGCTGTATCGCGTCGTCGACGGCCGGCTGGAGGCCCTTGAGATAGAGGGCGACACCCGCGTCCTGAAGCTGCGCGGTCTGCTTCGCGCTGAGCTCCAGGTCGTGCGGCTCCTGGCCGGGCTTGGTCAGATTGGTGACGGCGACGTGGTCCCCGCCGATCTGCTGCGCGAGGTACTGCATCGGATAGAACGACGCCACCACCGCGAGCTTGCCGTCGCTGTTCCTGCCGTCACCCGAGGCGGCGGAGCAGGCCGACAGGCCCGTGATGCCGAGCACGGTGACGGAGGCGACGGCGGCGGTGGGTATGAGGCGTCGTACGTTCATGACACTCATTTTCAACAAATCTGGAAACGATTGTCAACAAGCGGTCGCCGTGATCACACCGAAACGGGCATCCCACCCCAGCCCGGGCTGCGGACCTCCAACCGATTTGATCCGGAGCCCCACGCCGCCGGTAACCTGAAGCATTCGCATTCGCTCTGAAGCAGCAGCTTCGTCGTCGTCGTAATGAAGAGAGCACCGTGGCCGCCGACAAGATCGACACCATCGTCAGCCTGAGCAAGCGCCGTGGCTTCGTCTACCCGTGCAGCGAGATCTACGGCGGCCAGCGCGCCGCCTGGGACTACGGGCCGCTGGGCGTCGAACTGAAGGAAAACCTCAAGCGCCAGTGGTGGCGCTACATGGTCACCTCGCGCGAGGACGTCGTCGGTATCGACTCGTCCGTGATCCTGGCGACCGAGGTCTGGCAGGCCTCCGGTCACGTCGCCACGTTCACCGACCCGCTCACCGAGTGCACCTCCTGCCACAAGCGGTACCGCGCGGACCACCTGGAGGAGGCGTACGAGGCCAAGCACGGCAAGCTGCCGGAGAACGGCCTCACCGACCTCAACTGCCCCAACTGCGGCAACAAGGGCACCTTCACCGAGCCCAAGCAGTTCTCGGGCCTGCTCTCCACGCACCTCGGCCCCACGCAGGACAGCGGCTCCATCGCCTACCTGCGCCCCGAGACCGCCCAGGGCATCTTCACCAACTTCGCCAGCGTCCAGCAGACCTCGCGTCGCAAGCCGCCGTTCGGCATCGCCCAGATGGGCAAGAGCTTCCGCAACGAGATCACGCCCGGCAACTTCATCTTCCGCACCCGCGAGTTCGAGCAGATGGAGATGGAATTCTTCGTCAAGCCGGGCGAGGACGAGAAGTGGCAGGAGTACTGGATGGAGCAGCGCTGGAACTGGTACACCGGCCTCGGCATGCGCGAAGAGAACATGCGCTGGTTCGAGCACCCGGCGGAGAAGCTCTCCCACTACTCCAAGCGCACCGCTGACATCGAGTACCGCTTCCGCTTCGGCGGGAGCGAGTGGGGCGAGCTCGAGGGCGTCGCCAACCGCACGGACTACGACCTCTCCGCGCACTCCAAGGCCTCGGGCCAGGACCTCTCCTACTTCGACCAGGAAGCCGGCGAGCGTTACACCCCGTACGTCATCGAGCCCGCCGCCGGTGTCGGCCGCTCCATGCTCGCCTTCATGCTCGACGCCTACGTCGAGGACGAGGCGCCCAACGCCAAGGGCAAGATGGAGAAGCGCACCGTCATGCGCTTCGACCACCGCCTCGCCCCGGTCAAGGTCGCGGTCCTGCCCCTGTCCCGCAACCCGGAGCTGTCTCCGAAGGCCAAGGGACTCGCCGCCGCGCTGCGCCAGAACTGGAACATCGACTTCGACGACGCGGGCGCCATCGGCCGCCGCTACCGCCGTCAGGACGAGATCGGTACGCCGTACTGCGTCACCGTCGACTTCGACACCCTCGACGACAACGCCGTCACGGTGCGCGAGCGCGACACCATGAAGCAGGAGCGTGTCTCCCTCGACCAGATCGAGGGCTACCTGGCGACGCGTCTCGTCGGCTGCTGATCACCCCTGGGGGACCAGGCGCCACGGAAGCGGCCCAGGAGCGTGCACCTCGCGCTCCTGGGCCGCTTCCGTCGTCTGCGGCGGCCGCGGACGCCGGAGAGAGGCACAACGCATCACAGAAACCCCCCTGTTGATATTGCTCTTGCTGCACACTCCTTGCGGAACGCACGCCCACAGGGGCTGCGGAGGAGGCGTCATGCTGCCGAACACCACCACGAGCAAGGTCAGCCGCTGGGACCAGCACGGCCGGGAGCACACGGTGCGGGTACAGAGCTCGGGACCGCGCCGCGCCATCAGATGCGACACGTGCGGCTGGCGGAAACCCGCCCAGTTCCTGCCCTGGCTCAAGGCCGAGGAGCACCTCGCCCAGGAGCACCAGGCGACGGTGGACCCGACGGCCCGGGGGCCCCAGTAGGGCCGAATTGACACGGGGCCCGGAGATCTCTAGAGTCCTCCGAGTTGTCACCCGGCCAGTCGGCCCCGCGACAGCACCTCCGCCGCTCAAGCGGCACCCAAACAAGCAGCACGATCTCCCACCGGGAGTGAATTCGGCGCGCCCGAATTCAATTCGCGGTGGACTCGGTGGCCCGATTAGGAACCGCCGGGGGAATCCGCTAAAGTTTGGGACGTCGGAACGGCCCAACAGCCGAGAAGACAAGCCCCGCTGACTGGGAGTCAG